>JBDTUQ010000037.1:0-20841 GCA_040007615.1 Novosphingobium sp.
CAACCACAAGGACATCGGCACGATGTACCTGATCTTCGCGATCATCGCGGGGATCATCGGTGGCACTGTGTCCGGCCTGATGCGGCTGGAACTGGCAGAGCCGGGCATCCAGTACCTTGGTAGCGTCGCCAGGTTCCTTGGCACTGCCAATCCGACATTTGATGAGCAACTCCACCTGTGGAACGTGCTGATCAGCGCCCACGGCCTGATCATGGTGTTCTTCATGGTCATGCCGGCGATGATCGGCGGTTTTGGCAACTGGTTCGTGCCCCTGATGATCGGCGCGCCGGACATGGCCTTCCCGCGCATGAACAACATCTCGTTCTGGATGACGGTTGCAGGCTTCCTCAGCCTTATGTTCTCGGCCTTTGTGCCGGGCGGTACGGGCATGGGCGCGGGTATCGGCTGGACAGCCTATGCGCCGCTGTCGACCAGTGGTTCGCAAGGTCCGGCAGTCGACTTCGCCATCTTCTCGCTGCACCTTGCCGGTGCGGCATCAATCATGGGCGCGATCAACTTCATCACCACCATTTTCAACATGCGTGCGCCGGGGATGACCCTGCACAAGATGCCGTTGTTCGTGTGGTCGGTGCTGGTTACCGCTTTCCTGCTGCTGCTCGCATTGCCCGTTCTGGCCGCCGCGATCACCATGCTGATCACTGACCGCAACTTTGGCACCACCTTCTTTGATGCGTCGGGCGGCGGTGATCCGATCCTGTTCCAGCACTTGTTCTGGTTCTTCGGTCACCCGGAAGTCTACATCATGATTCTGCCGGGCTTTGGCATGATCAGCCAGATCGTCTCGACCTTCTCGAAGAAGCCGGTGTTCGGTTACCTCGGCATGGCATACGCTATGGTTGCCATCGGCGTGGTCGGCTTCATCGTGTGGGCGCACCACATGTACACCACCGGCCTGTCGGTAAACACGAAGATGTACTTCACCCTGGCCACGATGGTCATCGCGGTACCGACCGGCATCAAGATCTTCTCGTGGATCGCGACGATGTGGGGCGGCAGCATCAGCTTCAAAAGCCCGATGGTCTGGGCGCTGGGCTTCATCTTCCTGTTCACCGTTGGCGGCGTCACCGGCGTCGTGCTGGCCAATGGCGGCATCGACGACAACCTGCAGGACACGTACTATGTGGTTGGTCACTTCCACTATGTGCTGTCGCTGGGTGCGGTGACTTCACTGTTCGCGGGCTTCTATTACTGGTTCCCCAAGATGAGCGGGCGCTGGCATTCGGAACTGCTGTCGCACCTGCACTTCTGGGTGTTCTTCGTCGGCGTGAACCTGATCTTCTTCCCGATGCACTTCCTGGGTATGCAGGGAATGCCGCGCCGCTACCCTGACTATGCAGAGGCGTTCGCGCACTGGAACTGGGTCGCGACGCTGGGTTACAAGATCATGGCCGCATCGATGCTGATCTTCTTCGTCAACATCATCTACTCGTTGATCGCGGGCAAGAAGGCGGAAGGCAACTACTGGGGCGAAGGCGCAAACACGCTGGAGTGGACCCTGTCTAGCCCGCCGCCGTTCCACCAGTTCGAAACGCTGCCCGTCATCGAAGACGCGCATCATTGATCTCAGCTAAACGGTTGATAACGAAACGCCCCGGAAGGAAACTTCCGGGGTTTTTCGTATGGAGATGACCGGGCGCTTTCCCTTGGCCGCTCACCAGCCTATAGGCGCGGATAATGAGCACCTCCCAGACCATACCCCAGGCGCATCCGCTCCCCGCTGACTGGCGCGATTTCTTTGCCCTGACCAAGCCGCGCGTGATGTCACTGGTGATCTTCACCGGGATATGCGGCATGCTGGCCGCGCCCGGTCACATTGATCCGGTCCTGGGCTTCACCGCCATGCTGTGCATCGCGCTAGGCGCTGGCGGCGCGGCGGCGCTGAATCAGTGGTGGGAGGCCGACCTTGACGCTGGGATGAAGCGCACCAAGGATCGCCCGATCCCCGGTGGCCGCATGGACCGAACCAATGCGCGCGATTTCGGAATCGCGCTATCGGTGGGGTCAGTGTTGGTCATGGGCCTGGCTAACGGCCCATTGCCGGCGATAATTCTGGCGGTATCCATCGTCTATTACGCGGTAATTTACACTATCTGGCTGAAACCGCGTACTCCGCAGAACATCGTGATCGGCGGCGGCGCAGGGGCGTTTCCGCCCTTGATCGGCTGGATTGCAGTGACTGGTGACATCACGGCGATGCCAGTGCTGCTGTTCGCCATCATCTTCTTCTGGACCCCGCCGCACTTCTGGGCGCTGGCGCTGTTCGTGCAGTCTGATTACGCCAAAGTCGGTATTCCGATGATGCCCGTGGTCGCTGGAGAAAAGGCGACTCGCTGGCAGATCCTGATCTATGCGGTTCTGCTGCTGCCGCTCAGCTTGCTTCCATGTCTGATCCCCATTGGCGAGGGCGGCACCGGCAGGGTTTATGGCGTGTCAGCGGCGGTCCTGTCGGCAGGATTCCTGCTCCTGTCGATGCAAGTTGGCCTGCGTACCCGCGCTGGCGAGGACGACAGCATGAAGCCCGAAAAGCGCCTGTTCGCCTATTCCATTCTCTATCTTTTCGCGCTGTTCGCCGCACTGGTTGCCGACCGCATGATTGTGGTGCAGGGCGCTGGATCATGACCCAGCTTCCCGATCCCGAATCAGAACGCGCCCGCATCATCCGGCAGCGCAACATCATCATGGCGCTGGGGCTGGGCGCGCTGGTGGTGCTGTTCTTCTTCATCACCATCGCCAAGATCAGGCACTGAGCCAATGGCTGCCATCAGCCCCGTGCTTACTGATCGCAACCGCCGCGTCGGTTTGTACGCGGGGCTGTTCGCGGCGCTGATGCTGGCGCTGGGCTTTGCCTCGGTGCCGCTATACCGCATGTTCTGCCAGACAACCGGATGGGGCGGCACGCCGCAACGCGCCACGGAACGTCAGGCTGAGGGTGTGAAGGCCGTCGCCAACACCATCTCCGTCCGCTTTGACGGTAATGTCGACCCCGGCCTGGGCTGGAAGTTCGAGCCGGTGCAGATATCGCAGACCACGCGACTCGGCGTGCGGGCGCTGGCGGTCTATACGGCGAAAAACCTGACCGACCATCCGATCACCGGGCGGGCCAGCTTCAACGTTTCGCCAGACGAAACCGGCAAGTATTTCACCAAGATCCAGTGCTTCTGCTTCACCGAGCAGACCCTTGCGCCCGGACAGGAAGTGCGGATGCCGGTGGTCTATTACGTCGACCCCTCGATCCTGCAGGACGAGGACGCCAAGGATACCCGGCAGATCACGCTGAGCTATACCTTCCACGAAGTTCACAAGACGCAAACGAAGCCTCTGGACCCGCCCGCAAGGGCAGGATAAGGGGCCTCACGATGCCATTTGCGGCGGAGCGATCCGCTGCCTAAGCGAAACAGGGACGAGACCGAACATGGCCGGGACCAAGAACCACGATTACCATATCCTCGATCCGGATATCATGCCGCTGTTCGGCTCGGTTTCCGCACTGACCACGACCTCGGGCGGCGTGCTGTTCATGCACAACATGGCCGGCGGCAAGTACGTGTTCGCGCTGGGCTTTGCCTGCCTGCTGCTGACGTTCTATTCGTGGTGGAGCAAGGTCATCAAGGAAGCGCATGAGGGCTTTCACACCCCGGTTGTGCAGTTGCACCTGCGCTATGGCATGATCCTGTTCATCGCTTCCGAAGTCATGTTCTTCGTCGGCTGGTTCTGGGCATTCTTCGATTTCTCGCTGTTTCCCTCGAAACTGGCCGAGGCGGTGGGCGGTACGTGGCCACCCAAGAGCCTTGAGTCGGTGCTCAACGCATTCGACCTGCCACTGCTCAACACGCTGATCCTGCTGTGCTCGGGCACCACGCTCACCTGGGCGCACCATGCGCTGATCCACGGTGATCGCGATGCGGTGAAAAAGGGCCTGTGGGCAACGATCCTGCTGGGTATGCTGTTCACCTCGATCCAGGCTTACGAATACGCCCACGCGCCGTTCGCCTTCGGCAAGAACACTTATGGTTCGGCGTTCTACATGGCGACCGGCTTCCACGGTTTCCACGTCATCGTCGGCACCATCTTCCTCGCCGTCTGCCTGAAGCGCACCTACAACGGTGACTTCACACCCAAGCAGCACTTCGGCTTCGAAGCCGCTGCATGGTACTGGCACTTCGTCGACGTGGTGTGGCTGTTCCTGTTCGTTGCCATCTATGTCTGGGGCAACTGGGGATTTGCGGTCGAGTAATGACAACACCGGAACATCCGAGTTCGAAAGACTTGGCGGAATCGAAAGGGCAGCCCGGTATAGCCGCGGCTGCCCTTTTGGGTTTATGTCCGCAGTGCGGCGCAAAAACGCTGTTCGGCGGGCTGACCAACTTTGCCGACAAGTGCCGCGCCTGCGGGCTCGATTTCACGCGCTACAACGTCGGTGACGGCCCGGCGGCCTTCCTGACGCTGATCATCGGCGCGCTGGTGGTGGGGCTGGCGGTGTGGCTGGAGCTGGCGTTTCATCCGCCGTTCTGGGTGCATGTGATCCTGTGGGTGCCGTTTACTGCCGGAGCCGTCATCGCGGGCCTGCGCGCCTGCAAGGCGTGGCTGCTGGGCGCGGAATATCGGCGGAGTGCGGGGCAAGGGAAGCTGAAAGAGTGAATTTGCGCCGGGTTCCTGTTCTGCCGACGTTGATTGTACTCGCTGCCGTGGCCGTGATGATGTGGCTGGGCGTGTGGCAACTCCAGCGGCTGCACTGGAAGGAAAGCCTGTTGGTGCGGTATGCCGCTGCACAATCCAGCACAGCCATCCAGCCGTGGCCGCATGATGATATCGCTCCCTTGTCTTACAGCCGCGTCCGTTCGGAATGCATCAGGGCTTCCGGGCAATCGGCCATATCTGGACAGAACGCAAACAGGCGTCCGGGCTGGGCGCACCTGGCCGATTGCGAGATCGCAGGCGGCGTGCGCGCGAAGGTTATTCTGGGTTGGTCACTCCGTCCCGATCAGGTGCCGTGGACGGGCGGCGTCGTGACTGGCACTTATCTTGATAAGGGCGATCAGGGCGTGGTCATTGTCGCTGATCCACCCCTTGCCGGTCTGCAAGCCAATGCCCGGCCCGACCCGCGCGATCTGCCCAACAACCACTTGTCCTATGCCGTGCAGTGGTTCCTGTTCGCACTGACCGCGCTGGTCATTTACGCGCTGGCGCTGCGCAAGCGGTTGAAGGACTGATTTTCTCCCCTCCTCTTCAGGGGAGGGGCCGGGGGTGGGGCTTATCGCCAATTCCCGACGTTGCGTTATGGGCAAGACCCCACCCCAACCCCTCCCCTGAAGAGGAGGGGCTTTTGCTTCCCCACACCCCCAAACCATTGCGCCAGCGCGCTGCGCCCGCTAACCGCCGCAGCTATGGAATATATCTCAACCCGTGGAAGCGCCCCGGCGCTGGACTTCGCTGGAGCGACGCTCGCCGGACTTGCTTCTGACGGTGGGCTGTATGTCCCGCGCGAATGGCCGCGTTTCACTGAGGCCGAAATCGCCGCGATGGCGGGCCTATCTTATGCCGAACTGGCGCAAAAGGTCATGCAGCCCTTTGTCGGCGATAGCCTTACGCCGGAACGTCTGCTGGAACTGACCCGCGCTGCCTATGGCCGGTTTTCGCATACAGCCGTCACGCCCTTGGTCCAGCTTGACCATCAGCATTGGGTGCTGGAACTGTTCCACGGGCCGACGCTGGCGTTCAAGGACGTGGCTCTGCAATTGCTGGGGCTGTTCTTTGAAGAGTTCCTGAACCGCACGGGTGCGAACCTGACCATCGTGGGCGCGACGTCTGGCGATACCGGATCGGCGGCGATCGACGCGGTGGCCGGGCGCGCCGGGGTGGATATCTTCATGATCCATCCGCATGGCCGGGTCAGCGATGTTCAGCGCCGCCAGATGACCACGGTGCTGGCGCCCAACGTCCACAACATCGCCATCGACGGCAGCTTTGATGATGCGCAGGCGATGGTAAAGCGCATGTTCGGCGATACCGCGATGACCAGCAAGTTTGCCATTGGCGCGGTCAATTCGATCAACTGGGCGCGGCTGATGGCGCAAGTGGTCTATTACTTCGCCGCCGCGCTGCAACTGGGCGCGCCGCACCGCAAGGTTGCGTTTTCAGTGCCGACCGGCAACTTTGGCGATGTGTTTGCCGGTTACGTGGCAGAGCGGATGGGCTTGCCCATTGAACGGCTGATCGTTGCTACCAATGTCAACGACATCCTCCACCGCGCGCTGTCGACCGGCGACTATTCGCAAGGCACGGTGACGCCCACGGCTGCCCCGTCGATGGACATTCAGGTGTCGTCGAACTTTGAACGCCTGCTGTTCGATCTGGGCGGACGCGATGGCGGGGCGCTGGCCGAGCAGATGCGCGGCTTTGAAGGCACCAAGGCGATGCAATTGACCAACGCGCAGCGTGAGGCGGCATCCGCGCTGTTCTCCAGCGCGCGGGCAGATGCCGGGCAGATGAGCCAGGCGATTCGCTGGGCGTGGGAGCATTGCGGCGAGCTGCTCGATCCGCACACCGCTATCGGGCTTCATGCGGCGCGCGCCTCTGGCCTGCCTGAGCAAGTGCCGGTGGTGACGCTGGCCACTGCGCACCCGGCAAAGTTCCGCGACGCGGTAGAGCGCGCCACCGGCCAGCGCCCGAACCTGCCCGCCCGCGTCGGCGATCTGTTTGAGCGTGAAGAACGCTGCGACAATCTGCCCGGCGATTATGCCGCTATTGCCGATTACGTCAGCGCCCGCGCGGCACCAAAGGTCTGATGGCCACTCTGCAACCTGCGCCGCTGATCCTGTCGGGCGAAGGCTGGGCGGATTACGCGCTGGTCGATTCGGGCCACGGCCGCAAGCTTGAGCGTTACGGCCCGCACCGCTTCATCCGGCCAGAGACTCAGGCGCTGTGGTCGCCGCGTCTGGATGAATGGGCGGCGGATGGCGAGTTTGTTCCCGGATCGGATGAGGATGGCGGCGGCCGCTGGATGTATGACGGCCCGGTGCCGCGTGATGGCTGGCCGCTGAGCTGGGCAAATGGGGACGAGGCCGTGCGCTTTACCGCGCAGTGCACGCCGTTCCGTCACCTGGGCTTTTTCCCCGATATGGCCCCGGTGTGGGACTGGATGGGCGAGATGCTGGCAGGGCGCAGCGATGCGGCGACGATGAACCTGTTCGGCTATACCGGCGTCGGCACCTTGGCGCTCAGCAAGTATGGCCCGGTGACGCATGTCGATGCTTCGAAGAAATCAGTGGCGCAGGCGCGTGAGAATGCCGCGCTTTCGGGCATGGCAGACCGTCCGGTGCGCTGGATTATCGACGATGCGGCCAAATTCGCCGCGCGCGAAGTGCGGCGGGGGCGGCGTTATGACGGGATCATCCTAGATCCGCCCAAGTTCGGGCGCGGGCCAGAAGGCGAAGTCTGGCGGCTGGAAGAACACCTTGCGCCACTGGTCGCCGATTGCCGGCAACTGCTGGATGCGGACAGCAAGTTCCTGTTCCTGACCGTTTACGCGGTGCGTATGTCGTCACTGGCGCTGGCCGGGCTGCTGGACGAGGTATTTGCCGATCTGCCCGGCGTGATCGAACATGGCGATCTGGCTGTGCGTGAGGACAACATGGTCCTTCGACAGGCTCAGGATGAGCGGACTGGAAGACTACTTCCCACTGCAATCTTCGCACGCTGGCGCAATCAGGAGTAAGGCGCCACATGGCCGATTCGCTGATCCTTGAAGTCGCTGATCTTGAAACCGATGTGCTGACCGGCATCTATTCGGAAGAGACCGGCCGTCCGCAGCCTTTGCGCATTAGCATCACCGTGCAGATGAAACCTGCACCGCGATACGATGCCGAAACGCCGCTGGCTGCCAGCAAAAACTACATGGATCTGAAATTCGCCGCGACCGAGGCGCTGCCGCCTGGGTTGCACTTCAAGCTGATCGAGGCCGTGGCCGATCACATTTGCGAAACGCTGTTCGTCAGTGATGAGCGCGTGCTGGCGGTGACCGTCAAGATCGTCAAGCTGGCGATTGCCGAAGCGGGCGAGCAGATCGGCATGACCCTGACGCGCGAGCGGCGTTGATGGCGGGCAAGACACGCGAATTGCGCGTAATGTTGAGTGCGGACGATCCGCTTGGCGCGGCGGCGGAGTTCTATGCGCAGGTCTTGCCGATCGTTGTCGCGGATCAGACAAACGATCTGCTGTTGATCTTCCCCCCCGCCGATCACACGCACCGCGCCTGGCGTCTGGCTGCGGTGCAGGAAATCGCGCGCAGCAAGGCGCCCTTGCGGGTCAATGCGGCGGCGTCGAACGATCCAGCGGCAATTATGGCGGCACTCGCCTATCTGGATGGAGCGGCAGGCGTGACCGGCCAGTACCTTCCGCTTGCGGACGTGGCCGCCGATAGCCAGCGCGCCGGTTAAGTGCTAGGATTGTGTTATGAGTGATCCTGGCTCCTCCGCTATCAAACCGCTGGTTGACCAGTTCGCGCGCCGGATCAGCTATCTGCGGCTGTCGGTGACGGATCGGTGCGACTTGCGCTGTTCGTACTGCATGCCCGAAAAGATGCAGTTCCTGCCGCGCGCCGAAGTGCTCAGTCTTGAGGAATTGCACAAGCTGGCGCTCGGCTTCATCGCGCGCGGGGTGACCAAGTTGCGCTTGACCGGCGGTGAACCGCTGGTGCGGCGCGACATGATCGAACTGGTGCGCGCGCTGGGCCGCAAGCTTGGCGCGGATGATGGGAAGGGGCGGCTGGAAGAGCTGACGCTCACTACCAACGGCACGCAATTGTCACGCTTTGCCGATGATCTTTTTGCTGCCGGGGTGCGGCGAATCAATGTTTCTCTCGATACGCTGGACCGCGACCAGTTTGCGCAGCTGACCCGGCGTGACGAGCTGCCGCAAGTGTTGGAAGGCATCACCGCCGCGCGTGAGGCTGGCCTCAAGGTCAAGCTCAATACCGTGGCGCTGAAGGGCATCAACGAGCACGTGATCCCCGATCTGATCGCCTGGGCGCATGGTCTGGGCATGGAACTGACGCTGATCGAGGTCATGCCGCTGGGCGAGGTGGAAGGTGACCGGATCGATCACTACCTGCCGCTGTCCGGTGTGCGCGCCGACCTGGAAAACCGCTGGACGCTGACGGCGGACGATCACCGCAGCGGCGGCCCTGCGCGTTACCTGCGCGTTGCCGAAACCGGCGGCAGGCTGGGGCTGATCACGCCTTTGACCAACAATTTCTGCGATGGCTGCAACCGCGTGCGGGTGACCGCCACCGGCCAGTTGTTCGCCTGTCTTGGCGGCACAGAGCAAGTCGACTTGCGCGCCGCAATGCGATCGGATGATCCCGACGCTGCGCTTTCCGCCGGGCTTGATCAGGCCATGCGGATCAAGCCGGAACGCCACCATTTCCGCATCGACCGCGCGGGCGCTGCCCCGGCGCTGGCCCGCCACATGTCGATGACCGGGGGATGACGGCCCACAGTGACAGGCAGGCAATGACAGGCAGGCCATGATCCGACTGGTATTTCTTGGACTGCTGGCCGATCTGGCCGGAGCGGCGGAGATTGTCCTCGACATCAATGAGCCAACCCCGCTGGATGAACTGATCGCCATGCTTGAGGAAAGCCTTGCCGCCGCCTTGCGCGGAGCCAAGGTCAAGCTTGCGCTGAACGGGGCTTTGGTCGCGCGGGCGGGTCTGGTGGCGGCGTCGGGTGATGAACTGGCCTTCCTGCCCCCGGTAAGCGGCGGCTGAGATGGACTCAGACGTCCGCCTGCTGCTCGATCCGTTTGATCCCGGCGCGGAACTGTCAGCCTTCGCCGCTGCACATCCCCATTCAGGCGGCATTGCCAGCTTCATCGGCCAGGTGCGCGAAGGCGGCGGGGTCGAGGCGCTGGAGCTTAGCCATTACCCTCCGATGACTTTGCCGGGAATGCAGGCACTGGCCGCCGATGCGCGGGCGCGCTGGGTGCTGGACGGGCTGCTGATCGTCCACCGCAGCGGGGTGATGTTTCCGGGCGATCCGATCGTGCTGATCGCCGCCGCCGCGCGCCACCGCCGCGATGCCTTCGCCGCCGCCGATTTCGCGATGGACCACCTCAAATCGAATGCGTGGTTCTGGAAGCGCGAAAAGGCGGACGGGCAGTGGCGCTGGATCGAACCACGGGATCAGGACCATGCCGACCTTGCGCGTTGGACGTGACAGGGGGGCGGGACAGGGGAACGTGAAAAAATAGGGCGGTTACCCGGCGTTTGATCGAAATCAATGCCGCGTTGGCGCAGTCGGGCGAGAAAGGGCCATTCAAGGAAAGGCTCTCCCGATGACAAAACACAGTTCACGAACTGAACTTTCCCAGGTCGCTTCGCTCAGACTTCCCCCATCGCTGGGCGAGGCGACGACGGATCGCACTTTCGAACTGCCGGTTGGCCTCTATATCGCCACCGTGGGTTCTTACCTCGGTTTTCTGGGCCTGATGGCGGTTACCTTCATGACCGGCGAACTGGTCCTGCCGATGATCGTCTTTGTGTTGTACATCGGGATGGCATTTGGCGTGCCGACAGTGTGGGCGCGGATGAATCCGCATACCAGCTCGCAGGCGCTCAGCTGGCAGCAGTTCAAGAACCGGGGCATCCAGACCGGATCAGGCTGGCTATCCGCCAGTTCGGCCACGGCACAAGTGCTGACGCTGCCGGTGCTGATCCTGCTGTGGGGCGTTGCCGGGGTGATTATCGCCGCCTCGGTCTGAGGCGAAAAGGCGGGCGGTCAGGCGGCCAGTTCGGCAAGCCGCTTGGGTTCGGTAAGTTCAATGCCGCGCGAGCCTTTGCGCCTCAGAAGCCCCTTGGTTTCGAGTGCGCTCAACTGGCGGCTGACCGTTTCGATCGTCAGGCCCAGCAATTCGGCCATCTCGCCCCGGGTCAGGGGCAAGTCGAACTGCGCGGCGGAGTGGCATGGCGAATCGCTGGCAGCATGGCCAAGCGCCAGCACCAGCCCGGCCACTTGCGACTGGGCTGACCGCCGGTTTGACAGCGCCAGCAGGTTCCTTGCCGAGTGCACATCTGCCTGCGCGCGCTGGAGCAGGGCCTGGGCAAGTTCGGGATGCTCGGTCATCGTTCGGTTCAACTGGCTGCGCGAAAACACGCAAAGCCTGCTTTCCGTCAGCGCGGTAACATCGTGCGTGGCGAATGGCGTGAACAGTTCGCCAATGAACCCGGCGGGGTGAATCAGCGCGAGCATGTGCTCGTCACCGCTCGCATCGACCTGTGAAACCTTGAGCGCGCCGCTGATCAGCGTGGCGCAGCGTTCGTTGCTTTCACCCGCCGCGAACAGCGTTTCGCCGCGCGCCAGGGTAACCGTTCTTCCGGCGCGGGCCAGTTCCTGCCGATCTTCCTGGCTCAGCGAGGCGCAGGCGGCCCGGTTGCGCACCGGGCATTGATCGCATTCCAGCATCAGTCCGACACCTGTCCGCGTAATTGCGCCAAGGCTTTGTCTTCGTCGGCAACCCAGCCCGTCACCTGATCGCGCAAGCTGGCAATTGTGCTGCCTTCTCCGCCTGCGACCCGATCCTGCACGTATAGCGAATCGAGTACGGCCAGTGCGATCATCGCGTCACTGCGCCGCGACTCGAGCGTGGCCAGCGCGATGCTGGCGACTGACCATGATTCGCTGGCCACCGCCGCACCCTGTGCCGCAGCGACTCGCCGTGCGGTATCGGGCAGCGCGGCATCAAAGCGCTCATGGGCGGTGGCGGCCATTTCGCGCAGGCGAGCCAGCCGTGACTGCGCTGCCAGATCGGGCACAGCTTCCACTATCGGCGCGGGAGCGGGCGTCACCACGGCGGCGCTGCCGGTGATTCGCTCTGCCGGACGCCGCGCGAGCGAGGGATAACCGGCCTGCGATCCACATGCGGAGAGCGCGCAGAGTATTGCTAATGGCAGGATCAGGCTATGCGGCTGGCGGCTATTCATGCGATTCCCTTATCCTGTGCAGCGCCCAAGCGCAAAGTCCTCCTTGGCCGGGGCCAAACAGCGCGAAAGATTGACTCGAACGCGCCCATCCGCCGTTGACAGCTTGGGGCGGTTCATCTAGTGGCACCGCTTCTTACGGACCCCCTGTTCATGCAGGCGGGGCCGACGTGTCGTCCGCGTGATCGCCTGACAAGGCAATCGTGGCCGGGGCGGCCAGGGCAGACAGAATTGGAATCATAGTATCATGTTCGCAATCGTGCGCACAGGCGGCAAGCAATACCGTGTCGCTGCCGGAGACAAGATCGCCGTAGAAAAGCTGGCTGGCGAAGCCGGTGAAACGATCACGCTGGGCGATGTTTTGCTGGCGGGTGACGCTGGTGCGATCTCGGACGCGGGCCAGGTTGTGGTTTCGGCAGAAATCATCGCTCAGGCCAAGAGCGAGAAGGTGATCGTTTTCAAGAAGCGTCGCCGCCACAATTATCGCCGCAAGAACGGCCATCGCCAGCAGATCACTCTGCTGCGTATTCTCTCGGTTGGTGCCGCAGAGAAGAAGGTCGCCAAGAAGGCTGCTGTGGCTGACGCCGCTGCCGCCGCTGAATAAGCATTCGGAGTAGTTTGAGATGGCACATAAGAAAGCAGGCGGCTCTTCGCGCAACGGTCGCGACTCAGCAGGTCGCCGCCTTGGTGTGAAGAAGTTCGGCGGTCAGGAAGTGATCGGCGGCAACATTATCATCCGCCAGCGCGGAACGCGGGTCTATGCCGGTGCCAATGTCGGCATGGGCAAGGACCATACGCTGTTTTCTCTGGTGGTGGGCCGCGTGCGTTTTCACGCTGGCAAGCTTGGCCGCAAATACGTGTCGGTCGATATGGCACAAGCAGCCGAATAACCGGATGGTCGATAAAGGGCCATCCTGACGGGATGGCCCAGTCGGCTCTGCTTTCGCAGTCCGGCATCTCGAGGGAGAGGGTACCGCCCGTCTCCCTTTTTTGTTGTCTCCCTCACACGCAACTTTCCGCGCGCACCGCAGTTTTGGTGCTTTCGGGCGCAAACGTAATGCCTCTGTCATGCCGGGCGGTTAAGCCCGTGCAGCGGGGCGAGGAGTGGAGTGAAGACAATGTTCATTCGTAGCGAAAGGCTGTTCCTGCGGCCCGGCTGGCCGGAAGACTGGTACGAGATCGCCCAGCAGATTGCTGACCGTGATGTTGCGCGCAATCTGGCCGATGTGCCCTGCGTCAATGCGGGCAGAGAACCTCCGGTTTTTGCCGCCCCGTCATCCGATCCGCGTTGCCCGCATTTTCTGGTCACTATGCCGTCCAGCCTGGAACCGGCGCGGGTGATCGGCGGCATCGGGTTGACCGACTGCGAGGGCGAGCCGGAACTTGGCTATTGGATCGCGCGCCAGTTCTGGGGACGCGGCTTTGCCTCCGAGGCGATCCGCGCGGTCTTGCGGCTGGCCCGCACTCTGGGCCACCGCCAAGTCCGCGCCGGCAGCTTTGTCGGCAACCCGGCGTCGGCGCAGGTGCTGGCCAAGACAGGATTCAGCCCGACAGGTGACGTGCGCCAGCGCTTTTCGGTGGTCAATGGTGAGGCGATGGCCTTTGCCGTCCACGCCATCAGCCTGGGCGAACCGAGTGATTGCGACGATGACGTTACAGACGCGGCGATGCGCGCCGCCTGATAGGACGTCAGCCCTGAACTACCGGCAATCGCGCGTCTGCCTTGGCGATCAGCGCGCGGTTGTCGTGGTTCCAGGGGTGGAAGCCGGGCATGAAATAGGCCAGCCAGGCGGGGAATATCCGGCGCAGGATGCCGGGATTGCCCAGCAGATACCATGCGACCTGGGCCTTGATTTTCCACCCGGTCAGCCCGTCCTGCGCCAGCAGATCAAGCGTATCGATCACGCGGTGCGAGATGAAGTTCTTGCTGACCACCAGCATCATCACCGCTTTCAGCCGCCACCGCTTGCTGCGCGGCCAGTGGCGGGTGGCGTGAAGCCAGGTGTCATAAGCAACGCCCTTGTGCTCCACTTCCTCAGTCGCGTGCCAGTGCCACATGCGGGCGGTTTCGCCATCAGCTCCGGCGAAGTGGCGCGGATCGGCAAGGATCTCGTGCGCCATCATCGCCGTGTAATGCTCCAGCGCCATCGTCGCGGCGAGGTTGACGATTTCGGGCCGCCCCTTGGTCATCGCCATCATTTCCTCGACATGCGCGTCGATGCGGCGAAGGTCATATCCGGCGTCAGTCGCCGCCTTGTTGAATGACACATGCTCGCGCGTGTGGTTGATTTCCTGTGCGATGAACGCGCGGATTGCGGCGTTCAGCGCGGGCGGGGTGCCATCGCGAAAGGATTTGACCGTCTCGACAAAAAAAGCCTCGCCGCGCGGGAACGTGGCCGACAGCGCATTGTGCCATGCGGTCGCCACCGGATCGTCGTTCAGCCACCAGCGCCGGGCGAGCGGCGTGCCCCGGCCAAAGCGAAGGTCGCGCACGGTGATGGCAAGGTCGGCAGGCGTTGGCGCTGCGCGCCCCGACTCCTTGCTCGTCTCCTTGCTCTGGGGCGATTCGGGTTCTACCTGAATGGTCGTGTGCGCGTTCATGATACCTGCAACATAGGATAACTGACATTGATGTCAATAAGGCGTCGCCTCAGCCCCGAAGAGAGCCGCACGCTGGCGCTGGTAGCGGCGCGTAACCTGCTGCTGGAAGCTGGCCCGCAGGCGGTGACGCTGAAATCTGTTGGTGCGCGCATCGGGCGGACGCACGCCAACCTGCTCCACCATTTCGGCTCGGCATCGGGGCTGCAAAAGGCGCTGGCCCAGCATCTGGCCGCAACAATCTGCGCGACTATTGCCGAGGCGGTGATCGCCAGCCGGGCCGGGATCGGTTCCCCGCGCGAAGTGGTGGACCTGACGTTCGATGCCTTTGACAAGGAAGGCGGCGGCGCGCTCGCCTCATGGATGCTGCTTTCAGGCAATGAGGACGCGCTTGATCCGATTGTCGATGCGATCCACGATCTGGTCGATGAACTGCACGATTTCGGTTCCGGATCAATGCGCGAAGTGACGCTCAGCCTGGTGCTGATGGCGCTGGGCGATGCCTTGATGGGCGCGCCGCTCAGCCAGGCGCTGAACCTGCCGCGCGAGGCGGCGCGGGCGCAGGCTGAGCGGATGCTGGTAGAGTCGGCAGTCAGCGCGGGCATTGTCCAGACCTCTCAGGCGGGCTGAAGCCACGCGGGGCGCAAGTCTGGCGCGATGACTTCCACCCGCAAGTGATCCACCGCCAGCGCCAGTTCGGGATAGGCCGCGCGCTGCCGCGCCGGGTCTGAACGGCTCAGCGGCACGACGACCAGCCGCCGGTTGACCTTCTGCCGCCAGTTCATCCGCGCGGTGTTTTCCTGGCCGACATAACAGCCCTTGGTAAAGCTCACGCCGTTAAGTTCGGCGGCATTGCATTCCAGCCACAGCGTTTCGCCGTCTCCCAGTTCGGCGCGGCCTTCTGTCACACCGAGCGACAGGCGGTGCGCAAGCCATGCGGCGTCGGCGGATTCGTCATCCGCATCATCGCCCGAAACCGGGGCCACCCAGCGTTCGCCCAGCGCGTGGAGGCGCGGATCGGTCGCCGCGCCGTCACCTTCATGGCCGCGCCAGTGGACGGCTACATTGGGGTCAACGGCAATGCTGATCTTGCGGCGCAGGCGGTACATCGACAAGCGCTTGGCCAGTGCATCCGCCGCATCGCTCTCGCAATCGATGAGCAATTCGCGCCCTGCTGGCCAGACCAGGAAATCGAACAGCGCCTTGCCCTGCGGCGTCAGCAGCCCGCACCATACTGGCAGCAGGCCTGTCACATCCTGAGTCACCAGTCCTTGCAGAAATTCGCCAACATCCTCGGCCTCGTCGAGCGGAGAGAGGCGGATTACCGCGCGATTGGTCAGGCGTGATGCAGTCATGGGTGACAGATAGGGGGGCAAATGCCTAAAGGGAAGCGATGGAAACTCCGACGACTCTCACGATCCGCCGCCCTGATGACTGGCACGTTCACTTGCGCGATGGCGATGTCATGCGCGGCGTGCTGCCCTATACGGCGAGGCAGTTTGCCCGTGCCATCGTGATGCCCAACCTTTCGCCGCCGATTACCAGCGTGGCGGCGGCCAATGATTATCGCGCGCGGATACTGGCGGCGGTTCCGGCGGGGCTGAACTTCACCCCGCTGATAACCGCCTATCTGACTGACGCCAGCGATCCGGCGGAACTGCAACAGGGCTTTGCGCAAGGTGTCTTCACCGCCGCCAAGCTCTATCCCGCGCACGCCACCACCGGGTCTGCCCACGGCGTTACCGATGTCGCCAATATCCGGCCTGCGCTGGAGACGATGGAGCGAATCGGCATGCCGCTGCTGGTGCATGGCGAAGTGACCGACGCGGCGACCGATATCTTTGATCGCGAGGCCGTGTTCATTGACCGCGTGCTGGCTGGCCTGGTGCGCGATATGCCGGGGCTGAAAGTGGTGTTCGAACATATCACCACCGCCGAAGCCGCCGCCTTTGTTGACAGCGCCGGGCCGAACGTGGCCGCAACGATCACGCCGCAGCACCTGCATATCAATCGCAACGCCATGTTCGCCGGTGGATTGCGCCCGCACGCCTATTGCCTGCCCGTGGCCAAGCGCGAAACTCACCGGCTGGCGCTGCGCCGTGCGGCGACTTCGGGATCGGGCAAATATTTTCTGGGCACAGACAGCGCGCCCCATTCCGTGAGCGCAAAGGAATCGGCCTGCGGCTGCGCGGGCATTTTCAACGCGCCCTATGCGCTGGAAAGCTATGCGGCGGTGTTCGAAGAGGAAGGCGCGCTTGATCGGCTGGAGAGTTTCGCCTCGGAAAACGGCCCCCGGTTTTACGGCTTGCCGCTGAATGAAGGTACGCTGACGCTTGAGCGGACCGGATGCGCGGTACCGGATGAGATCGACGCGGGAGGCACGCAAATCGTACCGTTCCACGCCGGGACCAGCCTTGGCTGGCGGCTGCGTTGATGCGCCGGGCAGGGCTGCTGGTAGGGCTTACACTGGCTCCAGTGATGTTGTTGGCAGCCTGCTCGGAAAAGCCTGACAAGGCGGCGCAGCAGCGGCAGGACCCCGAACTGGCAGGCGCGTTGCACGAACCGGTGATGATCGACCCCGACCTTTCAGGCATGAACCAGCGCGGCGCGGCGCTGACCGGGGGCGGGGTTCCCGAGGCGACAATCCCGCTTGAGGAACAGGGCAGCGAATTTGCCGCTGCGGCGCGCGGAGAGGCTTTGGCGCTTGCTGGCGGCGCGCTGCAATCGGCGCCCACGTCAACGGAAGGCGGCGCACTGCGGCATGGTGAGACGCCGGCGCTGACGGCGCGCGGCGTTGTGGGCGCGGGCAATCCCTGCCTTGATATGCTGACTTATACGGCGGCCTGGGCGGCGCGACTGCCCGCTGCCTTGCCGATCTATCCGCGCGGGCATGTGCAGGACGCCGCCGGGGCAGACGGCGATCACTGCCACGTCCGCGCGATCAACTACCGCGTCGCAGTGACGGTGCAGGACGTGCTCGATTTCTATGCCACGATGGCCCGCAAGGCTGGCCTCGTCGCAGTGCACAGGGCGGATGGCAAGGCGCACGTGCTGTCAGGCCGCAAGGGAACTGCACAATACGCGGTGATCGTGCGGGCTGGGGATGAAGGGATGGCGGAGGTCGATCTGGTTACCAGCGGGTTTTGAGCGGGAAACTAACTTCACCCCGAAGCAGCAAATCAGCCGCGCAGGCTTTGCATCCGTTGCAGGTAGCGGGCCAGCACATCGATCTCGAGATTGACTTTGCTGCCCGCCGCCAGATCGCCAAGCGTGGTGACTTCGCTGGTGTGCGGGATCAGGTTGAGCGCGAAGTGGCATGTGCCGTCCGGCTGGTCGGCCACTTCGTTGACAGTCAGCGATACGCCATCGACAGTGATTGATCCCTTGGCCGCCAGATAGGGCGCCAGTTCGTGCGCCACGGCGATGCCGACACGGCGCGAATCGCCCACCGGGCAAACGCCGACGACTTCGCCCACGCCGTCAACATGGCCGGTAACGATGTGCCCGCCCAGTTCGTCGCCCAGTTTCAGCGCCGGTTCCAGATTCAGGCGGCTGCCTTCCTGCCAGCGGCCCGGCACGGTGCAGGCGAGCGTCTCTGCCGAAATATCGACCGCGAACCAGGCGTCGCCAACGGTGCCCCCGCGCGCCACCACTGTCAGGCAGGTGCCCGAACAGGCGATGGATGCGCCGATCGCGATGGTGGCGGGATCGAACGGGCAGGCGATAGTGGCGCGCAAGTCGCCCCGGCCTTCAACGGTGCGGATGGTGCCAATGGCAGTGACTATTCCGGTGAACATGACTGGCGCTCGTATAGCTCAAGCACGTCTTTGCCAAGATCGCGCGAATCGGTCTTGCGCCAGCGGCCATGCGCGTCGGCAAGTGCGGTGAGGCCGAGATCGCCGATCCCCGGCAGTCCGCCGCCGATCACGATGGGCGCGCGGTAGATCATCAGGCGGTCGACCAGATCGGCGGCCAGGAAAGCCGCCGCCGCGCCCGCGCCGCCTTCGATCATGGCGTATTGCGCCCCGTCCATCATGATGACGTCCTGCGGTGAGGAAAGTCTGCGCCAGCCTTCCGGTGCTGCGCTGCCCGTCAAGACCCACCGCTGCGGGCTGCGTGCTTCCAGACCGGGCAGGCGAACATCAAGCCGGGGGGCATCGGCGCGCAAGGTGCCGCCGCCGACGATAATCGCATCCATTCGCGCGCGCATGGCGTGGGAGTGGGCGCGCGCCGCCGGGCCGGTGATCCACTGGCTTTCCCCGTCGGCGCGGGCGATGCAGCCATCAAGCGACAGCGCCAGCTTGACCGTGATGTGCGGACGGGCTCTCGCTGCGCGCATCAGATAGCCCGCAAGACTGGCGGCGCAGGCGGGCGAGTCGATGATCTGCACTGGCGTTCCCGCTGCCCGGATGCGCGCAGCCCCTTGCCCGGCAGTGCGCGGGTCAGGATCACCGCAGCCCACCACCACGCGCGATAGCCCGGCGGCGGCGACCAAATCGGCGCAGCTTGGTCCGCGCGGGCTGGCATGAGCGCAAGGTTCCAGCGTGACATACATCGTCCCGCCGCGCGCCGCCTCTCCCGCAAAGGCCAGCGCCACTGCCTCTGCATGGGGCCGACCGCCGGGCTGGGTCCAGCCGCGTGCAATCACCCGCCCGCGCTTGACGATTATCGCGCCAACGGCGGGATTGGGCTGGGACAGCGGAACGCCGCGCGCCGCCAGTGCGGCGGCGGCGTCCAGCCAGCGCTGGTCGTCAGGGCTTTGCAACGGGGGTGCCAGAGGGTGCGGGCGCAGGCGCCTTTGCGGCAGCCTTTGCCGCCGCCGCCTCAGCCGCCGCCGCACGGGCCGCTTGGGCCTGTTCATCTGCGCGGGCCTGCTTTTCGATAGCCTCGACATCCATTCCGGAGGCCCGGCCAACCGCGCGATACATGTCCTTGACCTTTTCATCGCGGGCCTTCTGGTCAGCCTCGTCGCGGTCTTTGCGTTTCTGGTTTTCGATATTGCTGGCGAGGATTTCTTCGTCGCTGCGGGGGCCGACCCAGCTGTTGATGAACACCACCTTGGGCTTGGCCGGGGGCAGCTTCCAGCTTTCCTGCACCATCATGAAAAAAATGCCGCCCGTACAGGCGAAAGCCGCCAGCATGAACCGCCAGCGGTATTTGCCCGCCTGATGATAGACCGCGCGCAAGTCGGCAATCGCGCCGACCGGGTGGACGTTGTTCCAGAAACTGCGTTTACCGACGGAAAGCATGGCGATCATCTAGGGACTGCGGCGGACTTGCGCCACCCCTTCAACCAAATGGCGCGTAAAGAGATCGTCCCTCGCGCTTCAGCCAGCGATCGGCTTCGGGCAGGTCGCCTTCGAAGAGGGCATCGACCAGGGCATGAAATTGCGGCGAATGGTTGAAGTGGACAAGGTGCGCGACCTCATGCGCCAGCACGGATCGGCGGACGTGATCGGGGGCCATGATCAGCCGCCAGTTGATGCGGATGTCCCCTTTGGCCGAGCAGCTTCCCCAGCGCCGCTGCGCGCCTGACAGCGCCAGACGCGGCACCGGCCGGTCCGCCAGCGCGCAATAATGGGAGAGTTCGGCGGCAAACAGCGCGCTGGCCTCTGCTTTTAGCCAACGGCTCAAGCGGGCAGACAAGGTGTCGGCGGGGCCACCGACAAGCAGCTCGCCGTCTGCCACTTGCACGCGGCGGCGCGCGGCGGGATCGTGGCGCAGGCGCAGGTCAGCCCCGCGATAGCGCAGGATCATGCCGTCGGCGAGAATGGGCGCTGCGGGAATCGCGGCAAGCTGGCGGGCCAGCCAGTCCGCCCGGCTGCGGGCAAAGGCCAGCGCCTCTGCCGTGCGCCCCCAGCGCGGCATGGTCACCACCACCGCGCTGCCATCGGGGGAAAGGCGCATGGTCAGCCGCGTGGCTTGAGCGCGGCGGCGCAAATCCAGCGGCAGCAGCCGTTCGCCCACCGCCACATGCGGCACCTCGCGCGGATCGCGGCGCAGCCAGTCAAGCATCGGTAGTAGGTCCGGCTTCACCCGTTCCGGTCATAGGCTTCGTCCCAGACGACATGATTCTCGATCGGCCCGGCGATGTCCTCGTTGATCAGCTTGCCGCGAATCGACGCGCCCGCGCGGTGGACCGCCTCGGGATCGCCGCTGAGCAGATAGTGCCATGCGGGCAGCGGCTCGCCATCGGCGCGCAGGCGATAGGCGCAAGTCGCGGGCAGCCACGGCAGTTCGCGCGCCAG
>JBDTUQ010000038.1:0-20610 GCA_040007615.1 Novosphingobium sp.
ATCGAGTGGTTCTGCGGCGGCGTCGAAGTTCAGGAACCAGAAGCCCCTGTAACTGGCTGCCTTGGGCGCGACAGGAAGGTTTGCGCAGCCATCTTCATTGAAGTGCGCGCCGTAATCACCTTCCTGCATTTTGGTGCCGAAGGTGCCGTTATTGTTGAATGCCCAGCCGTGGTAAAAGCAGCGGAAGGAAATGGCATTTCCCTTTGCCTGCCGCTCAACCATCGCGCCGCGATGCGGGCAGGTGTTAAGGAAAACGTGAATCTGGCCCTTGCGGTTACGATTGAAGATGATTTCCCGTCCGCCAACCTTTCGGGTGACGAAATCGTTGCTGTTCGGAATTTCGGAATCGTGGCCGACATATAGCCAGCAGCGGTTGAAAATCCGGTCCCTTTCCGCTTCAAACACCGCCTGACTGATGAAGGCTTCGCGTGCGACACGGAATGTGCCCTCCTCCCGGTCATCGACGACATAGCGACCGGTACTGTCGGAGGTAGCTAATTTCAGATTCGTTGCCATTTCCTGAACCTCTCCAACTATGGAGCCTTCGCAGCTCCTAGTACGGTTGTTTTAACAGGAGGCGGATCGGGATAATTTGATCGAGATCAAAAGACGGCGCGAGAATGAGATATATTTTCCGCCAGGAGGTTCACCAGAGGGGTCGGAACGTTCTGCAGGCTGGGGCTGACATTCAGACGATACGATTTGAGTTCCTGATCCGAATCAGGCCGTACCTGCGCTGGCAAAAGCCGTGTACCAGGCAGCCGTGTCAGGATCGTGCTGCAAGGTCATGGCAAATTGCTCGGGCGTGATTCGGTGATCGAGCAACTCGCGCAACTGTACCTCGATGCGCTTGCCCGTCACGGTATAGGGCACGGCAGGAGCCTGGACTATCAGGTCGGGCACATGGCGCGGACTGAGCGTGTCCGAAATCGTCCGCGCAATGTCGCGATGAATCTTGTCATCCAGTGTGCCGCTGCCGGCCATTTGAACAAACAGCAGCAGTTGACCATTGAAGCGGCCGGCCTGCGGGCAGACTGCAATCGCGTCCGCTATGCGCGGCTCATCCGCCAGCGCCCGATATAACTCATTGCTGCCCATGCGGACACCGTTGCGATTGATGGTGGCGTCCGACCGCCCGGAAATGCGGCAGGCGCCGTCAGCAAAAATCGTGATGATGTCACCCTGCCGCCACATGCCGGGGATTTCGGACAGATATGTCTCGACAAAGCGCGCGCCATCCGGATCGTTCCACAAGCATTGCGGGGCGTTGGGGAAGGGGGTGCGAATAACAAGTTCCCCCATTTCCCCGCGCACGGTATTCATGTTTTTGTCGAACGCTTCCACGTCCATACCCAGGACCCGCGCCGTGATTTCGCCAGACCGAAAAGGCAGCAGCCTCACCCCTCCTGAATAGCCCCCGCAGATTTCAGTGGACCCGGCCTGCAATACAGTTCGGGTGTGCGGCGGCAATTCAGCCGCAAGCCAATCACAAACGGTGTCCTCAGCAATGGCTCCGGCAAGGACGATGACTTCAAGGGCATCGAGCGTGTGATGCCTTGAAGGCCTGTAGTCCTTATCGATCATCTTGGCGATAAAGCCGGGACTGGTGCCTAAAACGGTCGCCTTAGTTTGTTCAGCGATGGACCACAGTCGGCCGATGTCGGGTTCGAACGGGCTGCCGTCATAAAGCACCACGCTGGCGCCCAGACTCAATCCGCCCAACATGAGGTTCCAGACGATCCAACTGGTCGTGGAATAGAAAAACAGCCTCGACTTTTCGGTAACCTCGATGTGAAAACCGAGATCCTTCATGGCACCCAGCAGCGCTCCGCCGTGGCTGTGAACTACCGCCTTTGGTGGACCCGAGGTGCCCGAAGTATAGACGATCCAGAGCGGATGATCCGTTGGCAATGCTTCGAACCGGAATTCTTCCGCCGACGGCGCTGGAGTTTCGAGCAGCGCGGCCCAGGAGATGACGTTAGGCACGGACCCGGAGGGGCGCCAATCGGGCTCATCGTTTGACACGACTACAAGATGGCTGACCGTGGGCAATCCGGCGACGATTTCATCCACCGTGGCGCTCCGGTCGCGTACCTTGCCTGCATAGCGATAGCGCGGAACCGCAATCAGCACCTTCGGCTCAATCTGTCCGAAACGGTCCAGTGCCGCTTTCACCCCGAATTCCGGACTGCAACTGGACCAGATTGCGCCAATTGCGGTGGCGGCCAACAGGGAAATGGCAGCCTCTGCAGTGTTGGGCAGATATCCGGCAATCCGGTCGCCGGGCTGGATGCCCATCGCACGAAATTGAGTGGCGAGGCGCCTTACGGCATTCCCAAGCTCGCTCCAGCTCCATTCGCGGCTCGCGCCATCTTCGGAGTGGCAGAGTATCGCCGGCTGATCAGCAAGGCGGCGCTCATGCCGGAGCAGGTGCTGGGCAAAATTCAGCCGCGCGCCCGGAAACCAGTCAGTATCCCGGATCGTGGTGCCGCGACGAACCGCTTCGTATGGAGCGCTGGTCTCGATCTTGAAATAGTCCCACAGCGCGCTCCAGAATTGCTCCGGTTCGCGGATCGACCATTCCCACAGTTCGGCGTAATCCGCGAAGGCCAATGCGCGATGATCGCGAAGCCAGCGCATAAAGGCCGTGATCGTGGAATCCTCGATATCCTTCGCGGTGGGTTGCCGCAGGATCCGACCTCGTCTGGCGCTGCCTGTCACAGTTTCGTCGCCGCTTTTCATGATGGCCTGATCTGACGGACGTTCACTCAAGCTCCTACTCCCGTTCGGCGATTGTCTTGCCTCGCCATCGCCCGGATTTCTCCTGGCGACTACCTTATCGGCTGCCTGGTTCTGGAAAACAGGTCATTAATCAACGATGCGCCGGAATGGTTTGCAAGGCAAGCAACGTGCTCTCTCGCCAACTCAGCTCAACCGCCGTGTAGCGCGAGCTTCATTTCCGCGGTCCGCGTGTCGATCCTGTGTTCCAGCTCCGGATGTGTGAACAGCCAGAACTGATCGGTGCCAAGCGCGTCAGCGACTTGCCTGCCGACTGCAGCAGGATCCTTTCCTTGCTGCAGCATGTGGATGAGGTCGTCGCGCTGATCAATCTCAACCCCGCTAGGCGCGCGGCCTACATTCGCCTGTATAAGGTTGGTGTGTACCGGGCCAGGCAGCAGGGCGGATACACCAATCGAATGTGGCGCAAGCTCCCGCCGCATTGCTTCACTCAAGGCCAAGACTGCCGACTTCATGGCCACGTAAATGGCCATTCCTGGAGGCGGTGCGAATATGGACATGGACGAGGTCGCAACGATGTGGCCCGGCTCCCCCGAGGCAATGATCCGCCGCGCGCCATGCGAAAGTCCGAGGAACGCGCCATCGAGATTGACGGAACGTGACCACTCCCAGGCTTTGAACGGTGTCTCGTTCAATGGTATGGAACTGCCTGCAACTCCGGCATTGCTGACAAGCACCGACAGAGCTCCATGACGCGACTCCGCGACATCGAGAGCCTTGATCCAGCTCTCTTCACTTCGGACGTCGAGCTTCACGGCTGATGCATTCTTGATACCGGCGGCGACTCGCTCAGCGCCTTCAAGGTCAATATCCGCCACGACCACCTGAAGCCCGCGCCTGCCGAATTCCTCAGCAATTGCTCGGCCAATGCCGCTGGCGGCCCCTGTTACGAATGCCAACTTTCCGCTGAACGCCTGAACAGCCATTCCAAATCCTTCCGCCAAGCTGCTAATCAATGTGTGATGAACCTAAGCCGTTTTACCGGCCAAAAAGCCGCCATCTGCCGCAAGCACCGATCCGGTTATGAAACTGGCGCGCTGAGAAGCCAGATATACAATGGCATCTGCGATCTCCTCAGCCTCAGCGACCCGCCCCATAGGATGCGCCGCCAGTGTCCGAGCTGCGCCTTCGGGATTTTTCAGCATCGCGGATGTAAGATTAGTCGCGACCGTCCCGGGGGCGACAGCGTTCACGCGAATGCCATGCGGTGCCAGTTCCAACGCCAGGGTTCGGGTCAAGCCGACCACGCCATGTTTCGAGGCCGCATAGGAACTGCGATTGAGCACGCCCGTAAGGCCGGCGACCGAGGCGACGTTGACGATCGCTCCGCCAACGCCTGAATCAACCATGCGCCGACCGACGAGCTGGCAGAACTGGAACACTGCCGTCAGGTTGACATCGAGCACCATTTTCCAGTCATTGATCGGTATGTCGAGCGTCTGTCGCCGTTCGCCTATACCTGCGTTGTTCACCAGCACTCGTATCACGCCCAGGGCCGCCTCCGCATCCGCGACCGCTGCCGCCACCGCTTCTGGGCAACTGACGTCAGCCGTCAGCGCGACCGCTTTGCCGCCGCGCGCAATGATGGCATCTGCCGTAGCGCGTGCGGAACTTTCGTCCCGGTCAACCACCGCGACCGCTGCGCCCAATTCGGCGAGAAGATTTGCCGTCGCCCGACCAATGCCTGACCCACCGCCGGTGACGAGCGCGGGGACATCGCACAATCCCATTTCAAGGCCGGCCATCAGTCGTTCCCTTCTTTCAGGTGTCGTCACGAAGGCGGGGGCGTGTTGATAGCGGCAACCGCTTCGCCCCGTTCATCCCCACCCTCATTTATCTATCTAGTTCATCTGTTCTAGTCTGCTGGTCAGATGAGTTGCAACTTTTCATTTCTGTTCGAGTGCCAACAATGAAGCAAACACTTTGCTGAATTATTCAGCTCAAATCCAGACAATGTACTGGAATTGCTGGCGTCTTGACTAAAATTCGTTCTGTTTGACAAGCAACCATTGCGACCAGGACTATGCGCTATGCCAGACCGGGAACTGCGGCAAACCGGGCCTGACTCCAAAGCTAATCCCTGGTTTTGGGCACTTATCGCCACCGAACACGCATGCGATTAACGAGAATGCGTTAAAGGGCCTGTTTTAAGCTTGTAGCTGCCATCTGCGCTTGCGGTATGGTGTTTGATGACAGACATGTGCTGACCGGCTGAGTAGCGGAATATAAGGCGCCGATTTGAAGATCCACAGTGCTGGCTACAAACAGCGAGTTTGATGCGCGATGTCAAAATTTGTGACGGGCGCCAATTTAGGGAGGGAACAAATTATGAGAAAAGAATTATATCTGGCGAGTTTTGCAGCCATTGCCTGGGCCAGTTTGGCGGCTCCCGCTGTTGCCCAGGATGCTCCGGCATCGCCCGCCGCAACATCCGGCGAAGTGGCGGATGGTTCGGACATCATCGTCACGGCCCGTCGACGCAACGAAACAACGCTCCAGACCCCAGTCGTTCTCACCGCCTTTTCGGCCGAGAAGCTGGACAGCTTGCACGTCACAAGTGTGACTGACGTTGCCAAGCTGACCCCAATGCTGATCATCGCGCCCGCGACCGGGCCATACGGTGGCAATCTCACCCTCCGCGGCGTGGCGAGTCCATCATCCAACGCGGCGTCTGAGCCTGCCGTTACGATCAACATCGATGGCGTGCCGCTCAGCTTCGGCGGCGTGGTCCGTATGGCCACTATGGACGTTGGCCAGATCGAAGTGCTGAAGGGGCCGCAGGCGCTGTTTTTCGGCAAGAACTCGACCGGCGGCATTGTCTCGATCCGGACGGCAGAGCCCACCAGCACGTTTCAGTCGCAGTTCAGCGCAGCTTATGAGTTCCACGCTCATCAGGTCGATCTCGACGGGTTCGTATCGGGTCCGGTCTCTGACACCCTGAGCCTCCGTGCAGCTGGTAAGTTCACGCGTCAGCGCGGCTATTTCAAGAATGTCGCTCCGACCCCCGGGTTCGACTATGGGCCGGGCACCGCTGAGGAAGGCTTTCGCCTGAGCGCCAACTGGAAGCCCACGGAACGACTGACAGTCAAGTTACGCGGCACCTATGACAACGTTCATGAGCACGGCACCGATGCGACCAGCCAGAAGATTGCCTGCTCTGGGCCTTTGGGCGCGCCACAGGGGTTTACGGGCGCCGAAGACTGCACCCTGAACAACACTATGGCATCCGCCCCGATCCCCTCGGCTGCGATTCGCGCGAAAACCGGCAATCTCGACTGGGATTCCGACACGCCCTACCTTAGGGTCAAGCAGCACCTGATCACCGCCGACATCAGCTACCAACTCACTGATTCGATCTCGCTGAACTCGGTGACGGGCTGGTATGGCATTAACCAGCGCGCGGTTGACCCTGGGACGACCGGCGCAAAATTCTTCATTGGCACCCTTGCCAATATCCGGAAGAATTCGTTCAGCCAGGAAGCGAGGCTCACGTTCAGAAGCCCTGATTCGCCAATCGATCTGATGTTCGGCGGATTTTACCAGAGCGACCATTTGCTGGACCGTGAGCAAGTGGTGGGGGTGGGGCTCGCCGGCCCGGGCGTGATCACGCCATTTTCGGCTTACTGGACTTTCCCGCTTAACTCCAAAGCGATCTCGGCCTTTGGCCAGATGGACTGGAATATCACCCAGCAACTGAGCCTGTCGACGGGCGTGCGCTACTCGCAGGACAGCAAATATCATAACATCGTTTCGCCAGCGCCGCTGACGGCCACGTTCACTGCCCAGAAGGTGACATTTTCGAACTGGTCACCCGAAGCGACGCTTGCTTTCAAGCCGAACGAGGACACGAATTTCTTCGTTTCCTATAAGCAGGGCTACAAGTCCGGTGCTTTTTCGATCGGGGCCACCAACTACACTGGTTCCGAAGTCGCTCCCATTGACCCCTCCTATAATCCGGAAACAGTGCAGGGCTTCGAGGGCGGCGTCAAGGCAAGGTTGTTCGATCATCAGCTCCGCCTGAATCTGTCCGCGTACTCTTATAAGTACAAAAATCTTCAGCTCAGCCGTCTCGACCCAGTTACTACTGCACTGATCATTCTCAGCGCTTCATCGGCGCGAGTGAAGGGCCTGGAGGGCGATGTCTCATTCTCACCCCGCTCCGTGCCTGGCTTGACGATCAACGGTGCTGCGGCGCTGAACTCGGCCAAGTATGACTCGTCGTTCGTTGGTGGTTGTTATGTCGGGCAAACTTTCGCCGGCGGATGCTCGCTCGTGGTAAATGGGAAGGCTCAGCAGCAATTTCAGGGGCGTACGCTTCCGCGTGCGCCGAAGTTCAGCGCAAGTGGTGGCTTTTCGTACGAAACAGCGGTCGGCGGCAACTTGAAGACCAAGTTCAACCTGAACGGGATATATACCTCAAAATACTTCCTGTCTCAGGAACTCAACCCGATCGGTATTGCGTCGAACCGCTTCCTGCTTGATGGTTCGATCTCGGTTGGATCGGAATCCGGTGGTTATGAGTTCTCGCTTATCGGTCGTAACCTGACAGACCGTAATTACCCCTACTCCGGCTTCCAAACACCGTTCACCGGTGGGGGAACGGGAACTGCAGTCGGTCAGTTGCCCGACTTCGAAGGCCCGATCTCGCGCGGTCGCGAAATTTGGCTGAAGGTCACGATCCGGCCGGGCGCTCTTTGATCGCCTGATCTGATCTGGTAATGCAACAAGGGCGGGCCACTGCATCGGATGCGATGCAGGGGCCCGTTCTTTTGTTGGTGCGATTATGTGTGGGGAAGTCGGCCGGAGTTGTCCTGCATTCTCAACCGCCAGTGGGCGCAAAAATAAACGCCGCTGTTAAGCGACGTGGCTGTTTAATGTCGGATAAGGAACCTCTTGACAGGGTAACGCATCGACAAGTTTGAAAATGCGAAAAATCATTCACCCGGAGGGCATTCGGCTATAACGTAATTATAGACCGAACGCGCTCACAAGGGCGGGCGTTACCGCCTGTGCCCTGCCATCAATTGTCGGTTGGCTCCCAAGCCCAGTACCGGGCAACGGCACCGCCATCCACTCTCAGATCTATCCCGGTGATCATGCCCGCATCGTCCGAGGCCAGAAAGACTGCGGCCGCGCCGTAGTCGCTGGGGTGGGGCAAGCGTTGCATCGGCAACCTGCTGGCGAACCGTGCGGTGAGTGCCGAATAGTCCGGCATCGGGCCCAATTCGATGTTCCAACGCTTGGCTCGATCCGCGAATTCGCCAAAGTCGGTAGCCGTCGGTGTCAGGCTAACGACGCGAACGCCGTGCGCCGCGTACTCCATTGCAGCCGAGCGCGTGAAGTTCAGCAATCCGCTTTTTGCCGTAGTGTATGCGATATTGCCCGGCTGGCCCTGGTGCCCGGCGGTCGACACAATATTGATTACAACGCCCTTGCCACGGGAAATCATGGCGGGGGTGGCATACTTCGTGAACAGAAAAGTGCCGTCCAGGATCACGGAAATCTGCTGACGCCACTCACTGTATGGCATGTCTGCGATTGTCTTCTGGTTGAAGAACGCGGCATTGTTGACGAGGATGTCGATCTGCCCAAATTTGGCCAGTGCCTGATCGATCGCGGCTGACACCTGGGCTTCGTCGACGACGTCACAGACAATGCCAATTGCCTGTCCCCCAGCCGCCCTGACGGCATGCGCGCAACCTTCGGCATTTTCCGCACGCGCATCCACCGCAACGATGGAAGCACCGGCCGCCGCAAGGGCTTCGACGATACCGCCACCGATATTGGGGCTTGTTCCCGTGACAATTGCCACTTTCCCTTGCAGCTTCATACCTGACTCCTGTCCATTGTATTACGCGATTCATGTTGCGCTATTCTGACGCATGACGGCTGTTTCGCTACACGCAAACAATTGCCTCCGCGTCCGGGTGATTTGCCGCATATGTGCTGAAGCCGCAAAGCTATTGGTAATTCAGCTTGCGGCCCATCGCTTCGACCTGGTCGAGGAGGCCGAGTTCCCGGCCACTGGCATTCGCGATCTGTTTGGCGATGGCGATGTCCTTATGCAAGATGTCCAGCTTCCCAGCATATTGAGGACGCACGTAGCCGCCGGCCATATCCATGTACGCGCCGATCAGCCCGGCAATTCCGCCAGGCTCACCCGCCGCCGTGGCGCGGCGATATTCGGCAAGGGCGGCAGAGTCGGCCAGTCCGCCCTCCATGATCTCTGCCAGCAAAGGGGCTGGTAGACCGGCGGCTGCCGCGCACCCCAATCCTTCGGCAATTGCGGCAGTGGTGATGAACCCGATGATCTGGTTGCACGCTTTCGCCAGCTGACCCATGCCGAGGGGGCCGACATGCGTGACTTTGTGACCAAGGCTTTGCAAGACAGGGGCGGCAATTTCAAAGTCGGCTTCCCCGCCGCCAGCCATCACCGCGAGCGTCCCTGCGCGTGCGCCGACAGGGCCTCCAGAGACAGGGGCATCGAGCCATGCGGTGTCGGTTAACGAGCGCAGGCGTTCGGCGAAGGCGCGAGTCTCATCCGGTGAAATGGTGGAATGGTCTACTATCAGGCTGGGTGCGATATCGGCTTCGGCAATGCCTGCAGGCCCGAACACGACCGCCTCTATCGCGGCCCCTGAAGAAATGCACAGGCAGACGATATCGCTCGCGCCTGCAAGCTCCGCTGCCGAACCAGCAACCGGAACGCCGACATCAGAAAATGCGCGGGACCGTTCCGGATTCCGATTCCATACTGTCAACCTGTGCCCTTGCTGATGCAGCCGCATCGCCATCGGTGATCCGATGTCCCCCAGGCCGATGAAGCCAATGCGGCTACTGTCACGCTTCACCATCACAAAACCTCTTTGTCGTTCCCCGAAGTGGGCAATGGCGATATTTTTGGCCAAACTGGCCAGCTTTCGAAAGGGAAATTGGCGACGCGGCAAAGTAACGCATTACCGGCACTGTGGCGCTGGCTGCGCGGTCCCTCTCTTTGCCGTTGACTTCGAGTAAACCACCCTTTCTGCTGGTTCAGCAGCGGTGCCGATGTGGCGGCAATGGCTGATGCAACCGGCAGGGGATTGGTCTTGGATTTACACTTGTACGGAAAGCATGCGCTGGTCACTGGCGGTTCGCAAGGCATTGGCCTTGCCGTTGCCGAGATACTGGCCCAGGAAGGATGCACGCTTACGCTGGTTGCGCGGGACATGAATGTCCTTGAGCAAGCTAGCGAACGAATTGCAGCAATCAGCAATGCCGCCCCGCGCCTGATCGCAGCCGACTTGTCACAGACCGATGAAATCGAACGCGTGGCGAAAGGCATCCCGTCGCTTGACATTCTGGTCAACAATGCCGGTTCAATCCCCCCTGGCGGACTTACCGATCTGTCCAGCGAGCGGTGGCGCAAAGCCTGGGACCTCAAGGTCTATGGCTTTATTGACCTTACCCGCTCTCTTTATCCCTTGCTTGCCGCCAGCAAGGGAGTGGTCGTCAACATCATAGGAGCTGCGGGCGAGCGGCCTGATCCATCGTATCTTGCCGGTGGAGCAGGCAATGCTGCCCTTATGGCGTTTACCAAAGGCCTTGCGAGAGGTGCGTCGGTTGACGGGATACGTGTCGTTGGAATCAATCCCGGGCCGGTCAAGACGGAGCGCATCAAGCTCATCCTGCGGGACCGGGCGGAACGCATGTTTGGCGACCCTGACCGGTGGGAGGAACTGGTCGCGACGATGCCATTCGGACGGATGGCCGAGCCGGACGAAATTGGTCGCGCCACGGCATTTCTTGCCTCCCCCGTATCGGGATATACATCCGGGACGATCCTGACGATCGACGGCGGCGCCTGAGGCTCGGTCTGCCGAGTGGATTTGCGGCACTAACACGCCAGTCCGTTCGCACTGGTTGGGAAATTGAATGGAGTTTCCTATGGATATATTCGATCCGCTTGAGTTCCTGGCAGACTGGTCCGATCGATTTTCCCGTCGCGACAGCGGCGGTCTGGCGGCATTCTATCGGGACGACGCACTATTCTACGGGTCAAACGACAGCCTTCTGATTGGCCGGACTGCGATCCAGGCTTACTTCGCGGCACTGCCAGCGGAAGGTGCTGCGAGTGCGCGGTTTGGCGATCTCGCGGTATCACGGTTGTCCGGCACAAGCGTTGCAGTGGGTGGGCTTGTCTATTTCGTGATCGGCCAAATCTCGCTGACCATGCGCATTACGCTGCTCTTTGTCGAAGGAGACGGAGAGTGGCTGATTGGCATGCATCATGCCTCGATGCTGGGCATGCTGCCAAACGAAAGGCGCTCAATTAATTGAGAAATCCGCTTTGGGTCCGATCCGCGGAACTTGCGCGGTATGTTTTGAGAGAGGATAACATCCCATGTCGATGATCACCTCCGACCGGGACGGTCCGGTCCTGACGATCACACTGAACCATCCTGAGAAGTTGAACGCACTTACCATAGCGGCTTGTCACGAGCTTGCCGCACTGTGGGATCTCTATGAAGCGGACAATTCGCTGCGTGTGGCGATCATCACCGGGGTGGGCCGTGCATTCTGCTGTGGTCACGATCTGAATGATGACATGCAGGAAGCGATGCCTGCTTCGGGCTGGGCAGGACTGTCAAACCGGTGCTCGATGACCAAACCGATTATCGCGGCGGCGAACGGCCTCACCTTCGGGGGCGGCTTTGAACTTGCACTAGCCTGTGATCTCATCATAGCGGACGAGAACGCCAAGTTCGGTCTGCCCGAACCGCTTGTCGGGTTTGCGGCACTGGGAGGAGGCGCCAACCTCTTGCCCATGCGCATGCCTTGGCATGTGGCGATGCGGTATTTGCTGACCGGTGAGAGGATGGATGCGCAAACGGCGCAACGCTGGGGCCTAGTGAGCGATGTTGCCCCTGCGGGCACTTCGTTGGAAGTCGCGCGCAACTACGCTGAAGCGATAGTTGCGTGTGCGCCCGTTGCGATCCAGGCGACAAAGGCGTTGGCACGAGCGGCGGTGGAACCGGCCAGCAGGAAAGAGGAACTTTACGAGCTTTCGATGTCGTGGATGAAACAAATCATCCAGCTTGATGACGCCCGTGAGGGCGAGGCTGCCTTCAAGGAAAAGCGCAAGCCTCGCTGGACAGGTTCCTGACCACATCCCCCGGTTGCCCGCCGGGCGTTCCGCTTCGAACTTTGCGGACAATGAACGGGGTTGCGGCGCGCGCCACGCGATCATTGTTTGGGTGCGTGGCCGCCGCGCTGCAAATCCTGCCCGGGGCGGCAATCAGCCCGCCATTTCGTCCTTCTGCTTGGCCAGATCGAGCGCAATATCGACGAGCGGGTCCACGTGCCTTGAACGCTCTATCGAGGGCGCTGGACCCGCTCTATCACTCCATGCCAGCCTATTCTTCACTGGCCCCGCTTCCGGTCTGGTCTGCGTCAGTCAGAACCGCCTGACGGTCATTCCATCAAATTTCAGCGGACTTTCCTCCGGCGGCAATAGCTGCAACACGCATGTCGAGTGTCGGAGAAGCGGAGCGCCGCAATGGCTGGAATTGAAATTGTCGAAGTTGGTCCGCGTGATGGATTGCAGAACGAGAAGGTTCTGGTTTCCACCGCGGACAAGGTCGAACTGGCACGGCGTGCCATCGCTGCCGGAGTCAGGCGTCTTGAAGTGACCAGTTTCGTCAATCCCGCGCGCGTGCCGCAGATGGCGGATGCCGAGGACGTGGTCAGACTGCTCGGGCGGCCTGAGGGCATTACCCGGATCGGGCTGGTGCTCAACGAAAAGGGTGCGGACCGGGCGATTGCCTGCGGGCTGGATCAGCTGGGCGCGGTGGCGCTCGCCAGTGACACTTTCGGCATCCGCAACCAGAAGCAGACCAGCGCGGAATCGCTGGAGGTCGCCCGGCGCATCATCGCGCAAGGCAAAGCGGCTGGCCTGTCTGCGCAGGTGACGATTTCCGCCGCGTTCGGTTGCCCGTTTGAGGGCGAAGTCGATCCCGCCCGCGTCGTCGCGATGGCGCGCCAGATGGCTGAGGCCGGGCCGTGCGAGATTGCGCTGGCCGATACCATCGGCGTTGCCGTGCCGGCACAAGTCTCGCAACTGGTCGCAGCGGTAAAGGCAGTGATCGGGTCAATCCCGGTGCGGGTGCATTTCCACGATACCCGCAACACCGCCATCGCCAACGTCTGGGCGGCGATAGAGGCGGGGGCGAGCACTGTCGACGCGGCGATTGGCGGCCTTGGCGGCTGCCCATTCGCACCCGGCGCGGCGGGCAATGTCGCGACTGAGGATGTGATCTACCTGCTCAACCGCTCTGGCGTGCAGACGGGCGTGGATTTTGATGCGTTGGTGGCCACTTCGCTCTGGCTTGGCGGCGTCATGGGCAAGCAGCTCCCTTCGCAGGTGGCAAAGGCGGGCGGATTTCCAAAGGGTGAAGCGAAGTGATGTTGAAGGAAAACACCGGCGCGTTGAAAGGCGTCAAAGTTGTTGAACTGGGTCAGTTCATCGCCGGACCATTCTGCGGGCAGTTGCTGGGCGACATGGGCGCTGACGTCGTCAAGATCGAGTTGCCTGGCGTCGGCGATCCGATGCGTATCTGGGGCAACGGCGCGCATAAAGTATGGTGGCAGGTGATCGGCCGCAACAAGCGTTCAGTCTCGATCAACCTGCGCGTCGCAGAAGGGCAGGAACTTGCGCGCAAGCTGCTTGCCGATGCTGACATCATGATCGAAAACTTCAAGCCGGGAACGATGGAAAAGTGGGGCCTTGATCCGGCCACGCTCCATGCGATCAACCCCGGTCTGATTATCGTGCGCGTATCCGGCTATGGTCAGGATGGCCCTTATTCTGACCGCGCCGGGTTTGGCGGGATCGGTGAGGCTATGGGCGGCTGGCGCGCGATTGTTGGCGATGCCGACCGTCCGCCTAGCCGCATGGGCGTTTCCATCGGCGATTCGCTCGCCGGAACCTATGGCTGCATGGGTGCGCTCGCCGCGCTGCGTAGCCGCGAGCAGACCGGGCGCGGGCAGGTGGTCGATTCCGCACTGTATGAAGCGGTGCTGCAGGTGATGGAGAGCCTGGTTGTCGAATACGACGTTGATGGCATGATCCGCGAACGCTCAGGTTCTGTTCTCAAGGGGATTGCGCCGTCAAACGTCTACAAGTGCTCTGACGGCGAATACATGATCGGCGCGAACGGTGATGCGATCTTCGCGCGCCTCGCACACGCGATGGGTCGGCCCGAGCTTGCGACTGACGAACGCTATTCCACCCACGGTGCGCGCGGGGCCAATCAGGTGGAGCTTGATAACCTGATCGACGACTGGACATCAACGCTCCCCATCGAAGAGCTTGAGGCGAAGATGAACGAATATTCGATCCCCGCCGGCCGTGTCTATCGCGCACCTGATATGCTCAAGGATCCGCACTTCGTGGCGCGTGATGCGATCATTTCGGTGCCCAATGACGATCATGGCACGGTGAAAATGCAGAACTGTTTCCCGCGCCTTTCGGAAACGCCCTCTTCGGTGCACCGCACCGCTCCGCGATTTTCCGGCGAACACAACGCCGAGATCTATGCCGAGCGGCTTGGAATGGGTGGGGAAGAACTTGCGGCCTTGAAGGAAAAGGGCATCATCTAAAGCATCGTGCTGAAAAGTTGGAACCGGTTTTCAGCTTTTAACGATGCGGTAACAGTGAGTTAGCCTGAAGGCGGGCGGAAGGGGCTATAATGGATTCGGGGGCTGGGCCAGTAAACGGCCCCAGAGCCGGGCCTACAACATCGACGTCGCGCCGATCCTTGCCAAAGTACGGGCAGAGGCTGGCGGGGCGATCGATGTGCTGGGTGCCTATCGTGCAAGCCTGTGGCGCAGCCGCAAGGCGCAGGAACGCAAGGCCGTGAGGCTGGGCGCGGGGATTGTGTGAGCAGCCTGTCCCGCGATCCACAAAGTTGATTGTGGCCGTGTCCGCCATATAAGGATCGATAAATCGGTGCCCAGATGATCGTGGCGGGATAGATACGGGTTCGCGGCGACCGGAGAACTGCCCGACAGGCAGGTGGGAGAGGGCAGAAATGACAGTCATGGATCCGCGTATAACCTTGGCGCAGTCGCCGATGACCGGCCGGCAAGTGCTGGCAGTAGCCATGTGCGTACTCCTGAACGCGCTTGATGGATTTGACGTGCTTTCCATCTCCTTCGCTTCTCCGGGGATTACCAGCGAATGGGGGATCGACCGGGCCGCGCTCGGCGTAGTGCTGTCTATGGAACTTGTCGGGATGGCGTTTGGCTCAGTGCTTCTGGGTCAGGTGGCCGACCGGATCGGGCGCAAAGCGACCACTATTGGCTGCCTTGTTTTGATGGCCAGCGGAATGTTCGCGACTACACAGGCGGCCAGCATCGGCGCTCTCGCCGCCACACGCCTGATCACCGGCTTCGGGATTGGTGGCATGTTGGCGACAACCAATGCCTTGGTCGCCGAATATGCGAACGATAAATGGCGCGGGGCGACGGTGGCCATCATGGCGGCGGGTTTTCCGGCGGGCGGGATTGTTGGCGGGGCGATCGCCAGTCACTTGCTAAAGGCTGGAGATTGGCGCGATGTGTTCTTTCTGGGGGCGGGGGTCACGGCGATGTGTCTGCCGCTAGTGCCGCTGCTCGCGCCTGAACCGGTTGGCTCACTGCTTCACCGTCGCCCATCGGATACGCTGGCGCGGGTTAACCGTTCGCTGCGCGCTCTCGGCCACGGCGCGATCAGTGAACTCCCTCCGATGGAACCCCATGCAAACCGCGCGCGCATATCAGAACTGTTCCGTTCTGGCCTGGCGCCGATCACCGTGGTGTTAACAGCTGCCTATTTCCTCCACGTGATAACCTTCTACTTCATCCTTAAATGGGTGCCGAAGATCGTTGTCGATATGGGGTTTTCTCCGTCCAGCGCGGGCGGAGTGCTTGTCTGGGCGAATGTCGGCGGTCTGCTCGGAGCGCTGCTGTTTTCTATGCTCTCGCTGCGCTTCACGGTGCGCGGCCTGTTGATCGGCGCAATGCTCGCATCCACAGTCATGATTACGATTTTCGGCCAGGGCCAGGCCGATCTGAACAGCCTGTCACTCGCCGCTGCCGCAGGGGGCTTTTGCACCAACGCCGGGATGGTCGGGCTTTACGCACTGGTCGCGGCCTCCTTCCCGACTGCGGTACGTGCAGGTGGCACCGGCTTCGTGATCGGAGTCGGACGCGGCGGCGCAGCGCTTAGCCCGGTATTGGCGGGGTTCCTGCTCCAGTCGGGACTGGGGCTGGCGTCAGTCGCTGTGATCATGGCTTCAGGTTCGCTGGCTGCGGCGCTGATCCTGTTCAGGCTCAAAAGCTCAACCGATTGATTGCAGCCGATAGACGTCCGCCCTCAGCGAAGCTGTAAGGGCAGACGTTATGCGCCAGATATCCGCTGCAGCGGGCATTGCATGATTTTGCTGGTGACCCCTACGGGAATCGAACCCGTGCTTCAGCCGTGAGAGGGCCGCGTCCTAACCGCTAGACGAAGGGGCCGATGCTTGCTTGGCATTTCCCGTCAAACTACCGGAAAATGGTGACCCCAACGGGAATCGAACCCGTGTTTCAGCCGTGAAAGGGCCGCGTCCTAACCGCTAGACGATGGGGCCAGATCAACACAAGCTGCTTGGCAAGGCCGCGCCAATAAGGGGGGGAAGCGCGGGGGTCAAGTCCCTTGCGGACGAATAGTGCTAATCAGCCCAAGCGGCGTCTTCCACGTGCAGTTCTGCCTGCAACCGGGCCGACCAATCATCGATCTTTGCGCGGCCAACCAGCCATATCTTGCGGTTCGCTCCCTGGCTTAGCAGAGCCTGGCCCATGTCGGAATCGGCGGCGCGAAAGGCGATGGCCTTGAAACTGCCGCCATCGTCGCCGCGCACGATCAGGCGCAAGTGATTGGTGCCTACGACGTCGGCCTTAATCAGGCGAACCGGGCCTACAGCAAGCTTGGGTGCGGGCCAGCCCATGCCGAACGGTCCGGCGCTTTCCAGCGTGTTGATAATGTCGGGCGTCAGCGCGCGCGGAGTGAGGCTGAGGTCGAGCAGCAGGCTTTGCCCGGCCATCGCGGCGATCACGGCGCTGCCCAGCCGCTCGTCCAGCCAGTCTGACAAGGCGTCCAGCTTGCCGGGGGCAATGGTAAGCCCCGCTGCCATTGCATGCCCGCCGCCTGCGATAAGCAAACCGTGTTCTTTGGCCGCCATGATCTCCGCACCCAGATCAACGCCGGTGATCGAGCGGCCAGACCCCTTGCCATTGCCATCCGCATCGGCGTCCAGCGCGATGACCAGACACGGCTTGCCCGTTTTCTCCTTGATCCGCCCGGCGACGATGCCGATGACGCCGGGATGCCAGCCCGATCCGGCCAGCACTATGACGGCGCGGTTGTGCTGGCGCTCTATCTGCGCCTCAGCGGCTTCCTGTACGACTGCCTCGATCCCGCGCCGTTCTTCGTTAAGGCGGGAAAGCTGGGCGGCGATCATCTGCGCTTCGTCTGCGTCCTGCGTTGTCAGCAACCGCACGCCGAGCGTCGATTCGCCCACCCGGCCACCGGCATTAACGCGCGGACCCAGCGCAAAGCCCAGATCGCTGCACGTGGGCGGGCGAGACAGGCGGCTGGCGTCGATCAGCGCGGCCATGCCGATATTGTCACGCCGGGCCATGATCTTCAGCCCTTGCGCCACCATCGCCCGGTTCAGCCCGTGCAGCGCGGCGACATCGGCCACGGTGCCCAGCGCCACCAGATCGAGCAGGGCGAACAGGTCTGGCTCTGCCCTCCCGGTGAAAAAGCCGCGCTGGCGCAAAGTGCGGACTGTGGCGACGGCCAGCAGGAACGCGACGCCGACCGCTGCCAGATGGCCGTGCGCGGCGGCGAGTTCACCTTCGTCGAGGCGGTTGGGATTAACCAGCGCCAGAGCATCGGGCAGTTCGGCAGAGCACTTGTGATGATCAACCACGATCACGTCGACTCCGGATGCTCGGGCCATAGCCAGCGCCTCGTGCGCCATTGCTCCGCAATCCACGGTAACAATCAGGCTGCTGCCTTGCTGCCCCAGCCTTACCAGAGCCTCTCCCGAAGGGCCGTAGCCTTCGAGCAGGCGATCGGGGATGTAATAGCGTGCTTCCAGCCCCAGATCCCGCAGCAGCCGGATGAGCAGCGCCGCGCTGGTTGCTCCGTCGACGTCGTAATCGCCGTAAATGGTGACGGTTTCCTGATCCAGGACTGCCTGGGCCAGCCGTTCCGCTGCGACATCCATATCGCGGAAGGCTGAAGGATCGGGCAGAAAGGCCTTGATCGATGGGCTGCGATGGCGCTCCAGTTCTGCCGGGGGGACGCCCCGCGCGAGCAGGATTTGCGCGACCAGATCGTTGCCATCCGACAAGTTGGCTTCGCCCAGCGCCATGTTGCCGCTGCGCCAGCGCCAGGCCTTGCCGCCCAGCGAGCGTTCGATGCCGAAAAGCGAAACTGATCTTGATGCCATGCCTCTTCGCTAGCCAATTGCTCGCCGGGGGGGAAGGTTGGCGCGGGCGAAAATGGTGGAACGGGCCGCTTGATTGACAATTGCTCCGCCGCGCGCTTGGGTAGCCTCCCAAGGCAAGGAGGCAGCCTTTGCTGGCAATCATCTGGCACAGTCGTACAGGCGCGAGCGAGGCTATGGCGCGGGCGGCGGCGCGCGGAGCGGGCGATATGGCCATGATTTTGCGCGCGGCTGACACGCGCGCAGAACACCTGCTGGCGGCCAGCGCTTACCTGTTTGTGTGCCCCGAAAACCTGGGCAGCATGAGCGGCGAGATGAAGGAGATGTTCGATCGCTGCTATTATCCGCTGCTGGGGCGGATCGAGGGGCGGGGCTATGCGACCATGATCGCCGCCGGATCAGCAGGGCAGGGCGCAGAGGCTCAGATTGAACGCATAGTTACCGGCTGGCGGCTGCGGCGCATCGCCGAAAGAATGATCGTCAACCTGCAAGCAGACACGCCGCAAACCATACTCACCGCCAAAAGTCCCTCCCGCGCCGTGCTTAAGCAATGCCGCGAAATGGGTATGGCGATAGGCGTGGGTATGCGGATGGGTGTATTTTAAGTATTGCCTCTGTATTGGTTGCATCCGTCGGGTGAGGGACTCGACGTCGAAGAAAATTACGGCAAACCGTAAGAACATGACAGGGAAGGCAAATTCTTTTGCCGAAAGTGTGATCGGGTACGTGACGCAAACTGGCACCGCATTGACACTCGTGTTCGCGCCTGGGCAACGCCCGGATGCCTCTGCTGTTGTGCGTGTTGCCGCGATGCCTGCCGAAAACACCGCTTTTTCCGTCAGTTTTCAGCCCAAGGAGGCTGAGGGCTGGCTTGAACTTCTGGCTATGGGCCTCACATATGATCTGACCGGCCTTTCCCCGCGCACACAGGCGCCCGCGCTTCCGGCAGAGCATCTCTTCGGGCTTGATCGGTCGGTCCTGGAACCCCGCCCGGAAGCCATGCGGATCGTGCCAGGGCCGCACCTGGCTTCTGCTGGCGCACTGATCCCGGTGGTGCGGGTTCTGGCCGGGCTGGGGGCCGAACTGGCGCGGCTGCCGGGCTTGCGTGCGGTAGGCTGGGAAACGGCGCGCAGCCTGATGGCGCCCGCTTATTTCATGAGCGTGGTCAGGGCATGGCTTTCGGGCGGGGTGTTCCCGGCACTGGGGCTAACTTCGCTGGTGCGCAGCGACGGCGACGTCATGACCAGCAAGGGCCTGTCGCTGTTCACCGGATACGAAGCAGAAATTGCGGCGGTTGAGGGCGAAACGCCGCAGGAAACCGCCCGCCTTGCCGCGCGGATAATCCATGCGCTGGTGCAATCGGGCCTTGAGCCAGCGCGACAGGTCAGTGATGAGCAGGGCCGTGCCCTTCATTTTGACATGGCGGCAGACGGCCGCCTTCTGCGGGTCCGGCGGCTGGCTTGAAGCAGGGTTTGCTGCTGGAAGGACTAGATGAATTTGCTGACGTAGTTGCGGGTCCGCGCATGCCCCCTGCGGTCAGCCTGCCTGCGCTTTCGTTTCGCTCCGTCAATCAGTGCGGCAGGCCCGGTTACGATCCCGGTTTGCAGCGCCACCACATTCTGCCGCTGCAATTGTTGACCAGGAACTGCTTTGCCGGTTTCGTCTCAACGCTGGGGCGCTCGCGGATCGGGCTGGACGATTTTCGGCGCAACGGCCTTCTGTTGCCCGCCAGCCAGCGCGCGGCGATAACTATGGCGCTGCCCATGCATCGCGGCCCGCATCGCACATACAATGCTATGGTGATTGAGCGGGTCGGCCAGATTGAGGCGCGCTGGGCCACCTGTCGCGCCGACGATCCTGACCGGGCCGGGGTAGAGGCCTTGTTTCGCCTGCAACTGCTGCAACAGGCCTTGCGCCGACGCCTGCTTGATCCGCGCGGGAACCCGGTTTCCCTGAACCGCCGCGACCCGGCACATCGTGATGGTGACCGCCGCGCTTCAAACTGCCCCGCTTATGACCCCCGGCAACTGGAGCTGGACCTGTTTCCTGTGGCCTTGCCGGCCAGCGAATTTGCCGAGATCGACGCGATGGCCGAAATGCTGTGGGCGGAAAGCGAACCGGACACGGTTTCGGGCGTGGGTTGAACTACGCGACACCGCGCAATCGCTCGGGCATTGGCATCCACACCATTGCCAGCTTTACCACCGAATGGCGCTCTTATACCAAGGTGCGGTGATCCCGACCTATGAGGACGGTTTCCGGGGGTTCTCGGTCAGCGTCGAGGCTTCGGGAC
>JBDTUQ010000039.1:0-20405 GCA_040007615.1 Novosphingobium sp.
CACGCCATAGCCGATCACCCGGTCGGCCACCGGCTTGTCGGCAAATTCCGCTCGCGAAATTTCCCTTCCGGTCATCGCGTCATACGTGATCGTCACCCGCAACGGGCGGTTTTGCGCTTCGGATTTGACTGTCCACGCCATGCCTGCTTCGCCCGGTCTTGGCGGGGCGACGGTGACGGGAAATGCCAGATGTTCGCTTTTGGCGCGGGCGACGATCATGCCCAGCGGCACGTGGACCATGCCCGCCATGCCGCCAAGGCGGGCTGCCGCCATCATCGTACTGTGCTCGTGTTCGGCATGTTCCCCCACTGCCGGTTTCCCGGCGTCTGGCGCGCGGCCGCCGATGGTCCAGTCCTGGCGGGCGGCGGAGGCACCCAGTTCACTGCGAAGTGCCTTGAACGCGCTGCCCCACACATCTGACCAGGGCAGCCCGGTAATCAGCAGCAGTGTCGCCAGCCCGGCCACCCAGAAGCCGGTGACGGCGTGTAGATCGCGCCAGGCCACCGCCGTTCCCCGGTTCAGGCGCGGCCAGACTACTCCGGCCATCCCGCGGCCTTTCGGCCACCACAGGTACATGCCCGTCAGCACCATGACCAAGGCCCAGCTTGCCGCCAGTTCCACCAGCCAGCTACCGCGCCTGCCCAGCAGCATCTGGCCGTGGATGTCATGATCGATCCGAATAATCCGCGCCTGCGGATCAAGGCTGCCTATAACGCGACCTTGCGGAGAGACGAAGACATCGCGCATCGATTGCTCGCCTGCCTGGCTATTCTTCAGGGTAAGGTGGATCAACGCCGCATCGCCCGCCTGCTGCGGCAGGCGATAGCTATGGAACGAGGCACCCGGAAAGGCCGCCAGCGCGGCGCTCAATTGCGCGTCGGGAGATACTGAAGCGTTATCAGGCAGGTGTTTCCAGGCCCGTTCCTCCCACCGTTCGATCTGCGGCTTGAACAGATAGATTGCGCCGGTCACGGACAGGATCAGGATAAACGGAATGACGAACAGCCCAGCATAGAAATGCCAGCGCCAGACCATGCGATAAAGCGCCGCGCGCTGGCCGGTGTGTCCGGCGGTCACAGTTTCCATCCCGCTTCGATCAGGAAAGTGCGCTGCGGATAGGGATGGAATACCCAGGCCCGGTCGTTGGTCAGGTTATCGACCCCTGCGGAAAGGCGGAAGTGATCGTTCACACTCCAGTTTACCCGCAAGTCCACAGCGAACAGTTCCGAGGTAAAGCCGAACGTATCGCCGCGTTGCTGGCCCAGCAGGTCGGTGTTGGGCCGGGTGGCAAAGCGCAGGCCCAGCGATGCCTGCACTGTGCGGGTCAGGGCATAGCGAATGCTGGCGTTGACCCGCCATTTCGGAATGCGAGGAAATTGCACGCCATCAGCGAGCGGGTTGGCCGGGTTGCGCAGGGTACGGGCATTAATGAACGCAGCGTTGGCATCCATATCCATCCCCGGCAGTGGCCAGTCGTGCGTTTCGGCGATCAGTTCAAAGCCGTACTGGCTGGTCAGGTCGATGTTCTTGAAGCTGCTGGTGGTCACGCCGTTCTGGTTGAAGCCGGTGAACGAAAATACCGTGTCGCGTACCCGCTGGAAAAACGCAGATCCGGTCATCTTCACCACTCCGAACTGATGCGCGATCAGCAGGTTGGCGTCCTTGCTGCGTTCTGGCCGCAAGTTGGGATCAAAGCTTTGCAGATTGAATGTGCCGTCGCCGTTGAGGCTGCCCTGAAACAGTTCGCCTACCGTGGGATAGCGGGTGGCGCTGGCCAGACTTAACTGCACCTGCGTGCCGTCGGCAAAGCGGTATTCGAACGTCAGGCTGGGATCAACCGAGTCAGCCTTGCGTGCCGCATAGCCGCCGGTAACCGGCAGCCCGGCCAGCGCGCCCGTGCCTAACCGCGTCAGTCCGCCGCCATAGGCGCGCCAGTTGTCATAACGCACGCCCATCGTAACAGTCAGCGGATCAAGCAGCCAGCGCGCTTCGGCCCATGCCGAAAGCTGACGGGTCTTGCCAAAGGTGCGGGTGGACAATGCCTTGCCCGGCGCGCTGTCCCAGTTGCCCAGGGTGTAGCGCGTCTGATCGGTATGGTATTGATTGGCAGTCAGCCCGAACGACAGCTCGCGCGCGGCAGTCTTGTTCTCCAGTGCGAAATCGCCGGTGTACCAGCCGGTCGGCCCTTGCCCCGCCAGTGTGCCTGCGCCGTGCGTCTGGCCAGCGGCATAGCTGTTCGAGGTGAACGCGTCAGAACGGATAATCTGATATGTCGATACCGCCAGCCGCGCGGTTGTATTGTCCGCCAGTGGCGCGGCCAGTTTCAGCCCGGCAAGGACTTCATCGCGCAGTGTTCTTGAAAAATTCGCCCCTGAAGCAGTGTAGGTCTTTCCTGCAAAAGTAACCCGGCCTTCGCATACGACAGCGCCTGCCGCGTCGCGCAGATAGCAGTTCGGCTGCGTCTGGCTGTCTTCATTGTGCCAGAATGCCAGCAGCAACTGGCCGGTCAGCGCGCCGTCATCGTACCCGATCTTGAGCTTGGCCTGTTCCTGCGTGATCCGCGCGGGGGACTGTGCCGCAAAATAGGGATTGGTTGCATTGCCAGGCGCGCCGGGAATGCCGGTGCCAGCGGCGGTGGCCCGCAGATGTTCGGGATCGATCACCGCCCCCGTAACGACAGTTCCTGCTGCGCCAGATACCGGGACCAGTCCCAGAAAAGTCATCGGCTGGCCGTCATTGCGAAAAAACCGTCCGGTCAGCCGTAGCGAAAATGGCCCATCGTGCTGTTTCCAGCCAAACCCGGCTTCTCCCGAAAAGCCCTCATAGCTGTCCTTGCTGGCGAACTGGCGATAGGGCTGAACGAATCCCTGTACGGTGGCGAAGGCTTCGGTTTCCTTTGGGTCACGCGTGGTCACGTTGACGATGCCGCCCATCGAATTGCCGGGATAGCGCGAGGAATAGGGACCATAGACTATGTCGAACTGTCGCACCTCGCCTGGACCGACCACGCCCCATTTCGGCGCGAATGAAAATGAATTGCCGAGAAAGTTGGACGCGACAAACCCATCGACCATCACCAGCGTCCGCGCGCTTTGCGTCGAATGGGTGCCGCGAAAGCCGGGGACACCATTGCTGTCACCGGAATAGCGCTTCCGCACGAAAAAATTCGGCGCATATTTGATCAGGTCTTCGGTGTTGAAGGCGTTGACAGCGGCAAATTGCTCTGAGCCCAGGCTGACTGCAAGGCCGCGTGGGACGATCTCTATCGGCGCGTCCTTCTGCCCGATGACAAGGATGGTATTATCGGCAACGGTATCAGCGGTTTCATCGGCCAGCGCAGGCGTAGCGGCCATCAGCGCAAAGCTGACGGCGATAAGTGACGTTTTCATGCAAGTGATTCCGGTATGGCTCCCCAGCATGCGCACCAACCGGCGCAATCAGGGGAAATCTGTCAGTCTGGCCTGCCGCGATTGCTCGCGCTCGGCCGGTTCAGTCTGTCAGATCAGTGCCGGAGGCCCGCGCAGCGGCGGGCGGAGGTATGGGGTCTGGAACGTGCGGGACGCGGCGACCGGTGCAAATCCAAGCGCCAGTACGAATGCCAGCGCCAGCGCCAGCAGCACCGCGTCGGCCCCGCCGGTAGAGGCCATCGCTAGCCCGGACCACGGGCAGGTGCCATCGGCCTTGGCATGGTCAGCTGCGCCCTTGCTGTCGCCCTGCTGGTGGATGACGATCTGCGCCGCGTGATCGCCGGAAATGCCGTCGGTACAGATTTTTACTGTCACCGTCCGGGAATCGCTGGCCAGCATATAGCCTGCCGGCATCAGCGCCCGAATGCACAGCGCGCATGCCAGCAGAACTGCAGCAAGGCGGCGATGATCACGGATAAAGGCGCGCAGGTTCCCCATTGGTGCGCGCCGCCTAGCTCAGTCGTGCGCGCCTGTCATGGGTAAAAGTCAGCGGCTGCAATAGACCCGCCAGCCGCCCAGCGCAGTCACGTCTTCGGCGCCCAGCATAGCGCGCGGTTCCGCGACGAAGCCCTTGACCTGGCTGCCATCGGCCAGCGTGACCGTGCCGATCGCCAGCGGCGGCGGGACTTCCGCAACGAAGCTGCCGAACGCAGCTGCGTCCAGCTCGTAAAGCTCCAGCAGGATCGCGCCGCCGCTGGCATCATGCACCAGCGCGGGCTTTGGCGGCACGCTATCGGCCATCGCATAAAGCCGGTAAGTGGGCGCGGTTTCTGCCGCGCCAAGGAAGCGCGCACCGCGCGATGTCAGTTGCCAGTGCAGCGGCATCCCTTCCAGATGCGCGCCGACGACGGCCAGGGTGATCGTTTCCATCATAGTCTCGTTGGCCAGGGGCGGGGCAGGGTAGGGATTGCCCCAGTGTGCGGCAACATCCAGCAGCGCCCGGTCGGTTCCTGCGGGGGCGAAAAAGCTTATGCCAAAGCCGGTGCCGTTGCGGCGAAAGCCAGCCGGGACCGCGATGGCGGCCATATCCAGCAGGTTGACGAAGTTGGTATACGTGCCGAAATGGCTGTTGAGCGCGATGGGATTGGCCAGCATTTCCGCGACCCGGTAGATCGTCGGCGATGTCGGCACGGCCAGCATGTCAACCCGGCTCCAGATCGCCTCTGCCGCGCGGGCATGTGCGGCAAGCTGGTATTGCCCGCGAAAGGCGTCAGCCGCGCTCATGCTGAGGCCAGCCTCGACGATTTCGCGCACCGCAGGGTCGATGGCGTCCGGCATGTCGCGCAGCACATCGGCCATCGCGGCGGTGCGCTCTGCCACCCACGGGCCGCTGTAGAGCAGCCTTGCCGCATCGAGCAGGGGGGTGATATCCACCTCGATCAGCTCATAGCCGAGCGATTTAAGCCGTTCGAGCGCCTGTCCGTAGAGGTATTCCGCCTGAAGGTCGCCAAACCACGGGCGGTTCGCGGGCAAGGGTACACCCACCCGTTTACCCGCAATTGCCGCGTCAGGCAGGCGGCGCGCATAGACATCCGCCGCGTCAAACCCGGCGACTACGCTGTCCACCAGCGCGGCATCGGCGGCGTCGGCTGCCATGACGGTGATGCAATCGAGCGAACGGCAAGCCGGGAGCAAGCCAGTTGTGCTCCAGCGGCCCTTGCTGGGTTTCAGGCCGACCAGTCCGTTGAATGCGGCAGGCACGCGGCCAGACCCCGCCGTGTCGGTGCCCAAAGCGAATGGCACCAGCCCGGCCCCCACCACAACCGCCGAGCCGGAACTCGATCCGCCGCTGACATAGTCCAGATTGAACACGCAAGCCGGCGCTCCATAGGGGCTGCGCGTGCCGTTCAGCCCGGTGGCGAACTGGTCAAGGTTGGTCTTGCCCACGCACACCGCCCCGGCATCGAGCAGGCGCTGGACGACGAAAGCATTGGCGACCGGCGCATAGGCGAATGGCGGGCAGGCGGCGGTGGTTTCCAGCCCGGCGACGTCGATATTGTCCTTCACCGCGAACGGCACGCCCGCCAGCGGCAAGACTTGGCCCGCCGCAATCCGCGCATCCACAGCGCGCGCGGCAGCCAGCACGGCATCGGGCGCAAAGCGGCTGATCCACGCTTGCGGCTGGACCGCATCATAGTGCGCAATCCGGGTAAGCGCGGCCTGTGCGACCGTTTCGGCGCTCTGCTGGCCTGACTGGACGGCCTTGGCGATGGTTCTCGCCAGCATCAAACCACCTCCACCGCGAACAACGGCGAGCCGGGGCTGACGGGTTGGCGTTCCGCTGGATAGATCTTGCGCACCACGCCGCTGACCGGGCTGATGACCGGCGATTCCATCTTCATCGCCTCAATCACCGCCACCGTTTCGCCTGCCTGTACCCGCGCGCCTTCGGCAATCGCCCATGACCACAACACGCCGCCGAACGGAGCTTCGACCAGTTCGCATCCTTCTGGAACTGAAACCTCGGCAATACTGACCGCAGCGTCGGCCTCGCTGGTCAGTTCCGCTACCCGGCTGAACTCTCCGCGCTGTTCCCAATCGGCCCGCTCGGCAGCAAAAGCAGCCTCGCGCACCAGCTGGAACGCGGCGATGGAGCCCGCGTTTTCGGCCATGAAGGCGCGGTATTCGGAAAGGCGAAACGTGCCCTGATCAATGCGGATATCGCGCCGCCCCAAGGGGAAATCACGCCGCCACTCGGTCAGTTCGTCGGCGCTGACCGGGAAGAAGCGGATGCGGTCAAAAAAGCGCAGCAGCCACGGCTTGCCCTCTCCGAATGCACTGGTCTGCCGCCATGAATTCCACACCTGTATAGTGCGCCCGAACAGCTGGTAGCCGCCCGGTCCCTCCATGCCATAGATGCACATATAGGCCCCGCCGATGCCCACGACATTGGGCGGAGTCCATGTGCGCGCGGGGTTGTACTTGGTCGTCACCAGCCGGTGGCGTGGATCGACCGGGGTGGCGACGGGCGCGCCCAGATAGACATCGCCCAGCCCCAGCACCAGATATTCGGCATCAAAGACAATGCGCTGCACATCGTCCTGGCTGGCAAGGCCGTTGACCCGGCGAATGAACTCGATGTTGTCGGGGCACCACGGCGCATCATCGCGCACCGATGCCATGTACTTTTCGACCGTCTCGTGGATCGCAGGATCATTCCACGACAGGGGCAGATAGACCGTGCGCGACGGTATCTCAAAGTCGTCCAGCCCGCCCAGTCGCTCTTCCGCTCCGGCGAGAGCATCGAGCAGCGAGGACTGGCGCAGCACGCGGCTGTCATAGTGGATTTGCAGCGACCGGATGCCCGGCGTCACCTCTGTCACGCCGGGCAGCGCCATCGCTTCCAGTTCCAGCATCAGCGCGTGGATGCGCAGGCGCAGTTCCAGATCGAGCACCAGCGGGCCGTATTCGACCAGCATATGCTGATCACCCTGACGGCGATAGCGGACCAGCGGGCGGTGGCCCTGTTCCGGCAGTCTCAGCAGCACCGGATCGCCCAGATCGGCGGCAAGAGCTGGTGGCGGCGTAGCTGAACCGGCGATCAGCTCATCCTGATGCGCCAGTGCGGCAGCGGCGCTGGCATCGCTCACCGGCACGAACCGCACGCTGTCACCGGGGGCAAGCTGGCCCGCCTTCCACAGATCGGCGGCGATGATGACGAATGGGCAGACAAACCCGCCGAGCGAAGGCCCGTCGGGCCCCAGGATGATCGGCATGTCGCCGGTAAAGTCCACTGCGCCCACTGCATAAGCGTTGTCGTGGATGTTCGATGGATGCAGCCCCGCCTCGCCGCCGTCGGTCCGCGCCCATTGGGGCTTTGGCCCGGTCAGCCGAACACCGGTGCGGTTCGAGTTGTAATGGACCTGCCACGCCGTATCGCAGATCATGCCGATGTCGTCGGGCGTGAAGAAATCGGGTGCGCCGTGTGGTCCGTAAAGCACGCGGATCGACCATTCGCGGGTGACTTTGGGCAAGGGCAATCCCTGCGCGTCCAGCGCCTCGCCCACAGCCCCGCCGCCCAGATGCAGGGTATCGCCGGTCAGCACCGCGCGCCCGGCGTGTCCGCCAAACTCGCCCATTGTAAAGGCGCTGCGGCTGCCGAGGTACAGGGGGGCATCGATGCCCCCCGCGATCAGCAGATAACCGCGCATCCCGCCGCCGCTCACCCGGCCGATGCTCAGCGTCTGACCGGCGGCGACCGATATGGCTTGCCAGCGGCCTACCGGCTCGCCGTCCAGCTTGGCCGCAAAGTCCGCCCCGGCAAGGCACACGGTCGCGGCAGTGTTGAACCGCAAGGCCGGCCCGGCGGCGGTGAATTCCAGCCCGGCCGCGCCTTCCGCGTTACCCAGCAAACGGTTGCCCAGCCGGAACGACAGCGCGTCCATTGGCCCTGAAGGCGGCACGCCGACGTTCCAATAGCCGACACGCCCCGGCCAGTCCTGCACCGTGGTCGATGCCCCGCCCGCCATGACCTGAATGGTTGGCGGCTGATAGGCGATGCCCGCCAGCGCGCGGGTGGCGACCTTGCCGCTGGTGAACACGTCGGAACGGACAACCGTGCGCAGCCAATCGAGATTCGTCTCGATCCCGGCGAGCCGCGTATCGTCCAGCGCGGCCTGCAGTGCGGCGATGGCCGCCGGGCGGTCAGGCGCGGTGACGATCAGCTTGGCCAGCATCGGATCGTACCATGCGCTGACCTGCGATCCGGCGGCCACCCAGCCATCAACGCGCGGGCCAGATGGGAACGTAACCTCGGTCAACATGCCCGAACTGGGGCGGAAATCCTGCGCCGGGTCTTCGGCATAGAGCCGCACCTGAATCGATGCGCCCTGCGGTTTGGCCTCAAACCCGTCCAGAAACGCAAAATCCCCCGCTGCGCCGCGCACCATCCATTCCACCAGATCGACGCCGGTTACCTGCTCGGTAACGCCGTGTTCCACTTGCAGGCGGGTGTTGACCTCAAGGAAGTAAAAGTCATCGCGCGCCGGATCGTAAAGGAACTCCACCGTCCCGGCAGAGCGGTAGTGTGCGCCAGCGGTCAGCCGCACAGCCGCGTCGATCATCGCGGTTCGGGTGGCGGCGGGCAGCAGGGGTGCGGGGGTTTCCTCGACCACTTTCTGATTGCGCCGTTGCAGTGAGCAATCGCGTTCTCCCAAGGCGACAACGCGCCCCGCGCCGTCACCGAAAACCTGCACTTCGATATGCCGCGCGGTTTCGACATAGCGTTCAAGGAACACGCCGCCATTGCCGAAATTGCCCGCACCCAGCCGCACGACCCCGGCAAAGGCATCCTGCAATTCCGCCGCATCGGCGCAGATTTTCATGCCGATTCCGCCGCCGCCAGCGGTTGCCTTCAGGATCACCGGATAGCCGATGCCCTCTGCCGCTGCGACAGCCGCTGCCGGATCGGTGAGCAGGCCAGTACCGGGGGCGAGCGCGACGCCATGCGCCTCGGCAAGATCGCGGGCGCTGTGCTTCAGGCCGAAAGCGGTGATGTTGTCAGGCGTCGGGCCTATGAACACGATCCCCGCCGCCTCACACGCGGCGGCGAATTCGGTGCTTTCAGACAGGAAGCCATAGCCCGGATGGATCGCCTGCGCGCCGCTTTCCCGCGCGGCGGCGATGATCGCTGGGATGTTGAGATAGCTGTCGCTGGCGGGCGCAGGGCCGATGCGCAGCGCCTCATCCGCTTGCGCCACATGCAGCGACCCAGCGTCAGCATCGCTGAATACCGCGACTGATCCCACGCCCATTTCCGCCAAGGTGCGGATGATCCGGCAGGCAATAGCGCCGCGATTGGCGATGAGGACTTTGCTGAACATCAGCCTTCCACCACGATCATCCGCACCGGGGTGGGGTTGAACCCGTTGCAGGGGTTGTTGATCTGCGGGCAGTTGGACACGACGACATCAACATCCATCTCGGCGCGCACGTCCACGGTCATGCCGGGGGCGGAAATGCCGTCGACGATGCCGAGCGCGCCGTCAGCCTCAACCGGAACGTTCATGAAGAAGTTGATGTTCGATACCATGTCCCGCTTGCCCCGCCCGACGCGGACGTTGGCGTCGAGAAAGTTCTCGACACAGGCGTGCTGCGATTTGGTGTGGTGGCCATAACGCAGGGTGTTGCTCTCGCAGCTGCACGCGCCGCCTATGGTATCGTGATAGGCCACAGACGTTCCGGTGATCGTCATCATCGGCCGACCTTCGTTGGACAACAGCACGCTGCCGGTGCGCAGAAACAGGTTGGCTTGCGCGGCGATGGTGTCTTGCGCCGAATAACGCTCGGCATCGTCACCGGCGGCATAGGCAAGGAAATCGACCGCCTGATTGCCTTCCAGATCGACGATGCGCAGCGTCTGTCCGGCCTTTACCCGGTGCAGCCAAGGGGCCAGCGCCGGGACGACTTCATCATGGACGATACGGCCCGGCAGGCCGATGGTGGCGGAATCCGACATGGCCTGTTCCTTACCTGAGGTAATAGTCTTCGGTGTTGAGGAAGGCGCGCAGGCCTTCCGGTGAGCTATTGCGCAGCGGATCGTCTGCGCCTGTCACTTCGCCGCGCCACGCCGTCGCGCGCAGCGGCGTGACGGTATATTCGCCGCGCGGGTCAAGTACGTGGGGGCAGTTCGCCAGCACCACGATCACGTCCATCTCGGCGCGCAGAACCAGCTCGCGGCCCGGCGCGAAAGGCCCGATCAGCGGCGTGGTGCTGCCGCCATCCTCGATCCGCACGCCCTTGAACCAGTTGATGCAGGGGTGAACGTCCTTGCGCCCCAGCCCGTGTTTGGCGGCGCCCAGCATGAAGCGGTCGCGGGCGCTGGGGTGCGGGCTGTAATTCTCGCCCGTGCCATAGCGGCGGGCGTTGGAAGCCGCGTTCGATGCGCCGCAAAAGGCGTCATGTGTGCCCGCGCCATCTTCCAGCAGAGACAGCATGACCCGGCCCATGTCTGACAGGATCAGCTTGCCCGCCTTGGTATGACTGGCTCCAAGATAGCCGTTCCACTGCACCTTCAGCGTATCGGCCACATTCAGCCGTTCCAGCGGATTCTCGGCATTGAACACCAGCATCGAAGCGCAGGCATCGCCGTAAAGGTCGATCAGCCGCAGCCGGGTGCCGCGCGCGATGCGGCGGCTGGCATAGCCGCCAGCGGCTATCGTCTCTTCCCAGACCACCGGGCCAGCAGCGTCAGGCGCGGCGGCGGGCAGGATGGGCATGGCCTCAACCCGCGTTCCGGCCATCGCCCGGGCATGGGCCTGTGCGCCATATGGGTCGGCGGTGGAACCGGTCATGGCCGCGAATCCTTGTTTGAAAGCGGCGGCAACAGTGCCGTCGTGGTGATCAGGCGGGCCAGTTGCACGCCGCGAATTTTCCGCAGTGCGTCACACAAACCATGCAGTCTGACCGCGCTGCCTTGCACCAGCAGGACTTCGAGCGACTGGTCGTCTTCCAGAAAGACATGCTGGCTGGAAATGATCTCGGCAATGAAGCCCGTCTGCATCTGTGCCAGGGCCTGCCGCACCCGTCCGGCGTCGGCGCGGTACGTCAGCGTGATTGTCCCGGCGAGCAGCGTTTCCGGGCGTTCCCGCGCGCTGTGTTCGGCCAGTTCCTGCCGGATGAGTTCGGCGATCATCTGTGACCGGTTGGCCACTTCACGTTCCGCCACCATAGCGTCCAGCTCGGTAAACAGCTCTGCTGGCAGGCTGACGCTCAGGCGGACGAGCGAGGGAAGGGGTTCGGTTGACATGACAAGCGAACTATGTTTGATATTACGAAAGTGGTCAAGCGTAATAATTATGATGCGTTGCAACATGCAAAAATCGGGCAGACATCTGTGCGGTTTGCCTAATTAATGGGCAGTGCATTGCGCGCTGCCTCTTCGAAAGGGCCTTCTCCCGCGCAAATGCCGCCTTGGCATGATTTTTGCGGGGATTTGGCTGGGACGGAGAATCGGTAACGGAAGCACGCAAGGCAAGGGGCAAAGGCAATGCGGATCGTTAACATCAGGCCGCAGCGCGGCGTCAGTTGGCTGATCGGGGCGATCCCGATCATCATCCTGATTCTGGTCTATTCGGTCATGTCCGCCGCCCGGTTGGACGCCAATCCCAATGATAAGGTGCTGCCCTCGTTCGTGGCGATGGCCCATGCTGCTGCCCGGCTGGCAACGCAGGTCGATCCGCGAACTGATCAGATCACCCTGATTGCCGATACCACCGCCAGCCTATGGCGACTGGTCATCGGCGTTGGCATCGCCACCCTGTCCACACTGCTGCTGGGACTGGCGCTGGGCGTGGTACCGCTGGTCCGCTCCGCGCTCGGCCCGCTGGTTACGATCATCGCGGTGATCCCGCCGATTGCCGTCCTGCCGATCCTGTTCATCGCGATGGGTCTGGGAGAGGCTTCGAAGATCGCGCTGATTACCTTTGGCATCGCCCCCTTCATGATCCGCGATCTGGCGAGTCACGTTACCAGCCTGCCGGTCGAACAGATGGTCAAGGCGCAGACGCTGGGGGCCAGTTCGTGGCAATTGACCTTGCGCGTCGCCCTGCCGCAAGCCCTGCCGCGCCTGATCGAAAGCCTGCGCCTGTCGATGGGTCCGGCGTGGGTGTTCTTGATCTCGGCAGAGGCCATCGCTTCGGACGTGGGGCTTGGCTACCGCATTTTCCTCGTCCGCCGCTATCTGGCGATGGATATTATCCTGCCCTACGTCGCGTGGATTTCGCTGCTGGCGATCACCACCGATGTCCTGCTGAAATGGATCAGCCGCCGGGCCTTCCCCTGGGCACATGGAGACGGCAGATGAGCGCCTTGCTTTCACTCCGCAGCGTGTGGGTCGAATATGGCGACAAGGTCGTGCTGGAAAAGGTGTCGCTGGACATTGAGCAAGGCTCTTTCGTGTCGGTCGTCGGGCCATCCGGGGCGGGCAAGAGCACGTTCCTGCGCCTGATTCTGGGACAGGAAGCGCCTTCGCAGGGGGAAATCCTGCTCGACGGCGTGCGCCTGTCGCCCGAATGCAGCCCGGATCGCGGGGTGGTGTTTCAGCGTTATTCGGTTTTCCCGCACCTTACCGCGCTGCAAAACGTGATGTTCGGCGTTGAATGCGCCAAATCGCCATTACTGGGCAAGCTGTTCGGCAGCGCCCGGCGATCAGCTATGGCGCAGGCGGCGGAAATGCTCGCCGCCGTGGGGCTTGAGCACAATCTGAACGTCTATCCGGCGCAGATGTCGGGCGGGATGCAACAGCGGCTGGCGATTGCCCAGGCGCTGATCAAGCAGCCGCGTGTCCTGCTGCTGGACGAGCCGTTCGGCGCGCTCGATCCCGGCATCCGGCTGGATATGCACGCTCTGGTCACCGGCCTGTGGCGCGATCACGGGCTGACCATCATTATGGTCACCCACGACATCAAGGAAGCGTTCAAGCTGGGCACCCGCGTGCTGGCATTCGACAAGCGCCGTGTCGACCCGCACGCGCCTAATCGCTATGGCGCCACGGCGGTTTATGACATGCCGGTATCGCGCAAGGGTGACGGCGCGGTGCCTGCGGAACTGGGGATGGCGCTGGCGGGGTAGGGAAAATCCTCCCCGGTTCGGGGAGGTGGCGGACGCGAAGCGGCTGACGGAGGGGGCCAACCCACAAACGTAAGGCTGCGCCTTGGCGTGAGCCCCCTCCGCCCCCTCGAGGGGGCACCTCCCCGTACCGGGGAGGATTTTTAAGCTAACCCCGCAGCCCTGCCAGATAACCGGCGTTACAGCTTGCCTGCCGCCGCCATTTCCATGAAGCTGGGGTCAAAGCGCAGTTTCACATTCGCCTTGTCACCCAGAACCTTGCCGGGAAGTTCGATGCCGATGGCGTCGACAGAGGTCGCGCTGGGGCCGAACAGGCCCTTGGAAAAACTGAACTGCCGCACCGCGTCCTCATGCCCTGCTATCGCCGCGCTTTTGTTATAGGCAACCGCATCGGCGGCCTTGTAATAGAGGAACGTGGTCTTGAGCTGGGCCTTGTAGTTCTCGGTCGTGGTGCCTGATAGCTTGGCCATTTCGGCAATTGCGGCCTCGGATTGAGCATCGCCCTTGGCCATGATGCCCATGACTTCGAACCACGCGCCGACGAGCGCCTTGCCAAGGGCCGGATTGGCCTTCAGCGTTGCGGTGGAAACCGCCATCAGATCCTGAATCTCGTTGGGAATCTTTGAACTGTCAAACACTTCGGTCGCGCCTGCGGCCTTCCTGATTTCGGCCAGCTGGGGATTCCAGGCGGTGACGGCGGTAACGTCCTTTGAGCTGTAGGCGGCAACGATATCGGCGTCAGAGGTATTCACCGTCTTGACGTCTGACAGTTTCATGCCGTTCATTTCCAGCGCCCGCGCGAGCAGGTAATGCGAGACGGACAGTTCAACCAGATTGACCGTGCGGCCCTTGATATCGGCAATCGTCGCGCCGTTTTTCAGGATGATGCCGTCGTTGCCGTTGGAATAATCACCGATAATCAGCGAAGTGGTGTCCTTGCCGCCCGCCGCCGGGATGGTCAGCGCGTCCATGTTGGTCACGCCCACGCCGTCCAGCTTGCCGGCGGTGTACTGGTTCACCGATTCGACGTAATCGTTGACCTGGATCAGGTTGATCTTGATCCCGTACTTGTCGGCCCACTTCTTGAGAATGCCCGACTTTTCAGCATAGGCCCAAGGCATCCACCCGGCATAGATCGACCAGCCGATGTTGAATTCAGTCTTGGGCGCTTCTGCGGCAGGAGCAGCCGGGGCGGCGGCGTCCTTGGCCCCGCTGCAGGCGGCGACCAGCAGAAAGCTGGCAAGGCTGGCAGTGCGCAGGGCAGTAGTCCATCGGCTGGTCATATCGTTTCCTTATGTTCGTTGGATATACAGTTGGCAGGATAATTCAGTTGGCAGCGTAGTTAGGCGGCATCAGCTTGTCGGTTGCCGTTTCGGTGTCGGGACTCGCGGCCGAATGACGCCAGCGGTTTGGCATCGCCCGGCACCACTATTTCACCGCGCTCGGCCCGTGCCTTGAGATAGCGGAATGTCCGGGCGGTCTGCGCGAACAGGTGTTCGCCGGTATGGATCGCAGGCCCGCCGCGCTGGCCCAGCGGGACAAGTTCGACATCGTAATCCAGCGCAAAGAACAGCGGGAACGAATAGCGTTCTTCCGTCACCTTGCGGACCCGGTGCGATGTGGCGACGAATTTTCCGCCGGACCAGAATTCCATCATGTCGCCGATGTTGACCACCAGCGCGCCCGGAACCGGCGGCGCATCGATCCACTGTCCGGCCTGATTCATCACTTCCAACCCCGGCGACGAAGTCAGCAGCAGGGTGAAGCATTCATAATCAGTGTGCGCGCCGATGCCGGGCATGTCTTCAGCAGAGCTTTGCGGCGGATAATGCAGCAGGCGAAGCTGGCTGGGCGGGGTGATCACCAGCCGCTCGAACGTCTCGGGCGGTTGTCCCAAAGCCATTGCCAGCGCGCGCAGCAGGCGGCGGCCGACGGCAAAGACAGCGGCGTAATAGGCCATCACGTCGTCGCGAAAGCCCGGCAGGTCTGGCCACTGGTTCGGCCCTAGCATGGGGTGGCCGGGCGGCACAGTTTCCGGCGGCAGATCGAGCGCCAGATCGAAACCTTCCTTGGCATCCTTTGCCCCCGGATAGAACTCTTCCTCGCCGGGCGGGACATAGCCGCGATGGTTGACGGAATGGCCGATGTAGCTGGCCATCTTGGCTTCCATCGGCAGATCGAACAGGCGCTTTGCTGCAGCGCGCAACCGGTCGATCAGGGCGGGCGCGATGCCGTGGCCGGTGACGTAGAGAAAGCCGACCTCGGACGCGGCGCTGCGCAACCTTGCGACGGTGGCCGCTTCTGCCGCGCTGTCCCCACTGCCCAGCGCGGCTACGTCAATCACCGGCACGGACTGGAACGCGCTGCGGGTTGTGGCGATGGTCAGCGGGCTGGTGGATTCTTCGCTTGGAATCGCGAATTCGAATGCGCCGTGCTGCTCCAGAACCGTGAGGCGGCGGCTCAGTGGCAATCCGCGCGCGTCGCAGTCGGCAACCGTCAGCGTCATTTCGCGGAATGCGGTGTCTGGCGCGATCAGCAAGGCTCCCTCGCGCCACGGCAGGGTGGAGCGGTCTATCCGCCAGCCTTCCGCCGTCACGCTTCCATGCGAAATCTCGCAGTCGATAAGCGCCTGAGCTGTCGCGGCATCGGCCTCGGCGATCAATTCGGCCAGGTTCGCGCCCTTTGGTAAAGTGACACCGCGATTGCGGGCATAGGCAAAGTGGCGGCCATGCTGGACAAGGATTACTGTGCGTCCGTCTTCTTCGCAGCGGAACCGGGCGGCAGCTGATGCGGGTTCCGCCGTACCGGGCAGGCAGGGCGGGCGCTGCCAGTATTCGATATAGTCCGCCTCGATGCCGTATTCGATCAGCAGATCGCCTTCGCGCGCCAGTCGTCCCCGGTCGCCCAGCGCACACAGTAGCTGGAAATCAATCTCGCGCAGCCATTCCGCCTCGTCGCCTGACATAACGAACCGACCGGCAAAGCCTTGCTGCGCGGCCAGCAGCAGCGCCTCTTGCGGCGAAAGTTCAGCTAGACAACTCGCCTCGACGCGGCTGGCGATGGCCGGGGGCTGGCGCAGATCGACGTAGAGTTCGGGGCCTTGCAGCCAGATTACCTGCTCCAGCGTGTCGGCAGGTTGGCCGGGCATGGCCAGCAGAAGCCGGTCCCAAGGACCAGCAAATTGACCCGAAGATTGCTCGTCAGTGCTACCCGGTTTCATCGCCCGCGCCAGTCGCCAGATCGGCCCGTTGCGCAAGTGATTTGCTGCAACGCGGCAAAGCTAGGGCAAGTGGCTCATAGGACTAGATGCTATTTAGTGATGATACTCATAGATAGAAATGATGAGTAGTCAGGCCTTGGCGCGCAGGCGGCGGCGCATTTCGTCAAGGAACAACTGCGTGGCGGTGTCACGCGAAGGATCGGCGCGTGAAATAAGGTAAATCTCGTAAGCAGGCTGGATGGCCGGGGGCAGCAGCGGCCACAACCGCCCCGCGCGCACCGCCGGTTCTGCGGCGCCGACGGGCAGGAAGCCGATGCCCACGCCCAGCGTGATCAGGCGCAGCGCCTCGTGCACATCTTCAGCATGACCGGCGCTGTTCTCACCCAGCGCGTGCCGACTGCGCAGGCGGGTGACGGCCTCAGGCTCGTCCGCCCCGGTCAGGACAAAGCCTTCGCGGCGCAAGGCGGCCAGCTTGTCGATGGTGCGGCCATAAAGCGGATGGCTGCGCGCGCAGTAGAGCTGCTGGGTTTCCAGGAACATCGCTTCATAGATCAGGTCCGGGCCTTGCGCGCCCTCGTAACCGATGCCCACCTCCACCTCGCCCCGGTCCAGCGCCGCCAGCACTCCTCGCCATGCCGAAACGTGCAGTTCCATCGCAATCGAGGGGTGGCGGCGGTGGAACGAGGTGATGGCCTCGTCCAGTTCAGCGCAGATGATCGACGAGATCAACTGGATGCGCACCACGCCGGACACCAGCTTGGTCGCCTGCGCCACCTGATGCTGCGCCATGCGGACGTTTTCGAACATATCCTCACACAGCGCCTGCAAGGCCTTGCCCGCAGGCGTGATGCGAATGCCCGATGGTGATCGATCAAACAGCCGCGCCCCCAGATGGTCCTCCAGCCGCTTTAGCGCAGCACTTATGCTGGGCTGCTGGCGATTAAGGTTGCGCGCCGCCGCGCCGATCCCGTCTGCCCTGACGATTTCGAGAAACAGCTTGAGCAGGTTCCAGTCCAGCCGCCGCGCGAAATCGCGGTCAATAGGGGCGCTATCAGGGCGGGAGGAAACAGGATCAGCCAATTCAACCTCCCGGCAGGAGCGCCATCGAACCTGACAGGGTTCGCAAGGCCGACCGGCCGCCCGAGCTTTTGCGAGGGAAGCCAAGCGGGCGGATGCCCGCGCCCGGCGCTTGAGGGCAAGCAAATAATGGCGCGCCCGGCAGGACTCGAACCTGCAACTCCAAGCTTAGAAGGCTCGTGCTCTATCCAGTTGAACTACGGGCGCGCGCTGGGGGCCTCATAAGGCGGACTTGCACGGGGCGCAAACGGCGATAGTTTGCGTCTATGGACGAAACATCAGCTTTGCACCGCGTAAAGGGCAGCGCCGGCGCGCGCCGCCATTTCCGCTATTTCGAATATATGATGGCGGCCTTCGTCAGCATCCTGTTGCTGTCCAACCTGATCGGCGCGGCCAAGCTGGCGACGCTGGACGGGCACATCTTTGGCGCGGGCATCCTGTTTTTCCCGATATCTTATGTGCTGGGCGACGTGCTGACCGAGGTTTATGGCTATGCCAATGCCCGCCGCTGTGTGTGGGTCGGCTTTTTTGCGCTGCTGTTCATGGCATTCATGAGCTTTGTCGTCGTCGCCATGCCGCCCGCTGCAGACTGGGGCTGCGCCTCCAGCGGCAACGCAATGTTCGCCGATCTGCTGAAACAGCACACTGCGGGCGAGATTTGCCAGACGACCTACGATTCGGTGTTCGGCAATACCTGGCGCATCGTGCTGGCATCAGTGACGGCGTTCTGGGCGGGCGAATTCGTCAACAGTTTCGTGCTGGCGAAGATGAAGATCTGGACCGGCGGGACCAAGCTGTGGACCCGCACTATCGGTTCCACTGTGTTCGGCCAAGGGGTAGACAGCCTGCTGTTCTATCCCATCGCCTTTTTCGGCGTGTGGAGCATGTCGGCTCTGCTCACTGTGATGGTGACCAACTGGGCGCTGAAAGTGCTGTGGGAAGTGGTGCTGACGCCGGTGACGTATGCCGTGGTCGGCTGGCTGAAACGGCGCGAAGGTGTCGATGTCTTTGACACCGACACCGATTTTTCGCCCTTCGCCAAGACGCGCGCAGTCTGAATCAATCCGCTATAAAGCCGATGGCCAGATAGACGATCAACAGCGAGCCAAAGCCCAGCAGCGTGCCCGCCACCCAGGCAACGCGGATCAGGGTGACGTCCCAGCCGGTATAGTCGGCAAGGCCTGCGCTCACCCCCATAAGCTTGCCGCGCGACTTGTTCAGGCGAAATGCGCCGTTGCCCATCGTGGATTCCTTTTTGTGGTTGATCAGGTTCATGCCACCAACTCCGCCGAGGCTGGCTGCTGGCCTGCGCTGACAGGTGCACCGACGGTGACGGAAAACAGCGCCAGCGAAAGTGCCAGTGCGCTGGCGGCGGCGGCGAAGCGAGCGGTGAAGGCGTGAACGGTCTGCATGATGATTTCCCCTGTTTTGACGTGAAGCGGGCTGACTCCGCCGATGCCATGATGACTGCACAAGGCGTGCCAAATGCCCGGAGTGGCGGATTTGCGTAGTTACGGCGCGAAATGAGTCAGTGAGCGAGCAATCAAATGCCGATGAATGGGATTTTTCACCAAGTTTCAGGATCGCGCTTAGCCATGCCTTTTTCATGGCACCGCCGCCCCCCAAGGGATAGGGCGGGGCGGTGACGCTTGACCGCCTGCTCCTCAGCAATTTCCGCAACCACAGCGCCACCGCGCTGGAAGGGACGGCGCGGTTCAACCTGCTGATCGGGGAAAACGGCGCGGGCAAGACCAATGTGCTTGAGGCGCTGTCGCTCATGGCCCCCGGACGAGGCCTGCGCCGGGCCGCGCTGCCCGATATGGCGGCGGACCACGGCGACGGCGGCTTTGCCATCAGCGCCGAACTGGCGTGGCAGGGCGATGCGGTGCGGCTGGGCACCGGGGTCAGCGCCGAACGCCCGGGTCGGCGCGCGGTGCAGATCAACGGCGCGGAGGCTTCTGCAGTCAGTCTGGGCGAATGGCTGAGCATCGGCTGGTTGACCCCGGCGATGGACCGCCTGTTTGCCGAAGGGGCAGGCGCGCGGCGGCGGTTTCTTGATCGCATGGTGCTGGCGCATGAACCGGGTCACGCCCGCCACGCCGCACGGCTGGAAACCGCGCTGCGCGAACGTAACCGCTTGCTGGCGGAACCCAGCGAGCCTGATCCGGCATGGTTCGCCGCACTGGAAGCACAGATTGCCGAGGCCGGGGCGCTGGTGGCGCAAGCGCGGGCGCGGCTGGCCCGGCGGTTGTCTGCCAGTCTGGCCGCATTGCCCGAAAGCCCGTTCGCGCGGCCCGCTCTGGCCTATGTTCCGGGTGGTCCGGTTGAGGCTGAGGCGCTGGCGCAGGCGCTGGCCGATGGCCGCCGCCGTGACCGCGCCGCGCAGCGTACTTTGATTGGCCCGCACCGCGATGAATTGCAGGTAACAATGGCGGGCAAGGATCAGGCGGCGGCGGAATGCTCAACCGGCGAGCAGAAGGCCATGCTGATCGCCATCACGCTGGCCCATGCCGACTTGCCGGACGAGCGCCCAGAGGGCTGCCGACCGGCGCTGCTGCTGCTCGATGAAGTCGCCGCGCACCTCGATCCCTTGCGCCGCGCCGCGCTGTTTGATCGGTTGCGCGCGGGGCGGGCGCAAGTGTGGCTGACGGGCACCGAACTTGCGCCGTTCAGCGACATCGCCGCAGAAGCCGCAATCTGGCGGATCAGCGAGGGCGCGGCGGAGCGGCTTAGTTGACGGAAGCAGGCGGCAGGGCAACCACCACTTGCGCCGCAGTCGCCGCGACGATCTCCTCAATGCCGTTCTTCGTCGGGTGCAAGTGATCGGCCTGCATCAGATCGGGCTTGTCGATCACGGACGAAAGGAAGAACGGCACCAGTTCAGCCCCATGCTTTTTCGCCAGCGCCGGATAGATCGGATCGAACTTTGCGCGGAAATCTGCGCCCAGATTGGGCGGGGCGAGCATTCCCATGAGCAGCACCTTCAACCCGCGCCGCCGGGTTTCGGCCAGCATCGCGTCAAGGTTCTGCCGGGTCTGTTCGGGCGGCAGGCCGCGCAGGATGTCATTGCCGCC
>JBDTUQ010000040.1:0-19988 GCA_040007615.1 Novosphingobium sp.
AGCCCTGATCGATGCGGTGGCCGCCCATCATCACCACGGCGCGATCCTTGGCCGAGACGGCGACATTGCGGCTGAGCGGCCATGCGGCTTTCATATATTCGCCCAGTGTCGGCACTTTCAGGTGCCGCGCAGACACCACCGGATCGCGGATGGTGCTGGCGGGATCGGTTTCATCTTCGGCGCAATAGACGCGCTTGTCGGCGCGGGTCTGCGTCAGATCGTACCAGCTGTTGGCGATCACCCCGGTCCGCGCCGGGCGAGCGCCGGTGAGCAGGGTGGAGTGGCCGGGGCAAGTCTCAGTCGCGGCGTGGCTTTGAAAGGCGGAGGGGAACACCGCGCCCTGCATCAGCCGGGCAAAGCCGCCGGTAAAATGCTGGCGGTACTGTGCAAACAGGTCGGCAGAGAACTGGTCCACCGCAATCGCCACGATCAGGCGGGGCGGAGCGGCGGCCGGAGGAGCGGCAGCGGGGACAGCGTCCTTCGAGCAGGCCGGTGCGGCGAACAGCGAAAGCGAGGCAAAAACGGACAGAGCGCGATGGCGCATTGACGTTCCTTGAAAAGCGCCGGCAAAAGCGGCAGTTACGGTCTTGGCGAGGCAGCGCCCCCGATGCAAGCCTGCAAAAACGGAGTTTAGGCGTGCCAATCCCCCGCTATCGCCACCTTGTTACGTTGCTATTGCTGTTTGCGGCGGCGTTCGCGGCGGCGTTTGCGACTCCGGCATTGGCCGCACCCAATCATATCGCCGCGCGGCTGGTGGCCGAAGCCCCCGTCTCCCCCGGCGGCACGGCAACGCTGGCCATCGAAATGACGCCGGAGCGGGGCTGGCACGGCTATTGGTCAAACCCCGGCGACGCGGGTTATGGCATGAAGCTGGACTGGCAGATTCCCGCCGGGATCACTGCGGGAGAGCCGCGCTATCCGGTGCCGCAGACGCTGGTGGTGGCGGGGCTGATGAACCACGTTTACGAGCATGCCTATGCCGTGCTGGTACCGATGAAGGTGGGGCAGAGCAATTCCGCCGGGGTTCTGCCGATAACCTTAAACGCACAGTGGCTGGCCTGCACTGACCAGATCTGCGTTCCCGAACGCGCGACCTTGCAGACTACGCTGGCGGTTACCACCCGGCCCACGCAGGGCGACCCGCGCTTTGATCGCTGGCGTGCTGCCCTGCCCGCTCCGCTGGGGGCAGAGGCGCACTTTACGCTCGACGGCAAGACGCTGCGGCTGGGCATTCCGCTGCCCGCCGCGCTGGAGCTGAAGGCCCCGCATGTGTTCCCGGCGCAGGATCACCTGATCGCCTATGCCGCGCTGCAGGATTTCCGGCGCAAGGGCGATATGCTGATCGTGACCCTGCAACGCCCAGCCATGACGCCCGCCACGCCTGCTACACTTGACGGCGTGCTGCGCCTGAACGATGCGGGCGACGGGGTTGAGTTCAAGGCCGTGCCCGGACCCGTGCCCCTTGGCGGTGAGCCGCTGGCCGGGTCCGCACCGGCATCCAGTTTGCCCGCACTGTTGCTGGCGGCGATGCTGGGCGGACTGCTACTGAACGTGATGCCCTGCGTGTTCCCGATCCTGAGCCTAAAGGCGCTGAGCCTGGCCCGTGCGGGCGGTAGCGAGGCGGAAGCGCGGACAGAGGGGCTGGCCTATACCGCCGGGGTCGTGCTGGCGGTGTCGGCGCTGGGCGCGGCGCTGCTCGCCTTGCGCGCGGGCGGGCAGGAACTGGGCTGGGCTTTCCAGTTGCAAGAGCCGGGCGTCGTGGCCGCGCTGCTGCTGCTGGCTGCCGCGATTACCGCCAATCTGGCCGGACTGTTTGAATTCGCGATCCCCGGCTTCGCCAGCACGGGTAGCAACGGCAGCAAGGCCGGCGGCAGCAGGGGCGCATTTGCCACCGGGCTGCTCGCGGCATTCGTCGCCACCCCCTGCACCGGCCCGTTCATGGCCGCCGCGATGGGCGCGGCGCTGGTTCTGCCCGTGGCGCAAGGCATGGCCCTGTTCGCCGCGCTGGGGATCGGGCTGGCGCTGCCATTTCTGGCGCTGGCATTCATCCCCGCGCTGCGCCGCCTGCTGCCCCGCCCCGGCGCGTGGATGGGCTGGTTCAAGATGCTGATGGCTGTGCCGATGGGGCTGACGGCATGCGCGCTGCTGTGGCTGTGCTGGCGACTGGGCGGCGGGACTTTTGTCGCCGTCATTGCCGCGATCGCGCTGGTTTTCGTCGGCGCGCTGGCCGCCATTGGCAAAGTCCAGCGCAAGGGCGAAAGCGTCCGTACCCTTGTCGCTATCGCCGCGTTGATTGCGATTGGCGGTGTGCTGGGCCTGCCAGCCCCCGCCGCGCCGCCGCAGGCCAGCGCCAGCCTGCTGGCCAGTGAGCAGTTCTCCGAAACCGCGCTCGCTACCGCCCGCGCATCAGGCAAGCCGGTGTTCGTCTATTTCACCGCCGACTGGTGCCTGACCTGCAAGGTCAACGAAGCCGCCGCAATCGAGCGCGAGGAAGTGCGCGATGCCTTCGTGCGGGCCGGGGTCAAAGTGCTGGTCGGCGACTGGACCCGCCGCGATCCCGCCATCACCCGCTTTCTTACCGAACAAGGCGCAGCCGGGGTGCCGCTATACTTGTGGTACGCGCCGCGCGGGCAAGCCGAGCAATTGCCGCAAGTGCTGAGCGCGGGGCTGTTGGCAGGGAAAGCTGGGGGCTGAAACCCATCTAAAACCCTCCCCTTTTGGGGGAGGTGGCAGCCCAAAGGGCTGACGGTGGGGGCTCTCGTTTGCAAGCCCCCCCTCCGCCTTCACTTCGTTCAGGCACCTCCCCCAAAAGGGGAGGATTGAGAAACCTTCACAAAACCTCCGCCACACCCACCAGCGCCTTCTTCAATTGCGCCAGAGCCTGCGCTTTCAACTGGTGGATACGCGGGATCGATACTTCCAGCACACCGGCGATTTCCGCCAGATTCATTTCCTCGACAAAGTACAATTGCACCACCAGTTGCAGCCGCTGCGGCAGTCCGGCGATGGCGGCGATCAGGTGCTGGCGGGTTTCCTCGTCAGCCAGCAGTTCCAGCGCGTTCGGGCCTTGGTCGGCAAAGGCCAGATCGCTGTCCGAATAGGCCTCGTCCAGCGCCTCGAAGCGCAGGGGCTCGCTGGTGTTGCGCATCTGGGCGAGTTCATCGGCGGTCATGCCCATCGCGGTCGCCAGTTCGTCGCTGGTCGGGTCGCGGCCAAGCTGACCGCGCAGCGCATCCTGACTGGCGCGCAATTGCTTGCGGCGATCCGTTGCCCCGCGAGACAGCGGCACACAGCGGCGGATCAAATCGACCATCGCCCCGCGCACGCGCATCTTGGCATAGGCGGCAAAGCCATCCTCGCCCGGCCCGCTGTGCTTTTGCGCGCATTCGGTAAGCGCGACGAGTCCGGCCTGGATCAGGTCTTCCAGCTCGATGCCGGGCCTGCCCGATCCGTTGACGTGCCACGCCAGCCGCCGGACCATCGGCAGGAACCGGCGGACCCGGTCGGCCACATCGCCATGATAAGCGGTGCGCGCGGCGGCAAAGGCCATGTGATCGTGCTTCATACGGCCAGTTCTTCCATGCTGGGTTCCTGTGGTTGCGGCAGGGCTGGGTAGGTTGGTTCAGGCGCTTCGCCGCCGATCACCGCGATCACTTCGATCGGCTGGCTGGGCGGCAGTTCGGCTATCGACAGCACGACGCAGCCCGGCGCACGCAGGCGCAACAACGCGGCCAGAGCGCGGCGGGCGCGCGGCTGGACGATCAGCGCGGGCGGAATGTCGGACGGCCCGCGTGCGCTCAGCAATCGCGCGATCCGGTCGCCGATGGAGCGTGCCAGATCGGGTTCGATCACCGGCTGGCCGGTAACGGGTTCATGCAGCCCCTGCACGATCATCCCCTCAAGCGAGGCCTCCAGCGTGATAACCGGCAAGCGATCAGCCGGAGCGCAGATGCGCCCGACGATCAACCCGCCAAGGTCAGCGCGCAGCAGATCGATCAGCCGGTCATGCTCCAGCGTCACCTGTACGGCTTGCGAAAGGCTGGCGAGGATCGGCAGAGGGTGGCCGATGGGCACACCGTCTTCCAGCAGCGCCCGCATGATCCGGGTCAGCGCGGCCAGCGAAAGCGGCTGCGGCGTGACCGTTTCGACCAGACCGGCGGCGTGTTCCTTTACCCCGTCCAGAATCGCGCGGACTTCGTCGGGACCAAGCAGAGCCTGTGGGCAACCGCTGAGCAACTGATTGAGATGCGTGGCGATAACCGTGCCGGGATCAACGGTCAGGAAGCCCTCGGCAATCGCCAGATCGCGCGATGCCGGGTCGATCCACAAGGCGGGGCAACCAAAGCTGGGGTCTATCGCGGCATCACCCACAAGGCCGTGGTTCTCGCGCGCCTCACCCACGTTGATCGCCAGAATGCGGTCGGCCCGGATCGTCGCGCCGCCCAGCGGTACGCCGCCCAGCAGCACGCGGTAATCGTGCGGCGACAGTTCCAGCGCATCGCGCACCCGGAACTGCGGCACGACAAAGCCAAATCCTTGCGACAACTGCTTGCGCACGCCGGTAATCCGCGCGACCAGCGGCGATCCGCGCTTGTCGTCTACCAGATGGACGAGCCCGTAACCCAGTTCGATAGTGACCAGCGTGTGGTCGGAAACATCCTCAAGCACGATGCGGCCGGGATCTGGTGCGGGCGGGGCTTCGGGCAGCGGCTCGGGCCTCTCCGCGCGGGCTTTCAGCTTGCGGTAGAGGGCAAAGGTGATGCCGGCGGCGGGCAGAAAGATCGTCTGCGGCATGGCGGGGATGCAGCCGATGGTGAACAGGATCACCGCGACCGGCAGCCAGGTGCGCGGATCGGCGAACTGTCCGCCAATCTGCCCGGCCAGATCGCGGCTGTCAGACACGCGAGTGACAATGGCGGCGGCGGCGATCGACAGCAGCAGCGCGGGCACTTGCGCCACCAGCGCATCGCCCACGGCCAGAGTGACGTACTTTTCCGCCGATTCGCCTGCGCTCAGCCCGTGGCTCAACATGCCAAGGCAGAACCCGGCGATGATATTGACGCCCAGAATAAGCAGCGCGGCAACCGCGTCGCCCTTCACGAACTTGCTGGCACCGTCCATCGAACCATAAAAATCCGCCTCGGTCGCCACTTCGCGGCGGCGGGCCTTGGCCTCGTCGGCGGTGAGCAAACCAGCGGCAAGATCGGCGTCGATGGCCATCTGCTTGCCGGGCAGGGCATCCAGCGTGAACCGGGCGCTGACTTCGGAAACCCTGCCCGCACCCTTGGTCACGACGACCAGGTTGATGATCATCAGGATCATGAACACGAACAGGCCGACCGCGAAATTTCCGCCAACCAGAAACGCACCGAACGCCTCGATCACCTTGCCCGCCGCCGCGCCGCCTTCGTGGCCATTGACCAGCACGACGCGGGTGGATGCCACGTTCAGCGCCAGCCGCAGCAGCGTGGCGAACAGCAGAACCGAGGGGAAGGCCGAGAAGTCGAGTGGCTTGGCGGCGTTGAGCGAGGCCATCAGGATCGCCACCGACAGCGCGATGTTGAGCACGAAGCATACATCGAGCAGCACCTTGGGCACCGGCACGATCATCAGCATGATCAGCGACAGGATCCCGGCAGGCAGCGCCAGCGTGGTCAAATGGTTGAGGTGTTTCTGCATCACCTGGACCCGCGCATTTGCAGCCGACTAACAAATATGTTCGTCATCCCGGCCCATCGACTTCGCTCTGGATAAACTTCCGGCCCCTTTGGCCGGAAGGCCGGGATCCAGTTCCGAACGAATAAAGTCGCGCAGCGGCGCTTGTTTTCTATGGTCTGGGTCCCGGCCTTCGCCGGGATGACGATAAGAGTGGCCTTTATGTCCATCGCCTACAGCCCCAGCGCCGACAGCCGCGCATAGGCGGTGCGGACGTGATCGGGCACCACCGCACCGGGCGAGGCGAGCGAGAAGGTCTGGCTCAGCGTTTCGGCCATCGATGGCATGGGTGCGGCAGGGGCGGCGGTGGCGGAAGCGTGAAACTCGCGCGCCAATGGCCCCTCCTCTTCAGGGGAGGGGTTGGGGTGGGGCATGTCGTTCAACCCCAGCGTCGCGTTAACCGGGAAGCCCCACCCCTCAATCCCCTCCCCTGAAGAGGAGGGGAGGCCGGTGCCGTCCATCGCCGAAGCCAGACGCCCACGCAGAAGCCCCATGACATCACCCAGTGAACGCGGTGCGCCACCGGGGGAGAAAAACACGCCGCGATTGGCACCCGCCGCGCGGGGCAGCAGGCTGGCGGCGCTTTGGCCGGGATCGCTGGCAAGGCCGGTCAGGAACTTGCCCGCCCCTTCGGCCCCAAGGAAATGCGCGAGGTAAAGCTCTGCCGGATCAGGTTCGTGGCCCAAAGTCGTCGTCAGCGCGGCCTTGTTGTCGTTCGCCAGTTCCGCCGCCATCAGCGCGGAGGCATCTGGATCGAACCGCAGCGCCATTGCTGAGGCGCGCATGGCCGGGTCGGTCATGCCGCCAAAGCCGTGCTCGGCCCCGTGCCTGGCCAGCGTGTCCATCCATGTAGAGCCGACAAACTGGTACAGGCCCGCCGCCGACGAAGTGCTAGCGCGGGCCTTTGGATCAAGGCTGGATTCTAGTCTGGCCTGGCCGAGCAGGTAGTTGAAATCAACGCCTGTCGCCTGCGCGGCGCGGGCAATGGCTGACCGCACCTCGCCGCTGGCACTGATGGACTGGACCTGGCTCAAACTCTGCTCCCTTACGCAAGCGTCGGGGAGCATTCAGCAAGAGGCGTGCCAATCCGGTAGAAGCCTATCCGCGCGCTCCGGCATAGGCATAGGCAGGCCGGGCACGATAAAGCGAGGCGGACCCCGTCAGCATGTCCAGCCGGGCGGAAACATTGGCGGCGATCAGGTTGCGGACCTGACGGTTTACCTCGTTCAGCCGCCGTGCGGCATCGAGCAGCCCCTTGCATTCCTCGTCAACAAGCGCGGGGTCGGTGTTTTCCAGCGTACCGCACAGGGCGTTCTTGCCCACTGCCGCGCCCATGATGCCATCCAGGTCCAGCCCGGCCAGCGCCTGCCGTTCGTCCTGCAAGACGGCAACCATCTGCCGCAGGTGATCGCGAAGGTGTGTCTGATCGCTCATTGCGCGGTCCTCAGCAGCAGGCCTGCGGCGATCACGGCATCGGCGATCCGGGCAGGAACAACGGGATAGGTGCCGGTTTCCACCGCCTTGCGGATCAGCGACACGCGGTCGGTGTCGACCGGCACCGGGCCGGGATCGAGCGCGTCGCTGGCCTGAATTTTTGGCGTCTGCACCGGGCTGGCAAAGGCGAAGGACGATTTGCTGGCGAGAAGCTTGTCCCGTTCGCCCGCGAAAAGGCGGGTGGTGCGGGGATCTGTCGCGCTGATGGCGCGGGCCTGTCCGGCGCTGCTGAGTGGTTCGACTGGCATGGTGCCGCTCCGTGGTTTTCCTGATAAGCAGAACGGCAGAGCGGCAACGTGTTTAAGGGCGCAGGCTTGCCGACGCGGAAAATTCTTGCCGCCCTCACGGCAAGGCGCTGCCGATTTCGGCCACGACCAGCCCCGGACGGACGACGCGGGCGCGCATTGGCGCGGCCCCGCCAGCAGCGGAACGGACCTTGATCCACGACCCCACTGCGCCCGGCTCCATCGCCTCGCCCGCCTGAGAAACGGAAAAGCCTTCACCCTCCACGGCGATGGTCACGGCGTCGCCGCGCAGCACGGCGGGGGCTTCACTGGCGGCAGCGTTTCCGGCCAGCAGCGGCACAAACAAGCGCCAGCCGCCTGCGTCCGGGCACTGCACCTGCACTGTATCGCGCCGCCCGCCATACCAGCTGAGCAAGGGGCGTTCGGCGCAAGGGGCAAGGCGCAGGCGGCGGTCCACGGGCTGGGCGGCTCCTCCGGGCTGGCCGATGCCAACGCCGGTAAAGTCAGCCACAGCGCGGTCGATTTCCGGCAGTTGCGCAAATTGCTGTGCTGCCAAGGGCGGGGCAGCAAGCAGGGCGGCCATGATCGCCAATCCGCCCATAAACTCGCGCTCTACTAAGCCCCTCCTCTTTAGGGGAGGGGTTGGGGTGGGGTCTCTCGATGAGTCACGGCATCGCGTCCCGGCGATAGACCCCACCCCCTGCCCCTCCCCTGAAGAGGAGGGGGAAAGAAGATGAATTGCCAGACGTTTCATTGCGGGTTTCCTTTACCTTCGGGCACGTCCCAGGTCAGCGCGGCGGAGAGATCATTGGCGCTGTCCGGTTCGACCACGATCCGCACTTTGCCCGCCGCCGGTCCCGCTTCGGCCAGCAGGCGGGCGGCCTGCCCTGCGGCTAAAGTGGCATCAGCGCCGGAATAGCGCGCTACTATCGTCAATCTTTGCCGCGCATCACGTCCGGTGCTGGCAAGCCAAACGCCCAGCCCCGGTGCTCCAGCGCCGGGCCGCCAGACAGCGACCGGATCGGCTACCACCGGCGGCTGCGACAATACGGGGGGTGCAAGCGGCATTTTCACGCCGTGCGCGCCCGTTTTCGCCACCGCCGCCGCACTGATCATGAACAGGATCAGCGACAGGTCGGTCAGCGCATATTGCCAGCCAACGCCGGTGCGCATCTGCATCAGGCGGCTTCCCGGGGTTTGCGTTCATGTGTTGCAGGAATGCTTTCGGCCAGCTGGCTGGCGAGCCAGTCCACCAGCTTCTGCCGCTCCGTTTCTTCCGCTGCCGCCGCGCGCTCTATTACGCGGGCGATCGGTGCGAACAGCAGATTGGCGGCGAGCAGACCATAAAGCGTCGTCAGCACCGCCATGCCGATGGCGACGGTGAAATCACCCCCTGCTCCACCATCGGCCAGCCGGTTGAGCGAAATCAGCGTGCCGACCATGCCGAACACCGGGGCCAGTTCCGCCGCCTGGCCAAACAGCCGCGCGGCGGTGTTGCTCAGGTTCATCCGGCGGGCCTTGTGCCGTTCATGCGCGGCAATCAGCGCGGGGATTGAGCGGCGCGCGATCATCGCATCGCTGGCCTCATCAAATTCGGCATCGCCAAAGTGGCGCGGTTCGGCGCGCAGGATGCCGTCGCGGCGGATCTCCTGCACTTGCACCGCCAGGCCCGCGCGGGCGACGTCGGCATCAAAGGGATGCGCCCACAGCTGGCCGATTTCGTAAATGGTGATCGCGCACTCACGCCATCCGCAGCGCAGCGCGGTGGCGGCCACGGTTCCACCCAGCACGATGGCGGCGGAGGTTGGGTCCAGCAGATTGAGCACATTCATGGCGGCGGGTTCCCGTTGCTTGTGAACTAGGGTCAGGACCTATTAACTGCGCCTTCGAGGTTTGAATCAAAATGGCTCAGCGCAAGGCGGATAGGCGAAGGAATAGTGGTTCTATTTCAAGACTATTCAACGCAGTGCTGGGTCATTTTGATCAAATCCCTTCGGGACGCTGGAATGGCTTCCATCTCGAACCGAAAGGCACTTGCAAATACAACCAGTATTCGCCGCGCGCCTTTCGGTCCGATATGTTCGCCATTCCAGCGCCTCGAAGGCGCAGTTAATAGGTCCTGACCCTAGAGAACGGCGGCGCGGGCCGGGTTTCAACACCTGGCCGAACTTTGCCGGTTGGCGGCAGGCTTTTGCCGGTTTGCCGCGCTGAAACCAGCGCATTTCCGCCATTTCGCCATTTGGCACGGTGCTTGCGAAATCCCGCCGGGCATAGACCCGCAAAAAGGCCACAGCCGATGAGCGATACCCTGTTTGGAATTCACGGAGCCGCACTGGAACTGCGTTCGCAGCGCATGGGCCTGCTCACCTCCAACATCGCCAATGCCGCGACGCCGGGCTACAAGGCGCGCGACATCGACTTTGCCGCCGCGCTGAAAGCCCGCACGGGCGGTGCAAGCGAGGCGCAGGCGGTGGGCGGTGCCACCCGCTACCGCGTTCCCGTGATGCCCAGCATGGACGGCAACACGGTGGAGATGGCGACCGAGCAGCTGGCATTCTCCGAAAACGCGGTCGGCTATTCGGCCACCTTGTCATTCATTCGCGGGCGGGTCGATACGATCACCCGCGCGCTGAAGGGCGAATGACCATGCCCAATTCGCGCATAGGTCCGGTTAATCCCATGACCCTGTTCGACGTCGCCCGCAGCGGCATGTCGGCGCAGCTGGTGCGGATGAACACGTCCGCCTCCAACCTCGCCAATGCGGGCGCGGTCGCATCCAGCCCTGAGGCGACGTACCGCCCGCTGCATGCCGTTTTCGCCACCCAGCTTGACCGGGCGAGCGACCTTGCCGGGGTCAGCGTGACGGGCGTGATGCGCGCCACCACGCCGCCCACCCGCGAACACAACCCCGATCACCCGCTGGCCGATGCCAACGGCGATGTCTGGACCAGTCCGGTCGATGAAAATGCCGAGATGGTCGAAATGCTCGATGCCTCGCGCCAGTACCAGAACCTGGTCGAGGCTCTGTCCACCGCGAAGCAGCTGATGCTCGATACGATGAGGATGAAATGATGACCGTAGCTTCCGTCAACGGCGCCAGCACCGCCGCACAATCTGTCTCAACCGCCAAGAAGTCCGGCTTTGCCACTCTGGGCCAAGCCGATTTCTTCAAGCTGATGACCACACAGATGCAGCAGCAGGACCCGTTCAACCCGGTCGATAACAAGGAAATGCTGGCGCAGATGGCGCAGTTTTCCTCGCTCGCCGGGATCAGCGACGTCAACACCACGCTGAAATCGCTGGGTGACAAGCTGGATGCCGTCGTCGCCGCGCAGCAGGCCGCTGCCAAGGCCGCCGCCGCGACCAACGATGCGATTGCCGCGCTGACCGGCGGGGCCATTCCCGCCGCGCCGACCACTACCACCGCCGCCTGACCCCTTCCCACCGGAGTAAACGCTCATGTCCTTTTACACATCGCTCAATGGCCTGAAGAACGCCCAGACCGAACTCGGCGTGATCTCGCACAACATCGCCAATGCCGAAACCAACGGCTTCAAGAAAAGCCGCACCGAATTTGCCGATATCGTCGCCGGTTCAGCCTTCACCAACCCCCGGATGACCAAAGGCGTTGGCGCGGCGGTTGAGAAGATCGACCAGAACTTCGCGCTCGGCCCCATCGAGCAGACCGGATCGGCGCTGGACTTGGCGATCAACGGCGACGGCTTTTTCACCACCAAGAACGCGGTGACCGGCCAGGCGCTGTTTACCCGCAACGGCAGCTTTTCCATCGATTCTGCGGGCTTCGTCAATGACGGGTCGAACAACCGGTTGCAGGCGTTTCCCACCAGCGCCACCGGCGTCGTCACCTCTACCACCCCGATCGACGTTCAGGTGCCAACCGTAAACGCCGCCGGTGCCCAGTTCGCCGGGCTGACCGTGGGCAACGACGGCAATGTCACCGCATCATTCGCCGATGGTACGAACACGGTGCTCGGCAAAGTCGCCCTTGCCTCGTTCGTCGCGCCGAACGGCCTCAAGCAGGAAGGATCGTCGAACTGGACGGCAACCGGGATTTCCGGCGCGCCGACATACGGCCAGCCCGCATCCGGCCAGTACGGCGCGCTGCTTTCTGGCGCTCTGGAACGATCCAACGTCGATATTGCCGAGGAACTGGTCGGGCTGATCACCGCGCAGCGCGATTTTCAGGCCAATGCCAAGGCCATCGATACCGCCAACCAGATCTCGCAAACCATCATCAACCTGCGGACCTGATCCGAAACCGCACAATTATGAAGTACCCCCTCCCCAAACCCGCCCATCCTGAGCCTGTCGAAGGACTGCTTTTTCTTCGGGCAGTTGGGCGATCAGCTCAAAGTGAAGAACGACCCTTCGACAAGCTCAGGGAAGTCGGTTTTGGTTCAGATTCTGCAGAAATTCACCTGCATGCACGGGAAAGGGTTTAACACTATGGACCGCCTGATTTATACCGCCTTTTCCGGCCTGCAAAGCTCGATGGTGCGCCAGCGGGTGATCGCCAGCAATATGGCGAACGCCCAGACTATCGGCTTTCGTGCCGACACTGTGCAGTTCACCCCGACGACGGTCCAGGGAGACGGTCTGGAAGTGCGCGCGCTGAACGACAGCGAAGTGCGCGGCGCGCTGATGACCGAAGGGTCGCTGACCCAGACCGGGCGGCCGCTCGATCTGGCGATGCAGGGCGACGCCATGCTCACCTTGCAGGCCAGCGACGGGACCGAAGCCTATTCGCGGCGCGGCGACTTGTCGGTTGCCCCATCCGGCATTCTCCAGAATGGCGACGGACGGCCGGTAATGGGTGAAAACGGGCCGATTTCGGTGCCGCCGGGGCGCGAGGTGATCATTGCCCCCGATGGGGTGGTGATGCAGCGCGATCCCGCCACGCCCAATGCCGCGCCCACGCGGATTGACCGGATCAAGCTGGCCAGCCCCGCCGGATCACGCATCGAAAAGGGTCTGGACGGCCTGTTCCGTGTCTATGGCGGCGGTGTGCTGCCTGCGGACGAGAACGGCAAAGTCCTGACCGGCAGCCTTGAACAATCGAACGTCAACGCCAGCGATGTGCTGGTCGAAATGGTCGAGGCCCAGCGCCTGTTCGACATCCGCACCAAACTGATCAGCACCGCCCGCGACCTTGATGAAGGCGGCGCGCAATTGATGAAGATTTCGTGATGTTCTTCCCCCCTTCTCTTGAGGGGAGGGGCCGGGGGTGGGGTCGCTCGCCGGGACGCAACGCAGCGTAAACTGGACTGACCCCACCCCAACCCCTCCCCTGAGCCGCAGGCGAGCGCAGCTCAACAGGAGGGGCTTTAGAAGTTCGATCTTTGAACGGAGTATCGCATAATGCCCAGTTCCGCACTGCACGTCGCCCGTACCGGGCTTGAGGCTCAGGACACGCGGATGCGCGTGATCGCCAGCAACCTCGCCAACGTCGGCACCACCGGATACAAGCGCGACCGCGCCAATTTCGCCACGCTGGCCTATCAGGACAGCCGCGTGGCCGGGCAGCAATCGTCGAGTGAGACGACATATGCCACCGGCCTGAACCTTGGCACCGGGGTCGGCGTCCAGTCGACCACCCGGATCGAGACCCAGGGCGAATTGCAGACCACCGGCGCGGCGCTCGACATGGCGCTGGATGGCGACGGGTTCTTTCAGGTCGCCATGCCCGGCGGCCAGCTTGGCTATACCCGCGCGGGCAATTTCACCCGGTCGGCAGAAGGCCAGCTGGTGACGGCGCAAGGCTATGCCGTGCAGCCGCCGATCACCGTTCCCGAAGGCGCCAGCGCGATTACCGTTTCCACCGACGGCACAGTTTCCGCCGCGATTGCCGGGCAGACCGACACCGCGACGCTGGGCCAGATCACCATCACCAGCTTTACCAACCCGGCCGGGCTGAAAGCGGTGGGCGACAACTTCCTCGTCGAAACGCCAGCCAGCGGCCAGGCGCAAGTCGGCGTCGCGGGCGAAGGCGGGCGCGGGCATATCCGGCAGGGGATGCTGGAAAGCTCCAACGTGAACGTGGTGCAGGAACTGGTCGACATGATCGAGTGCCAGCGCGCTTACGAGATCAATTCCAAGATGATCTCCGCCGTCGATGAAATGCTCAAGAACGCGAACCAGACGCTGTGAGGAACAGGATGAAACTTCGGATCGTCTATGGGCTGGCCGTGCTGGTGGTCATATCCAGCCCCGCGCTCGCCAAGAAGCCGCCCATCGGCTTTGCCGCCACGCTGCCGGTGCCGATTGCTGCGCCGCGCATCGCCAATGGCGCGATCTTCAACGCGGGCGATGGCTATGCCGCGCTAGTTTCGGGCAGCCGCGCCCATGCGGTCGGCGATCCGCTGACGATCCAGCTGGTCGAAAGCACCACCACATCCAAAAGCGCCGGGTCCAAGACGGCGCGCAACGGCGGCTTTTCGCTCACCCCGCCCAGCGCGGGTCCGCTCAGTCTGAACCCCGATGCGCTTAAAGCCGGCGGCCAATCGTCGTTCAAGGGGGATGGAACCGCGACGCAGAACAGCACCCTGGCGGGCGAAGTGGGCGTCACCATTGCCGAAGTGCGGCCAAACGGGACCGCTCTGGTCAAAGGGGAAAAGCGCATGTTGCTGAGCCAGGGCCAGGAATGGATCCAGTTTTCCGGACTGGTCCGTCTGGTCGACATCGATGCCGACAACCGCATTGCCTCGTCCCGCGTGGCCGATGCACGGATCGAATATGCCGGCAACGGATCGATCCAGCGCGCGGGCCGTGAAGGCTGGCTGAGCCGGTTTTTCAACATGGTCAGTCCGTTTTGAGGGGGCGTGCGATGAAGTTTCCGATCGCACAAGCGTTGCGCGCTTCCTTCGACAAGCTCAGGATGAGCGGCCTTGGGATAAAGTCGCAAAAACGACCGCTCATGCTGAGCCTGTCGAAGCACGTGCGCTGCCTCGCGCTCATACTCCTCGCCCTCACCACCCCCGCCCATGCCGAGCGCGTGCGCGATATCGGTGCGTTTCAGGGCGTGCGGTCGAACCAGCTGACCGGCTACGGCGTCGTCGTCGGGCTTGATGGATCGGGCGATGACAACCTTGAATACCTGACCCAAGCCATGCGCGGGGTTTCGGGCCGCATGGGCGTGCAATTGCCGCCGGGCGTCGCACCGGGGCTTAAAAACGCCGCTGCCGTGCTCATCACCGCCGATCTGCCCGCCTTCGCCAAGCCCGGCCAGCACATCGACGTGACCGTATCGGCCATCGGCAAGGCCAAGTCGTTGCGCGGCGGGGCGCTGGTGATGACCCCGCTTTATGGCGCGGACGGCCAGATCTATGCGATGGCGCAGGGCAACCTAGCCGTTGGCGGGCTGGGCGTATCGGGGCGCGACGGATCAAAGCTGACTGTCAACGTCCCCACCGCCGGCCGCATTCCCGAAGGCGCCAGCGTCGAACGCGCGGTCGCCACCGGGTTTGACAGCGGCGAAACGCTGCGCTGGAGCCTCTACCAGTCCGACTTCCTGACCATCGCCCGCGTACGCGAAGCGATCAACGCGCGCTTTCCCGGCGTCGCCACGGTGGAAGACGGCATGTCGCTCAACCTGCGCCTGCCTGCGGGGGCCGATACCCGGTCCAGCGCGATGGCCGCAATCGAGATGCTGAGCGTCATCCCGGCGGAAACCCCGGCGCGGATCATCATCAACAGCCGCACCGGCACCGTAGTCATCAACAGCGCGGTGCGCCTATCACCCGCCGCGATCAGCCACGGCAAGCTGACCGTGCGGATCGACGAAAAGCCATCGATCAGCCAGCCCGGCGCATTCAGCCGGGGGCAGACCGCCAAAGTGGAATCGAGCCAGATCAAGACCGAGGAAGACGGCGGCCATGTCATTGCAATGAAGGGCGGCGCCAGCCTGGCCAAAGTGGTCGACGCGCTCAATCTGCTGGGGGTCGGCCCGTCCGATCTGGTTGAAATCCTTCAGGCGCTGAAAGAAGCAGGCGCGCTCAAGGCCGAAATGGTGGTGCTGTGATGAGCGGCACCGCACCCTTGTCGGCACCTGCCATGCCGCTCGCTCCGCCCGCCAATGACAGGGCGAAGCTGCACGAGGCGGCGCAGAAGTTCGAGGCTATCATGGTGCGCCAGATGCTCGCCGCCGCGCGCGCGTCTGGCGGCGGTGACAAGCTTCTGGGCAGCCAGGCCACCGATACCTTCACATCTATGCGCGACGAACGCTTTGCCGACATCGCCGCCAAAAGCGGCGGCTTCGGCTTTGGCCGCATGATCGAGGCGCAACTGGCCAAGCAGGCGGGGCTTAATCCCCCCGCCCGTTCACGGGAGGGGACGGGGGAGGGTCTGTCGCCCACAAAACAAGCCCTCCCCCAGCCCCTCCCGCAAGCGGGCGGGGGGAAGTAAGTCATGGCCTCCGACCTTCTTTCCATCGCCCGCAGCGGGACAATGGCCGCGCGCATCGCGCTGGACGTTACGGCGCAGAATATCGCCAATGCAGGCACCGAGGGCTATGTCCGCCGCACCGCGCGGATGGCCGAAGTTTCTTCATCAGGCGGTATCTGCCGGATTGGCGACGTTTCGCTTTCGGGCGTGCGGCTGGACAAGGTGGTGCGCAATGCCGACCTGTTCCGCCAGTCCGAAGTGCGCCGCACCGGGGCCGACGCCGCCCGCGCTGACAGCGAAGTCACCGGCCTTGAAAACATCGAGGCGGCGGTGGAGCAGTCGCGCGTCTATCCCGCGATGGTCGATTTCGACGGATCGTTACAACGGCTGGCAGGCGATCCCACCGATGCTTCGCTGCGCGCCGGGGTGATGGAAGCGGCGCGGACGATGGCCGGCACTTTCAACATCGCCGCGCAAAGCCTGAACTCCGCCGCCAGCGGCATGCAGTTCGAGGCCACTGCCGGGGTAGCAGAGGTCAATACGCTGACCGGCGAACTGGCGCGGGTCAACTTGCGCCTTTCACGCGCGGCGGACGCATCGAGCGACCAGTCATCGCTGCTCGATCAGCGTGACAGCCTGCTCCAGCAGATCAGCGCCTATGCCGATGTCACCACCAGTTTCAGCGCCGACGGCACCGTCGCCCTGCGGCTAGGCGGCACCAATGGACAGGACGTGGTGCTGGGCGGCAGCGCGACTCCGCTGGCCATGACCACCGCAAGCGATGGCACGCTGTCGTTTGACGTTGGCGGCAACGGAATCACGCTCACCGGCGGATCGCTGGCGGGAAAGCAGCAGGCGCTGGTCAAGCTGGCCGACGTTCGCACCAGACTGGATGCGGTTGCCGATGGCCTGATGAACACGGTCAACACCGCGCAGACCGGCGGATCGGACGTGTACGGCAACCCCGGCCTGCCGCTGTTTTCGGGCAGCGGCGCAGGGGGAATGAGCCTCGCGTTCTCAGATGGATCGGGCCTGGCCACCGCGCCTGCCGGGTCCGGGCCGGGCAGCCGCAATCCCGGCAACCTTGATGCCCTTGGCACCGCGCTCGGCGCTGCTGACCCCACCGGCAGGATGGACGCGCTGATCTTTGATATTTCCGGCACCGTCGCCAGCCGCAAGGTTACCAAGGAAGCGCTGACCACCATCGCCAGCGGCGCAAAGATCAGCCTTGAGGCGCAGGCCGGGGTCGATCTGGATCAGGAGGCGGTCAACCTGATGCGCTTTCAACAGGCGTTTCAGGCTTCGGGCAAGGCGATGCAGGTCGCCTCTACCCTGTTCGATACTTTGCTGAACCTGCGGTGAGGACGCTTTCGCCATGACCACGATCAACACCAGCACCAGCGCGTTTTACGACCGCTCGATGCAGGGAATCGCCAGCCTGCGGGCAGAGGCAGAGGGCTTGCAGGCCAGCATGGCGAGCGGCCAGAAGCTGACGCGATCATCCGACGATCCGGTCGCGGCATCGCGCCTGCGGCAGTTGAGCCACGCCGATTCGCTCTCCACCATCAACACCGCCAATGCGGATCGGGCGACCACCGACCTGTCGCTGACTGACAGCGCGCTGTCATCGTTCGCGGGCTATGTCACACGGGTAAAGGAACTGGCGACGCAGGCGGCCAACGGCACGCTTACCGCTGCGCAGCGATCGGGCATCGGCACCGAAATCGCTGCCATCCGTGGCAATGTGCTGGCACTGGCCAACAGCCGCGACGCCGCTGGCCACGCGCTGTTCGGCGGAGAAACGGCGGGGGCCGCCTATCAGACCGACGCGCTGGGCAACGCCAGCTACATCGGCACCGCCAGCGTCAGCGATTTGCCGCTGGGCGACGGGCAGACCGTCAGCCGGGGCCTGACCGGGCCGGAGTTCATGAACTTTTCAGTGAACGGCAACCCCACCGATCTGCTGGCGGTGCTGAAAGGGCTGTCGGACGATCTACTGGGCGGGGCGGCCAATCCGCAAGGCTCTGCCCGTGCCGCGCTCGACGTGCTCGATCAGGGGCTGGACGCCGTTTCCACCGCGCAGACGATCATCGGCACACGGCTGGCATGGATCGACCTGACGACAGAGCGCCGCACCAGCCTGGGCGAAATGCGCTCTACTGAAGAGGCCAGCGTCGGCGGCACCGATCTGGCGGCCACGGTCGCCCGATTGCAGGAAACCATGACCGTGCTGGAAGCCAGCCAGGCCAGCTTCACCAGGCTGGCCGGTCTGTCACTGTTCGACATGCTGCATTGATATTGCCGCTCATATTACTGTTTTTAGGGGGTTAGTTCGATGTTTGCAGGGATAGGCGTGGTCGTCCTGCTGGTCATGGTGTTCGGCGGGTTTGCCATTACCGGCGGCGCGCTTGGCCCGGTGATGGAGGCGATCCCTCACGAAATGCTGATCATCGGCGGCGCGGCTTTGGGCGCGACGATCACCGGCAATTCGATGCACGAGCTGAAATTGCTGGGCGGCGGCATGGCCAAGATCTTCAAGGGGCCGCGCCATAACAAGCAGGATCACGTCGACGCCATCATCCTTACCACCAAGCTGATGAAACTGCTGCGCAGCGAAGGCCCGGTGGCGCTGGAAAGCCATGTCACCGATCCCAAAAGCAGCGCCATCTTCGCCGAGTTTCCGCGCCTGCTGGCCAATCACGCGCTGATCGACCTGATCGCCGATACCCTGACGCTGATCGTCGTTTCATCGGGCACGCTGGAAGTCCACGCGGTGGAAGAGGTCATGGACAATGCGATGAAAACGCACTTCCACGAAATGCACGAACCGCAGCACGCGATGACCAGTCTGGCCGACGCGCTACCCGCTCTGGGCATCGTTGCCGCCGTGCTGGGCGTGGTCAAGACGATGGGTTCCATCGACAAGCCGCCATCGGTGCTGGGCGGCATGATCGGATCGGCTCTGGTCGGCACCTTCATGGGCGTGCTGCTGGCTTACGGCATCGTCGCGCCGATGGCGGGCCGCATGAAGCAGGTGATCGAGGCGGACGAACAGATCTTTCACGCGGTAAAGCAGGTGATGATCGCCTCGCTCCACGGCTGGCCGCAGCCGCTGGTGGTGGAAAGCGCGCGTTCGGGGCTGGGCCATGCCAACCGGCCGGGGCTGTCTGAGCTGCTCGACAGTCTGCGGGGGCGCTGAACAATGGCATCCAAAGCCGCCGCTGCGGGCAAGAACACCCCGCCCGCGCCGATCATCGTCAAGAAGATCACCGTCGTTGCGGGCGGCCATCACGGCGGCGCGTGGAAGGTGGCCTATGCTGACTTTGTGACCGCGATGATGGCGTTCTTCCTGCTGCTGTGGCTGCTGGGCGCGACCACCGAAAAGCAGCGCAAGGGCATTGCCGACTATTTCACCCCCACGCTGGTCAAGATGAAGGAAGGCAGCGCGGGCGCCAATGGCCTGCTGCACGGATCATCGCTGACCGACGTGGATGACTATCCCCACCGCGCCGGGCAGACCGGAACCAAGACGCTGACCATCCCGCGCGATACCGTGGGCGGGCCAAAGGATGGCGCGGGCAAGCTGCAGCGGGTGAACCACATGCAGCAAATGCTGGCGCAGAAGCTCGACAAGTCGGACGCCATGCGCAAACTGGCCCGCCAGGTACGGATGATCGACACCAGCGAGGGCATCCGCATTGATCTGGTCGACGATGCCGATTTCGCGATGTTCCAGCTGGGCACCACCGTGCTTTCCCCGCAGGCGGCCAAGCTGGTGCAGGCAATATCCGAAACCATCGCCCCCGAACCCGGCAGCATGACCGTGCGCGGCCATACCGACAGCCTGCCCTGGCGCAGCGGCATCGTATCTAACAACTGGTCGCTTTCCGCCGGACGGGCAGAAGCCACCCGCCAGGCCCTGATGCGCGGCGGCTTGGCCGAAAACCGCTTCAAACGCATCGAAGGTGTGGCCGACACCGAACTGCTGATAAAAGACAACCCCGCCGACCCGCGCAACCGGCGGATTTCGATCCTGCTGGCGAATTGAGCAGACAGAATTCGCCGGTACAATATACAATCTAAGAGGCTGACCGAAAAAGAAGGTGGGCAATATCAGCGACATGTGATTCAGCC
>JBDTUQ010000041.1:0-19884 GCA_040007615.1 Novosphingobium sp.
GGAATTCCTCGAACGGATAGACGTAGGGATTCTTGTAATCGAGCGCGGTGACGAAGCCGAGCGCGACCTGATTGTTCGCCTGATGATACAGGAACCCGCCGCCCCAGCTGTCGCTTTCCGATAGCGGCCAGCCCTGCGTGTGCAGAACCCGTCCCGGTACGTGCTTGGCAGGATCGATGTCCCACAGCTCCTTGATGCCAAGGCCGAAGACCTGCGGCTGGCAATCAGCCTCAAGGTCATACTTCGCCTTCAATTGTTTGGTCAGATGGCCGCGCGCGCCTTCGCAGAACAGGGTATATTTCGCGGTCAGTTCCATGCCCGGCATATAGTCTGCCTTGTGGCTGCCATCGGCGGCGACGCCCATGTCGCCAGTGGCGACGCCGCGCACGGCGCCCTTATCGTCAAACAGGATTTCAGCGGCGGCAAAACCGGGAAAAATCTCCACGCCCAGTTCTTCAGCCTTGCCCGCCAGCCAGCGGCACAAGTTGCCCAGCGAGCCGGTGTAGTTGCCATGATTCGACATGAACGGCGGCATGACGAAGTGCGGCATGGATACCTTGCCCGTCTTGCCCAGCAGCCAGTGCCAGTTATCGGTGACGGGCGTTTCGGCCATCGGGCAACCATCTTCGCGCCAATCGGGCAGCAGTTCGTCCAGAGCGCGCGGATCAACCACCGCGCCAGACAGGATATGTGCGCCGATTTCCGAGCCCTTTTCCAGCACACAGACTGAAAGTTCGGCGTTAACCTGTTTCAGGCGGATGGCCGCAGACAGCCCGGCGGGGCCTCCACCTATGATCACAACGTCATAGGGCATCGATTCTCGTTCGAACATGGTAACTCCCCGGCCTGCCGCGCCCCTTGCTCAATTGGGCGAATTGAGCCTTGATTGCAGACAGCGGGCAGGTCAAGAGCCTAACTAATGGATCGGTTAAACCTTGGCATGGCAGGCGGCGCGGCGGCGGGTGATTTCGCGGCTGTTCTGGCGTGGTGGCGCGAGGCCGGGGTCGACGCTGCTTTTTCTGACGAGACCGTCGGTTGGCTGCGCCCGCCTGAGGCGGAAATTGACGCACCAACGGCCCAGTCAGCCGCCCTTCCCCGTTCCGCCCCCGCACCTGCCGCCCCGCCGCGCCCGCGCATTGGCGGCGATTCGGCAAGCTGGCCGCAGGACCTGGCCTCGTTCAACCTGTGGTGGCTGGCAGAGCCTTCGCTTGATGCAGGCAGGACCGCAGGCCGGGTGCCGCCGCGCGGTTCGAAAGGTGCCGCCCTGATGGTGCTGGTCGAGCAGCCCGAAGCCGCAGACACAGACATCCTGCTATCCGGCACGCAAGGACATTTCATAAATGCGGTAATGGCGGCGATGGGGGTGGACGCAAGCGAAGTCTACCTCGCCAGCGTGCTGACGCGCCACACCCCGATGCCCGATTGGGCCGGTCTGGCAGCGGACGGTCTGGGCGCAGTCACAGCCCATCACCTGAAATTGGCCGCCCCGGCCCGTGTAATCGCCTTTGGCAGCAGCATCCTGCCGCTGCTTGGCCACGACCCGGCGCAAAACGCTGCAAATTTACACAATTTTGACCAAGATGGCAGAACCATACCTGTGCTGGGGGCACCGGGCCTTGATGCGATGACACGCGCCAGGGCAAAGTCGGGCCTCTGGCAACGCTGGCTGGATTGGACAGGAAACGTACCATCGTGAAGCGCCGCGCTTATCAGTTACTGGCAATTCTTGGCGCTTCCGCAGCGGTTGTTGGCGCGAGCACGGCCCATGCCAACAGCGCGGCGGCCGAATATTTCCGCAACCGGGTAGACCGCACCGCCGTCCCCCGCCTGCTCAGCCAGGAAGAGCGGTCCTATTATCACGACCTGTTCGCCGCAATCGACAGCGAGGATTGGACCCGTGTTCAGGCGCTGTTCGCGCAAAAGACAGACGGCCCGCTGCATCTGGTCGCCAAGGCGCAGTATTTCGTCGATCCCAAAAGCCCCAAGATCGAACTCGACGCACTGAACCAGTGGTTGACGCAGGCGCAGACGCAGGGATTGACCTTGCCACAGGCCGAGCAGGTCGTCGCTCTGGCGGTCAAACGCGGCGCGACGGCACTGCCGCAACTGCCGGGTGCGCAATCGCTCGCCAGCCTGCCTTCCGCGCCAAAGCGGCTGCGTCCGCGCGATACCAACGATGGCACGATGCCCGCGACGATTTCTGCCGGGATTGCCGACCGGATTAAGAACGACGATCCGATGAGCGCGCGCATCCTGCTGGATGGCATCGCCGAAACGCTCAGCCCCGCCGCCCGCGCCGAATGGCGCACGAAAGTGGCGTGGAGCTTTTATATCGAGAATGACAATGCCTCCGCCTATGCCCTGGCGCAGACGGTGGCTGACGGCGGCGGTCCGTGGGTCGCAGAGGGCTGGTGGACCGCCGGGCTTGCCGCATGGCGCTTGGGCGATTGCCAGGGCGCTGCCGATGCCTTTGGCCGCACTGCGGGGCTGACTGACAATGCCGAACTGAAATCGGCCTCATATTACTGGCAGAGCCGTTCGCTGGTGCGTTGCCGCCAGCCTGAAAAGGCCGCCTCGCCGCTCCGGTTGGCAGCCGCGCGCGATGAAACGCTTTACGGGATGCTGGCCGCCGAACAGCTTGGCCTGACCCTTCCCGCCAGCCATTCGGGCGCGGACTTTACCCAGGCTGACTGGCAGCGGTTGCGCGACGTGCCCAATGTGCGGACCGCCGTGGCACTTGCCGAGATTGGCGAAGACGGCATGGCCGACGAAGTGCTGCGCTATCAGGCGCGGATCGGCAATCCCTCGCTCTACCAGCCGCTCACTCGCCTGTCGCGCGATCTGGGCCTGCCTTCGACGCAGCTATGGATGGCCTATAACGCGCCGAGCGGCGGCGTTGCGGAGCGCGCGACCCGATATCCGACGCCCAAGTGGGCACCGGCAACCGGCTGGCAGGTCGATCCGGCGCTGATCTATGCCCATGCCCTGCAGGAATCGATCTTCCGCACCAAAGTCGTCAGCCCGGCAGGCGCGCGCGGCCTGATGCAGATCATGCCGAGCGCGGCGCGTGATCACGCGGCTGAACTGGGCGTCAGCGGCACCCCCGCCGATCTTGGCAAGCCGGAAGTCAATCTGGCCTTCGGGCAGAGCCACCTTGAGATGCTGCGCGATGCGCCGGGCACGCAGGGCCTGCTGCCAAAGGTGATGGCGGCCTATAACGCAGGGCTTCAGCCGATCACCCGCTGGAATACCGAAATCCGCGATTCCGGCGATCCGCTGCTGTGGATTGAATCGATCCCGTACTGGGAAACGCGCGGCTATGTGAACGTGGTCATGCGCAATTACTGGATGTATGAGCGGCAGGCCGGCGGCCCTTCGGAAAGCCGCATGGCTCTGGCACAGGAATTGTGGCCGACTTTCCCCGGCCTTTCAGGAAGCACCGCGATGCGCATGACTACCAACGGAACGCTGCTTCGTGGCCATTGATCCGGAACGGCAGTTCAAGCCAATCAACATTGCCCTGCTTACGGTTTCCGACACGCGCGGGCCGGAAGACGATACCTCTGGCGATATTCTCGCGGCTCGGATCACGGGTGCAGGCCACCACCTGATCGCCCGCGCCATTGAAAAGGACGATCCCGCGCGCATCGTCAGCCGTTTCAACACCTGGCTTGATGACCAGAAGATCGATTGCATCGTGACCACCGGCGGCACCGGCCTGACCGGACGCGACGTGACGCCAGAGGCGCTGTCGCGAGTGATGGACAAAGAAATTCCCGGGTTTGGCGAACTGTTCCGGTGGATCAGCTACCAGACCATCGGCACCTCCACGATCCAGTCCCGCGCGATGGGCGTGATCGCGCGCGGGCGCTATATCTTCGCGCTGCCCGGATCGAACGGCGCGGTGAAGGACGGCTGGGACGGCATCCTTGCCGAACAGCTAGACAGCCGCAACCGGCCCTGCAACTTTGTGGAACTGATGCCGAGGTTGAAAGAGGTTTGAGCGGGGCTACCGTCGCTCTAAAATCTGTTTCGCGCAGAGACGCAGAGAGAAGAAAAGAGAGACGCAGAGCGGCTCTCATTCCACCGAACGGCTACTGTCGCCGCTTTTAAACTGCCTGCGGCAGATTCCTCTGCGATCTCTGCTTCCTCAGCGTCTCTGCGAGAAACCTGCCACCCTCAAGCCACCAACCGCAAGTTTGCCGCACCGCGCCGCGCACTTAGCGCTACCTGCGCAACGCCGGGAATGGCGCTGACCAGTTCGGCCAGTTCCCCGTCCAACCTGAAATCGCCGCCCAGCCGCAGCAGCGGCTCGCGCTCGCCACCGGTGCGCAGGCGGATGAGCACTTCGCCCCGGCCGTCTTCTCCGCGCGGCAGCATCAGCGCCAGTTCCGAAAGCGCCTCTGTCTTGCTGACTTCCAGCCGCAGTTCCATCCGGGCGGCTTCGCGCACTTCCGAAAGGGGCCGCGCGCCGCGCACGGTCACACGCGGCGGCTCTTCCGGACTGGGGGAATCGAGTTCCACCTGAAGCAGGACGCACGTGCCCTCCTTGGCCCATTTGGACAGCGGATCGACCAGCGATTCCTCAAAGCACGAGGCAGAGAACATACCGCTGGAATCGGAAAACTCGGCCATCGCAAAGTCCTTGCCGCGCTTGGTCTTGCGGCGCTGTACCGTCTCGACCATCGCCGCGATCACCGCCGCCTGCCGCCCGCCGCTCACCCCGCTGGACATCAGGCTGGAGTAGGTCCGCGCACCATTGGCGACGGCAACGGTGCGGTATTGCTCCACTGGATGCGCGGCAAAATAGAAGCCGAAGTTGTCGCGCTCCTTGGCCATCTGTTCAGCGCGAGACCACGGCGCGGTTTCGATCAGGCGCAAGGCGGGCGCAGCATGGTCATCGCCGCCAAACAGCGCCGCCTGCCCGCTGTTGCGGCTGCGCTCTGCCTCCTCGGCGATGGCCAGCAGCATATCGGCATTGGCAAGGATGCGGGCGCGGTTGTCGTCCAGACTGTCAAACGCCCCCGCCCCGGACAGCCCTTCCAGCTGGCGGCGGTTCATCGATCCGGCGGGCGCGCGCTTGAACAGGTCTTCCAGACTGGTGAACGGCCCGTTGGCCTCACGCTCGGCAACGATCGCGTCCATCGCCTTTTCGCCGACGTTACGGATGCCCGCCAAGGCATAGCGCACGGCATGGCCCTCGTCCGTTTCGTCAACGCTGAATTCAGCTTCCGACCGGTTCATGTCCGGCCCGGCCAGCGCGATGCCGTTGCGGCGCATATCGTCGACAAAAATGCTCAGCTTTTCGGACTGGTGCATGTCAAAGCACATCGCAGCAGCATAGAAATCGTGCGGGTAATGCGTTTTCAGCCATGCCGTCTGATAAGCCAGCAGTGCATAGGCGGCGGCGTGGCTCTTGTTGAAGCCATAGCCTGCGAACTTGTCGATCAAGTCAAACAGTTCGTTGGCCTTGGCCTTTTCGATGCCGGAAAGCTCCGCGCAGCCATCGACGAAACGCTGGCGCTGCGCGTCCATTTCGGCCTGGACCTTCTTGCCCATCGCGCGGCGCAGCAAGTCGGCATCGCCCAGCGAATAGCCCGCCAGGATCTGCGCCGCCTGCATCACCTGTTCCTGATAGACGAAGATGCCGTATGTTTCGGCCAGAATGCCTTCCAGCTTGGGATGCGGATATTCGATGCTCTCAAGCCCGTTCTTGCGGCGGCCGAACAGCGGGATATTGTCCATCGGACCGGGGCGATAGAGCGAGACGAGCGCGATGATGTCGCCAAATGCGGTCGGCTTCACCGCCGCCAGCGTGCGCCGCATCCCTTCGGATTCCAGCTGGAACACGCCCACCGTGTCACCCGATTGCAGCAGGCGGTACACGTCGGTATCGTCCCACGGCAGCGTTGACAGATCGACTGTAATTCCGCGCCGCTTCATCAGTTCCAGCGCCTTTTGCAGCACTGACAGCGTTTTCAGGCCAAGGAAGTCGAACTTCACCAGCCCGGAATCCTCGACATATTTCATGTCGAACTGGGTGACCGGCATGTCTGACCGGGGATCGCGGTACAGCGGCACCAGCTCGGCCAAGGGCCGGTCGCCGATCACCACCCCGGCAGCGTGGGTTGAACTGTTGCGCGGCAGGCCTTCCAGCTGCATCGCGAGGTCCACCAGCCGCTTGACCTCGTCGTCGTTCTGGTACTCGCGGCGGAATTCGGCGACGCCGTTCAGCGCGCGGGGTAAGTCCCAAGGGTCGGTCGGATGGTTGGGGATCATCTTGGTCAGACGGTCCACCTGACCATAGCTCATCTGCAGGATGCGCCCGGTATCGCGCAGCACGGCGCGGGCCTTCAGCTTGCCGAAGGTGATGATCTGGGCGACGTGATCATGGCCGTATTTCGCCTGCACATAGCGGATCACTTCGCCGCGCCGGGTTTCGCAGAAGTCGATATCAAAGTCAGGCATCGACACGCGCTCAGGATTCAGGAAGCGTTCGAACAGCAGGCCCAGCCGCAGCGGATCAAGGTCGGTGATGGTCAAGGCCCAGGCCACCACGCTGCCCGCACCCGAACCACGCCCCGGCCCCACCGGGATGTCATTATCCTTGGCCCACTTGATGAAGTCGGCCACGATCAGGAAATAGCCGCCGAAGCCCATGCGGTTGATGACGTCGATCTCAAACTCAAGCCGCTCGTCATAGACGCGGCGCTCATCGGTGCTCATCTCGCCATAGGGAGCGAGCCGCATGGCGAGGCCTGCGCGCGCGTCCTCTGCCATCATCCTCGCCTCACCCTCCTGATCACCGGCAAGGCTGGGCAGGATCGGTTTGCGCTTTGGCGGCAGGCAGCAACAGCGCTGGGCGACGACCAGCGTGTTGGCCAGCGCCTCTGGCAGGTCGGCAAAAATCTCGGCCATCATCGGGCCGGACTTGACGAAAGCGTGCCTGCTCGAACGCGGCCGGTCGGCGGCGTCGACGTGCGTGGAATTGGCGATGCACAGGATCGCATCGTGCGCGGCGTAGAAATGCGGATCGGCGAAGTTGGCGGGATTGGTGGCGACCAGCGGCAGATTGCGCGCATAGGCAAGGTCAATCAGCGCGTCCTCCGCCGCCTCTTCCACCGCCTCGCCGCGCCTGGCGATCTCGATATAGAGGCGGTTCGGAAACAGGTCCTCCAGCCGCTCGCACAGCGCATCGGCGGCATCGACGCGGTTCTCGGCCAGCAGCCGCACCAGGCCGCCCTCGCCTGCTGCCGTCAGCGCGATCAGGCCGTCTGTGTGGCCGACCAGATCCTGCATGGTGACGTGCGGATCGCGCTCAAGCGGCCGGTCTAGGTGCGCGCGGCTGACCAGATGGCACAAGTTCAGCCAGCCGGTATCGTCTTGCGCATAGAGGCCCAGCCAGTCGAGCACGCCATCGCGGGCCACTGACAGCATGGTGCCGATGATCGGCTTTACCCCCACGTCGCGGCAGGCGGCGGCGAAGGGGATCGCTCCATAAAGCCCGTTACGATCAGTGATCGCAATGGCGGGAAACGCGCGCTCCTTGGCCAGTTTGGCGATGGTCTTGGGATCGATCGCGCCGTCGAGCATGGTATAGCTGGAAAACACGCGCAGCGGGACGAAAGGTTCAAAAGCCATGCGTTCGACGCTACGCTGCCGGTGCCCTGCCGATCAAGGATGTAGACGCGCGTGGCAGGGGAAAAAGCGGCGTAAAACGACACGCTATGCAACTGCCCGCAAATATGATCAGATGCACCTTTCAGGAGTGAGGGGTCATTGCGATGAACGACGTCACCGGCAATTCAGGCGCACCGCAGGCCGGGCCAAATCCACTGGTCGCGCGGATCAAGGCGATCCTGCTAAAACCCGATGCCGAGTGGCCGGTCATCGCCGCAGAGGCGGATAGCCCCGGCAACCTGATCACCCGCTATGCCCTGCCATTGGCGGCGATCGGCCCGGTCTGCGGGTTCCTGCGCGGGCAATTGTTCGGCTATGGCGCGTTAGGCATTTCGTACAAGCCGGGGCTTGTCGCCGGGCTTTCCGGTGCGGTGGTCGCATTCGTGCTGAATATTGTCGGCATCGTCGTGCTGGCCCTGATCGCGGACTGGCTGGCTCCGAAGTTTGCCGGAACATCGAACCGGACCAACGCCTTCAAACTGGTCGTCTATGGATCGACCGCCGCGTGGCTGGCGGGCGCGTTCCAGTTGATCCCCGGCCTTGGCATCCTTGGGCTGGCGGGTATTTACAGCCTCTACCTCTATTACACCGGCGCCGCGCCGCTGATGAAGGTGCCGCAGGACAAGGCCGTGGGCTTTACCGCCGTTACCATTGTCTGCGCGATCGCGCTTTATCTGGTCGTCGGCGCGGTTTCCGGGGCTTTCCTGGCGATGTTTGGCGGCGGCGCGGCTTCGTCGATTTCATCAACCGACGGCGGTACGGTGTCCGGCAAGCTGGCGATCCCCGGCATGGGCTCGATTGACGTCGGCAAGGCGCAGCAGGCGGCCAGTGCGATGCAGGAATCGGCTAACGGCAAGAAGCCCGCCGTCGATCCTGCCAAGCTTCAGGCGCTGCTCCCCGCCAACATCGGCGGCTATGCGCGCAACGCGGTAGAGGCGAACGCGCTGGGCGGCATGGGTAGCGAGGCGGAAGGCACTTATGCCGCTGGCGACAAGAGCTTTCACCTGAAAGTCACCGACATGGCCGCAATGGGCGCGCTCGCCGGGCTGGGTTCGGCAATGGGCGTGTCGCAAAGCCGTCAGGACGCAGACGGCTATGAAAAGACCGGCACTGTTGACGGCCACATGCAGAGCGAAAAATGGAACAACGCCGACAAGAGTGGCAAGTTCAGCGTTGTCGTCGACAACCGTTTCATGATCGAGGCCGAAGGTTCGGCGGCCAGCATCGACGAGCTGAAGGCCGCCGTTGCCAGCGTCGATCAGGGCGCGCTGGCCGGGCTGGTGAACTGAGGCCTGCATTAGCCCCCTCCTCTGAAGAGGAGAGGGGAGAAACTTACAACAGCGCAGTGATGTCTGCTTCCAGCGTTTCCGGCTTCACCGTTGGGCCGTAGCGGCGCACCACCTTGCCATCGCGGCCGATGAGAAACTTGGTGAAGTTCCACTTTATCCGCTTGGTGCCTAACACGCCGGGAGCTTCGGCCTTGAGCCAAGAGTAAAGCGGGTCCGCACCGTCGCCGTTGACCTCGATCTTGCCCATCAGCTGAAAGCTGAGGCCAAAGTTCACCTGACAGAAACTGGCGATTTCGTCTGCGCTGCCCGGTTCCTGATGGCCGAACTGGTTGCACGGAAAAGCCAGCACATCGAAACCTTGCCCACCATGTTTGCGCCACAGCTTTTCCAGACCGGCATATTGCGGGGTAAAGCCGCACTTGCTGGCAGTGTTGACCACCAGCAGCACTGTGCCCAGCTTGTCCGCCAGACTGACCACATCGCCATTCGGCATGGTGGCGCTAAAGTCAGCGATGGTGCGCGGATCGGTCATGCGGGGGGCATATCCGGGCGGCCATAAAGGCCCGCGATCTCATAAGCATCGTATTGCCGGTCGCCTGCCTTTTCGATCATGTAGTGCGAGCGTTCAGCCTCGGGCAACAGCGCCACGAAGCGGACCAGGTCGGCAAACGTGCCGTGGCGCAGCGCCTTGAAGCCGTGGAACACCCCGCCGCCGTCATCCTTGCGGTGCAGGGTTGCGGCATCGTCCCAGCCGATGCCGTGGTCGCCAGCGCCTTCGCCGGCAAAAGTCGTGGGATTGTGGCTCATTACAGCAGATTCCTATCAACCGGTCCCTCGCCCACCGGGCACAGACTAGCGCAAGGCGAAGCGCGATTCCAGCCTGCCATCGTGCAATCTGAGCACCCGGTCCATGCCCATCGCCAGCCGCTCGTTATGCGTGGCGATCAGCGCCGCACTGCCCTCGCCCCGCACCAGCCGGATGAATTCCGCCAGCACCTTGTCAGCGGTGGCTTCGTCAAGGTTGCCGGTCGGCTCGTCGGCGAGCACCAGCGAGGGCCGGTTGGCCAGCCCCCGCGCCACGGCGACGCGCTGCTGCTCACCGCCCGAAAGCTGGCTGGGCCGGTGATCGAGCCGTTGCGCCAGCCCGAGCGCCGAGAGCAGCTCCTGCGCCCGCTCGCCTGCCTCGGCCCGCGATTTTCCGGCGATCATCTGCGGGATCACGACGTTTTCGATGGCGGTGAAGTCTGGCAGCAGGTGGTGGAATTGATAGACAAAGCCAATGTGGTCGCGGCGCAGTTCCGTGCGCTCGTCGCCGTTCAGCGCCGATGCGTCGGCCCCGGCGATGGAAATATGTCCGCCAAAACCGCCCTCCAGCAGGCCGATAGCTTGCAACATGGTCGACTTGCCCGATCCCGATGGGCCGAGCAGCGCCACGATTTCGCCCGCGTGGATTTCCAGATCGACGCCTTTCAGCACGTCAATTCGCACGCCGCCCTGTTCAAAGCTGCGGGTCAGCCCGGCCAGACTGACGACAGGCGCGTTGTTTTCCTTATTCATAACGCAGCACCTGAACCGGATCAGTGCTTGCCGCCTTGAACGCCGGATAGAGCGTGAACAGGAAGCTGAGCACCAGCGCCATCACGCAGATCACGGTGATCTCCACCGGATCGCTGCGGCTGGGCAGTTCGGTAAGGAAGCGGATCTTGGGGTCCCACAGGTTCTGCCCGGACACCATCTCCACAAACCGCACGACTGACTGGCGGAAGAACAGGAACACCATCCCCAGCACCAGCCCCGCCAGCGTCCCCAGAGCGCCGATCAGGAAGCCGGTAGTGACGAATATCTTCATCAGCGACCGCCGCGTCGCGCCCATCGTACGCAGGATCGCAATGTCGCGGGTCTTGGCACGCACCAGCATGATCAGCGACGACAGGATATTGAACACCGCCACCAGCACGATCAGCGACAGCACGACAAACATCGCCACCCGCTCCACCGCCAGCGCCTCAAACAGGCTGGCGTTGATCGTCTTCCAGTCGGTAACCACCGCCTGCCCGCGCAGCTTGCGCGTCAGGGGCGCAAGGATATCGCCCACCTTGTCGGCATTGTCGGTCTTGACCTCGATCATGCCGATGGCATCCCCGGTCAGCATCAAGGTCTGCGCATCGGGGATCGGCATGACGACGAAGCTCTGGTCGTAATCATAGACGCCGATCTCGAAAATGGCTGAGACGCGGTAGGATATCTGGCGCGGCACGGTGCCGAAGGGAGTCGATTGCCCCTGGGGATTGATCACCGTGATCGCATCGCCCACTTGCGCGCCCAGATTTTCCGCCAGCCGCGCGCCGATGGCGACGTTATTGGCGCCGGGGGTCAGTTCCGCCAGCGACCCGCTTTTCACCAACGGCTTGATCGCGGCTATGTCGCCAGCGGTATTGCCGCGCACCAGAATACCCTCAACCCGCCCGTTATAGCTCGCCAGCAGCGGCTGCTCGATCAGGGGAGAGGCATGGGTGACATGCGGCGTCGCCTCTACCTCGCGCAGCACCTGCTGCCAGTTATCCAGCCGTCCGCCATAGGCCTGAATGATGGCGTGGCCGTTCAGGCCGACGATCTTGTCGAGCAATTCGGCGCGAAAGCCGTTCATCACGCTCATCACGATGACCAGCGCCGCCACGCCGACCATCACCGCCGCCAGGCTGATGCCCGCCACCAGCGCGATGAACGCCTCACCCCGGCCGGGCAACATGTACCGCTTGGCAATGGTCCATTCAAAAGGGGTCAGGATCAAGGGCGCGGCTCTTCGTTGGTCATGCCGTGCTGTACGAGAGCCGCAGGGCAAGGGCAATGCCCGACTCCTGCCTGCCCCCTTTGCACTTGCCTTTCACCCCCAGCAGGCCCAAAGCGCCGCCCACAGGCACACTGGCCCCTCGCAGGCGAATCCATGAACCTCACAAATCCTTTTCTTGATGCAGATGGCGACAAACTGCGCGAGGAATGCGGCGTTTTCGGCGTTATCGGCTCGCGCGATGCGGCGGCAGTCGTCGCCCTTGGCCTCCACGCCCTGCAACATCGCGGGCAGGAAGCCGTCGGCATAACCAGCTACGATGGCAGCGAATTCTATTCGCAGCGCGGCATCGGCCATGTGGCGCAAGTGTTCACCGGCAACGTGGCTTTCGAAGGTTTGCCGGGGACTATGGCATCGGGCCACGTCCGCTATTCGACCACTGGCGGTTCTGGCCTGCGCAATATCCAGCCGCTGTTCGCCGATCTCGCCTCGGGCGGGTTCTCGATCGCGCACAACGGCAATATCTCGAATGCCATGCATCTGAAGCGCGAACTGGTGCAGAAGGGCGCGATCTTCCAGTCGACTTCGGATACCGAGGTGATCATCCACCTCGTTGCCACCAGCCGCTATCCGACGCTGATTGACCGGTTCGTTGATGCGCTGCGCATGGTCGAAGGTGCCTATTCGCTGATCTGCACCACGCCGCAGGGCATGATCGCCTGCCGCGATCCGCTGGGCATCCGACCGCTGGTGATGGGCCGGATCGGTGATGCCATCGTCTTTTCCAGCGAAACGGTTGGCCTCGACGTGGTCGGCGCAGACTTCATCCGCCAGATCGATGCTGGCGAGCTGGTGCAGGTGGATTTCGCAGGCAATATTTCCAGCCACCGCCCGTTCGGCAACGCCCGCCAGCGCCCGTGCATTTTCGAACACGTCTATTTCAGCCGCCCCGATTCGGTGCTGGATGGGCAGTCGGTCTATGGTGTGCGCAAGGCGATCGGCGTCGAACTGGCCAAGGAAGCCCCGGTTGAGGCTGACATCGTCATTCCCGTGCCTGACAGCGGCGTGCCTGCGGCCATCGGCTATGCCCAGCAATCGGGCATCCCGTTTGAACTCGGCATCATCCGCTCGCACTATGTCGGGCGCACGTTCATCCAGCCGTCGGACGGCGCGCGCAACGCCGATGTAAAGCGCAAGCACAACGCCAACCGCGCGCTGGTGGAAGGCAAGCGAATCGTGCTGATCGACGATTCGATCGTGCGCGGCACCACTTCGATGAAGATCGTGCAGATGATGCGCGATGCAGGCGCCGCCGAAGTACACATGCGCATTGCCAGCCCGCCGACCGAGCATAGCTGCTTCTACGGCGTCGACACGCCCGAACGCAGCAAGTTGCTGGCCGCCAAGCTGGATATTCAGGGCATGTCGGACTTCATCCATGCTGACAGTTTGGCCTTCGTCTCGATCGACGGACTTTATCGCGCCATCGGCGAATCGGCTCGTAACAACGCCGCGCCGCAGTATTGCGACGCCTGCTTTACTGGCGACTATCCGACACGGCTGACCGACCTGGCTGAGCGCGAACATCCCGCCCAGCTGACTCTGGCGGTCGACAAGGTCGCATGACGGCATTTGCAGGACAACTGGCGCTGGTCACCGGGGCCAGCCGGGGCATCGGCGCCGCCACGGCAGAGGCGCTGGCGGCGGCAGGCGCGCATGTGATCCTGACCGGGCGCGACATCAAGGCGCTTGAGGCGGTGGAAGAGCGTATCTTCGCCGCTGGTGGCCACGCCACCATTGCGCCCGTTGACCTGACTGAAACGGACGGCATCGCACGGCTGGCCACGGCAATTGCCGGGCGCTGGCAGGCGCTCGATATTCTGGTGCTGAACGCCGCGATCCTGCCCCAGCTTTCAGCCGTGACCGATATCGACCAGGCGGCTTTCAACAAGGCGCTGACCGTAAACCTGCTGGCAACGCAGGCGCTGCTCGCCGCGTTCGATACCATGCTTCGCCGCAGCGCCGATGCGCGGGTGATCGGCATGACCAGCAGCGTCGCCACCCAGCCACGCGCGTTCTGGGGTGCTTATGCCGCCAGCAAGGCCGCGTTTGAGGTGCTGCTGGATTGCTATGCGCAGGAATTGCGCAATATCTCGAAAGTCCGCGTCGCCATCGTCAACCCCGGGGCGACCCGCACGGCCATGCGCGCGCGCGCCTATCCCGGTGAAGACCCGGCATCGGTAAAACCGCCCGAAATGGTCGCGGAAAGGGTTGTTTCCTTGCTTGGTGAACAGTTCGCCACCGGCACGCGAGAAACTGTTAACGCTGTTTCCTAACGCCCCCGAAACCGCGTTCAGCCATACTCTGCAAACCCCACCGCGCGCGCCTGCTTGGTCGTGCGCGCCAGTTTTCGGCTGCCTGCCGGGTTTGCTTGGAGTAATGTGATGTCTTCGGAAATCTTTTCACCCGTCCGCTATTCCGTCGCCGCACAGGAAGACCGCTGCGCACCGCGCTCGCGGATATCGATCCCCGCCAGCTTCCGCGCCTCGGGCGGGCGCAGCTTCCAGACCGTAGTGCACGATCTGTCGCTGGGCGGCTTCTGCTGCTCGGCGGTGGGACGCCTGCATCAGGGGAGCATTTGCTGGATCACCCTCCCCGGCCTTGAATCGCTTCAGGCCGAGGTGGTGTGGTGGGACAACAGTCTGGCCGGCTGCGCGTTCAAGGATCTGCTTAGCCCGATAGTGCATGATAACATCCTTGCCCGTTGGCGCGGCGATACAGTCTTTCGCACAGTGATGTGAATGGATGGCGGACGCAGGGCTAAGGGAACTTCCCTAAGCTTTCGTCGCCGCAAAAGCCGCCAGCGCGCGCGCACGGGCGGCGGCATGTTCGACGATGCGGGGCGGATAGCGGGCAGGACGCCAGAGCGGATCGTGGATTTCACCGTCGGGCAGCTCGGCGATCTCTGGCACCCAGCGGCGGATATAGGCGGCGGCGTCGAATTTCGGGCTTTGCGTCAACGGCGCCATGATCCGCACGAACATGTTGGCATCCACCCCGCTACCAGCTGACCACTGCCAGTTGACGGCGTTCTGCGCATAGTCGGCATCGACCAGCGTATCCCAGAACCACTGCTCTCCCGCGCGCCAATCTATCAACAAGTGCTTGATAAGAAAGCTGGCCGCGATCATCCGCACCCGGTTGTGCATCCAGCCGGTCGCCCACAACTGGCGCATCCCGGCATCGACGATGGGATAGCCCGTGCGGCCCTGCTGCCACGCGGCAAGGTCGGCCTCAGCCTCCGGCCCGGTGCGCCAGGGCAGGCGGTCAAACGCGGCTGAGGCATTGCGCGCGCCATAGTCGGGGAATTGCAGGATGACGTTCTGCGCATAGTCGCGCCAGCCCAGCTCGCCCATAAACGTCGCTACCGATCCGCCCGCATCAGCGACACCGTGCCATGCGGTTGCCGGAGAAATCTCGCCAAAATGCAAATGGGGAGAGAGGCGCGATGTGCCCTCCCGCGATGGCAGGTTGCGTTCTTCAGAGTAACGGGCGGCGTGATCGGCGAAATCGTCCAGTCGCTCCAACGCGCCAGCCTCGCCGGGTTGCCATTCCTTACGAAAGCCTGCTGCCCAGTCTGGCGCGCTTGGCAGCAGGTTCCAGTCTGCAAGGTCGTCGCTGGCAGGCCAGTTGTCCGGCGCGGCCAGTCGACTTGGCGCGGCAACCGGCGGAGGAGGCGGCATTCGTTCCTGCAACGAGCGCCAGAACGGGGTGTAGATTTTATACGGCGTGCCGCTGCCGGTCAGCACAGTGCCCGGCGGGGTCAGGTAATTGCCATGATGCAGCGTCAGGGTGAGCCGTCTGCCCACCGCACGCTCAGCATTGCGCCACCACGGTTCATAATGGTGCAAGGCGTGGACTTCGCACGCGCCGCTTTCCTGCGCCACTGCCGCCAACACATCCTCACACCGCCCGCGCCGCAGGATCAGGCGCGAGCCGAAGCGGCGCAAATCAGCGTCCAGACTGGCGAGACTATGGTGCAACCACCACCGCGAAGCCCCACCCATTGCGCGATGCGCGGGGGTTTCGTCGTCGAGGACATAAACGGGGATTACCGGGCCAGCGGCGGCGGCAGCGAAAAATGCGGCCTGATCAGCCAGCCGCAGGTCGCGGCGGAGCCAGACGATTGTGGGGTTGGTCATTTCGGCAGGAATAGGGATTTTTCACACGAAGACACTAAGATGTTTCGTTCAGCTGATCGGTAATCAGCGCGCAACATCTTCGTGTCTTCGTGTGAAATCAGCTGGCCGAACGCTTACTCAACCGTCCAGTTCTGCCCCTTGGCCAACAGCTTGGCGAGATTTGCTTCCTTACCCGCCGAAGACCGCGCTTTTTCTTCGTGGACTACGGCTTCGAAAGTCGGGCGCGGGTCGTCGTAGATTACGCCGAGCGCCATCGGGAACGGGCCGAACGGCATTTCCACCAGCATATGCGCGATAGAGCGGTTGGTTACGTCATGAACGATCACGCCAGCCGTCTGCCAATCGCCATCGACCACGTCGACAACCTTCAGCGTCAGCTTTTCCACGTCCAGCGCGATGCCTTGCGTGCCCTTGTTGAACAGCATCGGCTCACCATCGGCCAGCCACAACTGCCCGGTCAGCGCATTGGCCTTTTCGGTGAAATCGGCGAACACATCCTTGTTATAGACGATGCAGTTCTGGAAGATTTCGATGAACGCCGCGCCCTGGTGGGCGTGGGCCGCTTTCAGCACATCGGGCAGGTTCTTTGATACGTCGAACCCGCGCGCGATGAAGCGGCCGCCAGAACCCAGCGCAAAGGCGCAAGGGCTGGCCGGGCGGTCGAACGAACCAAGCGGCGAAGTCGGGCTATTGGTGCCAACGCGGCTGGTGGGCGAATACTGGCCCTTGGTGAGGCCATAGATCTCGTTGTTGAACAGCATGATCTGGCAGTTCAGGTTGCGGCGGATCACGTGCATCGTGTGGTTGCCGCCGATCGACATGCCATCACCATCGCCCGTTACGATCCACACGTCGAGTTCCGGGTTGGCCAGCTTGATGCCGGTGGCAACCGCCGGCGCGCGTCCGTGGATGGTGTGGAAGCCATAGCTTTCAACGTAATAGGGGAACCGGCTGGAGCAGCCGATGCCCGATACGAACACCGTCTTCGATGGGTCCGCGCCAATCTCTGGCAGGGTGCGCTGCACCGCCTTGAGGATCGCATAGTCGCCGCAGCCGGGGCACCAGCGGACTTCCTGATCCGATTCCCAATCCTTGAGAGTGGTCGGCACGGGGATTGTCGTCATCTCGTTCATCGTCTTGTCCCTCAGGCCAATTGCGCGTCGATTGCCGTTTCGATCTCGGCAATGGTGAACGGCTGGCCGTTGACCTTGTTCATCGGGCGGGCGTCGACCAGAAACTGGTCGCGCAGCACGGTCTTGAGCTGGCCGGTGTTCATTTCAGGCACCAGCACCTTGTCGAAGCTTTTCAGCAGGTCCCCAAGGTTTTCCGGCATCGGCCAGATATGGCGCACGTGGATCTGGCTGACGTCCAGACCCTTGGCACGCGCGCGGCGCACGGCTTGGCTGATCGGACCGAAGGTCGATCCCCAACCGACCACCGCCAGCTTGCCGCCAGCCGCACCCTGCGCCACTTCCTGCGCGGGAATGTCGCTGGCGATGCCGTCGATCTTGTTCTTGCGGGCATAGGTCTGGGCTTCGTGAACCTCGGCCGAGTAGTCGATTGCGCCGGTGTCGATGCCCTTTTCGATGCCGCCGATGCGGTGCATCAGGCCGGGAGTCCCCGCCTTGATCCACGGCCGCACGCCGCGTTCATCGCGCTTGAACGGCAAGACAACGCCGTCGCCGTTCTTCTCCTCAAGGTAGCTCACCGGGAACGGCGCGAAAGTGGCCGGATCGGGGATCTTCCACGGCTCGGCCGCGTTGGCGATATAGCCGTCGGTCAGCAGGATCACCGGGGTCATGTAATGCACCGCAATCCGGCAGGCCTCTATCGCGCAGTCGAACGCATCGGCGGGCGAGCGCGCGGCGATCACCGGGATCGGCGCGTCGCCATTGCGGCCATAGACGGCTTGATACAGGTCCGACTGTTCCGTCTTGGTCGGCAGGCCGGTGGACGGCCCGCCGCGCTGTGAATTGACGATCACCAGCGGCAGTTCGGTCATCACCGCCAGCCCCATCGCCTCACCCTTCAAGGCAATGCCCGGGCCAGATGACGAGGTTACGCCCAGTTGCCCGGCATAGCTGGCACCGATGGCCGAGCAGATTGCCGCAATCTCGTCCTCAGCCTGAAACGTGGTTACGCCGAATTCCTTCAGCTTGACCAGATTGTGCAAAATTGCAGACGCTGGCGTGATCGGATAGCCGCCAAAAAACATCGGCAGACCGGCCAGTTGCGCGCCTGCGACCAGTCCATAGCTGACCGATTCGGCGCCGGTGACGGTGCGGTAAAGGCCCGCCTCGGTCTGCACTGGCGAGACATGGTGCTGGCGCAGCGGCCCGGCCAGTTCGGCGGTTTCGCCATAGGCGTGCCCGGCATTCAGCGCAGCAACGTTGGCGTCGGCCAGCACGGGGTTCTTCTTGAACTTGTCGTTCAGCCACTGGATCAGCGGGGCGCGGTCACGGTCGAACATCCACAGGGCCAGACCCAGCGTCCACATGTTCTTGCACCGCAGCGCCTCCTTGTTGCCAAGGCCAAAGGGCTTGACCGCCTCAAGCGTCAGCGCGCTGATGTCAAACGCCAGCACGTCCCACTTGGCCAGGCTGCCGTCTTCGAACGGGCTGACGGTGTACTTGGCCTTTTCAAGGTTGCGCTTCGAAAACTCGCCCGTGTCGGCAATGATCAACCCGCCCGGTTTAAGCGCGCCGACATTGGTTTTCAGCGCCGCCGGGTTCATAGCCACCAATACGTCAGGCGCGTCGCCAGCGGTTTCGATCGAGGTTGAGCCGAAGTTGATCTGGAACGCCGAAACGCCGAACAGCGTGCCCTGCGGCGCGCGGATTTCGGCGGGAAAGTCAGGGAAAGTCGCCAGATCGTTGCCCGCCAGCGCGGTGGAAAGCGTGAACTGGCCGCCGGTAAGCTGCATGCCATCGCCGGAATCGCCAGCAAAGCGGACCACAACAGCTTCGGGTGCATCGGTATTTTCAAACCCGGCTGCGGAATCGGCTTCCGTAAGTATCGTTGCCATGTCGTTCCTCTATCGGCGATCTTGCGCCATTTCTTGCGCGCCGCCCTAAACCTCATCCGCTGGCCAGCACAATGCAGAAAATCTGTTGCTGGCCAAACCGCTGCCCACAGTCAAACGCCTGCGGCCCGCGCTAGTCAAGCCGCGATTGGCAGGGTAACCGGGAATTGGAACCCTGCCGCGCGATTCCCATTGTTGCACCTGCAGCCGGACCTCATGGAGCAATAGCGATGACCAACCATTCAGACCTGCCCTATCGCCCCTGCGTGGGGGTGATGCTGGTCAATGCCGATGGCCTGGTGTTCGTCGGCAAGCGGTTTGACAGCGGAGAGGGCGATGCCTGGCAGATGCCCCAGGGCGGCATCGACGATGGCGAGGAACTGCACGCCGCCGCACTGCGCGAACTGTGGGAGGAAACCGGGGTGGAATCGCACCAGGTCTCACTCATCGCCCAGACGCGCGAGGAACTGCTTTATGACCTGCCGAAATCGCTGATCGGCAAGCTGTGGGGCGGTCGCTATCGCGGCCAGCGCCAGTTCTGGGTACTCGCCCGGTATAGCGGAAGCGACGAGGACGTCCGCATCGACCACCACGACCCGGCAGAGTTCTGCGACTGGAAATGGGCCGAGCCGGAACAGTTGCCCGAGCTGATCGTGCCGTTCAAGAAGCGGGTGTACCGCGCGGTGCTGGAAGAGTTTCGCGATTTGATTTAGGGGTGGAAAGCTGACCTTCGGGGCGGCCTTTGGGACATCAATTCCCAACGTTTGCCATAATTTGGTCAGCGATTCCTAATCAACCAAAGAATACGCTTAAAACCACGGATGGCTACTTGCGCCATCACACCTGTAATTAGAGTCTTTCCGATGTTGAATGAATCGTTGGGGATTCCCAACGGAGTCGAAA
>JBDTUQ010000042.1:0-19531 GCA_040007615.1 Novosphingobium sp.
GCCCTACCTCGTGAAGTAAGGAGGACTACCCAATGGAAATCATCCTCCTCGAACGTATCGAGAAGCTTGGCGTTATCGGCGATGTCGTATCCGTCAAGGACGGCTATGCCCGTAACTTCCTGCTGCCAAACAAAAAGGCGCTGCGCTCCAACAATGCCAACCGGAAGGTTTTCGAAGCCAACCGTGCGCGCATCGTTGAAGAAAACGCCAACCGTCGCGGCGAAGCCGAAGTGGCATCCAAGGACGTGGACGGCCGTTCGGTCGTTCTGATCCGCGCTTCGTCAAATTCGGGCCAGCTCTATGGTTCGGTTTCGGTGCGTGATATCGTCGAAGCCCTGAACGCCGATGGCGCCAAGGTCGTGACGAAAAACATGGTCGTCCTGCCGCACCCGATCAAGACCGTCGGCATTTTCGACGTGCGCGTTTCGCTGCACCCGGAAGTGTTCGTCAACGTCAAGGTCAACGTGGCCCGCTCGCCCGACGAAGCCGAGCAGCAGGCCGCTGGCGTTGACGTCATGGCCGCCCTGTTCGACGCGGACACTTCGGGCTTCACTGAAGCCTATGATCCGAATGCAGAGCCGGGCGAAATCAACTCCGACATGCTCGACGAGCCTGTTGAAGGTGAAGCCGAAGCCTGAAACGGCTGACGCAGCTTGAAAAAATTGCGAGGGGGCGCTTCACGGCGCCCCCTTTGCTCTGTGTGGCCCTTTGCTTTGTCAGGATTTGCCGGGTAACCTCTGGCGATGGACTCTACCGCCGCGATCATCGCCGAACTTGCCCGCATCTATGATCTGGCAGCCGCCACGCTCCATGCCGACATTGTCGCATATGCCGCCCACGGCACCCTGCCCCCGCCAGACCGCCGGAAATCGCGCGCCTGGTGCTATCCGGAATTGAGGCTGCACTATCGCGGCGTTGAAAACCGTCCCGATCACGCCCGCGCATTCGGTCAACTGAGCAACGTGGGCACATATGCCTGCACCGTCACCCGGCCAGCACTGTTCGCCCGCTACCTCACAGAACAACTGGAACTCATCGCCGCCGATTATGAAGTCCGCGTCGAAGTCGTGCCCTCGGCGCAGGAAATCCCGTTCCCCTATGTGATCGATGCCAGTTCAGGCCTTGGCACGACCAGCCCGCAAGACCTTGCCCGGCATTTTCCCTCCACCGAACTGGCGCTGATCGGTGATGAACTGGCAGACGGGTTTGAGCCGGGTGGCCCGGACGCCGCGATCCCGCTGGCGCTGTTCGATGGCCTGCGTACCGATTTCAGCCTTGCCCGTCTGGCCCATTATACCGGCACCGCGACTGAGCACTTCCAGCGGTTCATTCTGTTCACCAACTATCACCGCTATGTCGATGAATTCGTTGACTGGGCGGGAGAGAAACTTGGGCAGGAAGGATACGTGGCGCTGTCTGGCGCGGGCGGATTGTATCTTGACCAGCCAACGAAAAACGCCCGCCAGCGCCTGTCAGACACCGCATGGCGTCGCCACCAGATGCCCGCCTACCACCTGATGCATGAAAGCGGCGCGGGGATCACGCTGGTCAACATCGGCGTCGGCCCCTCCAACGCCAAGACCATCTGCGACCACCTTGCAGTGCTGCGTTCCGAATGCTGGCTGATGATCGGCCATTGCGGCGGCCTGCGAGATACGCAGCGCATTGGCGACTACGTACTCGCCCATGCCTATCTGCGCGACGACCATGTGCTCGACTGTGTGCTCCCGCCCGAAATCCCCATCCCGGCCATCGCGGAAGTCCAAGTCGCGCTGGCAACCGCCGCAGAGGCCGTAAGCGGCGCGGCCGGTGCGAACCTGAAAAAGCGGATGCGTACAGGCACAGTCGTCACCACCGACGACCGCAACTGGGAACTGCGCTATACTGACAGCGCACACCGTTTCAGCCAATCGCGTGCCATCGCCATCGACATGGAAAGCGCGACCATCGCCGCCCAAGGCTACCGCTTCCGTGTGCCTTATGGCACGTTGCTCTGCGTGTCGGACAAGCCCTTGCACGGCGAAATCAAGCTGCCGGGCCAAGCCAACCGCTTCTACGAAGAAGCAATCTCCGCCCATCTCAAGATCGGCGTCACCACATGCGAACTGCTGCGGGCGGAAGGGGCGAAGCTGCATTCCCGCAAACTCCGCGCCTTTAACGAGCCGCCGTTCAGGTAGACTCTACCACCCGCAAGCCTCACCCTTGGTCTGGGTTTTCAGCCAGGCAGATAGCGGCGCGAAGTAGCGAATCATGGACTTGCCGCTGATTTCCCGGCTGCCGGTAAATGCCTGCAAAGCGTCCGGCCACGGCTTGCTCGCCCCCATGCTCAGCATCGCGTTCAGTTTCGCACCCACCGCCTTGTTGCCATAAAACGAACAGCGGTGCAGCGGGCCTTTCCAGCCCGCGATCTTGCAAGCCGCCTCATAGAACTGGAACTGCAGGATGCGGGCGAGGAAATAGCGGGTGTAGGGCACCACGGCTGGCACATGGTACTTCGCCCCGGGGTCAAAAGCATCGGCACCGCGCTCTACCGGCGGCATGATGCCCTGATATTGGCGGCGCATCTGGACCCAAGATTTCTCATAATCCTGCGCCTTGATTTCGCCCGAAAATACCTGCCAGCGCCAGCGATCGATCAGCAGCCCGAACGGCAGGAACGCCACCTTGTCCATCGCCTGACGCAGCAGCAGGCCGGTGTCCTTGTCGGCGCTCGGAACCTTGGCGGGATCGAGTAACCCGATCTGGACGAGGTATTGCGGCGTGATCGACAGCGCCATCGTATCGCCAATCGCCTCGTGGAAACCGTCGTTCGCGCCTTCCATATAGAGGCGGTACGGCTGGCCGTTATAGGCGCGCTGGTAATAGTTGTGACCAAGTTCGTGGTGGATCGTCACGAAGTCATCAGAGTTGACCTTGATGCACATCTTGACCCGCAGGTCGTCTTTGTTGTCCAGGTTCCAGGCCGAGGCATGGCACACCACATCACGGTCGCGCGGCTTGGTGAATTGTGATCGTTGCCAGAAGGTTGCAGGCAAAGGCTCGAAACCGATGGAGGAATAGAAGTTCTCCCCCGCCTTGACCATTTTCAGCGGATCATAGCCCTTCGCCGCTAGCAGATCGCCGGTATCGAAGCCCAGATCGCCCGCACCTTTGGGGGCGACCACGTCATAGATATTGCCCCACTCCTGCGACCACATATTGCCCAGCAGGTCAGCGCGGATCGGTCCGGTGCGCGCCTGCACCGTGGCGCCGTATTTCTCGCTCAGCTTCATGCGGGAATAGCAATGCAGCTGCTGGTACAGCGGCTTGACCTCGCTCCACAGCCGTTCGGTCATCGCGGTGAAGGCTTCTGGCGTCATGTCGTAGTTTGACCGCCACAGCGCGCCGGTATCGGCATAGCCAAGCTCACGCGCGCCCTGATTTGAAATGTCGACCATGCGGACGTAATCGGCCTTCATCGGCGTGCCGACATTGTCGTTCCAGCTGGTCCACATCTCCTTCAGTTCATCAGGGTTGCGGTTGGTGCCCATCGCCGCCTCAATGTCGCTGCCGTTGATCGGCTGCCCCTTCAGCGTCCCTTGCCCCTTGGCGTAGATGCCCTGAATCCGCGATTGCAGCTGCGAATACTCCTCCGCCGCGCCGGAAGTGGAAGGAGCCGGGGCGACGATGATAGTGCGGAACATGTTGAGGCGGCGCAGGGTTTCGGCAGAAAGTCCCGGTACTTTGGCCAGCTGTGCGGCGGTGGCGGCGTTGGCAACTTGCAGCTTGGTCAGCGCCGCGTTCTGGTCTGCGTCGATGGCGGCGCTGTCGTCCATCACATAGGTCTGATAGACCCAGTCGGCCTGCCCGACTTTCACTGTCTCGTCGAAATAGGCTTTGTCAGCCGATGCGACCCAGGCGTCCACTTGGGCGGGGGTAGAGGGCGCGGGGGCTTGGGCCAAGGCCGGAGCAGCGACAAGTGCGGCAGACATGGCTGCGAGCGATACGAAGTTCTTCATGTGAAAACTCCTGCTGTTCAATCGTTTCCTTGCGAAACGGCATGAACCGCAGGCTGAAGCGAGAGGTCCGTCAGGTCAAGGCGTATCGACGGATGGAACCACTGCACTCACCCACCCCCGACTTTGCTGAGCTTGTCGAAGCACTGCCTTTTTCTTTGATGTTGGCGATCAGCCCAAAGGACAAGAACGACCGTAGACCTTCGGTCGCCTTCGGCTCGACAAGCTCAGGGAAGTCGGGATTTGGGGAGTGTTCGTTCAGATCAAGAACGTGCTGCCCTACCCGCCCAGAAACGCCGCAATCGCGCGGCCCAGTTCCGGCCTTGTCACACAGCTCATGTGCGTGCCGGGAATCTCTACATAGGTCGCATCGGGCAGCGTATCGGCCAGTTCGGGCGCAGAGCCGTTGTCCTGATCGTCCGCCCCGCAGACCACCAGCGTTGGCATAGTCAAGCCCGCCAGCGCCTCTGGCGGGGTATCGTCCACCGATTGCAGCAATAGCCGAGCGGCCACCCGGTCGATATTCATCGACTTCATGAAACTCTGCGCGAAATAGGCTGGGTCGCCGCGCTCGATAGTCCCATAGCGGTCGATGACGTCGACAAAGAACCCGCCCCGCCGCGCCCAGCCGGTCAGCCCGGCCAGTCCCATGCCGCCCAGCACTAACTTGCGCGGCGCAAGGCCTGCCAGCACGCCCCGCACAGCTGTCCGCGCACCAAGCGAGAAACCGCACAGATCATAGTCCGCCAGACCCAGCCCGCTCACCAGCGCCTTGAGGTCCGCCACCAGAACGTCATCCGGGTAGGCTGCCGGATCATGCGGCGCACCGCTTTGGCCGTGGGCGCGCAAGTCAGGCATGATGGCCTCAAACCCGGCCTCGACCAGCTTTGCAGCGGTGCCAAACTTGATCCAGTTGACCTCGGCACTGGAAAAAAGCCCATGCAGCAGCACCACAGGCCGCCCCGCCCCCATGCGATGCACGCCGAGCGGAGTGCGCAGGTGGCCGGGGAGGGTTTCCGTCTGCATCAACCCTTCTTCAGATGCTTGCGCCCCAGCAATTCCGCGATCTGCACGGCGTTCAGTGCCGCGCCCTTGCGGAGGTTGTCGGAAACGCACCACAGCACGATGCCGTTATCGACCGTCGGGTCTTCGCGCACGCGGCTGATGTACGTGGCGCTGTCGCCGACGCATTCCACCGGGGTGACGTATCCACCGTCTTCGCGCTTGTCGACGAGCATGATGCCCGGAGCCTCACGCAAGATATCCTGCGCTTGCTTGGCCGAGATTTCATTCTCGAACTCGATGTTGACCGCTTCGGAATGGCCGACGAACACCGGCACGCGCACGCAAGTGGCGTTCAGCTTGATCTTGGGATCAAGGATCTTCTTGGTTTCGACCACCATCTTCCACTCTTCCTTGGTCGAGCCATCGTCCAGGAACACGTCGATATGCGGGATCACGTTGAAGGCGATCTGCTTGGTGAACTTCTTCGCCTCGGCGCTGTCACCGACGAAGATGTTGCGGCTCTGCTCGAACAGTTCGTCCATGCCTTCCTTGCCCGCGCCGGAAACCGACTGGTACGTGGAGACGACGACGCGCTTGATCTTGGCAAAATCGTGCAGCGGCTTGAGCGCGACAACCAGCTGCGCGGTCGAGCAGTTGGGGTTGGCGATGATCATGCGCTTTTTGTAGCCGTCAATCGCATCCGGGTTTACCTCAGGCACGATCAGCGGCACGTCCGGGTCCATGCGGTACAGCGACGAGTTGTCGATCACGACGCAGCCTTCGCTGGCAGCGCGGGGGGCGTGGATGGCCGTGGGGCCTGACCCGGCAGCGAACAGGGCGATGTCCCAGCCGGTGAAATCGAAATTCTCGATATTCTTGACCTTGAGCATCTTGCCGGTTTCGCCGAATTCCACTTCGCTGCCCTGCGAGCGCGAGCTGGCGACGGCGGCGATCTCGTCAATCGGGAATTCGCGCTCGGCCAGGATATTCAGCATTTCGCGGCCGACGTTGCCCGTCGCGCCTACAACAACCACACGGTAACCCATGATAACGTCCTCAATTCTTGAATTCAGATAAGGAAACGGCCGGTCCTCCCTTCCGGGAAGCCGGCCGTTTCGGTCTGTCTGTCAAACCGATCGGGATCGGTGTTCAGCTCATTCCGCAGCAGCCGTATCGTTGGTCCTAATGACCTTACGCTCAGCAATACGTGCGCGTTTGCCGGTGCGGCCACGCAAGTAGTACAGTTTCGCACGACGCACGACGCCGCGACGAACCACAGTGATGGAATCGATGTTGGGCGAATAAAGCGGGAATACGCGCTCTACGCCTTCGCCGAACGAAATCTTGCGAACGGTGAAGTTCGAACCGATGCCCTTGTTGGCACGGGCGATGCAGACGCCTTCGTAAGCCTGAACGCGGGTGCGTTCACCTTCGATAACCTTCACGCCGACGCGAACGGTGTCGCCCGGACGGAAAGTCGGGATAGCCACAGTTGCCTTGGCGATGGCCTTGGCGATTTCCTCGGCCTCAATCGTTTGAATCAGGTTCATTGACCCGGTCCTTCTTTTCATGCCGCGCGCCAGAGGCAGACTGGACCCGAGCGCCTGAATGACGCTCCCAAAGATCCGGCCTGCGTAACCGAGTGTCGATCTCCGACTGGCTTTTACGCCAAGCGGCAATCTTCGCATGATCCCCCGATCGCAGCACTTCGGGGATCGTGCGCCCTTCCCACATAGCGGGCCGGGTGTAGTGTGGATACTCAAGAAGGCCGTTTTCAAACGACTCCTCGGACCCACTGGAAGGGGCGCCCATTACGCCGGGAAGCAAGCGAATGCAAGCGTCGAGCAGCATCAGCGCCGCCGGTTCGCCGCCAGACAGGACGATATCGCCGATCGAGACTTCCTCGATGGCGCGGGATTGGAAAATCCGCTCGTCAAAACCCTCAAAACGCCCGCACAGGATGATGACGCCAGGACCAGCGGCCAGTTCGCGAACGCGGGCCTGTGAGAGTGGTTTGCCGCGCGGGGTCATGGCGAGGATGGGGACTTCCTGTCCGGCACGGAGAGGGGGACCGCCCGCAGGGGGGGGGAGGGGTCCCACCTCTCCGCCGGACGTATCGCTTGCGGAGAGGTGGGCCCCCTCCGTCTTGCCTTCAGCAATCCACCTCCCCGTGCCGGGGAGGATATTCGCCGCCATCCTCTCTACCGCAAAATCCACCGCCGCCGCCAGCACATCCACCCGCAGCACCATCCCCGCCCCGCCGCCTGCGGGCGTGTCGTCAACGGTCTTATGCTTATCGATGGCAAAATCGCGGATCTGGACTGTATCCAACGACCACTTCCCCTCCTCCCGCGCGCGGCCAGCGAGGCTGACACCCAGCGGCCCGGGGAACATCTCAGGGTAGAGGGTGAGGACGGTGGCGTGGAAGGTCATTTGCGGCGAAACAGATGCAACGCGGCAAAGGAAGCCGGAACCGCGACGATCAGCCAGATTACCGTGAAGAAGACCAGCCCCTGCACCGCAAAGATGAAAATGTCCCTCGAACCTGCCCCCGCCGAACCGTCTGGCCCTGCCGCCATGCCCAATCGAACCAATTCCCGATAGATCGCCACCGTCACGTACAGCAGCGGCGGCACGAATGTTGCCGTGAGCACGGGCAGCCAGTTGCCTCTTCGTGGAAACAGCCGACTAACCCCGACTGCGACCAGCCCCGCAACAATCGCCGCCAATCCTATGTTGAGCATGACTTGCACAGCTACCCCCATCAAACCGTCCAATTCTCAACCACCAATCCCGGCACATCGGCGAAATCCTTGGTGTTCCGTGTAATCACCACAAGCCCCAAACTCAGCGCCTGCGCGGCGATCAGTCGGTCATAATTGGCACGCTTGAACGGCAACTTGGCATAGGCATCTGCAGCGGCAGCATCGAATGCAAGCATGGGGATTTCTTCGATCAGACTGGCCAGCAGCCTCAATTCCGGCGGCTTGCCATTCTGGCAACCAAGCGCCACTTCCGCAAAGGCTATGGCAGAGGTGACGATTGCGCCAGTTTCGGTTTCAGCAACCCGCTGGTTCAGCGCCGGGAATGAACCGGACAAGAGATTGATGATGCTGTTCGCATCGAGCATGAACTTCATGCAGTCTTGTCCGGATCACCCAGCAGATGCCAGTCACGCGGTGAATCCTCGAAATCCTGACGCGGGAGTTCCTTAAGCCACGGAGCCTTCCCGACGAATTTGCTGATATCGATCTTCCGCTTGGGCGCATCGGCGCGGATCAGCTTATAGTTGCCGTCCGCCCCCACGCTCAAGTCCATTTCCATGCCAGCCTCCAGCCCCAATGCCGCCGGCAAGCGCAGCGCCAGCGAGTTGCCCGATTTGAATACTTTGGCGCGGTAGGTTTTGGCATCGCCGCCAGACGCAGCCGAATTCCAGCCCGGAGCCGAGTCCAGATTGAACGTGGCGCGTGCTTCGTTCAGGCGATTGGGTGATTCATCCGACATGGCGTCCTCCGTATATACTCCATGTATATACTTCGCCAACACGCGTCAAGTTACTTCGGCAAACGCCGCTTCGATCACCATGCGCTGGGCATCCCACTCAGGGACGACCTCTACACGCATCGGGACCATGAATTTCTTGCCGTCTGGCCGTTCAATCTCAAGCACATCGCCCGCGCCGAAGTTTTCGACCGTGATACAGTGTCCGAGCGCCTCACCAGTGGTGGAAACGGCGGGCAAGCCGATCAGGTCGGCATAGTAGTATTCACCCTCAGCCAGCGGCGGCAAAGCCGAGCGCGAGACGGTGAGCGCCGTGCCGCGCAGTTTTTCGGCTGCCGTGCGGTCGGTGCATTCGGCAAAGCGGGCGATGGCCCCGCCCTTGCCATCGTCTTTCAGCTTTTCAACCGTCAACGTGCCATTGTTAAAGGCGCGGTAGGGCTTTAGCCCCGCCGCGCCTTCACAGAACAGCTTAAGCCGGACCTCCCCCGTCAAGCCATGCGCGCCGGAAATGGCGGCGAGCGTAACGGGGCGGTCTTGCGGCAAAACTTAGCCCTCAGCCTGTGCTTCATCAGCAACGGCTTCGGCCGGAGCTTCTGCCACAACTTCTGCGGCCACTTCCTCAACCACTGGCTCAGGAGCCGGTGCAGCGGCGGCAGCAGCAGCAGCCTCGGCAGCTTCTTCAGCCTTCTTGGCCTTGTCTTCGGCGCGTTCCTGAGCCTTCTTGCCGGGGACGCCAGCATTGGGGTTCAGGGTAACCTTGCGTTCCTTGATCCCGGCCTTGTCGAGCATGCGGGCGACGCGGTCGGTCGGCTGCGCGCCAACGCCCAGCCAGTAACGGATGCGATCTTCGATCAGGCGGACGCGGTTTTCGTCTTCCTTGCCGAGCAGCGGGTTGTAAGTGCCGACCTGCTCAAGGTACTTGCCATCGCGGGCTGCGCGGCTGTTGGCAACGACGACCTTGTAATAAGGGCGCTTCTTGGAGCCGCCACGCGACAGACGGAGGGAAACAGACATGAATTTACCTTTCGTTCAAACTAATTAGAGTTATTTCTTGAGAAACTGTGAGAGATCGGGAGCGCCGCCCCCGCCGCCAAGGCCGGGCAGACTGCCCCCGCCCATGCCGCCACCTAAACCGGGCATGGCAGCACCAAGGCCGCCCTTGCCGAACAATGCGCCCAGCCCCTTGAGCCCGCCCATCTTCTTGATCTGCTTCATCGCGCGTTCCATTTCCTGGTGCATCTTGAGCAGCTTGTTGACGTCCTGAACCTGCACGCCGGAACCATTGGCGATACGGATCTTGCGCTTGGCGTTGAGCAGATCAGGCCGCGCGCGTTCCTTGGGGGTCATCGAACCGATGATCGCATCCATGCGCAGCAACACCCGGTCATCCATGCCCGAACTGGCCATCGCGGCCTTGGCTTTCTTCATGCCGGGGATCATGCCCGCCAGCGCGCCCAGCCCGCCCATGTTCTGCATCTGGCGGAGCTGCCCGCGCAGGTCGTTCATGTCGAACTGACCCTTGGCCATGCGCGCGGCCATGCGGTCTGCTTCTTCGGCGTCGATCGACGCGGCCGCTTTCTCAACGATGGAGACGATGTCTCCCATGCCAAGGATGCGGCCCGCCACGCGCACCGGCTGGAACGCTTCGAGCGCGTCCAGCTTTTCGCCCATACCGGCAAACTTGATCGGCTTGCCGGTGACCGCCCGCATCGACAGAGCTGCACCACCGCGTGCATCGCCGTCCATCCGGGTGAGGATCACGCCGGTCAGGTCAATCTGTCCGGAAAAGCTCTGCGCGACGTTCACCGCGTCCTGTCCGGTCAGCGAATCGACGACCAGCAGCACTTCCCTGGGGGTCGAAATTGCGGCCACGGCCTGCATCTCGTCCATCAGTTGCTGGTCGACGTGCAGACGGCCTGCGGTATCCAGCAGCAGCACGTCAACCGCCTGCAACTTGGCCGACTGCAGCGCGCGAGTGGCGATTTCGGTCGGTTGCTGGCCGACGATGATCGGCAGCGTCGCTACGCCGATCTGCTCGCCCAGGACCTTGAGCTGTTCCTGTGCCGCCGGACGGTTGACGTCGAGCGAGGCGAGCAGCGCCTTTTTGCCGTATTTTTCCTTGAGCAGCTTGCCCAGCTTGGCGGTCGTGGTGGTCTTGCCCGAACCTTGCAGGCCGACCATCATGATGACGACCGGCGGCGCGGCGTTCAGGTCAAGCCCCGGAACTTCGGCGCCGCCCAGCATCTCGACCAGCGCATCGTTGACGATCTTGACGACCTGCTGGCCCGGCGTGACCGAGCGTAGCACCGCATGGCCAATGGCCTGTTCGGTTACCGAATCGATGAACCGGCGGACGACCGGCAGGGCCACATCAGCCTCAAGCAAGGCGATGCGCACTTCGCGCATGGCATCGCGGACATCCTGTTCCTTGAGCGCGCCACGCCCGCGCAGCTTGTCGAAGACGCCGCCAAGGCGATCTGACAGGCTGTCAAACATAAGGCGCAAACTCCAAAACGCGAAAAAAGCCGGTGGGCGAAACCTCGCCGACCAGCTGCCGCTCGAAACTCTATATCGTTGAATGGTGGTGGAGCCTAGCGGGATCGAACCGCTGACCTCCTGCATGCCATGCAGGCGCTCTCCCAGCTGAGCTAAGGCCCCTTACCATTCAATTGGCTAACCCCGAAAGACCAACCAGTTCCCCGCCAAGGCCGGGAGAGCGCCCATTAGAAGCGCCTCCCCGGCTTGGCAAGGGGGTTTTATCAACAGCATCAATGCTCGTCGTCATTGCCTTCGGTCGTGGCGACACCAAGGTCGTCATCGCCGCCGAGATCGACGTCGTTATCTGGGCTGTCGCCATCCTCGTCGATGTCGAGATCCTCTTCGGCCAGATCGACGTCAGCGACCTCGACCACTTTCTTGACTTCCTCGTAAGGCATCGGCTGCTTGGACTTCAGCACCGGATCAGGCGTCCAGGCATAGCCGCATTCGATGCAGGTAGCCGGATCGTCCTTGCCGAGATCGTAAAAGCGCGTGCCGCACTTCGGGCAGCCGTGCTTGGCACCCCATTCAGGCTTGACCATGAAACTTCCTCAATAGGCCCGCCGGGTGCCGACGGGCAAAAACTTGTCCTAAGCTGGTGACAGACCCGCCGTTGTGCAAGCGCGTCATCCAACAGGGCGCGCGCCTTGCCATAGCAGCCTGCCGCTGTCAAAAGCCGCGCGCTGTTACCCCGTGCATCGACGAAAGCCAAGCCGTGAATCCTGCTGACAATTCTGTACCTCGCCCTCGCCGCTTCATGCCGAGCGGTCCCTTGCGTGGACGCATCCGTGTGCCGGGCGACAAATCGATCAGCCACCGATCACTGATGCTGTCGGCGCTGGCGGTGGGCGAAAGCCACGTTACCGGGTTGCTGGAGGGCGAGGACGTGATGTCCACCGCCGCCGCCATGCGGGCGATGGGCGCGCAGATCGAACGCACCGGCGAGGGCGCATGGACAATCCACGGCGTTGGCGTCGGAGGCCTGCTGCAACCGGCAACCGCGCTCGACATGGGCAATAGCGGCACCTCCACGCGCCTTTTGATGGGCCTGATCGCCAGCCACCCGATCACCGCCAGCTTCATTGGCGACGCCAGCCTGTCGAAACGTCCGATGGGCCGGGTGATCGATCCGCTGTCGCTTATGGGGGCAAGTTTCACCAGTTCGCCGGGCGGAACATTGCCGCTGATGATGCGCGGCGCTGCGCCTGCGGTGCCGATCGAATACCGCCTGCCGGTCGCCTCGGCCCAGGTGAAAAGCGCGGTTCTGTTGGCTGGCCTCAATACGCCGGGAATTACCACGGTGATCGAGCCAGTGCCGACTCGCGATCATTCCGAACGGATGCTGCAAGGGTTTGGTGCAGAGCTGACGGTGGATGTCGACTCAGCCGGCACGCGCACGATTCGCCTGCGCGGTGAGGCGGAACTGAAGCCGCAGACTATCGACGTACCGGGTGATCCATCCTCCGCCGCCTTCTTCATCGTTGCCGCGCTGCTGACACCGGGCAGCGAACTGGTGATCGAGAATGTCGGCCTTAACCCCACCCGCGCTGGTCTGATAGGCGTGCTGCGCCAGATGGGCGGAAGCATTGAGGAACAAAGCCCCCGGCTGGTCGGCGGCGAGCCGGTTGCCGATCTGCTGGTCAGACACTCGGCCTTGCGCGGAATCGATGTCGATCCGGCCATCGCCCCCAGCATGATTGACGAGTTTCCGGTATTCTTCGTCGCCGCCGCACTGGCAGAGGGGCGCACCACGACCAGCGGGCTGGACGAATTGCGCGTCAAGGAATCGGACAGGTTAACGATCATGGCCGCTGCCCTTACTGGTGCCGGAGCCAATGTCCGCGAACTGGCCGACGGGCTGGTGATCGAAGGCACAGGCGGAGAGCCGCTGGAAGGCACGCCTCAGGATGGCCAACCCGCCGCCACTCACCTGGATCACCGCATCGCCATGAGTATGGCCGTGGCTGGCCTCGCCAGCTATCACGGCGTAGAAGTGGACGATACCCGGCCCATCGCCACCAGTTTTCCGAAGTTCGAGGCGCTGCTTGGCAGCGTGACCGCGTGATCATCGCGGTCGACGGCCCTACCGCGTCGGGCAAGGGCACGATTGCCAAGGCGCTTGCTGCGCATTTCGGCCTGCCGCATCTGGATACCGGGCTGCTCTATCGCGCTGTCGGGCGGCAAGTGCTGCTGAACGGGGGCAATCCTGACTCCGCCGCCGATGCTCTGGCGGCCTGCGACTTTCCGGGCGCTCTGCTGAGCGATCCTGAACTGCGCTCTGAAGACACCGGCGGGCTGGCGAGCCGCGTTTCGGTCCATCCCGAAGTCCGCCACGCGCTTTACGAACGCCAGCGAAGTTTTGCCACGCAGCCGGGCGGCGCGGTGCTGGACGGGCGCGATATCGGCACGGTGATCGCGCCAGAGGCTGAGGCCAAGCTGTTTGTCGTCGCCAGCATCAGCGCGCGGGCGCAGCGGCGCTATCTGGAGATGACCACCGCTGGCCGCCCGGCAAATCGCGCCGAGATCGAGGCTGATCTTGCGGCGCGCGACGCGCGCGACACCGCCCGCGCCGCCGCACCGCTCATTGCCGCCACCGATGCCGTGGTGCTCGATACGTCTGAACTTGGCCGGGATGAGGCTATCGCGGCGGCCATTGCGCTTGTGTCAGAGGCGATGGCCCGCCCCCGGTTCACGGCGCGCGGTTCGATCTGACGACGGGCGAGGCGCTGAACCCGCCAGCACCGGAACCTATCGCGACGTATCGGGTACGCATCGCGCGGCGGCATGATCGAAGTCGCAGCCAAAAGCCCGCTTGGGCGATATTCGCCGCCGCACCTTCCGTCCGCCCGCGCTCCGGGGCAAGAGGCGGAGGTGACTGACACTGACGATCTTGCCGCCATGAGCGCCTACGCGCCTGCCTGAAGGCCTCCCCCGGTCGGGAGAGGCGCTTCAAAGGGGCGGGCTTACTTGAGCAGCGAGAGCACGTTCTGCTGGCTCTGGTTGGCCTGCGCGATCATCGCGGTGGAGGCTTGGCTCAGAATCTGCGCCTTGGCCATTGCGGTCGTTTCTGCCGAGTAATCGGTATCCATGATCCGCGAGCGAGCATCCGACAGGTTGGTGGCGTTTGACGTCAGGTTGTTCACCGCCGACGTCAACTGAGATTCGCCCGCGCCAAAGCCTGCGTTGCTGTTCGAAACCTGCGTCAGCGCGAGGTCTACATTGGCCAGCGTGGTGATCGCTTTTGCAGTTGTCGTCACGTCCAGCGCGGTGGCGCTGATCTTGGTGCCGTCTATCGCGGCGCTGGTCAGCGTCACGGTGTCTGTGCTGTTGGCCCCGGCCTGGATGTTGAAGGTCAGGTTGGTGCCTGCCGTGGTGCTGAACAGCGGGTTGCCGTTGAACTGGGTATTGCCAAGCACGCTGGCCACTTGCGTGGTCAAGGAACTGACTTCAGACTGCATGTTGCTGCGATCAGCCGCCTGATACGTGCCCGATGCAGACTGCACCGCCAGTTCGCGCACCCGCTGGAGCATGTTGGTGACTTCGTTGAGAGCACCTTCCGCCGTCTGGGCTAGGCTGATGCCGTCATTCGCGTTGCGCACGCCCTGGTTCATGCCCATGATCTGCGAGGTCATCGAAGTTGCGATGGCCAGCCCCGCCGCATCGTCCTTGGCGGTGTTGATCCGCTTGCCGGTGGACAGCCGCTGCATCGCGGTGCCCAGCATTTGCCCCGCGCTGTTAGAGGCATTGGCGGCGCGCATGGCGCTGATATTGGTATTGATGAAAGCCATGAGTAATCCCCTACTCAATTTCGGAACGGTCCGAGATTGGTCCGCCCGGCAAAGCTGCTGATCTCAAGACCGGCAGAAGGGGATTAAAGTTAAGTGCGATGGTTAAGCTGTGTGTGATACTGTTGATAACGCATGAAAAACGCCCCTACACCAGGTGCAGGAGCGTCATTTCTCCGTACCCAAAAAAGCGAGGATGGACTTAGAACAGGCCTTTGACCGCAGCCACCACGTCCGCAGACTGGACAAGAAAGGAGGCGTGGGCACACAAGTCAAACGGATCGTTGCCGTCCACGGTAATGCCCGGCCACAGCCATTGGCAATCAGCATTGATGATCCGACGATCCCTGAGGCGCCAAAGACATCGCCACGGCGTTTGCTCCCTGCACTGCGACTTGTTAGTTAGTCAGCTAATCGACCGCGAACATGAACGGGAGGTCATGCGACCGGTTCAGAAATACGACAGCGCACTTGGGGTAAATACGGGGCATAGTCGCTGCGAGTGGCGCAGCGTATGAGTCGGAGTCATGATCATGGCCAAGTGGTCTTTTATGAAGTCTGGTGGCAAGGCCGCAATTGCAGCAGGCATCGCGTTCATTGCGCTGCCGTCGATGGCAATGGCCGATCAGCAGGATGGCAACCGCTGGAATCGCGGCGGCGGCGAAGCAAGGGACGGTAGTGAAGCGCGGGGCGGCGGCGAACGTCGCGGCAGCGGTGAAGGTCGCGGCAATTGGCAGCAACGCCAGCAGGTTCAGCAGGCCCAACAAGCCCCAGTGCAGCAGGCCCAGGTGCAGCAGGCGCAAGTGCAACAAGCTCAGCCGCAGCAAGCTCAGCAGCAGGCGGCTCAGCAGCAGCAACGCGGCAACTGGCAGCAGCGTCAGCAGCAGAACACGAACCAGCAGGTTCGCGGCTATCAGGGCGGCGAAAACCGCACTGTGCCTTGGGTAGGCCGCAGCGAACAGCGCAACGACACTCGCTCGGGGAACAATGACGGCTGGCGTGGCAGGAACGACCAGCGCGCTGATCCCAACATCGAGCAAAGGCGTGTAGAGCAGCGTCGCGGTGACGACAGGCGTTCTGACGGCTGGCGCAACGATGGCCGCAACAACCAGTGGCAGGATAACAACCGCCGCTCGGGTGGCTGGTCGGGCAATAACAACAACCATCGCGAGTGGAACCGCGACTGGCGCCGGGACAACCGCTATAACTGGAGCGGCTGGCGCAGCAACAATCGCAATACCTTCCACCTCGGCAGCTACTATGCGCCTTATCGCGGGTGGAACTATCGCCGGCTCGGCATCGGCGTGCGGTTGGAAAGCCTGTTCTTCGGCCAGAACTACTGGATCAGTGATCCCTGGTCGTATCGCCTGCCGGAAGCTTACGGCCCCTATCGCTGGGTGCGCTATTACGATGATGCGCTTCTGGTGAACATCTATGACGGCGAAGTTGTCGATGTGATCTACAACATCTTCTGGTAAGCCGTTCTTAACGTCCAAATGAGGCCCCCACCGGTATCGGCGGGGGCCTTATACCAACCTGCACTGATCCCGACCTATGAGGATTGTCATTCCCGTTCGCTGGCAAGGAGCGGGTGCAGCCGCGATGTGGTTCATCGTGGCAAGGCCGCGACGCGGTCCAGCGGACGGGAATGGCAACCCGCAGGGCGCTTTCCGGCGGCCTTCGGACAGCGTCGCTCTCTCGGGACGATGCACCACATCGCCCTTTCGATCGCTCCTTGCCGAAAACCGCCGGAAAGCGTCCTCATAGGTCGGGATCAGTGCAGGTTGGTATTATTGCGTTTCCGCTTGCTCTGGTCGCCCGGCGCGATAGGCAAAGGGTGATGCAACCGCCCGCAGACTACAACACCGCGCCCGCTCCCGGCCCGAACCCTGACAAGGCCGCGTTAGCGCGGGTGGGCAGGCAAGTGCGCGCCCGGCTGGCGGCTGATCCCGGCGCTTACCGGTTCCCGGTCGAAAGCGCGGAAATCTATGCCCTGGGCGATTTCCTCAGTACTGATGAATGCGCGGGCATGATCGAGCTGATCGACAAGGTCGCCCGGCCCAGTTCCGCTTTCGATGTCGATTACGGCGCGCGCCACCGCACCAGCTATTCGGGCGACGTTGATCGCGGCGCTCCGCTCGTCCGCATGGTAGAGCGGCGGATCGACGATCTGCTGGGCATCGATCCTGATTTTGGCGAGGCGGTGCAAGGCCAGCGCTATCTCACCGGACAGGAATTCAAGCCCCACTGTGACTGGTTCTGGACCAAGGCGGATTATTGGAAAACGGTCAGCAAACAGGGCGGACAGCGCAGCTGGACGGCGATGGCCTATCTCAGCGCGGTCGAGGAAGGCGGCGAAACCATGTTCACCCGGCTGGGCATATCGGTGCCGCCGCAGCCGGGCGCGCTGCTGGTGTGGAACAACACCTGCCCCGATGGCTCGCCCAACTGGGACACCCTGCACGCCGGAATGCCGGTGCTGCGCGGGGTGAAGTACGTCATCACCAAGTGGTATCGGACCCGGACATGGGGTTGATCTCCGCTGTGCTGAAACCTGCTCTGGCGGCAGCGATCCTGCTGGCCGTCTGCGCTCCGGCCAGTGCCGCAGAAAAGCGCATCCCGCTCCCCCTGCCCCAGCGCAGCAGTGGTGACGGTTCGGGCGTGGATGCCTTGCGGCTGCGCCAGTTGTTCGATGCCGATGCCCGGCGCAAACAGCAGCTCGATCCGCTGGAGGCAATCTATCGCGGCGAGAAGGTAGAGGGGCAAGGCTTTGCCCAGATGTTCACCGATGCGCTTGATCGCCGTGCGCTGGCCTCGGCGAAAAGCGGCATTGCCGCGCTCGGGCGGATCAACCGGGCCAGGCTGACACCATCACAGCAGATATCCTATGATGTCTTTGCCTATCAAAAGCGCAGCGAGATGGCGCTGTTGCAGCCCGATGTCCGCGCGCTGATGGCGGTGCGTCCGCTGACCCATTTCGGCGGCCTGCAGGTGGAATTCCCCTCGCTCGTCGGCAAGGGCGGCGCGCTGCCTTACGCGACAGAGGCTGATTATCGCAGTGCGCTGGAACTGGACCGCGCGTTTGCCACGGTGCTGGATCAGGCGGTGCTGCGCTTTCGCGAAGGGTTGGCCAGCGGCGTGGTGGAATCGCGGCTGACGGTCACCAACATGATCGGCCAGATTGACGCACTGCTGGCCGAAAAGGTACAGGATTCGCCGTTCACTTCCCCGGTACGCAATTTCCCTCAAGAGGTCCCCGCATCTGCCCGGCCGCAACTGGTGGCGGATTTCAATGCAGTGACTGCCGATGCGCTCTACCCGGCATATCGCCGCTTGCGTGCTTTCCTTCACGACGAATACCTGCCCCGCGCCCGTGCCCAGGTCGGGCTGTCTGCGATGCGCGGCGGGACGGGCCTCTACCGGCGGCTGATCACGCAGCACACCACGCTCCAGCTTGATCCGGACGAGGTCCATAAGCTGGGCCTTGCCGAAGTGGCCCGCATTCAGCGCGAGATGGAGGGCGTGAAGCAGGAACTGGGCTTTACCGGCAACTTGCGCGCGTTCTTCGACGCGGTGCGCAGTGATCCGCGCTATCACCCCAAAACACATGAGGAACTGGAACAGGGTTTTGCCGCCATCGCCCGCGCCGTGGATGTACAGGTGCCGAAATACTTTGCCCGCGTGCCGAAAACCCGCCTGCTGATCCAGCCCTATCCAGACTTCCGCGAAAAGTATGAGGCCGGGGGCAGTTATAACCAAGGGTCTGCCGATGCCGCCCGGCCCGGGGTGTTCTTTTACAATACTTATGACCTGCCAAGCCGTTTCCTGACCGGAATGACCACGCTCTACCTGCACGAAGGCATCCCCGGCCACCACTTCCAGATCAGCCTTGCGCAGGAAGATACCACCCTGCCCGATTTTCAACGGTTCGGCGGCAATACCGCCTTTGTCGAAGGCTGGGCGCTCTATGCCGAAACGCTGGGCTACCCGATGGGCCTGTATAAAGACCCGATGCAGCACTGGGGCACGCTGGACGATGAAATGCTGCGCGCTATGCGGCTTGTGGTCGACACCGGCCTCCATGCCCAAGGGTGGAGCCGGGAACAGGCGATTGACTACATGCTCGCCAATTCCGGCATGGGCCGCACCGATGCCACTGCCGAAGTCGAACGCTATATCGCGTGGCCCGGACAGGCGCTGGCGTATAAACTGGGCGCGATGACCATCCAGCGCCTGCGGGCCAAGGCCGAGAAGCAATTGGGGCCGAAGTTCGACATTCGCGCGTTCCACGAACAGGTTCTGGGATCAGGCGCGCTGCCGTTGCCGATACTGGAGGCGAAGATTGATCGGTGGATTGCGGGGCTGCGGTAAGTTCAAAATCGTTCCTAATCATGCTTGAATCAACAAAATGATATTTTCTGCCCGGTTGCGATGTCGCCTGATCAATTTTATGTGCAATTTTTTGTATAAAATTAAGTACGTACCCAGTGAATCGTGAATGCGGAAATTGAGGGTATTTTAAATGCAGCCTCCGACCCTTACCGAACAAAGTGCCAAGTCGATGTCAATGCCCCATTTTGCTGCAGTCGATGGCTTGCGGGCATGGATGGCGTGGGTCGTTGTGTTTTCTCACATCGTGAATCTGGGATTACCTAAGAGGCTGACTCATAATCATTTGTTTTGATTGCAGAGGCTTGCGATTCTGCG
>JBDTUQ010000043.1:0-19232 GCA_040007615.1 Novosphingobium sp.
CCGCCCTTTCAGGGCACCTCCCCGTGCCGGGGAGGATTGGCGGTGATTCAGATTGCGGGCACCTCGCTCTAAATCTCCGATGCAACTAACCAATAGCCTGCGGCAGCAGCGCGGTCCCTCTGCGTCTCCGCGTCTCCGCGCGAAATCATTCTACCTTGGCGCAGGAACCGGCGCGGAAGGAATCGCCCCCGGCGGCAATTGCTGCTTTTCGATCATCTGCGCCGCATCATCAAGTGCGCGGGCTTCCCCGACGGTGACGCCGCCGGGGCCAGAGGCATTGTCAGGCGTTGAACAACCGCCCAAAGCGGCCAGCGCCAGTGCGATGACTGGCAAACCGGCGCGCTGGCAGATCAGCCTGATCACATCTTCTTTTCGGCGTTGTCGACAGCCTTTTCAGCGCCGTCACCAGCGTCCTTGAAATCCTGCGCGGCAGCGGCAGCAGCATCGCCAACATCCTTGGATGTGGCATCGCCAGCAGCGGCGGTGGCAGCGGCAGCGCCATCATCAGGAGCGGCCATTGCGCCCGCTTCAGCCGAGCTGACAGCTTCTTCTGCGGGCATTTCGACGTTTTCCGCGCTCGCCTGCGCATCGGGATCATCGGACTTGCCGCAAGCGGACAGCGCGAGGACAGCGGCGGCGGCAAAGGCGAGGGTGGCGATTTTCTTCATGGGTGAACCTTGAACTTGAGTATGGATGGCGGCGCGGAACGGCGCGTTCCAGCGCCTTGGCCCCTTGTGTAACCTTCGCCGCCGGGCATGACAACCGCCAACCCGCGCTTTCCAGCGCTTGGCAGGCCTGCCCCAAGGCCACTTGATCACATATAAAGAATTCTTTATATGTCCTGTCAGGATGAAGATTGACCCCACCTTGCGCGCGCTGGCAGACCCGACCCGGCTGCGCATCATGCGGCTGCTTAGTTCGATGGAACTGGCGGTGGGCGAACTTGCGCAAGTGCTGGGGCAAAGCCAGCCGCGCGTATCACGCCACGTCCGCATCCTATGCGACGCTGGCCTGGCTGAGCGCCGCCGTGAGGGCAGCTGGGCGTTCCTGCGCATCGCCATCGCCGAAGACGCGGCCCCTCCGTTGGGAGCCGCAGTCGCCCGCCTGCTCAACGCTGCTGAACTGGACGACGCTGCATTTGCCGCGCGCTGCGCCGAAGATCGCCGCCACCTTGCCGCGATCCGTGCGGGCCGGGAGGTGCAGGCCGAGGCCTATTTTGCGCGCCACGCCGGGGAATGGGACCGTTTGCGCGTCCTGCACAGCCCCGATGGCCCGGTGGAGGCGGCGCTGACCAAGGCGCTGGGCGGCCAGACCGGCGCGCTGCTGGATGTCGGCACCGGCACCGGGCGGATTGCCGAACTGCTGGCCGCCAGCGCCGATCACGTCACCGCGCTGGATAAAAGCCCCGAAATGCTGCGCATCGCCCGCGCCCGGTTGCAGCACCTAGCCTCAGGGCAAGCCGATCTGGTGCAGGGCGATTTCACCGCGCTGCCTTTTGCGGACGCCAGTTTTGATACCGTGGTATTCCATCAGGTGCTGCATTATGCGCAGGCTCCCGAACAGGTTCTGGCTGAGGCGGCGCGCGTTACCCGGCCCGGAGGGCGCATCGCCGTGGTCGATTTCGCCGCGCATGATCGTGAGGATTTGCGCAGCGGCCACGCGCACGCCCGGCTCGGCTTTTCCGACGAGCAGATGCTGGCGCTGATGACTGACGCAGGCTTTTTCGCCGCGCCTGCTGCCGCCCTGCCGGGGCAGGAATTGACCGTGAAGATATGGACCGGCCTGCGTGTCGGCTCTGCTTTCAATCGCATGACCGAAGACCGAAAGACCGTTTTGCCATGACTGCTGCACCCCAGACCCCGCTGTTCGCGGGCCTTCCCGGCGACATTTCGGTGTCGTTCGAATTCTTCCCGCCCAAGACGGAGAAGATGGAAGAACAGCTGTGGGATGCGGTGACGCAGCTTGCGCCGCTGAACCCCAGCTTTGTCTCGGTGACCTATGGCGCTGGCGGCACGACGCGGGAACGGACCCATGCCACGGTAGAGCGCATCGTCCGCGAAACCGCGCTGGTGCCCGCCGCACACCTGACTTGCGTGGCCGCCAGCAAGGATGAAATTGCCGAGATCGCCAATCAATACTGGCAAGCCGGGGTGCGGCACATCGTCGCCCTGCGCGGTGATCCGCCGCCAGCCGACGGCGGCAAGTTCGTGCCCCATCCGCAAGGCTATGCCAGCGCGGCGGAACTGGTGGCGGGCCTCAAAAAGCTCCACGATTTCGAGATTTCGGTTGCCGCCTATCCCGAAGCGCATCCCGAGGCGAGCAGTGCTGGGGCCGATCTTGATAACCTGAAGCGCAAGCTGGACGCCGGGGCGACCCGCGCGATCAGCCAGTTCTTTTTTTCAACCGATGCGTGGTTCCGCTTTCTGGATAAGGCTCTCGCCGCCGGAATTACCGCGCCGATCCTGCCGGGGATCATGCCCGTCACCAGCTTTGCCGCGATCCGGCGCATGTCTGCCAATACCGAAATCCCGGCGTGGATGGAGGCGATGTTCGAAGGTCTGGACGACCGCCCCGGCCCGCGTGCGCTGGTCGCCGCCACGGTCGCTGCCGACTTGTGCCAGCGGCTTTATCAGGGCGGCGCGCGTGATTTTCACTTTTACACCCTCAACCGAGCGGAACAGGCCTATGCCATCTGCCACATGCTGGGGCTGCGGCCCCGAAATCTGGAGGCTGCCGCATGAGCGCGCGTGAGAAACTGCTGGCCGAAGCCGCCAAGCGCATCCTGATCACCGATGGCGCGTTCGGGACGGAAATCCAGAACTTCAAGCTGTCCGAAGCCGACTATGCCGGTTCGCTCGGGCTGGGCAAGGACCAGAAGGGCAACAACGACATCCTCGCCCTGACAAAGCCCGAAGTGCCCGAATCGATCCACCGCGCCTATTTTGAGGCCGGGGCGGATATTGCCGAAACCAACACCTTCTCCGCCAACCGCATCAGCCAGGCCGATTACGGCGCGGAGCATCTGGTGCGCGAGATTAATCTGGAATCCGCGCGCCTTGCCCGCCGGGTGGCGGATGAGTTTCAGGCCCGCGATCATCGGCCCCGCTTTGTTGCCGGAGCCATCGGGCCGACCAACAAGACGCTGTCGCTATCGCCAGACGTCAACGACCCCGGCTTTCGCGAGATCGATTTTGATACCCTGACCAATGTTTACAAGGAACAGGCCGCCGCGCTGGTGGAAGGCGGGGTGGACTTTATTCTGGTGGAAACCGTGTTCGATACGTTGAACGCCAAGGCGGCGATCATGGCAGTGCGGCAACTGGAAGCGGACCTGGGCCGCGAGGTGCCGATCATGCTTTCCATGACGCTGACCGACCTTTCGGGCCGCAACTTGTCTGGTCACACGGTTGAGGCATTCTGGCATGTGGTGCGCCACGCAAAACCGGTGACCATCGGGCTGAACTGCTCGTTCGGCGCAACCCAGCTTCGCCCGCATGTGAAATCGCTGTCGGAAATCGCCGATACGCTGATCATGGTCTACCCCAACGCGGGCCTGCCCAACGAACTGGGCGAGTATGACGAAATGCCCGACACTACCGCCGCGCTGGTGCGCGAATGGGCGGATCATGGGCAAGTCAACATTCTGGGCGGTTGCTGCGGATCAACGCCGGCGCATATCGCCGCGATGGCCAAGGCGGTTGCTGGCCTGCCAGCGCGGCGCTTGCCAAAGCCGGATGTGGTGACGCGGCTCGCTGGGCTGGAACCGTTTGTGATGGCTGCTGCTTAGTTCCCCTCTCGCTTGCGGGAGGGGTTAGGGGAGGGCTTGTTGCCTTCCACACGACGCTCTCGACAAGCCCTCCCCCGACCCCTCCCGTAAACGGGAGGGGGGAAAGATAACGATGACTCAAAACACTTCCGCCCGTTTCGTCAATGTCGGCGAACGCACCAATGTCACCGGCTCTGCCGCGTTCAAGAAGCTGATCATGGCGGGCGACTATGCCCGCGCAGTCGAGGTCGCACGCCAGCAGGTGGAGAACGGCGCGCAAGTGATTGACGTCAACATGGACGAAGGGCTGCTCGATGCGGTCTTTGCCATGACCACGTTCCTGAAACTGATCGCCGCCGAACCGGACATCGCCCGCGTGCCGGTGATGATTGACTCGTCGAAGTGGGAAGTGATCGAGGCGGGGCTGAAATGTGTTCCCGGCAAGCCCATCGTCAATTCGATTTCGATGAAGGAAGGCGAGGAAGCATTCCTGGCCCATGCGCGAAAGTGCATGGATTACGGTGCCGCCGCCGTCATCATGGCCTTCGACGAAAAGGGCCAAGCGGATACCAAGGCGCGCAAGATCGAAATCTGCGAGCGGGCCTATAAACTCCTGACTGGCATCGGCTTTCCGCCCGAAGACATCATTTTCGACCCCAACGTCTTCGCCATCGCCACCGGCATCGAGGAACACAGCAACTACGGCGTCGATTTCATCGAAGCAACCCGCGAGATCAAGGCGCGGTGCCCGCATGTTCATATCTCGGGCGGGCTGTCCAACCTGTCATTCAGCTTTCGCGGCAACGAGATTGTCCGCCGCGCGATGCATTCAGTATTCCTGTTCCACGCCATCCCGGCGGGCATGGACATGGCGATTGTCAACGCTGGCCAACTCGACATCTACGACCAGATCGACCCGGCCCTGCGCGAAGCGTGCGAGGATGTGGTGCTCAACCGGCACCCGGACGCCACCGAACGTCTGATCGAACTGGCCGAAAGCTTCAAGGGCAAGGACTTTGCCGCCGAAAAGGCCGCCGAGGAATGGCGCGGCTGGCCGGTGGCGCGGCGGCTGGAACATGCGCTGGTCAAGGGCATCGACGCCTATGTGGTTGAGGATACCGAGGAAGCGCGGCAATTGGCGGCCCGTCCCATCGAGGTCATCGAAGGTCCGCTGATGGACGGCATGAACGTGGTTGGCGACTTGTTCGGATCGGGCAAGATGTTCCTGCCGCAAGTGGTCAAATCGGCCCGCGTGATGAAAAAGGCGGTCGCCCACCTCATCCCCTATATCGAGGCGGCGAAGGAACCCGGCGCCAAGGCCAAGGGCAAGATCATCATGGCCACGGTCAAGGGCGACGTCCACGATATTGGCAAGAACATCGTCGGCGTCGTGCTGCAGTGCAATGGCTATGAGGTCGTCGATCTGGGCGTCATGGTGCCGTGGTCGGTGATCATCCAGACCGCCAAGGATACCGAGGCCGACATCATCGGCTTGTCCGGCCTGATTACCCCGTCACTTGATGAAATGGTCACCGTGGCCGAGGAAATGCAGCGCGCTGGCATGACGATCCCGCTGCTGATCGGCGGCGCGACGACCAGTAAAGTTCACACCGCTTTGCGCATTGATCCGGCTTATGATGGCCCGGTGATCCATGTTCTCGACGCCAGCCGCGCGGTCGGCGTGGCCTCGCAGCTGCTGTCAGACACGCAGGCCGAACCGTTCATCGCCGCCACCGCCGCCGAGTACGAACACGTCCGTGAAGTGCGCGCGGGCAAGGGGCAGAGCGCGCTGCTCAGCCTGGCCGAAGCGCGCGACAATGGCTTCAAGGCCGACATGAGCGAAAAGGCACCGCCGCCCGAACGCCCCGGCCTGCACGTGTTCCCCGACTGGGATCTGGCCGATTTGCGCGCCTGTTTTGACTGGACGCCATTCTTCCGCGCGTGGGAACTGGCGGGCAACTTCCCGGCGATCCTGAAGGACGAGGTCGTCGGCGAAAGCGCCAGCGCGCTTTATGAAGATGCGCAAGCGATGCTGGACCAGATTATCTCGGAAAAGTGGCTGACCGCGCGCGGCGTCGTCGGCTTGTGGCCTTGCGCCCGCCACGGCGACGATGTGGTCATTAACCTCACCGACGAGGAACGCCACGTCCACCTGCCGTTCTTGCGCCAGCAAGTGAAGAAAAGCCGTGACCGCGCCAACTTCTGCCTTGCCGATTTCATCGACCACGACGGTGACTGGATCGGCGGTTTCGCTGTCAGCCTGCACGGCATTGAACCGCATCTGGAACGCTTCAAGGCGGTGCACGATGACTATAACGACATCCTGCTCAAAGCCCTGGCTGACCGCTTTGCCGAGGCCTTTGCCGAGCGTCTGCACCAGCACGTTCGCACCACGCTATGGGCCTATGCGCCCGGGGAACAACTGACCAACGAGGCGCTGATCAAGGAACAATATCGCGGCATCCGGCCAGCTCCCGGCTATCCGGCCTGCCCCGATCACAGTCTGAAGCCGGTGCTGTTTGACCTTCTCGGCGCGACTGCAAATACCGGAATCACGCTGACCGAAAGCCAGGCCATGCTGCCCACGGCGGCGGTTTCGGGCTTTTACTTCGCTCACCCGGAAAGCCAGTATTTCGGCGTCGCGCGCATTGGGCGGGATCAGGTGGAGGACTTTGCGGAGCGGCGCGGGGTTGAACTAGCGGTGGCCGAACGCTGGCTGCGGCCTAACCTGGATTGAGGTAAAACGCCCCTCCTCTTCAGGGGGAATTATCACCTTGACAAAACACCCACTAGATTTAGTGTGGGCTTCAACAGGAGCCTGCCATGTCCACCGATCTCTACCGCCCGGAGTTTATTGACGCTGACAAAGCGCGCGAATGGTTGGAGCGCGAGCTGTGGGCCGATGGCCGCCCTTGTCCGCATTGCGGCGTCGTCGATAGGAGTACGAGGATCGGCGGCACGACAGCGCGCCCCGGCCTCTACATGTGCAATGCCTGCCGCAAGCAATTCACCGTCACAGTGGGAACGCTCTATGAGCGCAGCAAAATCCCCTTGAACAAGTGGCTGGCAGCAACGCACCTGATGATGGCGAGCAAGAAGGGCATTTCTGCGCTGCAAATCGGGCGCATGCTCGGCCTATCAAAGAAAACCGCATGGTTCCTTTGCCATCGCATCCGTGAGAGCCTGCGCGATACAGACATTGTTCCACTGGGCGGCGAAGGCATGACAGTTGAGGCCGATGAAACCTATGTCGGCGGCAAGGAAAAGAACAAGCACCGCTCCAAGCGCAATTCCGCGAACATCGGCGGCACCGGCAAAGAAATGGTTTTCTCTCTGGTCGAACGCCAAGGCCGGGTCCGTTCGCATCACCTTGCCAGCATCAGTGCAAAGTCCCTGCGTCCCTTACTCGATCGACAGCTTGCCGATGCCAGCGCAACCAAGCTTATGACCGACGGCGAAGGCCAATATCGCATCATCGGCCCGATGTTCAAAAGCCATGAAGTCGTGAACCACAGCATCGGTGAATATGTGCGCGGCGATGCTCACACGAACACGATTGAGGGTTATTTCTCAATCCTCAAACGTGGGATTATCGGCACCTACCACCATGTCAGCCCCGAACATTTGAAGCGTTATCTGGCCGAATTCGATTTCCGCTATAATAACCGGGAATCGCTTGGCATTGGCGACCGTGAACGCATGGTAAAGTCGATTTCCGGCATCGTCGGCAAGCGCCTCACTTATCGGCGGACTGATCGCGAAGGCACTGCCGTCCGGGCGTAGGCTGCACCACGGACCGAAGCAAAAGCGCCCGAAGGATTAAGTCTTTGCCGGTCTGTGCATCGGGCCGCTCTTGGCCGCAGCCCGCACCGCAGCGCGAAACCGCTCCTCACCATCAGGGCGTAACTCGATTGAGTCGATGGACTCTTCGGCGGGAGCGTGCTGCTTACGCATCTGAGCCTTTTTTTCTTGGTCGGTGAGCATGATACATCCAGACAAGTGGGACCCGAACGCCTTCGGTCACGAATTTGCATTCATGCTAATAGCATGGAACCTCCTTGAACAGACCGCTCATCAACTATTGCTGGCAAGACTGGGGGGATCGAGTGAAGCGTGGATGGTTGTGACCGAGTTAGGCAACAAGGCAATTCCCAATGCGATCCGGTCAACATCAAAGACGCTAGAAAGCGATGTGCTGATCGAACACATCGACCACTTTTTGAAAGGCTACGAATCTCTACTGACCAAGCGCAACTATTGGACGCACGGCCTTCGAGGGGTAATTCCCGAGACTGAAGACAATCCGATATGCGCAGGTATGATCAAAACATTCAGCGCCAAAGGCACAATGAAGTATAGCGAAGACCGGGTTACAGTAGCTCAATTGCAGCAGTTTTTCAGCGATGCAACGGCCTTTAGCTCATTTTGCGAGGCAATTTTGAATGAACTTCAGGGAGAGAACGAACTTTGGGCGGAAATGAGAGAGATACTAAATAAGCCTCCGCCATCGCTTGAAAGACCGCTTCTGCCTGGTGCTCTAAACAAGCAAATTCGTGCAGTTCCAACGCATTGGCTCCGGCCAGAACCATCGCCGGAGTAATAACTATATTGGTTTGAGCACCGGCCTGTCGGTTTGCAGCACTACCTGTTGCATAATGTTTTGTCAAAGTGATAACTCCCTCTTCAGGGGAGGGGTTGGGGTGGGGCCTATCCCACACTCCCAGCGCCCGCGTTGAACGAGACACCCCACCCCCAGCCCCTCCCCTGAAGAGGAGGGGGGAAGCGAAACTCAATCAAACCGCGCCGGACGGCTGAGCAGGAACGGCAAGTCCGCCGAAGCCACCCCGGATTGCTTGCCATTTGCATGGATCAGCGTAACCCGCCCCATGCCCGGCGAGGCGACCACGCCGACCACCGTATCGACCCAGGCGTGAAGCTGCTTCCGGGCGAATCCCACAGCGTCATCTTCAAGGCTGGCCTCTCCGGCTGATTCGAGCTCGGCTTCCAGTTCCAGCACCCGTGCGGCGGCGGCCTTGATGCTGTCTGACCTATCCATTGGTGCTTCCTCGGTTATTGCTTCAGCAATGCACCGCCACTTGTCGATAAACAAGGTAATCGTCATTCCCGCGAAGGCGGGAACCTATCTCCGACCCACGCCAGCAGACTCAGCAGTGGCGAGATGGGTTCCCGCCTTCGCGGGAAAGACGAAGAGTGTTTCACTCACAACGGATCATGCTATAGGGCGGGCGCGGCATGAACTCCGATCCCGATCCCGCCCTGCTTTCCGCCCTGCACGAAACCTTTGGCTTCACCGCGTTTCGCGGCGTGCAAGCCCAAGTGGTCGAACGCATCATGGCGGCGCAATCGACGCTTGCGGTGATGCCCACCGGCGCGGGTAAATCGCTGACGTACCAGCTTCCCGCCGTGATGATGCCGGGCACCTGTGTTGTTATCTCGCCGCTGATCGCGCTGATGCACGACCAGTTGCGATCGGCCACCGCCAACGGCATCGCTGCAGCGACACTGACCAGCGCCGACCTTGACCGCGAGGCGACGATTGAGCGGTTCCGCGCCGGGCAACTGGACCTGCTTTATGTAGCGCCAGAGCGCGCCAGCCAGCCGCATTTCCGCGAACTTCTGGGCAGCGCCCCGGTCTGCCTGTTCGCGATAGACGAGGCGCATTGCGTTTCCGAATGGGGCCACGATTTCCGCCCAGATTACCGCCTGCTGCGCCCGCTGATGGACATGTTCCCGCACGTCCCCCGGTTGGCGCTGACTGCCACGGCGGACGAGCATACTCGCGCCGACATTCTCACCCAGTTGGGCATTGCCGAGGACGGCCTGATTGTCGCCGGGTTTGATCGCGCGAACATCCGCTATACCGTGCGCCACCGCGACAACCCGATGCGCCAGCTTGGCGATCTGATGGCCGCGCAGCCGGGGCCGGGGATCATCTATGCACCCACCCGCCGCAAGGTGGAGGAACTGGCCGAAAAGCTTTCCGCCGCAACGGGCCGCCGCGTGCTGCCCTATCACGCCGGCCTGCCGCCCGAACAGCGCGCGGCCAATCAGGCGGCATTTGTGGCCAGCGAAGACATGGTCATGGTCGCCACGGTCGCCTTCGGCATGGGCATCGACAAGCCCGACGTGCGCTTTGTCGCCCATGCCGGGGTGCCCAAATCCATCGAGGGTTATTATCAGGAAACCGGCCGCGCGGGCCGCGATGGCGATCCTTCACAGGCGCTGATGCTGTGGGCGGCGGAAGACTTTGCCCGCGCCCGCCACCGGCTGAGCGAAGTCGAACCCGCCCGCCGCGAGGGGGAGCGCAAACGGCTGGATGCGCTGGCCATGCTGGTCGAAACCGCCGGATGCCGCCGCGCGCTGCTGCTGCGCCACTTTGGCGAAGACCCGCCCGCCAGTTGCGGCAACTGCGACAATTGCCTTGATGCGCCCGGCGTGGTCGATGCGACCGTGGTGGCGCAGAAGCTGCTGTCAGCCGCCTATCGCACCGGGCAAACCTATGGCCTCGCCCATCTGGAAAAGGTGCTGACCGGCACGGCGGACGAGCGGGTGAGCCAGCGCGGGCATGACCAGCTTTCGGTATTCGGCATTATCGACGCGGACGAGGCCCGGCTGCTGCGCCCGCTCGCCCGCGCCCTGCAGGCACGCGGCAGCCTGATTCCGACAGAGCATGGTGGGCTGGCGCTCGGCGGCGATGCCAAGGCTATCCTGCGCGGCGAAATGGCGGTGCAGATCGCCTTGCAGCCGACGGCGCAAAGGCGCGGAAAGCGCAGCAGCGGCGCGCCCAACCCGGTCGGCGATCCGCTGTTCGAGGCCCTGCGCGCGCTGCGCCGCGACCTGGCGGCAGAGGCCAAAGTGCCGCCCTACGTGATCTTCCACGACGCCACCTTGCGCGAAATCGCCACCGCCCGTCCGGCCAATTCCCGCGAACTTGGCGCCATCACCGGCGTCGGCACGCGCAAGCTGGAGGCTTGGGGCGATGCGTTTCTGGCGGTGGTGCGGCAACACTAAGCTCCTCCCTATTTTTGCGAAGCACAAATGGGGAGGATCAAAAATTAATCCAGTGATACTTTACCACGCCCTGCCTTGATCGTGCCGCGCTTTTTTTTGCCCTCCAGCCGCGCCGTTTTGCCAACCCGGTTGAGCCGCGACTTGGCGCGCTTTTCGGGCAGGTTGTGGGCATCGCGGATCAGTTCGGCCAGCCGTTCGCGCGCGTCGGAGCGGTTGGCTTCCTGCGTGCGAAAGCGCCGCGCGGTGAACACCAGTTCGCCCTTTGCGGTCATCCGGCTGCCTGCCAGCTCCTTTATCCGCGCGAACACCGGGGGTGAGAGGCGCAGTGCGTAGATATCCAGCCGCAACTGCACCGCTGTTGCCACCTTGTTGACGTTCTGCCCGCCCGGCCCGGACGAGGCGATGAAGCTTTCGCCCGCCAGCGCCAGCGCCCGCGCGACCGCAACATCGCAGGCCGTATCAGCCATCGGCAAAGCCGAGCGCGACAAAATCCGCTGGCATGGGGGCTACGGCGATGATGTCCTGCTTGCCCTCACGCGGGACGGTCAGCCCGGCGGCGTGGAGCATCGTGCGCTCCGCTCCCTTCCCTGTGCCATAGATCGGATCACCCAGCAGCGGCGCGCCAAGGCCCGATGCGGCATGGACGCGGATCTGATGAGTGCGGCCGGTTTCCGGGCGGAACTCCACCAGCGTCAGCCCGCCGATCACCTCCAGCTTGCGCCAATGGGTGACGGACGGCTTGCCCTTTTTCGCCGCGATCATCCGCCAGCCCTCTTCGGCGCTGCTGATCTTGGACAGCGCCAGTGCGATCACGCCCTCGTCCGCATCGAGCAGTCCAGCGACAATACCAAGGTAGCGTTTGGCCACCACGCGCGCCTCGAAAGCGGCGGAAAATCGCTTCAGTGCCTTGGGATTGCGGGCCAGCAGCAGGCAGCCTGAAGTGTCGCGGTCAAGCCGGTGGACGGGCTGGGGCTGGCGCTGAAAACCCAGGCGCAGGTTGTCGAGGTGATCTTCCAGACATTCGCCGCCCGCACGGGGCCGGTCGAGCGGCAACCCGCCGGGCTTGTCGATCACCAGCGCCTCACCATCCTCGAACAGGATCGGATAGCCGCTGGCCGCCCCGACTCGCACGACCGCTTCGGGCTCTTCGTTCATTCCGTCCAGTTCCATCATGTTACGGCTTCCGCAATGCGTTTCAGGGCAAGCTCCAGCTTGGCTTCGTCGGCGGCAAAGCTGATGCGGAAGCCGCCCTGCCCGCCGAAGGCCGAAGCCGCGACTACCGCCACGCCGTGTTCCAGCAAGTGCAGCGCCAGCGCCTCGTCATTGCCGAACCGGGCCATCAGCGGCGCGGCATCTACCATGCAATAGAACGCGCCGTCGGGCACGGGTGTATGCAGGCCGGGAATGGCGTTGATCGCGGCCACGACCATATCGCGCCGGGCGCGGAAACGCTCGCACCAGTCGCTGAGAAAATCCTGCGGGCCTTCGAATGCCGCAACCGCCGCTGCCTGACTGATCGAGGCCGGGTTGCCAGAATTGTGCGATTGCAGCTTTTCCATCGCCGCGATCAGCCACTCCGGCCCGGCAGCTACGCCGATGCGAAAGCCGGTCATCGCGTGGCTTTTCGATACGCCCGAGATGGTTAGCACCCGCGCTGCCAGATCGGGGCACTCCGCCGCCAGCGTTGCGTGCCTGCCGGGGGTATAGCGCAGCGGGGCATAAATATCGTCGCTCATCACCAGAACCTGCGGATGGGCGCGCAGCACTTTGCCCAGCGCCGCCAGTTCCGCCGCCGGATACGTCGCGCCGGTAGGATTACCGGGGCTGTTAAGCAGTAACCAGCGGGTTTGCGGGGTAATCGCGGCGGCAAGCTGCGCGGCGGTAATGCGAAATCCGCCTGCCGCGTCGGTCTGCATCGGGACCACGGTGGCCCCGGCAAAGCGCACGATCTCAGGATAGCTGACCCACCACGGCGCGGGGATCAGCACTTCGTCACCGGGGTCCAGTGTTGCCAGCAGGGCGTGGAAGATCGCCTGCTTGCCGCCCGCGCTGACGGTGACCTGCTCCACCGGCACGTCGATGCCCAGATCGCGCGCGAAATGCAGCGCCGCCGCCGCCTTCAGCCGCGCGGTGCCGCCGACGGCAGTGTATTTGGTATCGCCCGCGTCCAGCGCCGCCTTGGCTGCGGCGACGACATGCGGCGGGGTGGCGAAATCAGGCTCGCCCACTGATAGCGAGACGATATCCCGCCCTGCGGCGCGCAGGGCAGTCGCCCGGTCAGTCATCGCCGTGGTCTGCGAGGGGTGGATGCGGTCAAGCGTAGCGGACGTGTTCATGCCATCAACCTTGCGGAAATCAGGCCCCGAAGGGCGTTGCCGATAAAGAATCCGCCGGACAAGTCATCCAGCGTCAGTTCCGCCTCAACCGCGCGCCCGCTGTCGATCAACGAGCGGCGCAGCACGCCGGGCAGCAGGCCGAGGCGCAGCGGCGGGGTCAGCAACTGGCCATCCCGTTCGACGAACACATTGGTAAAGCTGCCCTCGGTAATCAGGCCGTCATCACGCAGCAGCAGCGCCTCGTGCGCCCCAGCAGCCTGAGCGGCGGAGAGCGCGGCGGCGTAGAACTGGCGGTCACTGGTCTTGTGGCGCAGACGGAAATCGGCGGGGTCAACTGGCAGGCGCAGCACCGCGCAAATGGCCTGATCGATGGGCGCGGGCAGCGGCGATACTTCCAGCGCGTGGGCTCCGCTGCGGCCTGCACAGAGGCGCACTTTCGCCGGGGCTTCCACTTCAAAACACAGCGCATGAATGGCATTGCGCACCGCATGGCGATCAAAGGCAAAGCCCAGCTCCGCCGCGCTGGCCTTGATCCGTTCAAGGTGCAGTTCCAGCAAGCCAATGCCTGCATCAGGGGTGAAGGCCATAGTTTCGATCAGATCGAAACCTCCGGCAGATGCACGCACGAAATCCCCCTTAACCACGCATTCCCGCCATTCCGCCAACCAGTCCGAATCGGCAACGACTGCCGAACCCAGGCCCAGCACTGCCCGGCCCTGCATTGACTGGCCCTGCGTTGCCTGACCGGCTCCGTCCGGCGTCAGCCGCAAGGTGCGGATTGCCACATTGAACGCCGCGTCGCCAGTGGGATCAATCCGTCCGATGGCACCGCAATAGGCTCCACGCGCATCGCGCTCGGTCGCGGAGATCAGTTCCATCGCCCGGATTTTTGGCGCGCCGGTGATCGATCCGCAGGGAAACAGCGCCGCCAGCAGATCGCTTGACCCCAGACCGGGGCGCAATTGCGCGCGCACGGTAGAGGTCATCTGGTGAACGGTAGGATAGCTTTCCACCGCAAAAGCGCGGCTGGTTTGCACGCTTCCCGGCACAGACACGCGGGAAAGATCGTTGCGCATGAGATCAACGATCATCAGGTTTTCCGCCCGGTCCTTTGCCGAGGCGGCCAAGTCTGCCGCCAAGGCCGCGTCTTCGTCTGCATTGCCGCCGCGCGGACGGGTGCCCTTCATCGGGCGGACGGTGGCGGCCTGGTCCTTCAGCGCGAAAAACAGTTCCGGCGAAAAGCTGAGCAGCCAGTGCGTGCCATCGTGGATCAGCGCGCCATAGCCCGCCCCGGCGGCTGGCCGGATCGCGGCATAGATCGCCAACGGATCGCCCTGCCACGACCCGGTCAGCGGAAAGGTCAGGTTCGCCTGATATATGTCGCCCGCCTCTATCGCCTGCCGCAAGGCCAAGAACCGCGCGCGGTAGGCACCGGGGGTGATTGCGGGATCAAGCGGGCCAAGGCTGCTCTGGTCATCGCCAGACTGTTGCTCTGCCAGCCATGCCGGAATCTGCGCCGACGGAATCGCCTCGAAGCCTTCGAATGCGCCGAACCACACCAGCGGCCCGGCCGCGCCGCTGCGCTCGTCCGCCAGCGCGGCCAGCCGGGGTTCCAGCGCCAGCCCGGCTTCATAGGCGATCCACCCGGCAAGGTGGTGCCCCTGCTGCCGCAATTGCTCAACCCTGGCCAGCGCACCGGCCACTTCATCTGCCCGTCGCGCCACGATCACTTCCACCGGTGTATGATAGAGTCGCGCGTCACTGGCACCGTCTGCGCGGGCATCGTCCAGCAGGACGAAGGGAGAAGATGCGAAAGGCGCGGTCATGGCGGCGCGCTTCTAACAGCAGAATCGCAAAGCTACAGCATTTTGGGACTTGGGGCCGCCGGATCGGCTACGCGGGCGCTTGGTCGTATCCCTGCGCGCGCCTGCCGTGTAACTCCGCGCGGTTCATCCTGGGGTCAGTAATCGCGGCGCTGTGGCTGGATTTCCTGCAAGCTGAGTGCCCCTATGTCCCTGTTCGATCTGGTTTCTTTCTCATCTTCCGATCTCGCCATTGATCTCGGCACGGCCAATACCGTCGTTTATGTGCGTAATCAGGGCGTGGTCCTGGCGGAACCTTCAGTCGTCGCGCTGCAAACCGTAAACGGCATTTCCAGCGTGCTGGCTGTGGGCAGCGATGCCAAGCTCATGCTGGGCAAGACGCCAGACCACATCCACACCGTCCGCCCTTTGCGAAACGGGGTGATTTCCGATCTGGAAGTGTCAGAACAGATGATAAAGCACTTCATCCGCAAGGCGCAGGGCAAGCGCGGACGGATGCGCGGCAGCCCGGAAATCGTCATCTGCGTGCCATCAGGCTCGACCCCGGTGGAACGCCGCGCGATCCGCGATGCCGCATCGAACGCAGGCGCGCGCAAGGTGTGGTTGATCGACGAGCCGATGGCGGCCGCGATCGGCGCAGACCTGCCTGTCACGCATCCGGTCGGGTCGATGGTTGTCGACATCGGCGGCGGCACCACCGAAGTCGGCGTTATCTCGATCGGCGGGCTCAGCATGTCGATGTCGGTCCGCGTTGGTGGGGACCGGATGGACGACGCTATCGCCTCTTACGTGCGGCGCAATCACAACCTGCTGATCGGTGAGGCCACGGCAGAGCGGGTCAAGATGCAGCTTGGTGCGGCGCGGATATGCGGGCAGGCTGCGGTGCCGACAGCGATCATCAAGGGCCGCGACATCGCCCGGGGCGTTCCGCGCGAAATCACCATCTCGCAGGCCGAAATCGTCGAGGCACTGGCCGAGCCGGTCGGCCAGATCGTCGAGGCAGTGCGCAGCGCGCTGGAAAATACCGCGCCCGAAATTGCGGCCGATATCATCGACGGGGGCATCGTCATGACCGGCGGCGGATCGCTGTTGTCAAATCTGGACAATGTGCTGGCGCGTGAAACCGGCCTGCCGGTGCGGATCGCGGACAATCCGCTGAACTGTGTTGCGCTGGGCGCTGGCCGCGCGCTGGAGGAAAGCGCCTATCGCGGCGTATTGCACGCGGGTTGAGACGGGAGTTCAGGTTTTGCCGGGCAAGCCCGCCGTCTGGCGCAAGGCCTCACCCAATGCCAGCGCCGCCGAAGTGGCAAGGTTCATCGAACGCACCTGCGCTCGCATCGGCAATCGTATCCGTGCCTGACAGGCCTGTGCCACATCCTCTGGCACCCCGCCGCTTTCCTTGCCGAACAGCAGGACATCGTCCGCCCGGAAGGCAAATTCATAGGCGCAACTGCTCGCCTTGGTGGTGAACAGCACCAGCCGGGCCGAGCCGACCGTTTGCACAAACGCAGCGAAATCGGTGTGGCGGGTGACGCTGACGTGGTCGATATAATCCATCGCCGTGCGGCGCACCCGGCGGTCGTCCCAGGCAAAACCCATCGGCTCGATCAGATCAACCGCTGCACCCAAACAAGCACACAGGCGCAGCACGGCACCGACGTTTCCGGCAATTTCAGGTTCGAACAGGGCTATCCGCATGGGGGCCGATTGGCACTGGCGGGCCTGTCATGCAAGTGCGGTGCTGTCAGGCGGTGCTGTCAACCCCACCCCATCCTTGCAGGGGTGGGGTGGGGTAATCAGGTCAGACAGCGCGACTAGGCGTGCGGTTGCCGCCACCCGCCGGGCGAGCGTGGAACTTCTTGGCTCCGCCTTCGCCGCCGCGCGGGGCGCCGTGGCTATTGCTTGAGCGGTCGCCGCCGGGACGGCCTCCGCTGCGATCACCGCCACCAGGGCGTCCACCCGGACGACCGCCGCGTCCGCCATCACGCGCGCCGCTTGGCCCATGCGAGCGAGCGCCACGGCCGTGGTCGGCAGGTTCTGCCTTGCGCGAAGGGGCAGGCAGGCGGGCAGATTCTTTCTGGAAGTCTTCCGGCAGCATCATCGGCATCAGCTTGATACCGGTCAGCTTTTCGATGTCGCGCAGATAGGCCTTTTCATCGGGAGCGACGAAGCTGATCGCCACGCCGTCTGCTCCGGCGCGCGCGGTGCGGCCGATGCGGTGGACGTACTGTTCGGGCACGTTGGGCAGTTCATAGTTGTAGACGTGGCTGACGCCCGAAACGTCGATACCGCGCGCGGCGATGTCGGTGGCGACCAGAACCGGGGTGATCCCCTGACGGAATGCGCCGAGTGCGGCGGTGCGCTGGGCCTGGCTCTTGTTGCCGTGGATGGCGGCGGCATTGACCCCGGCGGCGACCAGATGGCGCACGATGCGGTCTGCGCCGTGCTTGGTGCGGCTGAACACCAGCGCGCGGTCAACCGACTTGTCGGCAAGGCCATCGCGCAGCTTGATCGTCAGCAGGCTCTGCTTTTCAGCCTGGTTGATGTGGATACCGAACTGGTCAACGCGCTCTGCAGTGGTCGACTGCGGGGCGACTTCGACGCGGATCGGGTTGTTGATGAACTGCTTGCCCAGATCGGCAATCGCCTTGGGCATGGTGGCCGAGAAGAACAGGCTCTGCCGTTCCTTTGGCAGCAGGTTGGCAACGCGCTTCAGCGGCACGATAAAGCCAAGGTCCATCATCTGGTCAGCTTCGTCGAGCACGAAAATCTCGACATTGCGCAAGGTCAATGCGCGCTGTTCGATCAGGTCGAGCAGGCGGCCGGGGGTGGCGACCAGTACGTCGCAGCCGGGCACCAGCGCGCGGGCCTGCTTGTTTACGGGCACGCCGCCGAACACGCACTGGACGTTGATCGCCAGATACTTGGCATAGCCGCGCATGTTGTCGGCAATCTGCGCGGCCAGTTCGCGGGTGGGCGAAAGGACGAGCATCCGGCACGAGGCGGGCAGGCGCGGCTTGGGGTTGCTGGCCAGACGGTGCAGCGATGGGAGCGAGAACGCGGCAGTCTTGCCGGTGCCGGTCTGGGCAATACCCAGCAGATCGCGGCCTTCCAGCAGCGCCGGAATGGCATCGCGCTGAATCGGCGTGGGATCGGCGTAACCCTTGGTCTCAAGCGCGCGCAGCAAGGGCTCGGCAAGACCGAGGTCGGAAAAATAGGACATGAAGATACTTTCGAAATGGGAAGCGGGCGCACGGGCAAAATGGCCATGCGGCAGCAAGGTGTCGAACGATGCGACCCTGCGTGAAGAAGGAAGCTTGGCTATGCGGCTATCGTACGTCCGGGCATGTCACTGGCCTTGAAAAGGCCGGACCTCACGCTGCCGGGATTACGGGCGGAACATGTCCGCGCGCCGATTGCTGGGGGGGCCTTTAATGTGCGTTGCAGCAAAAAGCAAGAAAATTGCGTGGGGGTGGGATTGCCCACACACCGCACCTCCGCCCCGTTCATACTCGACAGCAGCCCGCTGAACACTTACCCTGAACCGGTAACCGTTCGAGGATATTTTTCATGAAGCTCGTCATCGGCAACCGCAACTATTCCAGCTGGTCGCTGCGCGGCTGGCTGGCGGCGCGGCAGTCTGGCGTGGCGTTCGAGGAAATCGTGGTTCCGCTCTATGGCGCTGACTGGGAAACCCAGAAGCGCGAGATCGCCGAAATCGCCCCCAGCCATAGCAAGGTGCCGGTGCTGTGGGACGGTGAAGCCGTGGTGTGGGACAGTCTGGCGATCCTCGATTACCTTGCCGACAAAGTAGGCCGCGACCGGTTCTGGCCCAAGGCGGACGACGCCCGCGCAATGGCTCGCTCGATGGTGGCGGAAATGCATTCCGGCTATCAGGCGCTGCGCAGCGAATGCCCGATGAACGTGCGCGCGCGGCTGGAGGGCTTCGCCGTCACCAAGCAGGCGCGCGAAGATATCGTCCGTATCCTGACGCTGTGGGCAGAGGCACGGGCGCGGTTTGGCAGCGGCGGGCCGTTCCTGTTCGGCAGTTTCGGCGCGGCGGACATCTTCTATGCGCCGGTGGTCAGCCGATTCCTGACTTATGGTGTGCAGGTGCCCGGTTTTGCCCTGACTTACATGGACGCGGTTTGGGATCATGAATGGTTGCAGGCCTGGGCCGCTGCCGCAAAAGCGGAAACCTGGGTCATCGGGTAGGACGGATGCCGGGACCAAACATCTCTTATGTTCATGCTCAAGAGCATTTGGCATGATGTT
>JBDTUQ010000044.1:0-18703 GCA_040007615.1 Novosphingobium sp.
CTCGGCCATGTCCGATGATCACCGCGAAGCCGTGATGGCCTTCGTCGAAAAGCGCCCGCCACAGTTCACCGGCAACTGAGCCCGGTTTTGCCTGAACTGCTGACAAGCTAGTGTGGTGGATTCGAAGTTCTTTCCATTAAAAGCAAACGTCATCCCGGCGGAGGCCGGGACCCAGAACCTGAGAAAAAAGTGCCGCTACGCGACTTTAGCTGATGGGACTGGTTCCCGGCCTCCGCCGGGATGACGGGAATTTAACAATGCGAACTTTAGATTCAGGATACTAGCCCACGGAGACGACATGCAGACTTACCCGATGATTGACCTGGTCGTGAAGCGCAAGCCAGCCCTTGCGGCAGGCGCGGCGGCGCTGGTATTCCTGCTGTTCGCCGGGGCCGCGCTTCTGCTGGCTGCTCCGATCCTGCTGGTCCCTGCGATCATCGTTTCAGGCATCGTGGCAGGCGTCGTGTGGTTCCTCGTCATGCTGCTGGGTGAGATCGTACAGGTCATCGCCGAAACCCTGCTCCCCCGGTAGCCCCTGCTCCCCTGTAGCATCGTCGCTGATCGCACCCGCGATCAAGGCAGTGCAGCTGCGGCGATGGCCAATTCGACCTGGTCCGGTGAGGCTGTTTTAAACTTGGGTTCCAGCTGGGCTCCGGTCGCAGCTTCGATTGCGTTGAAAGGCTCTCCACTGCCAGTTGCGGGTTGAGTGCTGATGTACATAAAGCCTTCTACGGACATCGATTCTCTCCTCGTTCGAGCAACCACGCTCCTGCTTGGCGCCGGCAAGCCATCGTGCATAACGCCTGAGCACCCGCCGGCAATTAATTTTAATAATGCGTCTATAGTAATGCATTTTACCAAGTTTTATTTGACAATTTGGCTGCCTCTGAAAAGGTGCAGATTCTGAAATCCATACGAAGAGGACGACGCATGCTTACTCTCGCCAGCGCCGAAGGAAGAGGAACTCCGCCGTGGATATCACCATCGACACGGCGGCAGCTGCGAAGCTTGCTGTGCGTTTGGAGCAATCTGGCCGATCCGGCTCGCTCGGCGCAGTGACCTGCACCTTCAAGTAACTAGAGGTAGTTCAGAAATGTCCCTTCCTGTTCCTCAAAACCCCTTCAAGCAAAAGCTTCTTGCACGTGAGCCACAGGTCGGGTTGTGGTCCGCGCTCGGCAGCAGTGTCTGCGCTGAGCTGTGTGCGGCCGGCGATTTCGACTGGATGCTGATCGACGCCGAGCACGGAGTGAACGACGTTGCTTCGGTGTTGCCGCAGTTGCAGGCAATTGCTGCATACAGGACGCAGGCCATTGTGCGGCTGCCTGAAGGCGAGGTTGCACTGATTAAGCGGTACCTCGACATCGGCGCACAAAACCTCATGATCCCGATGGTGGAAAGTGCAGATGATGCGCGACGGATCGCAGCAGCAGTTGCCTACGCTCCAGTTGGCGTGCGCGGCCTTGCCACCATGACCAGAGCAGCGAGATGGTCTCGCATGCCGGACTACGTCGCTCAGGCCCGCGATCATATTTGTCTGATTGCCCAGATTGAGTCGGTAGCCGGAATCAACAATCTAGAAGAAATTGCTGCTGTAGATGGAATTGACAGCCTGTTTTTCGGTCCGGCTGATCTTGCTGCAAGCATGGGCCTTCCGGGGCAGGCGGGGCATCCGGACGTGGTCGCCGAAATCTGGCGTAGTCTTGAACGCATTTCTACTGCAGGCAAGCCAGCCGGCATCTTTGTAGTTGATGAGGTGCTGGCAAAGGAATGCCTCTCACGAGGATACGCTTATGCGGCGGTTGGTGCCGATGCAATCTTGCTTTCTCGCGCGGTTGACGATCTTCGGCAGCGATTTCGCTAGGGACAGGGCCTATTAACTGCGCCTTCGAGGTTTGAAACAAAATGGCTCAGCGCAAGGCGGACAGGCGCATCAAAGAACCTAACCTCGCCCCCGCCCGGAGACCTGTTCGGGAATTTCCGAAACATGCAAGTTGACCATAAGTGTTCAATACGGCATATTGGATAAATTAACAGCATAATTTCTGTTCGGGGCTGTCGCATTCGAGCGGGGCCTGATGGTGAAAACGTAAGGAGAATTCATGAAAATCTGGAAATTTGCGTTTATCGCTTCCGCTGCTCTTTCTACGTCGATCATGGCGGCTGCGGTGGTCAATCCGGTCTTCCAGCAGCGCCAGGACAATTTCAAAGGCCTAGGCAAGGCGATGAAGGGTGTGATGGATGAATTCAAGAAGCCCGCGCCCGATATGGCTGTTATCAAGGCGAACGCTAACGTGCTGGCGGCGTCAGCTTCCAAAGTGGCTCGCCAATTTCCCAAGGGCACCGGTCCCGAGGCTGGCGTAAAGGCCGACGCGCTGCCGGCGATCTGGGAAAAGCCCGCCGATTTCAAGCTCGCCGCAAGCCGTCTGGTGGCCGCTACCCGCGATTTCAAGTCTGCCTCCGCAACCGGCGACATAGCAAAGGTTCGCGTCGCGATGGGTGCTGTGGGCCAGGCCTGCAAGGGTTGCCATGACAACTTCCGCAAGCCGCGCAGCTGAGGCCGCTCTGCCATGACAATCGAGGAGCAGACGCGCACCGTTATCCTATGGGACCTGCCAGTACGGCTGGTTCACTGGGCCTTCGTCGGGCTGATGCCTGCCCTGTGGTGGACGGCCAGGAACGGAAAGCTGGATCTTCACGAGAAGATCGGCATGACCATGCTCGGCCTTGTCGTCTTCCGGTTGCTGTGGGGCGTGGTGGGCAGTTCCACGGCCCGGTTTGCGTCGTTCGTTCGTGGACCGGCTGCGGTAATGGCCTATCTTCGCGGGATGCGGAGTTCCGACTCGGTGCCGATTGTTGGCCACAACCCGCTGGGCGGCCTGAGTGTCATCGCGCTGCTTGGCCTGCTGGGCGCGCAAGTTACCCTGGGCTTGTTCGCTCAGGATACCGATGGCATCTTTTCCGGGCCGCTGAACCACCTCGTTTCGTGGGACACGGCCTCGACGATGTCAGCGGCGCATGGGCTCGTGTTCAATCTGATCCTGCTGTTCGTCGTGGTGCATATTGCCGCCATTGCTTTTTACCGCATCGCCAAGCGCGACAATCTGGTCGGGCCGATGGTCAGCGGGCGCAAGCGCTTTGCCGAAAGCATCGTCGCACCGCGCATCGCGCCGCTGTGGCGCGCTCTGGTCATCGCGGCAATCGCCAGCACTATCGCCGTCTGGCTGGCTTGGGGCGCACCGCCGTGGGGCTCGCCGTTCCCCTGGGACAAGCCAGCCGATGTCGTGGACGAACAGTCCTATATGTAAGACAGTAGGAAAGAGCGGGAATTGGACAGAGCGGACAGGGTGATCAGATGTCACGCTGTCCGCTCTCGCCAGCCGGGCGCTGCCCTTGCCATGTCAGCGAAACCCCTCAGCCAGCATATGCTCGGACGTAGGCGGTCTTTACGATCGTGAAAAACTCTGCGGCATAGCGGCTCTGCTCTCTAGGCCCGAAGCTAGCATCCTGAATCTACAGTTCGCATTGTTGAATTCCCGTCATCCCGGCGGAGGGCTGGCGAGGGATTTTTGGTGCCAGTGACACCGCGATGCCCGTTCTTCGTGGCGAAATGAGGCATCCTGGCAAGATTGCGACGAAACTGGCGCGAAAAAGACCCGTCAGACCAACCCGTCTGATTTAGCGGTCAGGCAGCGGGGCATCTCTCAATCCTCGCTGCTGCTGCCGCCGCCAGCCGGAATGTGGTTCGATATGGCCAGCAGAGCGACAACCGTACCGGCCATTGCGACGGCCAGAACCATGAAATATCCCGTGGTATTTCCGCCGCCAAGGATGAAGCCCCCTGCAAGCGAGCTTGCCATTGCACCGACCCGACCAAAGCTGAGCGCAGCGCCTACCCCCGTCGATCGAATCCGGGCCGGATAGATGTGTGATGCGAGGGCGAAAAGCGTCGTCTGGACGCCGTTTATCGTAAACCCTAGTGCGGCGAGGGCGATCAGCACCGTTGTTGGCGTCAGTTTCCCTGTGCCGTTGATCAGCACGATCCCGGCAACCACCACGCCTAATGTCGCCAAGCCGGTCATCGCCCGGCGCGAACCGATGCGCGTGATGACAACCGCCGCCAGAACTGCACCGGCAACACCGCCAAAGTTGAAGCTCGCCAGACCGAGGCTGGCTGTCTTTTGGTCAAACCCTGCCCCGGACAGTGTCGCGGGAAGCCAGCTGAAGGTCGCGTAAACGGCAATCAGGCAAAGGAAGAATGCTGCCCATACGGCCAAAGTATCGCGGGCATAGCCTGCGCCAAATAGCTTGGTGAAGCCTGGGCGATCTTCATCGGCCTTCTCATTCGCAGGGTTATCCGCGCCGTTTTGTTTCTCTGCCAGGAAACGGGGCGATTCCGGCAGCCGCAGCCACAGCGCGATAGCCAGGATCAGCGGCAGGGCTCCGGCCAGGACAAACATCGTGCGCCAGCCATGACCGGGCAGGATCGCCGCCGCGACAACGCCAGCCAGAAGCCCGCCCAGCGGCACGCACACGATCGTCGCGGTCACTGTCAACGGGCGCGCCCTGACGGGGCTCAGTTCGGCTGCGAGTGCGGTGGCGTTAGGCATCGCGCCGCCCAACCCAAGCCCCGTCAGAAATCGGATGATAATCAGCGTCTCCATGTTCTGGGCAAGCGCTGTGGACATGGTAAACAGACCAAACAGCGTAACGCTGGCGATCATCATCAGCCGTCGTCCCAGGCGGTCGCCCAGCATTCCGGCAATGGCCGTTCCCACGGTCATTCCGGCGAGGCCAATGAACGATACGGTAGTGAATGATTTAGGGCTGATAGCCCATTCCCGCGAGATGGCCGAGATGGCGAGGCCCAGTGCCTGGTTGTCGAAACCGTCGAAGACGATCGAAAGGGCGGCCAGCGCAACGCCAGCAGCTTTTACCGCAGTCCAGCGATCGTCCATTCCAGACACGCCCGATTTGTTGATTACCTGCATCTGGAATGACCACCTTTCCCCGTCGCGTCATCGAGGGCGGATATCACATGTGATCGCCCCATTCTCGCCTTGTGGTGTCTGGATGGTGTGACAAGTGAGGATCGTCAACTAATTTTGCATGAAGCCAGCTGATTCGCCAACAGATCGTTAGTCAAAAATGTGTATCAGAACAGAACTAATCCATAAAAATACTGTCAAATCAGCACTATATTGCAAAATCTACGCTTTTCGTCACGAGGGCTTGAAAATCAACCAAAACTTTGCAATTATCGCAATAAGTCAAGAAAACATCATAACTGGGGATTGAGGACCATGCACAAGTTTGCTTCTCTTGTCGTTACGGGTGCGGCGCTATCGGCATTCGCCGGTGTCGCGGCGATCGCGCAGAATGGGGGCGTCCCAAAGGATGCGCAGGCGCACATGGCCAAGGCAAAGGCATTGGCCGGCAGCAGCTACATGCAGGCGACCTATAGCCTGCAGTGCGGCCTTTCCGGCCGGGCAATCACGAATTTTCAGACCACGACGGTATCCGAACCGGCCAAGTTGTTCGACAACGTCTATTATGTCGGCCTGAAGAGCGTGGGTGCTTACGCCATCCAGACGAAAAGCGGCATCATCCTGATCGACTCGCTCAATAATTCGGAAGAAGCGCAGAACGTCATCGAGCCCGGGCTGCGCAAGTTGGGTCTGGACCCTGCCCAGGTCAAATACGTCGTCGTGACGCACGGACATGGTGACCACTACGGCGGCGCATCATATTTTGCAGAGAAATACGGCGCACATGTCATGCTGAGCGAAGCGGACTGGAGCTTCATGTCGCAACCCATGCCCCCGCCCCCGCCCGGCGCTCCGCCGCGGCCCAACTCGCCCAAGCCGGTGAAGGATCTCATCGCCCGCGACGGCATGGTGCTTGAACTGGGCGGCCAGCAGGTGCGGATTGTCGAGACGCCCGGGCACACGCCCGGAACCATCTCGCTGATCATCCCTGTAACGGACAAGGGGCGTCCCCACGTTCTTGCCATGTGGGGCGGCACAGGCGTCCCGCGCGACGCTGAACTGAGGGCGAAGTACATCGCTTCGTCGATCCGGTTCGGGGCGCTGTCCAGCAAGGCTGGCGCCGATATCGAGCTCAGCAATCATCCGTTCGTCGACGCCAGCTTGGACAGGATCGCGCAAATGCAGGCGAGCAAGGCCAAGGCCAATCCACTGATCATCGGGCCGGCCGCCTATGGGCGCTATACCAAGATCATAACCGAGTGCGCCAAAGCCGTTCATGCGGGTGGCCCCACGGCCAACTGAGGCCGCAACCCGTAGCCAGAAATCCAGGGCGTAAACTCACGCCGTAAACTCAGGCCGCTAACCGAGGTCATTGCCTGATTCGGCAGAATTGCAAATTACAGGGAGGGCAAAAAATGAATGTAAATTGGAAGAAAGCACTACTGCTTTCAGGAACGACAATGGCCATGCTGGTCGTCTGTGCCGGAACTGCACAGGCGGCCGACACGGCTCCTCCGGCTGACGGCGTTTCGTCGGACAAGGTCAATGACGATCAGATCGTCGTCACCGGATCGCGCATTACCAAGGCCGGTTTCGAAGCGCCCACGCCGACGACCGTTGTCGACAGCGCATCACTGGCTGCGGCTCCGCAACCGAACGTGGCGCAGAACCTTAACCAGCTTCCTGTCCTTTCAGGATCCATTACGCCTCGCACCGCAGGCAATGGTGCAGGCGGCGGGCTTCAGGGCGCAAACTTCCTGAACCTTCGCAATCTGGGCGTGAACCGCACGCTTATTCTGCTTGACCATCGCCGGGTCGTCGGTTCGGCAACGAACGGCGCGGTCGATCTCAATCTGCTTCCATCAACGCTGCTCAAGCGTGTTGAAGTGGTGACGGGCGGTGCTTCGGCTGCCTGGGGTTCGGATGCTGTCGCCGGCGTGATCAACCTCATGCTCGACAAGAACTACACCGGCGTCAAAGGCACCGCTCAGTTTGGCACCTCCAACTATGGTGACGCCAACGAATATCGCATCGACCTGGCAGCGGGTCACGCCTTTGCCGGTGGTCGCGGCCATATCCTGGCAAGTGTCAGCTATTCGCGCGGAGACAGCGTAGACCGGCTTGATACCCGCCCGTGGTATGTCGGCGCGAAGCTGTTCACCAACACTGTGGCCAGCGGCCTGCCCCGGCTTTATGTCGCCAATAACGTCGGCTCATCGACTGCAACGACGGGCGGCCTGATCACCGCCTACCGCGTGGGCGCGACCAATGTGACCAGTGGCGGTCTGGTGGGCACCCAGTTCCTCAACGGCGGCGCGACTTCGGCGTTCAACTTCGGCACGGTGGGCACGACGGTCACCGGTCTTGGTTCCACCGCGCTTCCGATCAGCTATGCCGGGTCGCAGTTGCAGATCAATGGCACGCCGAACGACTTTTCGGTATATGACCAACTGCTGGCCGACACCCGCCAGATAAGCGGGTTCCTGCGCACATCGTTCGACATTACTGACAATATCAACCTTTATGGCGAGTTCATCTACGGCAAGACCCAGGCCGACTCGCTGTCGGTGCCGTACTTGACAATGGCGCCAAATGGTTCTCCGCTCACCATCCAGCGCACCAATGCCTATCTGCCCGGGGCTGTTGGCACGCAAATGGATACGCTGGGCGCCAGCTCGTTCACCTTGGGCCGTTTCAATCTCGATCTCGGATTTGCAGCGCCGCATAACCAGCGCGAGCTGATCCGCTATGTTGCCGGTGCGGACATCGAACTGGGCGGGACCTGGAAGGCTCAGATCTATTACGAGCATGCCACGAGCAAGGTTCTCAACCAGATCCGCAATGACGCAATCGTGTCCAATTTCGCCCTTGCCGTCGATGCGGTACAGGTTACCGCAGCGAATGTCGGCGCGTCGGGTCTGGCGGTTGGATCGATTGCCTGCCGTTCCAGCCTGACGACGCCCACCAATGGGTGCGTTCCCTTCAACCCGTTTGGTCCGCAGTCGCCAACGGCGGCGCAAAAGGCCTATCTGCTTGGCACGGCGTTCCAGAACATCACCCTGACGGAAGATGTGGTTTCGGCAAGCATCAACGGTGACCTGTTCGAATTGCCGGCGGGCTCGGTAAGCCTTGCGGCCGGTGCTGAATATCGCCGCGAAAACCACAACGCCGATGCCGACGCCAATTCGCAGCGCAACAACACGAATACGGCTGCCGGGACCGGCAACTGGTGGGTGGGCAATTACAAGCCGTCCACCGGCGGTTACAACGTGAAGGAAGGCTTTGCCGAAATAGCCGTTCCGATCTTCAAGGATTCCGCACTGGGCCGCCAGTTCGACTTCAACGGCGCGATCCGCGTTACCGACTACAGCACAAGCGGCACCGTGACGACGTGGAAGGCCGGCGCAACCTGGGACATCGCGGGCGGGTTCAAGCTGCGCGGCGTTCTTTCGCGTGATATCCGCGCGCCTAACCTTGCGGAATACTTCCTGGGCGGCACGTCCAACACCTTGTCGGTGGTCGATGGATCGAACGGTGCGGTGGGCGTTCAGAGAATTCAGTCCGGCAACCCTCTGTTGAAACCCGAAATCGCCAAGACGCTTACTGTCGGCGCTATCTATCAGCCCGTGGAAGTCCCGGGCCTGAGCTTTGCGGTCGATTTTTTCAAGATCAACATAAGCAACGCCATCGCCACGCCGCAACCGCAGTATATTGTTGATCGCTGCCGTGACGGCACGATCCCGGCAATGTGTTCGCTGCTGATACGGAACAGCTCGAACGTCCTCACGACTGTCCTCGCGCAGCCGCTGAACTACAAGACCGAATACATGTCGGGCGTTGATTTCGAATTCGGCTATCGCGTGCCGGTGGGTGCAGGCACTCTTGCCCTGCGCAGCTTGTGGACGGTTACCGCGCGTCACTACCTGATCGATAACGGAACGGTCGATAGCCTTCTGGGTGAACTTGCCTCCAACGGCAGCGGTCCGAACAAGGTGCGTGGGTTCAATACATTAACCTACGATACCGACCGGCTGACTGTGTCGCTGCGCCATCGTTTCATTGGCAAGGGCGTGTTCGATGCGGCATTCACCACCCAGGACATCGTCAACAACGATGTTCCCGCAGTCAGCTATGTCGATTTCTCGGTAACGGGCAAGCTCAAGACCGCATTTGCCGATTTCGAGATCTTTGGTTCGGTCGACAACCTGTTCAACAAGGCGCCGCCGATGGTGCCGACGATTGGCGGCAACCCGAACACCGTCCTGGGGACGCCAGCCGGTGTCTATGATACGGTTGGCCGGTATTTTCGTGCTGGCATTCGCTTCAAGATGTAATGGGGGTGGGGCGGGCCGGTGACGGCCCGCCCCTTTCACGGCACCCCTTTCACGGCGGGAACTTGTGACGCAGCAATCAGGAATCCAGCAGTTACTCGCTTTGCTGCCGGGCACCATTACCGTTGCCACGGATGAATCCAGCCTGCAACGCCACAAGCGCGACTTCACCTTGCCAAGGCCGGATGAGCATCTGCCGCTGGCGGTGATTTATCCGCGCAGCACCCAGGAGATTTCCGAAGTGCTGCGCGCCGCATCACAGGCAGGCGTGGCCATCGTTCCGCAGGGCGGCCTGACGGGAATGGCCGGGGGGGCCTTGCCAAGCGCAGGGTCGATCGCGCTTTCGCTGGAAAAAATGTGCGGCATCGTGGAACTGGATACCTATAGTAACACGGTTACGGTGCTTGCCGGAACGCGGCTGCAGGTTGTTCAGGAAGCGGCGCTGGCGGCAGACCGGTTCCTCGCCGTGGATTTTGGATCACGCGGCACTTGCACCATCGGCGGCGCCATCGCCAACAATGCTGGCGGCAATCGCGTGTTGCGTTTTGGCATGATGCGCGAGCAGGTGCTGGGACTTGAAGTCGTTCTGGCCGACGGAACGGTCGTCTCCGGCCTCAACAAGATGATCAAGAACAATACCGGGTACGACCTGCGCAATATTTTCATTGGCAGCGAAGGAACCCTGGGGGTTGTGGCATGCGCCGTGCTGCGCCTGTTTCCGGCGCCTCGCAGCAGCAATACGATGCTTTGCGCCGTCAGCGGCATTGATTGCGTGCATCAGCTTCTGGCGTTGGCGCGAAGTTCGCTGGGTGCGCAGCTTTCCGCGTTCGAAGTGATGTGGCGCGACTTTTACGATGTGACGCACATGGCGGGCGGGCGATCGCCGCTGGCACCCGATTCCGGCACGCATTTTGTCCTGCTCGAAGCGCTCGGCTCCAATCAGGAGGCTGACGAACAGGTTTTCGCCAGCTTTGCAGCGGACGCGCTGGAGATGGGCCTGATCAACGATGCGGCGATTGCCCAGTCGTTATCCGATGCGCAGGGATTCTGGCGGATAAGGGATTCAAGCGGCGATCTCACCCAGCTTTGGGGGCGCGGTCCGGTCGTGAATTTCGATGTCAGCGTACCCGTGGCCAGGGTCGAGGAATTCGTCGGACTTTGCCGGGAAGCCCTCTCCCGCGAACTCTCGAGAGAGGCGGTGTTCTTTGGCCATATTGCAGACAGCAACATGCACCTCGCCGTCCCTGACCCGAGCGGCACGATGCGCGAAGAAATCTGCAAGGTGGTCTATTCGATTGTCCGGTCGCTCTGCGGCTCAGTCTCGGCAGAGCATGGCATCGGGCTCGACAAGCGGAACTACCTGGCCTTCAGCCGAAGCGCCGAGGAGATCGATTTGATGCGGCGATTCAAACAGATGCTGGATCCGAGGAACATCCTGAACCCCGGCAAGGTGCTACCTCCAACCAGTGCTTGATTATCCAATTATTTTTCATAAAAGGGCGTGTGAGTAAACAACGTATCAGCAATCGCCAGATCGAGGCGTTCATCCGGGTTGCGGAGTGCAGCAGCTTTACCGGCGCTGCGCAGCGCATGCAGTTGACCAACTCCGCGATCAGCAGCCTGGTCGCCGAACTGGAACAGGCTGTCGGTGTGCGCCTGTTTGAGCGCAGCACGCGCAAGGTCATGTTGAACGAACATGGCCGGTTGCTCCTCCCCTCTGCACTCAGCTTCTTCCGTACACTCAAGAACGTGGAACTGACGGCAGAAAAACTCAGCGAACAGTCGAACGACACCATCCGCATTGCCGCGCCGATGGTGATTGCCTCCACAATCCTGCCGCCGATGATCGCCGAATTTCAGGCGGGCCATCCCGGCAGCGAAGTGCAGATCCTCGATACCGGGGTTGAATGGTTGAGCGAACGTGTCGCGACAGGGGAGACCGATCTGGCTATCGGTCCGGACAGGAACACCGAAGACCATGTGAAGTCCGAACAGCTGTTGCCGAGCAAATGGGTCGTCTGGCTCTCGCCCGACCACCCTCTTGCAGCCAACAAGGCACTGCGCTGGCGCGACCTTAAAGGCACGCAATTTCACACCGGCGGCCATGATCATGAACGGATTATCGAGCAGGCCATGTCCGGGCTGGACGAGAGCGAACGTATCGTTCCCGGTCAGGTTTTCGACAATATCTCGACCGCGCTTGGACTGGCAGCGGCGGGGATCGGGGTCGCCTTGTGCCCGGCCTATGTCGCGCCTTTGGCCAGTGCATTCCGGCTGGAAATGCGCCATCTTATCGACCCGGAATTCACCCGTTACGTGATGCTCTACAGCTCTTCGATTCGCCCGATATCGGCCTTGACCGAAGAGTTCATGGAACTGATCCGCAAGCGCTTCAACGAACCAAAAGCTTCCCCGGATTCATGATTCCCTGCGGGTCGAGGGCCTGCTTGATCGCCAGCATCATCCGCCGCTCGGGATCCTTGCGATAGGCGTCGGCTTCGTCCCTGCGCAGCACGCCCAGGCCGTGCTCGGCCGAGATGGTTCCTCCGGCCTTGATCGTCAGATCGTGGACTATATCGTTCACGTCCTTCTGCCTTTGCAGAAAGGCGGCCTTCGTTTCGCCAATGGCGGGCGAGTAATTGAAGTGCAGGCTGCCGTCACCCAGATGACCGAAAACCACGGGGCGGATATCGGGATGTCTTGCCGCAACCGCGGCGATGGCAGCGGGAACGAAGGCAGCGATGGCCGACAGTGGCACGGCAATATCGTGCTTGATCGTCGCCCCTTCGGCGCTCTGGGCTTCGGAAATACCTTCTCGCAGGGACCACAGCGCTTGAGACTGGGCCAGTGATTCCGCGATCACCGCATCGACGATAAGCCCTGCCTCAAAAGCCTCGCCAAGGGCAACCTCGATGGCCTGCCGCGCGTCGTCTTCGCTGACGAAATCGGTAAATTCGACAAGCACATACCAGGGATAGCTCGCTCCGAACGGGTCCCTTGCACCGGCATGCCTGAAGACGAGTTCAAGGCAGTCGCGCGAAGCGAGTTCGAACGCGGTCAGCCGGTCAGCATGGCGGGCACGCAGGCTGCCGAGCAGCGCCATCGCCGCATCACAGCTTTCTACGCACACCAGAGCGGCAAGGCGCGCCGCCGGCTTGGGGAAAAGCTTCAGCACCGCGCCGGTGATGATGCCGAGCGTCCCTTCGGAGGCAATAAACAGGTCGCGCAGATCGTATCCCGAATTGTCCTTGCGCAGGCCGCGAAGCCCATCCCAGATCTCACCTATGGGGGTCACCACTTCCAGACCAAGGCAAAGTTCCCTGGCGTTGCCATAACGCAGAACCGCCGTGCCGCCAGCGTTGGTTGCCAGGTTTCCGCCTATCGTGCAGCTTCCTTCCGCAGCCAGGCTGAGCGGGAAAAACCGCCCGGCCTCAAGCGCGACCTCCTGCACTTTTGCCAGGGCAACCCCGGCGTCCACCGACATCGTGTTGTTGACGGGATCGATAGCGCGAATGCGATTGAGCCTGGTGAGGGCTATCACCAGGTTGACGCCATCCTCTGGCGGTGTTGCACCACCGGACATACCGGTGTTGCCGCCTTGCGGGATGACGTGGACGCAATTGACGGCGCACCAGCGCACCAGCGCCGCGACCTGCTCCACGGTATCGGGCAGCGCGACCGCTAAGGCCGTGCCGGTCCACATTTTGCGCCAGTCAGTCAGGTAGGGGGCAACGTCGTCTGCCTCGACAAGCAGCTTGCCCTGATAGACCCCGCGCAGACCGTCGAGCATCAGGATTCGCCGCCGCGCGCTGCGGCCCGGTAATTGGCAAGAAGATCAGGGCGCACGCGCTCGTCAAAACCGAGTGCGACACGCTGAACTTCCGGCGTATCCATCGGCGGGTGGCCGATATGGGATGCGCGCGGCTCGGGCGCAGCAACCACATCGCAACCCAATCGGCCAAGGTTGGTGATTTCCAGTTCGATCCGGTCGCCCGGATCAAGCGAGCGAGAATGGGCAGGCGTGCCGGTCATGATGATGTCACCGGGCATCAAGGTGATATAGCGCGCGATATCCGCGATGATGAAATCGGCTTCCCAGATCAGTTCCTCGCCAATCTGGGCTTCCTGGACCAGCTGGCCATTGCGGTAAGTCCGCAACCATTCCTTGCGCGGATCGACGCCGCGCACGATGCCGGGGCCGATCGGGCAATAGCCGTCCATGCCCTTGACGCGCAGCATTGAGCCCTGATCGGTATCGCGGAAATCCTGCGCGCCCATGTCCAGCACGGGCGCAAAGCCTGCGATGCAGTCCCACGCCTCCTCAGGCGTCACGTTGCGCGTCACCTTGCCGATGATCGCAGCGACTTCGCCCTCATAGTTCAGGTACTTTGTCCCGTCATACTTGTTGATCGTGCCGTTGTGGCCGTTCACAGCGGTCGGCGGTTTGGTGAAATAGGTTGGGTTCTCAGTAGGTTTCGGCTTGTTGCGCGTTTCCATTGATCGCGACAAATAGGTGATGTGTGCGCCGATGATCTTTGTCGGTTCGCATGGGGGCAGATGGACCAGCGCAGCCGGATTTACGGCACGCCCATCGTCAAGCGTCAGCATCCCGTCGTCGCGCATGGTTCCCCAGCACGGTGTGCCGGCGATCAGGACACGGCGGCGCTCGATGCGCGGACCTTCAAAAACGCTCATTCTTCCACCTCGAACCAAATGTGCATGTTGCCCGTGCCACGGGCGTTCTCGTATTCGCTGAGCGAGGTGCCCTTCGCCCGGCAGTCAGCGCCGCCGATGGCGCCGACCATTTGCAGGTAGTGGCCGCCAAGGCCCTCCCACGGAATTTTGCGATATACAGTCGGGAAACGCTCGACGATCACGTCATGACGGCCCTGCTTGAACAGTTCGACGGCTTCGTGATCGCTGGCGATGTTCGCGGCGCTGGAAATGTTCTGGTAATCGAAAATGCGCGGGCTCTTGCGCACCCAGTCGATCTCGTTGAACTTGTGGCTCAGTGCGCCGGACGCCAACAGCACTGCCCGTTTGCCGCTGCGGCGGATGGCCTCGCCAACGACTTCGCCGCTCTCCAGGAAGTGGTGGGTCTGGCAGTTCTGACAATTGCTCACGGTCATGTAGGGGAGCGGCAGCGCCAGCTTCGTGACGAGGTTGATCGTGGCATATTCGTGCGCCATGTGCGGGTCGTCGATGGCCATCGACATGACATTCCGCTCCTCAGCCACCTGCTGGACGAGCCTGCCAAGCTCGGGGCTTCCCTCATAATCATAGGGCAGCCCGTTCAGGTACCAGGGCATTTCTACCGAGGTATAGATCCCTTGATGATGGGCCCGCGCGTCGACCAGATGATAGCCGGTGGTGAACCAGTGCGAATCGAATATGACGATCAGGTCCGGTTCGACCGCCTTTATCCGCGCGCGCAGGCGATCGAAGCCGGCGATCAGATCCGAGTCGCGACCAGCGCCGTCTTCCAGGCGGAACTCGTTCGTCTGCATCAGGCCCGGGTGATGGGATACGATCGCCGCGCCGACGATCTTGCCTTCTGTACTCATCGGTGGGCAAAGCTCGCTTTGAAGGGGTGTTTGGGAATGATGACGTCCTTGACGTCGGTGAAGAAATCAAAGCTCCACTCGCCACCTTCACGGCCTATGCCGGATTGGCCGCGGCCGCCGAAGGGCGCGGCGAGATCGCGGATCGTAAAGCTGTTGATCCAGATAAAGCCGGTGCGAACCTCGTTGGCGACGGCCTGGGCATGCGCTTCTTCGCCATAGCAGATGCCGCCAAGGCCATAGACGGTGCTGTTGGCCAGCGCGATGGCTTCGGCGTCGTTGGCGAAGGTTTGCAGTACCAGCACGGGTCCGAAAACCTCCTGCTGCACGATCTCGGCATCGTTGGAGACGTTGGTGAACATGGTCGGCTGGTAGTATTGCGGCCCGAAAGGGTGCTTGCCGCCGCCCCACAGGGTGGTTGCGCCAGCCGCCCTGGCGCGCTCCACAAAGCCGGAAATGCGCTCCATCTGACGGGGATGGATGATCGGCCCGATCTCGGTCGCGGGATCCCGCGGATCGCCGACCACCAGATTTTCGACCACTCTGCGCATCTTGTCGATAAAGGCATCACGGATGGATTCATGAACCAGCAGGCGGGTCCCCGCGAGGCAGACTTGCCCGGCATTGCGATACATGAGCGCGCCGGTTGCCGCAGCTGCATCCAGATCGGCGTCCTCCAGCACGATGAACGGCGATTTGCCGCCCAGCTCAAGGCTGCAGGAAACCAGATTTGCGGCAGCTGAAGCAGCAACCAGCTTGGCAGTGGGCACCGATCCGGTGAACGAGATTCGCGACAGGCGCGGATCCGCGACCAGCCGCGCCCCGGTCGTCGCGCCCGCACCTTGAACCACATTGAACACCCCGGCTGGAAGACCGGCCGCATCGGCTGCGTCGGCGAGCAGTGAAGTGGTCAGGGGCGCCCATTCCGGCGGCTTGATGATAACTGTATTACCAGACGCCAGCGCTGGCCCGGCCTTCCACGTCGAGAGCATCAGGGGCGAGTTCCACGGCGTGATGATCGCACAGACGCCCGCCGGATCGTGGCGAACATTATGGGTTGCCTGCACCGTTTCGATCGTCCGGTCCTGCAGGCGCAGGGCTTCCTCGGCAAACCACGTGATGTTGAGCATCGCGCGCGGGACGATCCCGTGACGCATGCGTGAGAGCAGCACGCCCGCATCGTTGGACTCGGCCGCAGCAAGGGCTTCTTCCCGCTTGCCGATTTCTTCGGCGAACCGCTTTAGATAAGGAAGGCGGCCTTCGGCACCGAGAGATGCCCAGCCAGGAAACGCTGCCTCCGCTGCGGCCACTGCCATATCGACATGGTCGTCCAGACCTTCGCTGACTTGTCCCAGGACCTTTTGGTCGACAGGGCAGAAAGTCTCGAAAGTGGTTGGCGAGGAGACCCGCTGACCGTTGATGTAGTGATCGGGAGAGATCGCGTACCCGTCGATGTAAATCGTGTCTGTCATGCTTCAGCCTGCGTTTTTCATGAACTTCCGGTCCTCATTCGAACCGCGTTGAAATTGTCCCGAGGGCCCCGTAATCGACGATAAAATTGTCGCCCCGCACCCCGCCAAGCGGCGCGGTGAACGAGCCGCACAGGATTATCTGGCCTGGCTCAAGTTGAATTCCGTGGGGGGCAAGCTTGTTGGCCAGCCAGGCGATCCCGATTGCCGGGTGACCAAGCACCGCCGCCGAAACGCCGGATTCCTCGATGATGCCATTGCGTTCAATCCAGGCGCCAACGCGGCGCAGATCGAACGAAGATGGGGCAAACTTGTCCTTGCCAAGGATAATGCCGGCATTGGCGGCGTTGTCTGCAATGGTATCGAACGCCTTGCGCGTGCGACCGGTCTGGGCATCCACCCGGTCAATTCTCATGTCGATCAGTTCCAGCGCCGGCCGGACATAGTCGGTCGCGTCGAGCACGTCGGCCAGCGTGACCTCTGGCCCGGCCAGCGGACGCTTGAGAAAAAAGGCCAGCTCTACCTCGATGCGCGGTTCGATGAAGCGATCCAGGGGAATCGGGTCACCATCGGCAAACAGCATATCATCAAGCAGCGCACCGTAATCAGGCTCGGTAATGTTGGAAGACTTTTGCATCGCCCGGCTGGTGAGGCCGATCTTGTGGCCAATGATCGTGCGACCGCGACCCAGCTTGATGTCGACCCAGGCTTTCTGAATGGCATAGCCATCGTCCAAGGTCATATCGGCATGGGTTGCGCTGATCTGCCGAATGGGGACGCGCGTTCGTTCAGCTTCATCCAGCTGAAGCGCATAATTCGTGACATCGTCGAGCGAGATCGGCATCCATATCTCCACATGCGGTTCCCATGCCGCCTGCCATGATTGCCGCTTACCCTCGCTGGGGCATTTTATCAACTAAAAGTTCATAGTAGCACCTATAATATATTACTTTTACGCATTTGGCGGCCCGGGTGCAGGGACATTACCGTGGGAACAGGCTCTCAGGAGGGAATTCAGATATGGCGCGCATTGCAATTGTCGGCGCGGGGGCAATCGGCGGCTGGGTGGGGGCCACCCTTGCCAGAGCCGGGCATGACGTCTCAGTTCTCGCCCGCGGTGCGACGCTGGAAGCGTTGCTTAACGGCGGCATCGTTCTGGAGAAGGACGGACAGGTAATTTCAGCGCCGGTACGGGCTTCGGCAGATGCGGCCAGCCTGGGTGAACAGGATATCGTGGTGATCGCGGTCAAGGCGCAGTCGCTTCCGGCCCTGGCGCCCACTCTCGCGCCCCTGGTTTCTGACAAGACTATCATCCTGCCGTTGTTAAACGGGGTGCCTTGGTGGTTTGCGGGGGAAGACGAGCCTCTGATTTCGGTAGATCCCGACGGCGTTCTGGCACGCAGCCTGCCCTTTGCGCAGGTCATCGGGTGCGTCGTCCATGCGTCTGCCAGCGTCGTCTCGCCCGGCCGTGCCATGTTGCGCATGGGGGATCGCCTGATCCTGGGGGAACCTGCAGGCGGCCGCAGCGAACGGGTCGAGGCTGTGGCGGCGCTGATTTTGGGTGCCGGTCTTCCTGCGGTCATCAGCGAAAATGTCCGTTTGGAAATCTGGTACAAGCTGTGGGGCAACATGACGGTAAACCCCATTTCGGCGCTGACCCTTGCCACTGCCGATCGCATTCTCGACGACCCGTTAGTGTCCCGGTTCATCCTTGCAATCATGGCGGAGGCGCGCGCGATCGGCGCCGCGATCGGCTGCCCGATCGAGCAGAGCGGAGAAGACCGCAACACGGTGACCCGCAAATTGGGCGCGTTCAAGACATCGATGTTGCAGGACGTGGAGGCGGGACGGTCGATCGAGCTTGATGCCCTGCTGGCTGCCCCGCGCGAAATCGCGGCCCGGCTGGGCCAGCCTGTCCCCGCAATTGACGCTCTGTTGGGCCTGACCCGGCTGATGGGTTCAAGCCGAGGAATCTACCCCGGCACGTGACGGACGGCGGGGCGCCGCGAAAGAGTTGTCCCCTTTTTTCAAGGCGCGTCATTGGATTGGTACGGAGTTTCGGCGAACGAGGCGAAAGATCAAACCGTTCACTCCTCAAAATTGCGACTGCGCGTGTCCAGCCGGCAGACGCTCGTCTGACCTTGTGTGGAAAGCAGGAAACGGTGAAGCCAAAAGGCGGTAACACCTCAAGATTGTGCAGCTTTTCAAGATGGCAATAACCAATATCGCGTCCTGCCTTATGCCCCTCCCAGATCAGTGATGTGTCACCGGTTTCCTTCACCCGCTGCGCGGGGGACCGTCAAGCGGCCCAAGAACCGCCAAAGTGTGTCGCAGCACACCACCACGCCCCGCTCTTC
>JBDTUQ010000045.1:0-18229 GCA_040007615.1 Novosphingobium sp.
TTCTTAGTTGGGCTGGGTCCCGGCCTCCGCCGGGATGACGATTCAGATTAAAGTCACCTTGCTCTAGCGGCCGGCGCGGTTGGACTTGCCGACTGCGCCCGCCGCATCGCTTCCTGCCAAAAACCGGTTCCCACTTTTTGGCGCGATGCTTTAAGGCCGCGCGATGTTGCGCATTACAGAACTGACCCTGCCGCTCCACCATGCGGACGAGGCCCTGCCTTCCGCCATCTGCAAGCGGCTGCGGATCACTCCGCGCGATCTGCTGGGCCACACCGTCGCCCGGCGCGGGCATGATGCGCGTGACAAGCGGAACATCACGCTGGTCTATACGATTGATGTCAGGGTTCGTGACGAAGCCGCAGTGCTGGCCCGAAGCCGCAAGGACCGGCACGTTCAGCCCACGCCCGATGTCCGCTATCAGCATGTCGCCCGCGCGCCCGATGGCGGCCCGGCAAAGCGCCCGGTGGTGATTGGCGCGGGGCCGTGCGGGCTGTTTGCCGGATTGATCCTGGCGCAGATGGGCTTTCGCCCGATCATCCTTGATCGCGGCAAAGTCGTGCGTGAACGCACCAAGGACACCTGGGGCCTGTGGCGGCGCAGCGTGCTGAACCCGGAATCGAACGCCCAGTTCGGCGAAGGCGGCGCGGGCACATTTTCCGACGGCAAGCTCTACAGCCGCACCAAGGACCGCAGCAACCGCGACCGCAAAGTGCTGACCGAGTTCGTCAAGGCGGGCGCCCCAGCCGAAATCCTGACCGAGGCGCATCCCCATATCGGTACCTTCCGGCTGGTAACGATGGTCGAAAGCATCCGCGAGAGCATCGAGGCGCTGGGCGGCGAATACCGCTTTTCCTCGCGCGTGGACCGGCTGGACATCGCCATCGATGCGCAGGGCAACCGGCAGATGCGCGGGCTTCATCTGGCGTCCGGCGAATATCTTGAGGCTGACCGCGTCGTCATGGCCATCGGCCATTCTGCACGCGATACTTTTGAAATGCTCCACGAACTGGGCGTCCATGTAGAGGCCAAGCCGTTTTCGATGGGCGTGCGGATCGAGCATCCGCAATCGTGGATCGACAAGTCGCGCTTCGGCATCGATGCGGGCCATCCGATCCTGGGGGCGGCCGAATACCATATCTCGCACCACTGCTCTAACGGGCGCACCGTTTACAGTTTCTGCATGTGCCCCGGCGGGACTGTTGTCGCCGCGACATCGGAGGAAGGGCGTGTCGCCACCAATGGCATGAGCCAGTATTCACGCAATGAACGCAACGCCAATTCCGGCCTAGTGGTGGCCATCGACCCGGAACGCGACTATCCGGGCGAGCCATTGGCGGGGATCGAACTGCAACGCCACTGGGAATCGCTGGCCTTCGTCGCGGGCGGATCGAACTACAAGGCCCCGGCGCAGAAACTGGGCGATTTTCTTGCCGGGCGGGCTTCTGAGACATTGGGCGTGGTTACGCCTTCCTACCGGCCGGGCGTGCAACTAACTGACCTTTCGCAATGCCTGCCCGATTTCGCCGTCACCGCGATGCGTGAGGCTCTGCCGGTATTCGGGCGGCAGATACCGGGCTATGATCATCCCGACGTGCTGATGACCGGGGTTGAAACCCGAACGTCCTCGCCCGTGCGCTTTACCCGGGGCGAAGACCTGCAGAGCCTGAACACTGCCGGGCTGTTTCCGGCGGGCGAAGGAGCTGGCTATGCCGGGGGCATTCTTTCCGCCGCAGTCGACGGGATCAGGGTTGCCGAAGCTGTGGCGCTCAGTTTGGGTGCGGACTCCGCCAGCGCGGCTGCCGTCCATCACACCTGAAAAAGACACTCGCCGCGCGGGCTTACCCGCACTAGACTGCTCCTCAGGCAATGAGGGACTTACCTGCATGAGCGACATTTACATCGGCCTTGGCGCAAATGGTGAGCGGCAGGTGCTGACTTTGGGCCGGGCCAACCGGCACGGACTGGTGGCGGGCGCGACCGGCACGGGCAAGACGGTGACGCTGCAATCGATGGCGGAACAGTTCTCCACCAACGGCGTGCCAGTGTTCCTGGCTGACGTGAAGGGCGATCTTTCCGGCATCTGCATGCCCGGCAGCGCAGATTTCAAACATGCCGATGTCATCGCCCAACGGGTCAAGGACGTGGGGCTGACTGACTATGCCTTTCACGACAATCCGGCGGTGTTCTGGGACTTGTACGGCGAAAAGGGCCACCCGATCCGCACCACCATTTCGGAAATGGGGCCGCTGCTGCTCTCGCGCCTTTTGGGGCTGAATGAGACGCAGGAAGGGGTGCTCAACATCGCCTTTCGCTATGCTGACGATAACGCGCTGCTGCTGCTGGACTTTGACGATCTCCAGCACACGTTGATGACCTGCGCCGAACAGGCGAGCGAACTGGCCAGCAAATACGGTAACGTTTCCCGCGCTAGCGTCGGCACCATCCAGCGCCAGCTGCTCGCCTTCGAAAGCCAGGGCGCGGCGAAGTTTTTCGGTGAACCGGCGTTTGAAATCAACGACTTCATACGCTGCGATGAAAACGGCAAGGGCGTGATCAACATCCTTGCCGCTGACAAGCTGATGCAAAGCCCCAAGCTTTACGCCACGTTTCTGCTGTGGATGCTGTCCGACCTGTTCGAGGCGCTGCCCGAAGTCGGCGACCCGGAAAAGCCCAACCTGGTGTTCTTCTTCGATGAAGCGCACCTGTTGTTCGACGATGCCCCGCAGGCCTTGTTTGACAAAGTGGAGCAGGTCGTCCGCCTGATCCGGTCAAAGGGCGTGGGCGTCTATTTCATCTCGCAAAACCCGATCGACATTCCCGAAAAGATTGCCGGACAGCTTGGCAACCGAGTCCAGCACGCCCTGCGCGCCTTCACCCCGCGCGACCAGAAGGCGATCAAGGCTGCGGCGGAAACGTTCCGCATCAACAAGGATCTGGATGTCGAAACGGTCATCACCGAACTGAAAGTGGGCGAGGCGCTGGTATCGGTGCTCGATCAGGAAGGCGCGCCTACCGTCGTCCAGCGCACCCTGATCACACCGCCCGGCTCACGGCTTGGCCCGGTGAGCGACAAGGAACGCGCGATCATCCAGTCGATCAGCCCGTTTGAGGGCAAGTACGAAACGCTGGTCAACCGCGAATCCGCATCCGAAGTGCTGGCGAAAAAGGCGCAGGATGCTGCCGCCGCCGCGCAAGTTGTGGCCGAACAGGGCGCAGAAGTTCAGCGCGGACAGGCGCGGCAGACCCCCAGCATGTGGGAACGCGCGGGCAAGGCGGCGGCGGGCGCGGTGGCATCGTCTGCCGGGGCGGTGATCGCGGCCCAGATTACCGGCAAGAAATCGCGCGCCTCGCCCATGAGTTCGGCCGCCAGCGCGGTTGTAGGCACCATCGCCACGTCCATCGGCGGCGCGGCACTGGGCCGGTTCGCGCGCGGGCTGCTGGGCGGGCTGCTGCGATAGGGGAGCGGAGGGCGGTTGCGCATTAATAGTGCTCAATGCCCCCAACCCCAATTTTAAATCAAGATTAGCATTGTTCAGGATATGCCAGAACTTCAGCGCAAGGGGACATCGATGCGTCGGGCAATGCTGGCAATTTCCGCTCTGACGGTGGTGATGGCTGCGGCCACGCCTGCGCTTGGCCAGAAGATTCAGCCGCAGAAAGTGGGCCAAACCTCGCTGCATGGACGCATCCCGATAGACCCGGTGCGCTTACCTCCCCCACCCCCGCCTCCGCTGCCGCCAACTCCATTGGGCAAGCTGGGCAGCGCGGTGACTCCGTCCGCTTACCGTCTGGACGTGACGCTGGATCCCGCGAAAGACCTGTTCACCGGCCATGCCGAAATCGACGCCGCGCTGGCCGAGCCGTCTGCCCATGTGTTCCTGCACGGCAATGGTCTGAACGTCAGCCTCGCCACCGCGACCGCCGCAGGTAAAGTCGTGACCGGCACATGGAAGCAGCTTGACGAGGAAACCGGCGTCGCCGCGCTGACGTTTGACGAACCGCTCCCCGCAGGCCGGGTGACATTCCGCCTCGATTACGATGGCGTGTTCAATAAAGGTCCGGTGGGGCTGTTCCACGTTAAAGTCGGCGATGACTGGTATGCATGGAGCCAGTTCGAATCCATCGACGCGCGATCCGCCTTTCCTTCGTTCGATGAGCCCGGCTTCAAAACGCCCTACACTGTAACCCTGCGCACCCCGCCGGGGTTAACTGCCGTGAGCAATGCGCCTGAACTGGCAAAAACCCAGGAAGCCGGGCTGGACGTTCACCGCTTTGCGCCGACCCTGCCCTTGCCCAGCTATCTGGTCGCGATGATGGTGGGGCCGTTCGCCGTGGTGGAAGGCGCCGTGCCGCCCAACGCCCAGCGCGGCGAGGCGCTGCCGCTGCGGATAATCTCACCCAAACCTAATGCCGACCGGCTCAGCTTTGCGCTGGAAAATTCCAAGACCATCGTGGCCCTGCTGGAAGACTATTTCGGCCAACCGTTCCCTTATCCAAAGCTGGATCAGATCACCTCCCCGATCATGCCCGGCGCGATGGAGAACGCCGGGGCCGATAACTATGCCGATAACCTGATCGTCATGGGCGAGGATGCGCCAGTGCCGCAAAAGCGCAAGTTCGGCATGGTCGTGGCGCACGAACTGGCGCACCAGTGGTTTGGCGATCTCGTCACCCCGGCATGGTGGGACGACATCTGGCTGAACGAAAGTTTTGCTAACTGGATGGGCTATCGCATCGGCAACGCCTGGCGGCCAGACCTGCACATCGGATCAGGCGCGACGGCGGAAGGTTTTGCCGCGATGAACACAGACGCGCTGGTGGCAGGACGCCCGATCCATCAGGCCATCACCGCCAGCAACCAGATCGATGCCGCGTTCGACACCATCACTTATGGCAAGGGCGGCCATGTCGTGGCGATGATCGCGGCGTTCATGGGCGATCACAAGTTCAAGGACGGCGTGCGCCGCTATATGGCCGCGCACCGCTATGGCAACGCCAGCAGCGCCGACTTTTTCAGCGCAATGGCCGAAGTGGCAGGCGATCCGCGCATCCTGCCCGCGATGCAGAGCTTTACCGACCAGCAGGGCGTGCCGCTGATCACTTTCACGCGCGATGCCGGGGGCGGCTATATCGCCGCGCAGAGCCGCTATGTCAGGCTCGGCACCACCGCGCCCGATACCAGATGGGGCGTGCCGCTGTGCCTGCGCAAGGGCGCGGTGCGACAGTGTCAGTTGCTTGACGGGCCTGCCGCAGCGGTAACGATCAACGGCCCCGGCGTATTGATGCCCAACGAAAACGGCAGCGGCTATTACCGCTTCGAATTGCCGCGCAAGGATTGGGACGCGCTGATCGCCAGCGCCGACAGGCTTTCGGGCAACGAGGCGCTGGCCGTGTCTGACAGTCTGATGGCGAGCTATCAGGCGGGCCGCGCCAACACTTTGCAACTGGCCGCGCTGGCCCGCAAGCTGGCGCGCAACCCCGATAGTCACGCGGCCGGAGCGGCGCTGAACGGACTGGAAATGCTGCGCTCCGCAGGCCTGATGGACGATGCTGCGAACACCGCCTACCGCCGGTTCGTGGCGCGGCTTTATGCCCCCGCTTTCGGCAGCGCCGGTCTGGACTTGCGCGCCGGAGCTTATGCCGCTGACGATGCCGAAACCCTCCAGCGTCGCGTCGATGCCATCGGCGCGCTGGCGGGCATTGCCAAGGCGGGGGACTTGCAGGCCAAGCTGGCCGATGCCGCCGGAGCATTTCTGGGCGGCGACAAGGCGGCGCTTGATCCGATGTGGTTCGACGATGCCTTTGGGGCATGGCTTGACCGTGAAGGGCTGGCGGGCGGGCAGAAAATGCTGGACGCCGCGCTGGCGTCGCAAGACCCTGTGCTGCGCCCGACTCTGCTGGCGACGCTGGGCAGCAGCGGCAAAGTGGGTATCGCGACCTGGCTATTGAGCGAAGGGCCTGACCCGAAACGTACGGAAGAACAGGCCAAGTCGGCCAATGCCGGACTGCGCCTTAGCGAAAGGCTGGGGCTGGTGCGCGACATTACCGCATCCGGGCCGACGCGCGATCTGGGCTATGCCTGGGTCCAAGCCCATCTTGAAGACCTGATGGGCGGCGCCGGGGGCATTTTCTTTGCCTCGCGCCTGCCGCAGATGCTTGGCAGTTTCTGCAGCGTGGAGCGCGCTGACGAGTTCGCCACTGCCTTGCGCCCGCGCTTTGCCGGCAAGACCGGGGCGCTGGAACTGGACCGGGTTATCGAAAAGGTGCGCGATTGCGCCGTGCTGCAAACCGCCCGCAAGGCAGAGGCCAGCGCGGAACTGGCCAGGCTGCGTTAGCGAATCGGAAACGCCAGGGTCACCGCCAGCCCCAGCACCGCTCCGTCCGCCCCGCGCCGATTGGCGATAGTCAAGGTGCCGCCGTGCTGCTCGGCAATGGCGCGCGCCAGGGTCAGCCCCAGCCCCGCGCCGCCGGTTTCGCTGTTGCGCGAGGGATCGCCGCGAGCGAACGGTTCCTGCATCCGCCCGATCTGGCTTTCGGCAATGCCCGGTCCGTCATCCTCGATACGGATCAGCGCTCTGTCACCCTCGCGTGCCATCGACACGCGGGCGCGCTGGCCATAGCGCAGCGCATTGCCGATCAGGTTGCGCAAGGCCCGGCGCAGCCAGGTGGGGCGCAAGGGCAGCACCAGCCGCCGCATTTCGGCCAGCGTCACCGGCTCGCCCATGTCCTCGTATTCCTCGACGACAGAGGCGACCATCGCCGACAGTTCGGTGGATTCAACCGGATCGCTGGGCCTGCCGACGCGCGCGAGCGAGAGGATATCATCCAGCGAGCGGGTAATGTCCTCGATCGTCGCGGCCATCTTTGCCCGCTCGGCTTCGTCCTCGACCGATTCGATGCGGACGCGCAGTGCCGCCAGCGGAGTCTTGAGGTCGTGGCCGATGGCCCCCAGCATCACGTCCTTTTCATTCAGCAGCGATGTGATCCGGCCCTCCATCGCGTTCTGCGCCACGATCACCCGGCGGATGTCGTCCGGTCCCTGCGGCTCAAGCTGGTCGCCCGGATCCTGGGTCGCGGCAAAGCGTTCGAAGCGGCTGGTCACGGCGGCCAATGGCCGGGTTATCCGCCGCAGGATCAGCGCCACTGCGCCGAACAGCACGGCGTAGATGAAGATCGTCTGCAACAGGATCGTGAACAGCATCTGGCGTTCGTAAGGCGGCACGATGGCGCGCACGATCAGCCAGTCCGGCCCCGACGTGCGCCGTATTCCCGCCACCAACACGTGGCGGACGGCAGGCTGCATGGGGTGGTTCATTATTCGCGTCAGCACCCGAAGCCGCTGCAATGACGGGCCGTCTTGGTCCACCTCGCGGCGGATCACCACCACTTCGGCCACTTTCACACCCTGATCCTCAAGGATTTCATGCAGGATCGCCTCGGCGTCGGTATCGCGCGGTTCGTCTGCCTGTTGCGGCGATTGCAGGCTGCGTTCAAACCGTCGGTCACGCTGTCGTTTGGAATCGCCAAGCGGTGGCATGGCGGTGGGCGGTAAAGCAGTTTCGCCAGACGGATCGGCAGGTGCCTGATTTGCAGGAGATTGGCGGATTGCCATGAACAGCCGCATCGCCGCCGCGTGGACCAGCCCCGCCTCGCGACGGTCATGCTGGGCGCGATAGAGCAGCACGGAACCGACGCCTTGCGCCAGCAGCAGCGCCAGCGCCATCGCCAGCAGGATCTGCCCTTTAAGGCTGGTAGGCAAAAGACGCTTCACAGGTACGGGCGCGATCAGTTTGCGGCCACGCGGCGCACGTCGGCAGCGAACATATAGCCGCCGCCCCACACCGTCTGGATCAATTGCGGGTCGCGGCTATCAACCTCAATCTTGCGGCGCAGGCGGCTGATCTGGTTGTCCACCGCCCGGTCAAACAAGTGCGCCTCGCGGCCCTGAACCATGTCGAGCAGGCGGTCGCGGTCAAGCACCTGGCGGGGATGTTCCAGAAAGGCCAGCAGCAGGCGGAACTCTGCCGATGATACCGCCACTGCGGCACCTTCAGCGTCTGTCAGCCGCCGCTTGAGCGGATCGAGCCGCCAGCCTTCAAAGGCAAACACCTCGTCGCCCGCCGGCTCCGCAGGTGTCCGGGCGGCGCGGCGCAACACGCTGCGGATGCGGGCGACGAGTTCGCGCGGCTCGAATGGCTTCACCACGTAATCATCGGCGCCGATTTCCAGCCCGACGATGCGGTCAGTCGCCTCTCCGCGCGCGGTCAGGAAGATCGTCGGGATCTGCCGCGCCTCTGTCAGGTGGCGGCATAGTGACAAGCCGTCTTCGCCCGGCATCATGATGTCCAGCAGCACCAGGTCCGGGGTTTCTGACTGCAGCAGGCTGCGCGCGTCGGCGGCGCTGCCTGCCTGCGAAACGGCGAACCCCTGCCGGACCAGATAGTCCGACAGGGGTTCACGCAAACTTGGTTCGTCATCGACGATCAGCAGGCGGACGGGGGAGGTTTCACCATTCATCGTGCCAGTATTGGCAGCAGTCATGGCAAAATCCACCATTGTTGATCAGTTCGCGGGCGGGGGCATGTCACCCATCGGGGCACTCATGTCGCCGTGTTTCATGCCGCCATGATTCATGCCACCGTCCATTCCGCGCCGCTGGCCCATGTGTTCGCGCATCTTGGCCATCGCGGCCTTGCGTTCGTCAGGTGTCAGCTTGCCGTCGTGGTTGGCGTCGGCCATGTCAAAATGACGCAGTGTTGCGGCGGTGAATTCTTCGCGCGACAAGGCGTTGTCCTTGTTGGTATCGGCCATGCGGAACATGGCCATCATCGCGCCGGGGTGCCGCATGCCGCCGCCGCCCATGCCACGCGCCTGACCGGGGGCCATCATGCTGTGCGAGGTCTTGAACTCGTCGCGCGAGATGGCGCCGTTGTGATCAGCGTCCATCTTGTCAAAATGCGCGGATTGGCGGGCTTCGCGGTCGGCCTTGTCAATCTTGCCGTCGTGGTTGGCATCCATGCGATCAAACATTTCACCCGCCTTGGCCACCGCTTCGGCGCGGGTCACGGTCTTGTCGCCCATCGGGTCCATCATGCCGCGCGCCATGCCCTTACCTTCAGCACCGGGACCTTCAGCGTAAAGCGCGGTTCCCCCGACTGCCAGCGCGGCGGCGGTAAGCGCGAGAGTGATCTGCTTCATGGGGGCGTTCCTTATCCCGGCCCGCACAGGACCGGTGGAGTGGGAATGGGTAGAAGCCGCAATGCGCGCCACTCGATCAGAAGGGGGGACTATGACCCACATCGCAGCTTCTGAGCGATCATATAGCCCAGACTTGTCGCAGCGTTATATCAGCGCAAGGCTTTTTTGTCGCCATTTGTCGCACGAATCGTCACAGCGGCGCGCATTGCTCCGTCAGCCAGGTGAGCGCATCGCCTTTCAGCTGCGGGCCGACGATTTCCAGCACCCGCGCGTGATACTGGTTCCACCACACGACTTCATCGCGCGTCAGCAGGCTGCAATCGACCAGCGCGCGTTCGATGGGAACGTGAGTCAGCGTTTCAAAGCCCAGATATGCCCCCTCTGCCCCGGCGACCTCGCGCAGTTCGACCAGCACCAGATTTTCGATCCGGATGCCGTATTCGCCGGTCTTGTAATACCCCGGCTCATTCGACAGGAACATGCCCGCCAGCAGTTCCTGCTCGCTGCCCGCCTGCCCGCCAGAAGCGCGGGCAATACGCTGCGGACCCTCGTGGACAGACAGGAAACTGCCGACCCCGTGGCCGGTGCCGTGGGCATAGTCCAGCCCGGCGGCCCACAGATGCTGGCGCGCCAGCGTATCAAGCTGGCTGCCCAGCGTGCCTGCCGGAAACACCGCGAGCGCCAGCGCAATGTGGCCTTTCAGGACGCGGGTAAAGCGGTCCTTTACCTCGGCAGGGGCTTCGTTCGGCCCAACCCAGACGGTGCGGGTGATGTCGGTGGTGCCATCGGGATACTGTCCGCCGGAGTCGACCAGATAGACGCTGCCGGGTTCAAGGCGCCGGTTAGTTTCCTCGCTCACCCGGTAATGGACGATCGCCCCGTTCGGCCCCGCGCCCGAGATAGTGTCGAACGACAAGTCGCGCAAATCCCCGCCCTGTCGGCGGCACTCGTGGAGGTATTCGGCGGCGTCGATCTCGGTCACCCCGCCCTTTGGCGCGGTCACCGCCAGCCAGTGCACGAATCGGGTCACCGCCGCGCCATCCCGCGCTTGCGCCGCGCGGTGCCCGGCCTGTTCGGCGGCGTTCTTGATCGCCTTTGGCAGCACGGTGGGATCGCGCAGTTCACGCACCTCCGCGCCCGCCAGCGCGCCAAACACCGCCGTGACCGAGCGTTCGGGATCAACGGCGACGCGCTTGCCCGCAAGGCCCGCCAGTGCCGGGACAAAAGCCTCACGCGGGCGCATGATCACCGCGTTGCCCAGATGGGCGGAAAGTTCCGGCGTCACCTTTTCCTCGGCCATGAACAGCTCTGCCGTGCCATCGGCATGGGCAATGACAAAGCTGAGCGCCACCGGGGTCCGGTCAACATCGCTGCCCCGGATATTGAGCAGCCACGCAATCGAATCGAGCGCGGAAATCACCGCCGCATCAAGGCTGTGTTCGGCCAGCCACGCGGCAACGGCAGCGCGCTTGGCCTCGCTCGACTGGCCCGCATGGGTCAGCTGGTGGACGACTGCGGGAGCCAGCGAGGGCAGCGGCTGATCGGCCCATACGGTGTCGATCGGGTTACCCTCCACCGGCACCAGCACCGCCTGCTGCGCCGCCAGCGCCTTTTCCGTGGCCGCCACCCACGGCTTGCCGTGCAGCCACGGATCAAAGCCGATCTTTCCGCCCGTCGGCGCATTTACGCCCAGCCACTTCGCCGGGCTGGTCGCAGGTACGTTCAGGTATTCATAAAACCGCCCGTCCACCTGATCACGCACTTGCAGGGTATAGCGCCCGTCAACAAAGATCGCCGCGCTGTTCTGCAGGATCACCGCCGTCCCAGCCGATCCGCCAAAGCCCGTCAGCCAGTGCAGCCGCTGCGCATAGGCGCCCAGGTACTCGCTCATGTGCTCGTCGGATATCGGCACGACGAACCCGTCAAGATCGCGCGCGACCAGTTCCTTGCGCAAAGCCTCAAGGCGCGCTTCGTGGGTGTTCATCAACATGGGTGCCGCTGTCCGCTTGCCGTATTGGGGCCATCAACATAGAGCGAGCCGATGGCACTTAACACCCCCCCTGTGGCCGCGAAAAAGCCGCACAGCTTCACCCACCACGGTCTGACCGTGGCCGACGATTACGCCTGGCTGCGCGATCCGGGCTATCCGCAAGTGACCGACGGCGAAATCCTGGGTCACTTGCAGGCCGAAAACGCCTGGTTCGCCTCGCGCATGGCGCAGCACAAACCGCTGATCGATACGCTGTTCACTGAAATGCGCGGGCGGATCAAAGAGGCGGATACTTCCGTGCCGCAAAAGGACGGGGACTGGCTCTATTGGATCGAGTTCGAGGAAGGCGCGGAATACAAGAAGTGGTGGCGTAGGCCGGTCGCAGGCGGGCCGGATGAGCTGATCCTCGATGAAGTCGCGCTGGCGGCAGGCAAGGAATTCTTCCGCCTCGGCGCGATGTCGATCAGCAAATCCGGGCGCTTGCTGGCCTATGCGGTGGATGACAACGGATCTGAGCGCTTCACCGCGCGGATCAAGGATCTGGAAACCGGCGAACTGCTGGCCGACGAAATCCCCGGCACATTGTCCGCGCTCGTCTGGGTGGCAGAGGACAAGGGGCTGGTCTATTCTCTGGCCAACGAACAGTGGCGGACAGACAACGCGCGGCTGCACTGGCTGGGCCAGCCGATCAGCGCCGATGTTGAACTGTACCACGAGGATGACGAAGGTTTTCGCGTCGGATCAGGCCTCAGCGCGAACGAGGAATGGCTGGTCATTTCCACCAGCGACCACGAAACCGGCGAAACCCGGCTGCTCCCCGCCGCCGATCCGCTGGCCGCGCCGATCCTGATCAGGCCGCGTCAGGCGGGCGTCGAATACGATGTCGACTTGCACGGGCAAACGCTGTTCATCCACACCAACGACTCCCACGAAAACTTCCGCCTCGCCACCGCGCCGCTGGCCAGCCCCGGCGAATGGACCACACTGATCGAGGGGTCGAACAGCTTTTACCTGACCGGGTTTGAACTGTTCCGCGATTTCTATGTCGTTGAAGGACGGGTGCGCGGCCTCGACCAGATCGAGGTGCGGTACTACGATGATCCCGCGCGGATCGAGCCGATCCGGTTCCCCGAAGCCAGCTATGACGCGGGCCTGGGCGACAATCCCGAATGGGATACGCGGGTGCTGCGGCTGGGTTATGAAAGCATGGTCAGCCCGGCCACCGTCTATGACTATGCCATTGATGAGCGCAAATTGGTTCCGCTCAAAGTGCAGGAGATCCCGTCCGGCTATGACGCATCGCTCTATGTGACCGAGCGGCTGGAGATTGCAGCGCGCGACGGGACGATGATCCCGGTCAGCGTGGTTTCCCGCCGGGACCGCAAAACCGGCGGCCCGCTGCACCTTTACGGCTACGGCGCCTATGGCATGTCGATCGCTCCCGGCTTTTCCACCAGCCGCCTCAGTCTGGTCGACCGGGGCTTTGCCTATGCCATCGCCCATATTCGCGGCGGTGATGATCTGGGGCGCGCGTGGTATAAAGCGGGCAAGCTTGAGCGGCGGACCAATACGTTCACCGATTTCGTCGATGTCGCGCAGGGCCTGATCGAACGCGGCCTGACCGCGCCGGGGCGGATCAGCATTTCCGGCGGATCGGCAGGCGGTGAACTGATGGGCGCGGTGATCAATTCCGATCCCGGTCTGTGGGGCGCAGTCGTCGCGCATGTGCCGTTCGTGGATGTGCTGGCGACGATGCTGGACGAAAGCCTGCCGCTGACGCCCGGCGAATGGCCCGAATGGGGCAACCCGATAGAGGACAAGGCCGCGTTCGAACTGATCCGCAGCTATTCCCCCTACGATCAGGTAAGCGCGCAGGCCTATCCGCCGCTGATGGTCACCGCCGGCCTCAACGATCCGCGCGTTACCTATTGGGAACCGGCCAAATGGGTAGCCAAGCTGCGCGAGTTGAAAACCGACAGCAACGAACTGATCCTCAAGACCGAAATGGTCGCCGGGCATGGCGGCAAGTCTGGCCGGTTCGAAAGCCTGAAGGAAACAGCGGAGGAGTTCGCCTTTATCCTGTGGCAATTGGGGGTTGCGGGGTAGATCGGGGCCGTCGCATCAGGCCAGTTGCCTAACCAACATCGTCATCCTGAACTCGTTTCAGGACCCATCAGGCCGATTGACCCTAGCCACCGTTTTTAACTCCAGCTTGCCGCACGGCCGCTCTCGTCCGGCAAAGGTCAGGTGAACCGAGAAATGGGTCCTGAAACAAGTTCAGGATGACGAAAATTGAGGGGACAGCGCCACATGCGATCACCCTCAGAGTAAATCACGTTCCGGTTGCATCAGAAACCGTCCCGTGGTTACTTCCCCGTTCCGTTAGCGGAAAGGGGGACTACAATGACGTTTTCTGAAAGCATCAAGACCTGCCTGTCGAAATACACCACCTGGCAAGGCCGCGCATCGCGGTCTGAGTTCTGGTTTTTCTATCTGTTCATGCTGATCTGCATGGCCGTCGCGGCGGCCATCGATAACGTGCTGGGCACCACCTTCAAGTTCATGAACCCGGCCAGCGGCGTCGAGGTCAGCATCGGTTACGGCTATGCCTATGCGCTGGTCGGTCTGGGCCTGCTGCTGCCGCAACTGGCCGTGCTGGTCCGCCGCCTGCACGATACTGGGCGTTCGGGCTGGTGGTACTGGCTGTTTCTGGTGCCGCTGATCGGCGCGATCCTGCTGCTGGTCTGGTTCTGCTCACGCGGCACCGTCGGCAACAACGACTACGGCAGCGACCCACTGGGCGGCGATCTGGGCGCGACGTTTGGGTGAATTAGCGCGCGGGGTGCCGGGTGTGCTTTGACGGTTATTCTGGCGGTTGTTTGAGAAATTATACATGCGCCGCTGAAATCACGCACGGGGACACGCTATTGCGTGTCCCCGCCCAACGTTCACGCTTAACGATAAGTGCCTGTTGCTATTCAATACTGGGATGAGACAGGGAAATTGCGGCAATGAAAACTGTATTGGCCAGCGTATTCAGCGCGGTTGTCGCTGGTTTGGTGCTGTTCCTCGCGCAAAACTGGTGGGCTGACAATCAGAACGCCGGCAAGCAAAAAATTCGTTTCGATAAAATTTCATCATTTGAACTCACCAAAGATCAGTTGAATGATTTAACCAAAAAATTGGACGGCTTCCGAAATGCCACAATTACAATCTACGATTCCAAAAATATAGGAAGGGAAGATATAGCTGATAGTTCGTTCAGCGGCCCTATTTCAGATGCAATTGGATTTGCATCGATAAATTATCCCAATGGAAACCCAAAAAACGCTGATATTAATTTTGATGGCAAAGTATTATCTGTAAAATATAAACTATTACCCCGATGCAGAGCACACATTCTGGGTGGCAAGTTATAGCCCAGCATACATGGGTATAGATTTTTCTAATGATGTCAAAGGCACTCACGTTTTCACTGAGTCTGACAAAACAGACGAGGAATTTCCTTTTCCTTGGGGATTCGTGGGCGCTTTAGCAGCTATCGCGATTTCCTTTTTAGTTGGAATCGGAGTTGGTGCCTCATGGATATCAGGAGAGCTCAAAAAGCGCGGCATAGACGCGGATGCTTTAATGAAGCAGACCGTTCCACTCCCTAAGCCGCCTGAAACGAGCGCCTAAATTTTGTCGGGCGGGGTCACGGAATACCGTGCCCCCGTTGCCAAGCGCATGTTTACCTGCTTCGACTTCTCCCCGAATTCAAAGCCGTGCGGTTTAAACGCCGTCAGGTCAAACTGGCTCAAATCCCTGTCCCCGACAAAGCTTTCCGCCTCTGCATCACTCGCCAGCACAGGCAGCGGCTTGCTCATGGCACCAAACCTCACAACGGATTCCCATCCTTGTCCCGGTAAATCTCCCGCCGCCCCACATGGTTCGCCGGGCCGACAAACCCGTCCGCCTCCATCCGCTCCACCCATTTCGACGCAGTGTTATAGCCGACGCCCATCTGGCGCTGGATCCAGCTGAGTTACGGTGACAGTTTACTTAACCCCCATACCCGCCACAGACCCATAACTCTCCACCACAATTTGCATCGTTGGACGGGGACACGCAATAGCATGTCCCCGATGCGGGTGACGCCGCATCATTCCCAAGTTATCCTGCCACACCCATCGCTCGAACGATGCCGCCAGCCACGCGCCGTGTCCAGTCAATCTGGACTATCGCGAAACCCTGCCCTATCACCACCCCATCCCCGGGGAGTCGCATGACTGAGAGGCGGTGCTGTAATGCCCGCGACCCGTTGAACCTGAACCCGTTAGCACGGGCGGAGGGAGGGTCGCTGCAATCTGCGCTGCGCTCCTGATTTCCGCCGCAAGGAGCGCATCATGGCCGACATCAATGCCAAAATCGAAATCGGCGTAACCACCGGACCGATCCGGGGCAGCCGCAAGATCCACGTCGGCCCGCTCGGCGTCAAAATGCGCGCCATTGATTTGGAACCGGGCTGCGGCGAACCGCCGCTGAATGTCTATGACACCTCTGGTCCCTACACCGATCCCGATGTGCTGATCGACATCTCCGCCGGCCTTACCGAACTGCGCGCGGGCTGGATTCGCGCGCGCGGCGATGTGGAAGAAGTGACCCAGCGTGAGGTCAAGCCCGAAGATAACGGCCAGCTTGGCCCGGATCGCAGCGGCGGCGTCGCTCCGTTCCCCAATGTGCGCCGCCAGGTGCTGCGCGCCAAGCCGGGGATGAACGTCAGCCAGATGCACTATGCCCGCAAAGGCATCATCACGCCGGAAATGGAATACGTCGCCACCCGCGAAAACCTTGGGCGCGCGATGCTCAAGGAATATGTCCGCGACGGCGAAAGCTTTGGCGCGGCGATCCCCGATTACGTAACGCCTGAATTCGTCCGCGACGAAGTGGCGCGCGGGCGGGCGATCATCCCCAACAACATCAACCACCCTGAAAGCGAACCGATGGCAATCGGGCGCAATTTCCTCGTCAAGATCAACGCCAATATCGGCAACAGCGCGGTCGCCAGTGACGTCGCCAGCGAAGTCGACAAGATGGTCTGGTCGATCCGCTGGGGCGCCGATACCGTGATGGACCTCAGCACTGGTCGCAATATCCACGACACCCGCGAATGGATCGTCCGCAACAGCCCCGTCCCCATCGGCACCGTGCCGATCTATCAGGCGCTGGAAAAGGTCGGCGGCATTGCCGAAGACCTCAACTGGGAGATCTTCCGCGACACCCTGATCGAACAGGCCGAACAGGGCGTCGATTACTTCACCATCCACGCCGGGGTGCGCCTGCCCTTCGTGCCGATGACCGCCAACCGGGTCACCGGCATCGTCAGCCGCGGCGGATCGATCATGGCCAAATGGTGCCTCGCCCACCACCGCGAGAGCTTCCTCTACGAGCGGTTCGACGAGATCACCGAGATCATGAAGGCCTATGACATCGCCTACAGCCTCGGCGACGGCCTTCGCCCCGGCAGCATCGCCGACGCCAATGACGAAGCCCAGTTCGCCGAGCTCTACACCTTGGGCGAGCTGACCAAGCGCGCCTGGGCGCAGGACGTCCAGGTGATGATCGAGGGCCCCGGCCACGTGCCGATGCACAAGATCAAGGAGAATATGGACAAGCAGCTGGCCGTGTGCGGCGAGGCGCCGTTCTACACATTGGGCCCGCTGACCACCGACATCGCGCCCGGCTACGACCACATCACCAGCGGCATCGGCGCGGCGATGATCGGCTGGTTCGGCACGGCGATGCTGTGCTATGTCACGCCCAAGGAACACCTTGGCCTGCCCGACCGTGATGACGTGAAAGTTGGCGTGGTAACCTACAAACTCGCCGCCCACTCCGCCGATCTGGCCAAGGGGCACCCCGCCGCCAAACTGCGCGACGACGCACTGAGCCGCGCGCGGTTCGATTTCCGCTGGCGCGACCAGTTCAACCTGTCGCTCGATCCTGACACCGCCGAGGAATTCCATGACCAGACACTGCCAGCGGAAGGCGCAAAGACGGCGCATTTCTGCAGCATGTGCGGGCCGAAATTCTGCTCGATGAAGATCACGCAGGAAGTGCGGGAATTTGCCGCCAGGCAGAACGCGGGCGTGGAAACGTTTGTGGCGGCAGAAGTCAGCACGGCTGAGGCAGAGGCCGGGATGGCGGGCATGTCGGAAGTGTTCAAGGAAAAGGGCGGGGAGATTTACCTGCCTGCGGAATAGGACATACCGTAACGGCACATCGCTTGACTTGATCGCGCAGGTTGCCCACTCCCCGCTGATATTTCGGGGGGAATGGGGAATGCGCAAGGTTGAGTGGACGCTGGCGATGGCCGGTGCGCTGGTGTTGTCAGTCGTTCAGGCGAGCGCCGAAGAAGCCAAGGTCGCGCCGCCACTGCCGAAAGAGCCGTCGCTCTATGTCCAGTGCGATGGCATGCCTGATAACATGTCAGGCGGCGAATCGGCGGTTCGGCTTCTGGCCTTGTCGGCATGGCACGGGCCGAGGCGAAGGCTGCCGGGCTGATGGATAATGCCTATTATCGCCGTTCGCGCGCCTTGTCGTTCGATCAAATCGAGGCCGCCGCGCTCGTGCGGATGCGGCGCTGGGATGATGCACAGAACCGCTCGCTGGCCAACATGGCACTGGTCAAATATTCGCTGCCGCTGATGCTTCAGCTGCAATCCTACGGAAGGTTCGTCCGCACGCCGCTGGATGCCGACCTTTCCTATCAGGAGCACCTGGCCAAGTTGTATCCCGCTTTCCTGATCGCCAGAACATTCCACTATCACGATCTTGGCAAGTTTGCCGATGCCGCCCGCACGGCACAGGACTGGGTCCGCTTTGATGAGAGCTTCAGGGGTCGCAAGGACAACAGGCAATCGCCCTGGGGGCGGGCTTCGGCGGCGGTAGCACTCGCGCTCGCCGGGGATTGGGAAGCAGCGGCCCGCCGGGCAGAGGATGCCCGGGCGCTAGAGTCTTTCTGATTTAGATTGAGGCATATCCGGCACCCCTGATGTAGTT
>JBDTUQ010000046.1:0-17397 GCA_040007615.1 Novosphingobium sp.
ACCCCGCCGGTCGATCCAAATCCGCCAGCTCCGCGCAGCGTTTCGTCCAGTTCGGTGACTTCCAGCCAGCTTGCCTGAACCACCGGAGCAAGCACCAGTTGAGCCACGCGGTCGCCCCGCCGGATGGAAAAACTCTCGCTGCCCAGGTTGATCAGGATCACCTTCAGCTCTCCGCGATAGTCTGAATCGATAGTGCCCGGCGTGTTGGGCACGGTAATGCCATGCTTGAGCGCAAGGCCGGATCGAGGGCGCACCTGAATTTCAAAACCCGCCGGGATCGCGACGGCGAGGCCAGTGGCGACAGCATGACGCGCGCCGGGGGGAAGCACGACGTCCTCTGCCGCCAATACATCCATTCCCGCCGCGCCACTCGTCGCGTAGCCGGGCAATTCCAGCCCTTCACCATGTGGTAGTCGCTTGACCAGTACGGGGATCGGAGCGGGCAGCGTATCAGGCATCGAGCTGTTCGAATTCATGGGCAATGCGTTCCATCAGGGCGTGGGCGACGTCTTGCTTGGCCATCTCGGGCAAGGTTTCGATACCCTTGCGGGTAACAATATGCACCGTGTTGCGCCCGCCGCCCATGACATCGCCGGAAACGTCATTGGCGACGATCCAGTCCGCCCCCTTGCGCGTGCGCTTTTCGGTAGCATTTTTCAGCAGGTCGTCGGTTTCGGCGGCAAAGCCGATCAGCAGGCGCGGTTTGGTGGTCTGGCTGGCGACGGTGGCAAGGATATCCGGATTTTCGGTGAGCATCAGCACTGGCGGGGCAGAACCGCGCTTTTTGATCTTGCCCGTGGCAAAATCCTTTGTCCGCCAGTCTGCCACGGCGGCGACCATGATCGCGCAGTCAGCCGGAAGCGCACTTTTGACTGCAGCGGCCATGTCGCGCGCGGATTCCACGTCGATCCGGTCAACCCCCGGCGGAGTCGGCAGCGTGACCGGGCCGGACACCAGCGTCACCCGCGCACCCATCTGCGCGGCGGCGGCGGCGATGGCATAGCCCTGCTTGCCCGACGAGCGATTGGCGATGTAGCGCACCGGGTCAATCGGTTCATGCGTAGGCCCGGCAGTGATCAGCACATGCTTGCCCGAAAGCGGGCCGTCGACAGGCAGCATTTCCGTCGGATCGACGAACACTGGCTGGACATCGCCCGCAATAGGCTCTGGCGGGGCGGCGCGGCTGCCGGTGACGAGATGGTTGATCGCCTGCGGATCGGTTGGCGGCGCGGCGCGGGCGCGGCCCTTTACGCCCAGCAATGATCCTGCCCCTGGTTGCAAAAGACCTGGTTGCGGCAAAAGACCGGGCGGCGGGATTTCAACTGGCGGCACGAAGTCGGGATTGCTGGCGAGGAAGGCCTCGTCAAAACTGAGTTCTTCGTCGCCAAGGTCCGGGCCAAATTCACCGGGCAGATCTTCGTCGTCCAACGACAAGGCCCGGTTCTTTGTGCTGCGAGCGATCAGGCCGCCCAGCAGGCTGCTAAAGCGCCCTGAGTGTTTGCCAGAGGGTTCTTCGCCCCCGCTCGTACCCTCTGCACCCTCTGCACCCTCTTCATACTCCAGCTCTGGTTCGGGCAGGAGATAGGGCGCACCTGCCCGCAAAGCAGTGGGCGGGGCGGTCCATTCCCCCGGTGCCATACCCATGATCGGCAGGGCATCGGGTCCGGAAAACAGCGCGGCAATGTGCGCCCAGATCGCTTCGGGTTCAGGCAGGCGGCCGGGGCCGAACTCGCCGCAAGCCATCGCGCCTTCATCGGGATCGAGCACCAGCACGCCCGCATCGCGCAGCGCGGCGACATTGGCCTGCGTTGCGGCGTGCTGCCACATCCGCACGTTCATCGCCGGAACTGCCATCACCGGCTTGTCAGTCGCCAGCAGCAGCGTGGTCGCCAGATCATCGGCAATACCATGCGCCATGTGCGCCATGAGGTTGGCGGTGGCCGGGCAGACGACAACCAGATCAGCCTCACGGCTCAGCTGGATGTGGCCCATCTCCACCTCGTTGCGCAGATCCCACAGGGTAGTGTGGACGGGCCGCTCGCTCAACGCGGCCAGGCTCATCTCGGTAACAAACTGCGCGCCGCCCTCGGTCAACACGCAAGTCACCGATCCGCCGTGCTTGCGGATCAGGCGCACCAGCTCGCAGGCTTTGTACGCGGCAATGCCGCCGCCGATGACCAACAGGATGCGGGGTCCGCTCATACCCTAGCTTTGCCCCAGCCCCGCGCCGGGCGCAACGGGTGGTTTAGCTGGAAAGCCTGCGCGCCACAGACTGGGCATGGCATTTGGCAGGAAAGCCAGCCCGACAAACATCGTCGGCGCGGCGACCATGCCCCAATACCAGTTGTCAGGACGTCCCGCGATCATGAACGCGCAGCCGTATCCCAGCAGCAGCATCGTACCGAACGATCCGCTGCGCGTGCGCCAGCTGGCCCAGCCCAACATCATCAGGATAACGATCGGACCGGCCACCGTATGCGGCAGCCAGCGCAAGTTGCTGGCCAGCACGATCATGGAAAGCCAGCCGCCCAGCCCCCGCAGCGTCAGCCACGATGCGCCCGCAGGGTCGGACGGAAGGACATATTGCGCGACAATATGCAGGTGCCACGCCAGCCCGGCGGCAAACACCGCGATCAGCGCCAACCACGCCGCGGCTTCCTTCCAGCGGCGATGCCACAGGGCATAGGCCGCCATGAGCATGACGAAAGGCAGCGCCGTCTCGCGGAGGGCCAGCGCAGCGGCTGCGGCAGTGAACGCGCCCAGCCATTTACCTTGCGCCCATTTGCCCTGTGTCGGCCGGTAAAGCCCGAACGACAGCGCCAGCAGCGATCCCACCCACAGTTCATGCAGGACATAGAAATAGCGGATTGTGCCAATCGAAGCGCCGAAGAACAGCGCCGCCATCGCCACCGTTCGCACCGCCGCGCCGCCCGGCTCCTCGCCAAACTTGCGCCACCACGCCGCCAGCACGCCCAGCAGCAGCAGCACGGCGGCGGCGATCTGGAACGGCAGGGCGAGCTTTGCTTCGATCACCGCCAGCGTCGGCAGGCGCACCGAAAGGCCGGGGCGCAGCGGGTAATGGCGCTGGCGATGCTCGGCAACCACCGCATCGTAATAGCCCTGCCCGTGCTGAAGCCGCACAATCACGCCATCGTACAGCAGCAAATCATCATCGCGCGGGCGCTCTGCCGGGGCGGCAGACTGCGTTTCAGACGCGGAGCCGGACGAGGCATCCTCACCCGCCTGAATCGGCACGAGGGTCGCCAGCACCAGCAGCACCGCCGTGACCGCCAGCAGCACCAGCGCAGGCAGGCGCGGCCAGTGGGCGAAACGGTCCCAGTCTGGTGCGTTTCCGGACGTGGGGTTCATGTCGCCTGCTCCCTCATCCACGGCACCGCGCGTCCCGTCGCGCGCTGCCACAGCGATCCGGCAGCGAAGGGAACCATAGCAAAGCCCATGAACAGGATCGGGGTGATGATCACGCCCCAATAGAAATTGTTGTCGCGTCCGGCGATCATGAATGCCAGGCCATAGCCCAGCACCAGCAGCGCCGCGAAATCGCCAGCGGCGGAGCGCCAGCCGGTCCAGCCGAACACCGCCAGAATCACCAGTGGCCCGGCGATCAGGGTGGGCAGCAGGGTCAGGCTGCTGGCGTTGATCACTTTGTAAAGCCAGCCCTGCAACCCGCCGAACACCAGCCACGGCGGGGATGACGGATCACCCGGCCGCATCTGCGCATCGGCCAGATGCAGGTGCACCGCCATCGCGCCAACGAACAGCGCGATCAGCGCCACCCACGCCGCCGCCTCACGCCAGTTGCGCCGCCATGCGGCATAGGCCGCCATCAGCAGCACGAATGGCAGCGCCAGTTCACGGATCGACAAGGCGGCAGCAGCGGCCAGCAGAGCGCCCAGCCAGCGCCCATCGGGATCGCCAGCGGCGCGCGGCCGGTGCAGCCCGAACGACAGCGCCATCAGCTCCGCCGCCCATACCTCATGCAGCACCAGAAACGGGTAATGCAACCCATTGGCCATGCCGACGAACAGCAGCGCGATGGCGAACAGGCGAAAGTGCATTCCGCCCGGTTCACTCGCAAAGCGCCGGAAATTGCTGAGGATGATGCCCGCTACCAGTGCAATCTCGGCCAGCGCGACGCCGATCGGACCCAGCAGCACTGTGGCAAAGGCCAGCGTCGGCGGGCGCACGGTCAGGCCGGGCTTTACCGGATAGTCATTGGCCCGCTGCAGTTCGACCGCCGCCGCATAGTAATCGTCGCTCTGCCGCACCCGCTCGGTAATCAGGCGGTATAGCCGCAGGTCGTTGTCCTTGGCGTCGCTGTCGCCGGCCCCCGCTGCGCTAGCCGCGCCTGCTCCCGGCCCGACGGCTTGCATCTGCACGTCAGGCGCAGGCGGCGGCGGCGGCGACATGCCCGGCGCCCATGCCGCAACCAGCAGCATCCCGAGCAGCACCGCCAAGGCCAGCCGCGCGCGGGCTTGCGGCCAGTGGGCAAACCGGTCCCACTTGGGCGCAACCTTCTGCTCGGCAAACGCCGGTTCGTTCAGATCAGCCAGCCCAGCCGCATTGCCGCCCATACTGCCGTTCCCCCCAGGGCCAAAGCCAGCCCGTAACCTGCCCAGCCGCGCCCCTGCGACCGGCCGTCCCACACCAGCGCCAGTTCGGGCAAAGGAGCCTCTTCCGGCGCGCCGCCCCGTGCGGGAAAGCGATCTTCGATCCGGCGCAGCAGTTCTGGTAGCCGCAACATGGTTTCCGAATCCTTACGCAGCCGCTCGGCCAGCGCCGCTTCCGGCCCCAGTTCATCGCGAATCCAGCCCCGGACGAACGGCGCGGACACGTCCCACATGTTGATATCGGGCCTCAAGGCGGTCGCCAGCCCCTCAACCATGACCATCGTTTTCTGCAGCAGCAGCAAGTGCGGCTGCACCGCCATGTCAAAATCGCGGGTGATGGCGAACAGTCCGTCAAGCATCTGGCCGACCGACAGTTCGCTCACCGGCTTGCCGCGCATTGGCTCTCCGACTGAGCGCAGCGCGGTGGCGAACTCATCGACCGAATGATAGCTCGGCACATATTGCGCCTCGAAGTGAATCTCGGCAACGCGGCGATAATTGCCGGTGGTCAGGCCGTACAATATCTCGGCCAGCCACTGCCGCGCGCGGCGATCAATGCGCCCCATGATGCCGAAATCAATTGCCGCGATAGTGCCATCCGGTTCGACGAACAGGTTGCCCTGGTGCATGTCGGCATGGAAATAGCCGTGGCTGATCGCCTGAGTCAGGAAAGCCAGCACCAGATTGTCAGCCAGCGCAGCCAGATCGTGCCCGGCAGCCTTCAGCCCGGCCAGATCGCTCATCTTGATGCCGTCGATCCAGTCAATCGTCAGTACTGATCCGTTGGTGCGGTCCCAGTCGATACCGGGGACGCGGTAGTCGGGGTAGCTGTTCATCGCCTCGGCCAGTTCGGAGGCAGAGGCGGCTTCGCGGCGCAAATCCAGTTCGCGCAAGGTCCAGCGTTTCAGATTGGCGACCACTTGGCGGGGGCGCAGGCGTGACGCTTCCCCCCCCAGCGCCTCAAGATGCGCGGCGGCCCACTCATACGTCTCGATATCGCGGGCAAACTTTTCGCGGATACCGGGGCGCAGTACCTTTACCGCAACGTGGCGGCCTTCGGTGGTGACCGCACGGTGGACTTGCGCGATAGAGGCCGCGCCGACCGGATCGGGATCGATGCTGGAATACAGGCTTTCGAGCGGCGCGGCGAAGCCCGCTTCGATGGCCTTGCGCATCTGGGTGAAGGGCACCGGCGGCAGGCTGTCCTGCAAGGTCAGCAGATTGTGCGCGGCTTCTGCGCCCACCAGATCGGGCCGGGTCGCCAGCGCCTGCCCCAGCTTGATCGCGGCAGGGCCTATCGCCTGGAACGCCCCGGCATAATCGGGCACGGCGGGCGGAAAAGTGCCCAGCCGGGCCAGACGGCACAGATGCCGCACCGGAGCGGGCGTGTTGCGCGCCTCCTCGACAATGCGCAGCGCGCCGTGCCGGGCAAGGATGCGCCCCCAGCGCAGCAGGCGCAGGATGTGTGTGGCCGGGTGGGTCACTTACTCCCCTCCTCTTCAGGGGAGGGGTTGGGGGTGGGGTCTATCGCCAATTCCCGGCGTTGTGTGGTGGGACAGACCCCACCCCAACCCCTCCCCTGAAGAGGAGGGGCTTTCTGTGTGCAGTCCATCAGATCTTCCAGCCCGAATGGATCGCCACCAGTCCGCCCAGAATCGGCTCCACTTTCGTCCGCACGAAACCGGCCTCGCGGATCATCGCCTCAAACTCGTTCATCTTGGGAAAGCGGCGGATCGATTCGACCAGATAGCGATAGGATTCCCCGTCGCCTGCAATGGCCTGTCCCAACCGGGGCACCAGCTTGTGCGAATAGGCATCGTAAACTTCGCGAAAGCCAGGCCATTCGGTGGTCGAAAACTCAAGGCAGAAAAACCGCCCGCCGTAGCGCAGCACGCGGTAAGCCTCCGCCAGCGCCGCATCGATCCGGGTCACGTTGCGTATGCCGAAGGCGATCGTATAGGCATCGAAAAAGCGGTCGGGAAAACTCAGGCTTTCAGCATTCTGGCATGACCAGACAAGCCCGTCGATGCCGCGTTCAACCGCGCGTTCCAGCCCGACATCCAGCATGTCCTGGTTGATGTCCGACACTGTCACCGCCGCGCCATGCGCCGCCATGCGAAAGGCGATGTCGCCCGTGCCGCCTGCCATGTCGAGGATCGCCTCGCCCTCACGCGGTTTTACCCGCCGCACGAAACTGTCTTTCCACAAGCGGTGCATCCCCGCCGACATGACGTCGTTCATCACATCGTACTTGGCCGCGACGCTGGAAAACACCTCTCCCACCCGGCGCGTCTTCTCCTCGGGAGAGACTTCCTCATATCCGAAGGAAACTTGTTCTTGGATGGCCTGATCTTTCATGGCCCGCGCTTTAGGGGAGTTTGTGCTGGCCGCAAAGACTGATAGCAGCAAAACATGCCTGAACTTCCCGAAGTCGAAACCACAGTCCGGGGCCTTGCCCGCTATCTGGAAGGCGCGCGGATCGCGGCGGTGGCGGTCAACCGCGCCGACTTGCGCCGCCCTTTCCCTGCTGATCTGGTGCAAGTGCTGACCGGCGCGCGGGTAACGACGCTGAGCCGCCGGGCAAAATATGGCCTGATCCATACCGACCGGGACGTGACTCTGGTGTTCCATCTCGGCATGTCGGGCCGCTGGCGGATCGAGCCAGATGTGGCCGACAAGCACGACCACCTGGTACTGAAAACCGCCGACGGCCACGTGCTGGCGCTGAACGACGCGCGGCGCTTTGGCTCGGTCGATCTGGTTGATACAGGCCAGCTGGACGCCTGGCCCGCCTTTGCCGCGCTGGGGCCTGAGCCGCTGGGCGAAGGGCTTTCGCCCGCGCATCTTGTTGCGGCCTTCGCCGGGCGCAAGACGGCGGTAAAGCCGCTGCTGCTCGATCAGCGCGTGGTCGCGGGTCTGGGCAATATCTATGTCTGCGAGGCGCTGCACCGCGCGCATATCCGGCCCGACAAGGCGGCGGGCGCGGTCAGTAAAGCGTCGGCGGCCCGGCTGGTGCCCGCGATAAAGACGGTGCTGGAGGAATCGATTCGCGCCGGCGGCTCGACCATCCGCGATTATGCGCAGCCCAATGGCGAACTCGGCTATTTCGCCGCCAGCTGGCAAGTCTATGGCCGCGAAGGGCTGGCCTGTTCGTGCGGCGGCGTGGTGGAACGCATGGTGCAGGGCGGGCGCAGCACGTTCTGGTGCGCAAAGTGCCAGAAGTGACCCCGCAACGCCTCATGCCATCGCCTTGCCCGACATTACCAAGTTGACGATTCGCCGCCCCCTCGCTAAGGGCCGCGCTTTCCACGGTAAAGCCCGAGTGGTTTTGCTGCGAATCAGTTATATTCAACAGACAGATGGTGGCCGCTGGGCCACCGATACGAAGGACAGACATGGCCAATACGCCGCAAGCCCGCAAGCGCATCCGCCGCAACGAAAACCGCGCCGCCATCAACGGCGCGCGGATCGGTCGCATCCGCACTTTCGTCAAGAAGGTCGAATCGGCCATCGCCGGCGGTGACAAGGGTGCCGCTGCCGAAGCGCTGCAGGCCGTCCAGCCGGAACTGGCACGCGGCGTTGCGCGCGGCGTGCTGCACAAGAACACCGCCTCGCGCAAGATGTCGCGTCTGGTGAAAGCCGTCTCCGCGCTCTGACGCGCGAATCACCCCGGCCCGCCGCAAGGTGAGTCAGCCGGGGTTTGACGGTACGAAAACGGAACAAGGCCGGGGGCAAATCCCCGGCCTTTTTCGTGCCCGCGATCAATGTGACACGGACCGGATAGCCCGCGCGCGAAAAACCTTTTGATTCCCGCGATTCGGTGGCCGCGCAGTCATTTAGTGCACAATAACAATGACTTAACTGCAAAGGCGACGCATTTCTTTGGGTCGCTGGAAGTCAAGGCGGTTTATTTCAGTTTTTTTGCAGTCGCCTGCTTGCGCGGATCGCCGTTGGCTCGTTTAACTGCAATCGCCCGCTCGGCACTCGTTGCCGCATCGGACCATACTGATCATGATTCGGCATCTTCGTCAGGCCAGGGGGGTCTGGGCGTTTTTTGCTATGTGCCTGCCGTAACGGCGACCGGAATAAAGCCCGGTTGCCGCAGAGTTTCGGCAGCCGAGAGAATGTGAGCGGTATGCGAATGCGATGCGTGTGCGAATACAAAGGGTGCGGGAATTGAGGGTGGCAATGAAAACGACCGCAGACAACTTGGCAGACAACCTGATCGCCGCGAAAGCTGGCCGGTCCAGTGCTTTTCGCCCCGGAGCCATTCGCCCCTCTGCCTTTTGCCCCCCTGCTTTTCCTAAGGATGCGGGTCTGTGAAAATCAAATCGGGCGAAACGCGGATGACTGAAGATCAGGATGCGCTGGACCTTGCTGCCGACTGGGCTGACATCAGCCAGGGCTTGCGCAAGGATCTGGGCCAGCAGCTCCACAGCCAGTGGATCCGCCCCATAGCGCTGGGCAGCTTTTGCAAGGACACCGGCACGCTCGACTTGTTCCTGCCGACCGAATTTTCCGCCAACTGGGTGGGTGACCGCTTTGCCGACCGCTTGTCGCTCGCCTGGAAGATCGCGCGCTCCGAAGTGCGCAACGTCCGTATTTCAGTTCACCCCGGCCGCCGGGGCATGCCCGACTTGCGCCTTGGCAGCAGCGATTCGCGCCGTGCCGCCAACGATGGCGCGCGTCCTTCACCGGCACCGCAATCAAGCCGCCTCGCGATGGCCAGCGGCAGTTTCGCCGATCTTTCCGGCGACGGCGGAGGCATCGGCGGCGCGGTCATGGGGCTGGGCTCGATGGGGCTTGACCCTTCGCTCACCTTTGCCAGCTTTGTCACCGGCACGTCCAACGTGCTCGGCTGCAACGCGGCACAGCGCATGGCGGCGACCGAAACGCCGCAATTTTCGCCGCTCTACCTGAAAGCCGCGACCGGGCAGGGCAAGACCCACCTGCTCCACGCCATCGGCCACCTTTATCTGGCCAATCATCCGGGCGCGCGGATTTTCTACTGCTCCGCCGAACGCTTCATGGTCGAATTCGTTCAGGCGCTGCGGCAGAACCAGATGATGGAGTTCAAATCGCGGCTGCGCGGGTTCGACCTGCTGATGGTCGATGACATCCAGTTCATCATCGGCAAGGCCAGCGCGCAGGAAGAACTGCTCTATACCATCGACGCGCTGCTGGCAGAGGGCAAGCGGCTGGTCTTCGCCGCTGACCGCGCGCCGCAAGCACTTGACGGCGTCGAGCAGCGCCTGCTCTCGCGCCTGTCGATGGGCCTGGTGGCAGACATCATGCCCGCCGACATCGAACTGCGCCGCCTGATCCTCGATCACCGCCTCGCCCGCTTTGCGCCGACGCAAGTGCCGTCCGATGTCGTGGAATTCCTCGCCCGCACCATCAACCGCAACGTGCGCGAACTGGTCGGCGGCCTCAACAAGCTGATCGCCTATGCCCAGCTCACCGGCCAAGCCGTATCGCTGCAACTGGCCGAAGAACAGCTGACTGACATCCTTTCCGCAAACCGCCGCCGCATTACGATTGATGAAATCCAGCGCACCGTCTGCCAGTTCTACCGCGTCGATCGCACCGAAATGTCGAGCAAACGCCGCGCCCGCGCAGTCGTGCGCCCCAGGCAAGTGGCGATGTACCTCGCCAAAGTGCTGACCCCGCGCAGCTACCCCGAAATCGGCCGCAAGTTCGGCGGGCGTGACCACTCAACAGTGATCCACGCCGTCCGCCTGATCGAAGACTTGCGCACCCGCGACGCCGACATGGACGGCGACGTGCGGAGTTTATTGCGCCAGCTGGAAAGCTGATTTCAGGCGGATTGAAGGGTTTAGATGCGAGGGCCATCGCCCTCCCTTTGATTAAGCGGCTTACCGTGCCGGGCTTTGCAAGCTAATTGGGATGGAAATTTGCGCACCTATGCTTGTTAAGTGGTCTGCCATAGCGGCAAGCATAATGGCATGAGGTTTCATTACTACAGGCGGACCAGACAAATACCGCGCATAGTGATTGACGTGATGATCATTCAGCATGTTGAATAAATCTGCGGTTACCCAATTGGGAGGTGTGTAGCCTAACTCTATCGCCATTGTTAGGCCGCTGTTCAGCTTATGCCCTATCTCGCGGAGCATGTTGTCATCAGCAGCAGGACTTTTGTGTATTATGAACGCTTTTATAGATAGCTCCGCAGCATAAGACATAAGCACGGTGAACGCAGGCCAGTGAAGCTCACCCGTAACTTGGTTCAAAGCACGAGCTGCCTCATAAAATCCGATTGATCCGCTAAAGAGCGACTTCGCGCGTTGTAGCGGAGTTTCATTCATACTTTCCTTGCCTCCCTTCAGTATCTAATCTGTTGTATATATGCTTTCCAGAAGGTCTTTGGCAAATCTCCCGATTTCGGGGGTGTGGGGGCAATGGCCCCCGCGTCTATCCTTCACGCCTAACGCTTCTCCCTTCCCCCAGCCTCTCCGCTGCTCTAAACGCAGCGGCATGACTCGCAGCCTCCACACCCCCGCGCTTCCCGCAACCTATTGGCAGGCCGCTGGGCGCGCCATAAAGGGCCATTGCCCGCGCTGTGGTGAGGGCAAGCTGTTCCGCGCTTTCCTGAAACCCGTGGATAGCTGTCCGGCGTGTGCGCAGGATTGGTCAATCCAGTGTGCGGATGATTTTCCCGCCTATATCGCCATTCTGCTCAGCGGGCACTTGCTGGCGCCGCTGATCATCATTCTGAGCCTGGAGTTCGATCTGTCGTCCGCCGCGATGTTCGCGATCATCGTGCCGCTGGCGCTGGTGATGATGCTGGGCATGTTGCAGCCATCCAAGGGCGCGGTCATCGCGACCCAGTGGTGGCACGGGCTGCATGGCTTCAAGCGCGAGCGGCCTGCGCAGGGATGAATCTGCCTCCTGACCGGCTGGACCGGTTCGCCCGCCATATCGTGCTGCCCGAACTGGGCGGTGCAGGCCAGATGGCGCTGGCGAAGGCGCATGTGGTGATGATCGGCTGCGGCGGCGTCGGCTCGCCCGCGCTGCAATATCTCGCCGCTGCCGGGATCGGGCGCTTGACGCTGATCGACAGCGATGTGGTCGACCTTTCCAATCTGCAACGCCAGACGATTTTCACCCCCGCCGACGTGGGCCGCGCCAAGGCAGACGTCGCGGCGGAATGGACCTTGCGGTTCGATCCGGCGCTGAGCGTGAAGGCGGTTGTCTGCCGGATCAATGCCGCCAACGCTGCCGCCCTTCTGGCAGGCGCGGACGTGGTGCTTGACGGCTGCGACAACTTCGCCACCCGGCTGGCGGTGTCGGACGCCTGCGTTGCCAATGGCATACCGCTCTCCAGCGCCGCGCTGGGCCGGTTTCAGGGGCAGATTGGCAACTTCGCCGGGCACCTGGCCGGGCAGCCCTGCTATCGCTGCTGGGTGGGCGATGCTTTTGATGCGGACGACTGCGATACGTGCGCGGCGGACGGCGTGCTGGGCGCGATGGCGGGCATGGTCGGCACTTTTGCCGCGATGCAGGCGATCCGCGTGATCGTGGAGGGCCACGCCGCGCTGGGCGACCCGCAATGGGGCAAGCTGCACTTGCTTGACGGCATAACGCCGGGCCTGCGCACCATTCGCGTGCCGAAAGATCCAGATTGCCGGGGCTGTTCGGCCACCTGACCGCCTCGTAACATCAGGCCTTCCCCTCTTGCCGTCTCCCTGAACTTGTTTCAGGGTGACTGTTCATTCGGGGAGGCAACGTGGCGCGCATTGGCATAATCGGCAGCGAGGGACGCATGGGCGGCGCGCTGCTCAGCGCGATAGAGGCAGCGGGCGAAGTCCATTCGGGCGGCATAGACAAGGGCGGTGATCCGCTTGGCTTGGCCACGGCCAGCGACGTTCTGGTCGATTTCTCCAGTCCGCACGCGCTGGAGGCCAATCTGGATGCGGCAATGGCGGCGGGCACCCCCATCCTGATCGGCACCACCGGGCTTGAGGAACGCCACCACTGGCTGTGCGATCACGCGGCAGAGAGGGTTGCAGTCCTGCAAACCGGCAACACCTCGCTTGGCGTCAACATGCTCGCCCATCTGGTGCGCGAAGCTGCGGCGCGGCTGGGTGAGGAATGGGACATCGAAATCGTCGAAACCCACCACCGCATGAAAGTGGATGCCCCTTCGGGCACCGCTCTACTGCTGGGCGAAGCAGCGGCGCAGGGCCGGGGTATCGATCTGGCCGCCAGTTCCGAACGCGGCCGTGATGGCATCACCGGCGCGCGGGGGATTGGCAACATCGGCTTTGCGAGCTTGCGCGGCGGATCGGTGGCGGGTGATCACACCGTCCATTTTCTAGCCGACAACGAACGCATCGCGCTGTCGCATCTGGCCGAAAACCGCCTGATCTTCGCACGCGGCGCGATCCGGGCGGCGCAGTGGCTGATCGGCAAGCCTGCGGGGCGGTATACGATGAAAGAGGTATTGGGCTTATGACAAAGCCGTGGGATAAAATGGAAACTCGTATTGTCTTCACAGGATGCGATTATCCTGAATTAGTGCTGATGTTCGATGAACTTCCCAGTGTAAATGATACCCTTGCTATCAATGACTTTGGGTTATTCAAGATCGTAGAGCGCGGGTTTACCGCAGGGTTTAAAAATCAGCCCCTAAGATTTCTCATTGTGTCGGAGCTAGAAGGGCAGAATCGCGCGCCGACTGCGCGATACGATTTTCTCAACTAAGCGTGACCCGCGACCATATCTTCGAATTCTTCCGCCGCCTGGCCGAGGCCAATCCCTCGCCCGAAACCGAGCTGGAATTTGGCAACACATACCAGTTGCTCGTCGCCGTGGTGCTTTCTGCGCAATCAACCGACGTGGGCGTCAACAAGGCGACGCGGACGCTTTTTCGCGAGGTGAAGACGCCGCAAGCGATGGTCGATCTGGGCGAAGCGGGGCTGAAGGATCACATCAAGACCATCGGGCTGTTCAATACCAAGGCCAAGAACGTCATCGCCCTGTCCGAAATGCTGGTGCGCGATCATGGCGGAGAGGTTCCTGCCGACCGTGATGTGCTGACCACTCTGCCCGGCGTGGGCCGCAAGACCGCCAATGTGGTGATGAACTGCGCCTTCGGGGCCGAGACTTTCGCCGTCGACACCCACATCTTCCGCGTCGGCAATCGCACTGGCCTTGCCAAGGGTAAAACCGTGTTGGCAGTCGAAAAGGCGCTGGAGAAAAAAGTCCCCCAGCCCTTCCGCGTCGGCGCGCATCACTGGCTGATCCTGCACGGACGCTACATCTGCAAAGCCCGCACACCTGAATGCTGGCGCTGTCCGGTGGCGGACTTGTGCGGGTTCAAGGGGAAGGTTCTGGTGGCGAAGGGGAAGATGTGAAGGGTTTTTCGCACGAAGCCACGAAGGCACAAAGATGGTGCGGAGAATTCGGCGAAGTGAATTACTGATAAATCACTGCCGGAATGCCACCTCGGAATGAGTCGAGTGTCTTCGGCAAAGCACATCTCTTTGCGCCTTCGTGGCTTCGTGCGAAAAATCTACCTTACTGCCCCGCATCCAGATTCAGCCCCTTGCGCCCATGCTCAGGCGTTTCGCTTGGCGCATGAACCGGCTCGGCATCGGGATCGCGCATTGGCTGCAACATGCCTTCCCACTTGGTAATCACCGCCGTCGCCACCGAATTGCCGAGGATATTGGTGGCGGACCGCCCCATATCGAGGAACGTGTCGATCCCCATCAACAGCGCCACGCCCTCCAGCGGCAGGCCGAACTGGCTGAGCGTCGCGGCGATGACGACCAGACTGGCGCGCGGCACTCCGGCGATGCCTTTTGAACTGACCATCAGAGTCAGCAGGATCGCCACCTGCTGCGTCACGCCCAGATGGATGCCGTAAGCCTGCGCGATGAAGATCGTCGCAAAGCTCATGTACATCATCGAACCATCAAGGTTGAAGCTGTAGCCCAGCGGCAGGACAAAGCCCGAAATGCGGCGCGGCACGCCGTACCGGTCAAGCTGCTCGAACAGTTTGGGCAGCGCCGCCTCGCTGCTGGCGGTGGAGAAGGTAATCATCGCCGGTTCGCGGATATAGCGCAGCAGCGCCATCATCCGCCGCCCCAGAAACAGCGTGCCCACTGCGATCAGCAGCAGCCACAGCAGCGCCAGCCCGAAATAGAAGTCCAGCAGCAACCGGCCATAGCCCCACAGCACATCAAGGCCATTGGCGGCGATGACGCTGCTGATCGCGCCGAACACCGCGAAAGGGGCAAAGCGCATGACGTAATCGGTGACTTGCAGCATGACCTCGGCCAGCGCCTCGCACCCGCGCACGATTACGGCGGCCCGTTCACGCAGCGCGCTGACAGCCACGCCGACGAAGATCGAAAACACCAGGATCTGCAGGATCTTGTTCTCACCCATCGCCTTGATCGCGCTTTCGGGAAAGATTTCCAGCACGAAATGGCGGAGCGAAAAGTCACCCGTGGCAAGGTCCGTCGCCGGCTTGGCCGCGCTGGTGACGATGCCAAGGCCGGGCTGCAGCAGGTTGACCAGAAACAGCCCGAGCGCGAGGGAAATCAGGCTGGCGACCACGAACCAGCCCACCGTGCGCCCGCCGATCCGCCCCAGCGCCGAACTGTCCCCCATCCCCGCTATGCCGGTGACGATGGTTGCGAAAACCAGCGGCGCGATGATCATCTTGATCAGGTGGAGGAAAACTTCTGACAACAGTTTCAGCGTATCGGCGATGCTGGCTGCTGTGGGATCACCCGCCGGATAGCTGGCATGGATCACGTATCCGGCCAGCACGCCCAGAACCATGCCGATCATGATGTAGTAAGTCAGCCGCTTGGCCATGTTCCGATTTCCCCTGAACGCGCTTCGGTGGGGAGGGTAACAGGTAGAGCTATCGGGGCAAGCGTTGCGCGCGTGCTTCGACAGGCTCAGCATGAGCGGGGTTGGGATTATGGAACCAATTCCCAAAAAACCGCTCATCCTGAGCTTATCGAAGGATGCGCGCTGCCCTCCGCGTTAAGCGAAAGCCGCCTCGGCAACGCGCCGGTAAATGCGCGCCAGCACTTCCAGATCGGCCACCGCGACCGCCTCATCCCGCTTGTGCATGGTGGCGTTGCACAGGCCGAACTCGATCACCGGGCACAGCGCCTTCAGGAACCGCGCATCGGATGTGCCGCCCGTGGTGGAAAGGTCTGGCACCAGCCCGGTCTCGGCCTGAATCGCCGCTGCTACCATTTCGGAAAACGCACCCGGCGGGGTCAGGAAAGCCTCCCCGGAAATAACCGGACGCACCGTGCCGCCATGCCGCGCCGCAATTTCACTCACCCGCGCGGACAGCGTTTCGCCGGTATGCAAATCGTTGAACCGGATCGAAATCCGCGCCGATGCGGCGGCCGGGATCACGTTGGTCGCGGGATTGTCGATGGTGATCTGCGTAATTTCAAGGTTCGATGGCTGGAACCAGTCCGTCCCCTCGTCCAGCACCAGCGCGTCCAGTTCGGCCAGCAGCGCGACCAGCCGTGGGGCCGGATTGTCGGCCAGGTGCGGATAGGCGACGTGGCCCTCTTGCCCGGCGACTTCCAGCCACATGTTGACCGATCCCCGGCGGCCGATCTTCATCATGTCGCCCAGCCGGTTCACCGAAGTCGGTTCACCCACCAGGCACAAGTCTGGCACCGCGCCAACGCTGCGCATATGTTCGATCAGCGCGACAGTGCCGTAAAGCGCCGGGCCTTCCTCGTCCCCGGTGATGACGAAACTGATCGTTCCGGCCTCCACCGGCACCTCTGCGGCAGCGGCGACCATTGCGGCGATGGCCCCCTTCATGTCGACTGCGCCGCGCCCATAGAGCAGGTCGCCACCCCCCACCTGAGGCCGACGCTCCGGCAGGAACGGAGCCGAAGTCCAGCCCTCGCCCGGCGGCACGACATCCAGATGCCCGGCGAACGCCAGATGGCGGCTGCCCTCTGGTCCCTTGCGGATGGCGAACAGGTTTTCCACCGGGCCTTCCGGTGCGCTGCCCGTAGTGAAGCGGTGAATAGCGAAGCCCAGAGGCGCAAGCTGCGCTTCCAGGCAATCGAACACCAGCCCGGCGGCAGGCGTAACGCTGGGGCAGGCGATCAGGGCTTCGGCGATTTCGGCGACATCGATCATCCTGCGCGGCTTAGAGCCTTTGCAGAGGATTGGAAACCGCCAGAGTTTCGTCTATAAGTTGTCAATTACAACCCAATAAAGGCTGCATATATGCCAAAGCTTGACCTCACCGCGCTTTCTGTGAGCAACTCCACTGGCTATCCCGCACCGTTCGATGTTGAAGTGCAGGGCCGTTGGCAGCGCCGCATCGCAACTGCCGGTGGGTTGACAGACTTTGGCGCGCGCCATGTCGTGCTGAAACCCGGTGCATGGTCATCGCATAGACACTGGCACAATGGCGAAGACGAATTGCTGGTGATGCTCTCGGGCGAAGCAGTACTTATTGAGGATCCTGACACCGAAAATGGCGGCCGATCTCTGTTGCGATCAGGCGACCTGTGTGTCTGGCCAAAGGGTTCGACCAACGGACACCATCTCATCAACGAATCTATGGAAGACTGCGCTTTCGTGGCCATTGGTGGCGGAAAGTGCACCGGCGGCGGTTATTCCGACATTGACCTGATGTTCAACGCTGATGGTCAATATTTCCACAAGGACGGCACGCCATATTAGACCGTATGTTCGGTCAGTGAAGATAGCCTGCCCTCGTAGTAAGCTAGGATCG
>JBDTUQ010000047.1:0-16689 GCA_040007615.1 Novosphingobium sp.
CAGGCCGCGCCAAGGGCGAACAACAGATAGCACAGGCACTCAATCGAGATAGACCAACTCGGGCCATTGAAGCTGAGGCCAAAAGGCTGGATGAAGGCCTGCACCATCAGCAGGTTGGCAATAAACGCCCCCGGCGTATTCGCGGCGCGACCGAAAGCTATGGCCGCAACCAGCAGCAACATGACCAGATGCAGCGGATAGAGCCGGGCAATGCGGGCCACGGCAAAGTCACCCAACTGCCGCCGCCCCGCCAGCGCCTCTCCGCCGCGATAGACGTGGGCAAAAATATATCCCGACAGCACGAAGAACAGGTCGACGAATGTCCAGCCCCATTGCCGCAGCCAGCTAAGCGGCGCGATGTGTTCCACCGCTGTAAGCTGTCCACCTGCAAACAACAGGCTGGCATGGTACGTGAACACCACCCCGCAGGCGGCAATCCCGCGCAGGCCATCAAGGCGACCCAAACGCCCGTTTTCACTGGTAAGCTGAAATGCCAAGCGTCGCCCTCTGCCGATGGTTCGACGGGTACTAGCCAGAATTCATTAGGCTTGGGTTAACCCTAGCAAGATGGATTTCTATCAAAATGTGCGTCATCCCGGCGAAGGCCGGGATCCAGAACCTGAGAAAAGACGCCGCAATGCGACTGTTTTCCACTTGGACTGGGTCCCGGCCTCCGCCGGGAGGACGGTAGTGCATAGGGGATGAGGTGTAATGCTTGGTCGTGACAATTCAGATCAAGCGCACGATGATCCCGACAGAACTTACTTCGCCAGTTCGACATGCTCGAAATCGAGTTCCACCGGCGTCGCGCGGCCGAAGATCGATACCGAAACCTTGACGCGGTTCTTGTCGAAATCGAGTTCTTCGACAATGCCGTTGAAGGTTGCGAACGGGCCTTCCAGAACCTTGACCGAATCGCCGATTTCGTAATCGACGCTGATTTCGCGGCGTGGCTCGGCAGCGGCTTTTTCGCGGGCGCCGAAATAGCGGGCGGCTTCGCGGTCGGAAATCGGCTGCGGCTTGCCATTGGGGCCAAGGAAGCCGGTGACTTTCGCGGTGTTCTTGATCAGGTGATAGACATCATCCGTCAGCCCCAGCTTGGCCAGCACGTAACCGGGCATAACCTTACGCTCAACCTGAACCTTCTTGCCGCGCTTGACCTCGGTAATGGTTTCGGTCGGCACTTCGACCGCCTCAACCAATTGCGTCAGGCCAAGGCGTTCAGCCTCGGACAGGATGGAATCGCGAACCTTGCTCTCAAAACCGGAGTAGGCGTGAATGATGTACCAGCGGGCCATGTTTCTCTCTAGTCTGGTCAGGCGAGCTTAAGCAGCAGGCGCACGGTTTCACCGAACAGCGTATCAATTCCCAGAAAGAACACCGCCAGGATGACCATCATGATCGCGACAAAAATCGCGGTGGTCACGGTTTCCTGACGAGTCGGCCAAACAACCTTGCGGGCTTCCGCACGGACCTGGTTGACGAATTCTGCCGGGCTGAATCTTGCCATGGCTGTGTGCTCTATACTGTTAATTGCTGAAACGATCCCTTCCGAAACAGATACAAGCGCTGTCCCGGAGGCCTTAGAATTTCAAGGCAACCGGGAGAAAACTTGTCTCCGATGTCGGGAGGTGACGGTCAGTTAGCGAGGGACGACCGGATTTGCAAGCCGCGCCATCAGTGAATGGTCGGTTCGGAAGGTTATCACCGCCCCGGCAGGCAGGTGCGAAGGTGCGGGATCGCCGATAAACCACAGATATTGCGCCCGTGCGGCGGGGGCAAACCGGGTGAGATCGACAGGTGCTCCGTGGGGAACGGTGATTCGCTGCTCCGGATCAACAAAGCCGGGATCGGGCCTTGCCAATTGCAGCATGTGCAGGCCCGGAACCGCAAAGTGGGCATTGGTCAGCGCATCGCGGCGGACGGTGGCATAGGCGACCAGGTGGCTGAACGGGGGCTGCTGCCAGTCCGACTCGTGATAAGCCCACGCCCCGGCCACCACCGCTCCCTGCGGGATGCGGTCCAGCGCGCCCAGCATCGCCGTCGTTTCGCGCGAATCGCGGTCCCATGCCGCCGTGGTCACGGCCAGCCGTGCCGCGAACGGCACCGCCGCCAGCGTCATCGCCAGAGCCAGCCTGCGCCCGGCAAGCTGCGGCAACCGCACCGCAAGGCAGGCCGCCGCCAACGCGACAGGCACCAGCCGGTAGTCGGCAAAATCGCCGCCACTCAGATGGCGCGGCATCGCGAACGTGAGTATCATCAGCATGACTGCGGCCAGGCCAATCCGTCCGTCCACCAGCCCGCGCCCCCAGGCGATCAGCGGCACCACCACAAGCTGCGCGGTGATGAGCAGATCAAGCACGGCGATCTGGTCGCGCAGGCCCATGACCCAGTTGCTCAGCTTGTCCATGACCGCGCCGGACCCATACGTCAGTGCCCCGCTGGCTCCCGCGCCGAAGAACAGCAGCAGCGCGGCAGGTGGCCATAGCGGCCAGGTAGCCAACGTCGCGCGCCAGAAACCCGAAGCCCCTTTGCGCAGGCTCCACTCATACCCGAACACCAGCACGCCCAGAATGCCCCAGCCTGACAAGTGGCACAGCCAGACCAGCGGCGCGATCGGCAGGAACAGCGCTGATCGCCACGGCTTGCCCGCCAGCCTGATCCACAAGGCAAAAGCGAAGAAGGCCAAGGCTTCGGCAAGGCTGAAGTTGAGGAAGCCCAGCAGCAGCGATGGCGACCACACCGTCACCAGCGCCAATATCGCGCCCGGCCCGATCCGCCGGTTCAGCGCATAATCTGCGGCGATAAACGACAGGCCCAGCAGCGCCGGTATCGCGATCACCAGCAGGCGGCCCGCTGCCTCAAGCCCGAACAACCCGGCCAGCGGCCCGATCAGCAGGTCGGTTCCCAGGTTGGGCGTCCATTCCCACGTAAACCGATAGAACCGGGCCAGGTCGGCGCTTTGGCCGATGTTCAGCATGACATGCCAGCGCGCAAGGTGCGCCGGATAGTCGGACATCTGCGGATAACGCGCCACCAGCGGCGGCAGCGCGGCGAGCAGCGCCAGCAGGACTCCTGCGGCCAGCGCGGGTTTTTGCCCTGAACGCAGGCCGCTCAGCGCGGTGCCTCCGCCGTGGGGGAAGCCGCCGGGACCGGGAAAGCCGGATGCAGGCGGTACATGATCGAATGCGGCGTGCGATAGATCTCCTCAGCCCCGGCAGGCAGCGTGGCGGGGTCAAGGTCGCCGATGTACCACAAGTAATCCGCCGTCTGCACCGGGCCGAAATCCGCAAGGTCCACCGTCTTGGGGCCGCGCACCATGAAGCGTTGCGACGGGTCGGTATAGTTCCACAGCGGAGTGCGCAGTTCCAGCATGTGCACGCCGGGAATGGCAAAATGGGCATTGGTCAGCGCATCGCGGCGCACCGTGGAATAGCAGCCGATATGGCCGTAGAGGAACGTGCGCCAGCCGCCCATCGGCTCTCGCACGGCGCTGGCCACCCGTGCGCCGCGCGGCACTTGATCCAGCCCGCGCAACATCAGCGCAACATCGTGCGAATGCGCTTGCCATGACAGCGTCGTCACCAACAGCCGCGCCACGAACGGCAGGGCTGCGATGGGCATGACCCAGACCGGCGGCCGCCAGTCTATCGCCAGCGCGCCCAGCATCAGCGCCACGCCAATCAGCCGGTAATCGGCATAATCGCCCCCGCCCAGATGACGCGGAATGACGATGGCCAGCACGGCCGTTATCAGCGCCGCCCAGGCAAGCCGTCCGTCCAGCCGTCGCCAGACCAGCGCCACGAACGGCAAACCGACGAACAGCACGGCGGAGCTCAGGTCCAGCCACTGCACCTGATCGCGCAGTGCGGTTTTCCACTCGATCCACTTCACCATCATCACGCGCTTGCCGTAATCCAGCGAGCCCGGCGCCTGCGCCCCCGCCAGCAGCGTCGGCACGATGGGCAGCCACAGCGGATACGTCGCCAGCGCAGCACTGATCACGTTGCGCCGCAGCCGCCACTCATAGGCGAATACCATGACCCCCAGCACGCCCCAGCCCGACTGGTGGCACAGCCAGACCAGCAGACCGATCGGCACAAAGGCCGCCGCGCGCCACCTTGCCCCCGCAGACCGTACCCAGAACGCAAAGGCGAACAGCGCCAGCGCAACCGACAGCGTGAAATTCAGGAAACCCATCAGTAGCGCGGGGGACCAGATCGTCGCCATCGCCAGCACCGCGCCGATACCAGTGCGCCCGCGCAGCGCGCGCTCCACCGCGATCAGGCCCAGTCCGGTCAGCACCGGGATCAGGACGACGATGATCCGCCCGCCCACTTCAAGCCCGAACAGCCACGACAGCGGAAAGATCAGCAGGTCCGCGCCAAGGTTGCCAGACCATGCCAGGCGAAAGCCGTAATACTTCGCCAGTACCGGGTTCTGCCCGTAATCGAGCATGACATACCAGCGCGCCAGATGGGCCGGATAGTCGGTCATTTGCGGATAATGCGCGATGATTGCGGGCAGGCAGGCCAGCACGGCCAGCGCCACCACGGCAAATGTCCACCAGTCCGGCGTCCTGCCATGAGGACGACGGGCGGTGGCAGGAGTGGAGGGACTCGAACCCACGGCCCTCGGTTTTGGAGACCGATGCTCTACCAACTGAGCTACACTCCTATGGGCGCGGACGGGCCTCTAATCGCCAGTGCCGCTTATGGCAAGCGTCCTCTTACGGAAGTCGGGCCGTGGTCAAGGTAGAGCCGCGAGTTATCCCGAAAGGCGTAGCGCCGGGGCGGAATTTGGCAAGACCGGCCGGGAATGCGTAAGCAGGCGAAGGTGTTCAGAATGGCGTCCGAAATGGACTATGCATAAGTACGTATTATTTATCGAAAGTCATTTATCTGCCTGACATGCCGATATGAATGTCGGAGTTATATCCATTACGGAGGGAATAGATTCGCCTTTGGATGATGGATTTCAGACTGATTGATGTTAGCAGCATCAATAGTTAATAAAAATTAAACAAATTTTTCTCGATTCGGAAATTTTGGAACAGGATTTTAGCTACCCCCATGCCTTTAACTGCATGGCCGGGGTTGCCCGATTTTGCGCAAAGGAATGCTCATGTTCACAGGCCTTCGATTCGCAGTTGCCGCATTCGCCCTGATGGCGAACCCGGCCTTTGCTGCTTCGCAGATCATCTTCATTCCCGATACGAAAGTGCAGCCCGCCTATTCGACTGCCGCCGTGGTGCAGGCTTTTTCAACGCAGCAAGTGCGCGAAACCGGTTTCGTGCCCAATATCAGCAACGCCGCTGGCACGACTGAGGCAACCAACGGAACCGCCCGCAGCGCCCGCATCCTCGACCGGTCCTTGGTTGGCAATTCCCTCGTCCTGCGCGACACGACCTTTTATACCCTGTCGTTTGACAACAGCGGGCCATTTGCGGGCGGGGTGCGGTATTTGTCTTTCCTGATCGGCAACTACAAATCGGCCAAGGATTCGGTGTTCCTGCACTATACGGATGGAACGCAGAGCGGGAATATCCTGAGCGCGCTGCTGGGACTGAATGAAAGTCCGGCGGGCAACCACGGCATTGTTGTGATCAACCGGGGTTATGACGCTGCGATCGATTCGATCACCTTCCGGTCATTCGATGCCGGGATTGCCAATGAGTTCCGCATTGACGAGATCGCAGCCGCCACGCCTGAGCCTGCCGCTTGGTTGATGATGATCCTGGGCTTCGGGCTGGTTGGCGCGCACTTGCGCAGTCGCCGCCGGGCCGGGCTGCTCGCCATAACTTAAGGACCGGGCGCTCTCGCCACACCCAACGGGGTAACCAGTCGTCCCATGCTGCTGGTACGGACCGCATCAGCCAAGGTCTGCCGGTCCAGTTCAGCCAGAAACGCCCGCACGGCAGACCGCAACATTGGTGTCAGCCCGCACGCGCCATTCAGGACGCAGCTGTCGCAATCTGCAGGCGAAAGGTCAGGTTCGGTCAGGCGGACGACTTCACCCAACCGGATGTCCGCCGCGTCGCGCCCCAGAGAAAACCCGCCGCCGCGCCCCCGCACGGTGGCCAGCAGGCCATGATTAGCGAGCAGGTTGACCACCTTCATCACATGATTCTTCGAAATGCCGTGCAGTTCGGCAACCCCGGCAATCGACAGCCGCCGCGAGGGATCAGCCGCCGCGTGAAGCAGGATGCGCAAGGCATAATCGGTCTGGCGCGTCAGGCGCACGGCAGGCTCAGGACAGTTTCGGGGGAAAAATCATGCATGTGGTTTACATGTTTTGTTGCGCCGGTTATAGATGTATTTGTAATGCATCATAAGGACCAGCCAATGACCCGTACACTCGCCCCCGAAACTATCGCCCTCGTCAAGGCCACCGCACCCGCCTTGCAGGCGCACGGCCTCGAAATCACCAAGCGGATGTATGAGCGGCTGTTTCAGGATGAAGAGATCAAGCAGATGTTCGACCAGGCCGCGCAGGCCAGTGGCGAACAGCCGCAGCGGCTGGCCAATGCGATCATCGCCTATGCCCAGAACATCGACAAGCTGCAGAACCTGTCCGGCCCGGTCATGCGCATGGCCGCCCGCCACGTCGAAACCGGGGTGAAGGCCGAACATTACCCGCACGTCGCTGGCGCCCTTCTGCCCGCAATCAAAGACGTGCTGGGCGATGCCGCGACTGACGAAATCCTTGCCGCCTGGGGCGATGCCTACTGGTTTCTGGCCGACATCCTGATCGCCAAGGAAGCCGAGATGTACGAAGCCGCGTAATACCAACCTGCCCCGGTCGCCCGATTTCATCGGCACCGGGGCAAACTGGCGAACTCCCGCCGCGCTGTGCTATGTCCGGCTGATGAGTTCTCCCGCTGGCCTGATCGAACCTGAGACGCTGATGCTCGGCTACCGTTCCGGGATCTTCCCGATGGCCGACAGTCGCGACGATGCCGAGGTATTCTGGGTAGAGCCAAAGCGGCGGGCGATCCTGCCGCTGGACAATTTTCTCTGCTCGAAATCGCTGGCCCGCACCCTGCGGCGAGGCCGGTTTTCGGTCACCTGCAACCAGGCCTTTGCCGAAGTCATGCTCGGCTGCGCGGCCCCGCGCGACGAGGATGGCGACACCTGGATCAGCGGGCGCATCGCGATGAGTTATCAGCGCCTGCACGAATATGGCCTCGGCCATTCAATAGAATGCTGGCAGGACGGCGCGCTGGTAGGCGGGCTTTACGGGGTCGGTTTTGACCGGGTATTCTGCGGAGAAAGCATGTTCAGCCGGGTGCCAGATGCCTCGAAAGTGGCTCTGGCCTGGCTGGTCTGCGCGATGCGGATGAGCGGGGCGGAACTGCTGGACTGCCAGTTCATCACTGGCCACCTCGCCTCATTGGGCGCGGTCGAGATTACCCAGAAACGCTATCTGCAACTGCTGCGTCAGGCTCAAAGGCCGGTCGCGGCAGGAGCAGGGGCGGCAGCAGTTGGCAATGGGGAAGGCGCAGGCGCGGCGGCAGTGGTGGATTTGCCCACCGGCTTTGCCGCGCTGGCGGCTGCGGCGGGGTCTTCCTCCTCACCGGGAAACTTCATCGCGCAGTCCTTGACCCAGACATCATAGACCGGGTGTTCGACCACGTTGAGCGAGGGCGAATTCTTGTAAAGCCAGCCGGAAAAAACTTTGTGCCAGGCCAGCGCCTGATCGGTATTGGCGCGTTCCTCGACAAACAATTGCACGAATGCGCCCACTTCCGGTGGTTGTTCCCACGGCAGGCTGCGCTCACACGTTGCCAGTTTGACGATGACATTGCCGACGCGGCGCGATTCGCCGGTCTTCATCACCAGATCCTGCTCAAGGTTGTTGCGTTTGTTCAGCAGGCCGATGGTGGCGACGCGGTCTTTTACCGGAGTGCCGAATTCGCTTTCCGTCACCGGGCCACCCGCCCCGCCCGAAGCAAACGATTTAGGCACTTCGGTCGCCCGCGCCTCTGCCACTTCGTCCGCCTGCCGCTTGCAAGCGGTGAGCGCAAGCGGGAGCAAGATAAGCGCGACAGCCCGTTTCACCCTCAGGCGTCCGGTGACCAGGCTTCGTAATCGCCGGTCGCCCCGGCACGCTTGCCGCCACGCTCCAGCGCGCCTTGCGGGCGGTATGCCTGCGCGGTGCCGGTCTGGTTGGGGGTATAGTCCACCTCCCAGATACGGGCGGGCGGCAGATTACTTTCGGGCACGCTGTCAAAGCTGCCGTGCAGCCAGCCATGCCATTCCGCCGGCACGCGGCTGGCATCATTGGCCCCGTTATAAATCACCCAGCGCCGCTCCCGCCCATCAGGCAGACGCTTTGCCGCGCGGTAATAGCGATTGCCCTGAGCATCAATGCCCACACGCTCGCCGGTCAGCGTGCTGTTGAGCATGGTGCCAATGGTGGCGCCGTCCCACCAGGTGAAGATTTTACCGAGAATTCCCATACCCAGCGCCTAGCGGAACTGAGGGGGTGGGAGCAAGGGGGTAGTGGTGCTCCTAAAGCCCCTCTCCTTCAGGGGAGGGGTTGGGGTGGGGTCTATCGCCCTCAACCAACGTCGCGTCTACACGAGAAACCCCACCCCCAGCCCCTCCCCTGAAGAGGAGGGGGGAAGAGTCGATTTATGCTTTCAAGGCAGCAAGGTGGCTTATTGGTGGGTTTGACAAAAATCACCCTCACCACTTAACCAAATCCCCCTTGCCAATCCCCAGCTGCGCCGCCCGTCCGGCATTCAGCTCCAACACCGCACTCACCCGGCCCTCGCTATAAAGCGCAGTTTCCGAATACGGCACCGCGTTGGCCGCTATGTTCAGCACGCGGTGGTCAGCGCCGATGTAGATGATGTCGAGCGACATTACCGTGTTCTTCATCCAGAACGCTGCAAGGAGGGGTGGGTTCATCGGGAAGATCATGCCCTCGTCCGCGCCCATCGCAGTGCGGAACATCAGGCCTTTTTCCTGATCGGCATCGCTGGCCGCCACTTCGACGCGGAAGTTGTGCTTTTTGCCGTTGTGGGTGATCGACAAGGGAATGACCGGCAAACCAGATGCTGCGTGATGCGGGGCTTTTGCAAGCGCGACGGGGGTGATGGGCGCGGATTCGGACTTGGCTGGGGAACAGGCCGCCACCAAGGCAAGTGCGCAGACGAGGCTCACTTTACGCAGCATATTCAATAATCTCCCTCGCTCGCCCATTGCTCGGCGGCTTCCACGCTGGCGGCATTGACCAATTCGCGGGCGCTGTCCAGCGGGTGACCGGCGCGCAGCATCGCCCCCATCTGCTTTTCGCGCGCCGCCCGGTCTGGCGCTGGCGGACCGAATGGGCCGATGTGGCGTTTGCTGGCAAATGCGAGCGCAGCGCGGCGTTGTTCATCCACCCCCGCACGCACCGATTCGCGCACCTCTTCGGCAATCCCCGCTGAGTTCAGGTCTTGCGAAATCCGCCTTGCGCCAAAGCCGCGCCGCAGCAGGCTGCCGGTTTTGGAGCGAGCATAAACCTCGTCGTCGATATAGCCGAGTTCCACCATCCGTTCGACCGTGGCCTTGACCGGCGGATCGCCCTCCCCCTCCCAGCCGCGTTCCCGCAATTTGCGCCGCAGATAGGCATCCAGCTTGGCCGCGCTGGTGGCGAAACGCGCAACATAGGCAAGCGCCATCTCGCCCAAACGCGCGGCGTCAATCGGGCGCGGAGGCGGCCGCTGGGGCCGCTTGCTGTCAGGGCGTTGTCGCATTGCGCCTTATTCGTGCCACAGTCCTTACCGAATGGGGAGGCCCGCAGGGGGATTTTATGACCAACAATTGGTTAAAAGCCGCGTATCTGGCTAAAACCCCAGAACTTGTTATAGGCGTTGCAACCAGGCTCGGGGCCTTTCGGACCGGACCGACAACAACAGACGGGTTTCGCTAATGAACGACACCGCCACACTGCTGGTGCCGACTCCCAACGAGGATGAACTCCCCCGCCGTTTCGCGGACTTCGCCACTTTTGGTGAGGCGCTGGACTATGCTGCCAGCGGCAAGCGCGGGCTGAATTTCCACGATGCGCGCGGAAATCTCGTGCGCGTCTATCCCTATTCCGAATTGCGGCAGGATGCGCTGGATATGGCGCGTCGGCTGATCGCCAGCGGCATCGTACCGGGTGACCGGGTGGCCCTGATCGCCGAAACCGGCACCGATTTCGCAGCCCTGTTCTGCGGCGCGGTCTATGCCGGGGCGTGGCCGGTGCCTTTGCCCCTGCCGACCAGCTTTGGCGGCAAGGAAAACTATATCGAGCAGCTTTCCGTCCAGCTTTCCAGTTCCGATCCCGCCGTGCTGTTCTATCCCGCCGAACTGGCTGAAATGGCCGGTGCCGCCGCCGCGCGGCAGGGCTGCAGGGGAACTTCATGGGAAGATTTCGCCGCCCAGCCCGCCCTTGATTGCAAGCTGCCGACGATGCAGTCAGATGACATCTGCTATCTGCAATATTCCAGCGGATCGACCCGGTTTCCGCACGGCGTCGCGGTGACGCACGGGGCGCTGCTCAACAATCTGGCCGGGCACAGCCACGGCATGGAGTTTCAGACGTCTGATCGCTGCATCAGCTGGCTGCCGTGGTATCACGACATGGGGCTGGTCGGCTGTTTCCTGTCGATGATAGCCAATCAGGTATCTTCCGATTACCTCAAGACCGAGGATTTCGCCCGCCGCCCGCTGGCGTGGCTCGACATGATCAGCCGCAATCCCGGCACGTCGTGCAGCTATTCGCCCACCTTTGGCTATGACATCTGCGCCCGCCGCATTTCCAGCCAGAGCCAGGTGGCCGAACGGTTCGACCTGTCGCGCTGGCGCATCGCAGGTAACGGGGCCGACATGATCCGGCCCGATGTGATGCAGGGCTTCGTCAACGCCTTTGCCGAAGCCGGGTTCAAGGCGAGCGCATTCCTGCCCAGCTATGGCCTTGCCGAAGCGACGCTGGCGGTCACCGTCATGCCGCCTGGCGAAGGCATCCGGGTTGAACTGGTCGAGGAAGAGCGCCTTTCGGGCACGCCGCGCGATCTCAGCAGGCCCGCCCGCTATCGTGCCATCGTCAACTGCGGCAAGCCGGTGCGCGACATGGCTCTGGAAGTGCGCGGCGAACATGGCCGCGCCCTGCCTGATCACCACATCGGCAAAGTCTGGTGCAAGGGGCCAAGCGTCATGCACTCATACTTCCGCGATCCTGAGGCGACGGCAGAGTGCCTCGTCGATGGCTGGCTGGATACCGGCGACATGGGTTACATGGTTGATGGCTATCTGTTCATCGTCGGACGGGCGAAGGACATGATCATCATCAACGGCAAGAACCACTGGCCGCAGGATATCGAGTGGGCGGTGGAACAACTGCCCGGATTTCACCAGGGCGATATCGCCGCGTTTGCGGTCGAATCCGAAAATGGTGAGGAAGTGCCCGCCGTGCTGGTCCACTGCCGGGTTTCCGATCCCATCGAACGCCGCAAGCTGCACGACCAGATCCGTGACAAGGTGCGGTCGATCACCGGCATGAACTGCCTTGTCGAACTGGTCCCCCCACGTACCCTGCCGCGCACCAGTTCGGGCAAACTGAGCCGGGCCAAGGCGAAAAAGCTTTACCTTTCGGGCGAGATCGAACCGTTCAAGCTGGCGGCGTAATTTTCCCCCAAGGCTCAGGTCGCTCGGCACCGCTGATCGTTGTGCTGGGCGCGGGCGCGGCTTCACGGTTCGGCGCAGACAAGATCGCCGCGCCCTGCGCCGGTCTGCCGCTGGGCCAGTGGGCACTGGACGCGGCGCTGGCGACTGGACTGGGGGTAATATGGCTAACCCGCGATTCCCCGCCTGCGTTTGCCAAAGGGCGCTGCGAGATCCGGCACAATCCCCGCGCGGCAGAGGGGATGGGCAGTTCGGTGGCCTTGGCGGCTGCGCTTGCCGAGCAGCGGGGCGCGTCAGGTGTGCTCATCATGCTGGCCGACATGCCGCTAGTGGCCCCGGCGCTGCTTGAACGCCTGATCGCCGCTGGCGCGCCTGCAGCCTGCCGATACCCAGGCGGACATGCCGGAGTGCCGACGCTGCTGCCCGCCGCCTGCTTCCCCGCCCTGCAAGTCTTGAACGGGCAACAGGGCGCTGGCCCGATCTTGCGCAATCTGCCCGGCCTGACCTTGCTGGACTGCCCGGCCGATGAACTGATCGACGTTGACCGCCCTGCCGATCTGGCGCGGGCAGAACACTTGCTGTCCGCCCGGCAGTAGCCGCCCCCGTCAGCCTGCCGCAAGGCTTTGTTGCGTAAGTGCGTTAAGGGATTCCCTGAGCGAATCTGGTAGGATAGGCGTGCGGGATGCCGAAACCCGCTGCTCCGAAATATCGTACGACGAACTGGAGCGCGTATAACGTGGCGCTGAAGCAGCGAGGTTCTCTAGATCACCGATTGCGCCCTTGTCGAGAACGAGGTGAGGTTAGCGGCAAGCCATCGCCCCCGCGTCTTGGCCCGGCCATGCCCGGAACTTGGCCCGGCCCTGCCTCTGGCAAATCCGCGCCGCGCCTGTCATGGGCGGTGGCACAGCAAGGGGAATGCAAATGTCCGGCAGTGACGACGATTACGTTTATGACGAGGAAAGCGGTGAGTGGATGGCGGCAAGCGATCTGGCTGCCAAAAACGCGGCGGCCAACGCTGTCGAAGTGCGCGATGCGGTGGGCAACATCCTGGCTGATGGGGATTCCGTCACGCTGATCAAGGATCTGACAGTAAAGGGCGCGGGCCAGACGCTGAAACAGGGCACCGTGATAAAATCCATCCGCCTGACCGGCGACGCGCAGGAAATCGATTGCCGGTTCGACGGCATCAAAGGTCTGGTCCTGCGCGCCGAATTTGTCCGCAAACGGTGAACGGGGCGCAAGCAGTGACGGGGCACGAAGCCTTGCGGATCATGGTCGATGCCGATGCCTGCCCTGTGAAGGACGAAGTCTACAAGGTAGCCCTGCGCCGCGAGGTTGCCGTCACTATCGTCAGCAATTCGCCAATCCGGGTGCCGCAGCATCCGCTTATCGGCCGGGAAGTGGTGTCCGACGGGTTCGACGCCGCCGATGACTGGATCGCCGAACGCGCCAACGCGCGCAGCGTGGTGATAACCGCCGATATCCTGCTGGCGGACCGCTGTATCAAGGCCGGGGCGACCGTGCTGGCGCACAATGGCCGCGCATTTACCTCAAGCTCGATCGGCAGCCAGATCGCCACCCGCGCGATCATGGCAGATTTGCGCGCAGGAGCGGTGGGTGAAAGCACGAGCGGCAGGCCGCTGGGCGGACCCGCACCGTTCAGCAAGGCAGACCGCTCACGCTTTCTCTCGGCACTGGACGAAGCACTGGTCCGGTTGAGCCGCTGATCGCGAAATCCGGAACAACTTATCGCAACCCGCGTTTTATAGGTGCCGCGACTGCGGCCTGCATAGCAAGGAGAACGGTGATGTGGTTAATCGTTGGTATCGTGCTTCTGGTCATGTGGCTGATGGGCGCACTGGTATTCCATGTTGCGGGCGGTTTGATCCACCTGCTACTGATTATCGCCGTCATCGCCGTGATCGTGCACTTCGTGACCGGTAACCGGACCACGTTATAATTTCAGCGCGTCGCCGTGGCTTGCTTGCGAAATGCTGAGCCACGGCGGCGGCGCTAATAGCTATTCCATAAACCAACCGTGGCTGACGACGAGCGACTGCCCGGTCAGCGCGTTGGTTTCAAACCCGGCGAACAGCAGTGCAACTTCGGCAACGTCCTCGACCGTCGTGAACTGCCCGTCCACCGTCTGGCCCAGCATAACCTTGCGGACGACCTCATCCTCCGAAATCCCCAGCTCCTTCGCCTGTTCGGGAATCTGCTTGTCCACCAGCGGCGTGCGGACAAATCCCGGGCAGATCACATTCGCACGAACGCCATGCGCCGCGCCTTCCTTGGCGATCACCTTGCACAGTCCCAGCAGGCCATGCTTGGCGGTGACATAGGCTGACTTGAGCGGCGATGCCTCTTTCGAATGGACCGATCCCATCATGATCACCGATCCGCCGCCCTTGGCATACATATGCGGCAGGCAGGCCTTGGTGGTCAGGAAAGCCCCGTCCAGATGGATCGCCAGCATCTTTTTCCAGTCGGCATAGGCGAAATTCTCGATCGGGTTGACGATCTGGATACCCGCGTTGGAAACCAGCACATCAACCCCGCCCCATGCCGCGACGACACCGGCGACTCCGGCATTGACCTGTTCCTCAGACGTGACATCCATAGCCACCGCCATTGCCTTGCCCGGATTGGCCGCGTTTATGCTGTCGGCGGTGGCCTGCGCGGCGGCAAGGTTCATGTCGGCGATCACGACCTTGGCCCCTTCAGAGACATAGCGCCGCGCGATGGCGAGGCCGATGCCGCTGGCCGAACCGGTGACGATGCAGACCTTGTCCTGTAATTTCATGCTTCTGGCTCCATGTTAGCGGGCTGATTGCTTGTAAGCTGACTAAGCGGGTTCTGCCGTCAGATCGAATATCACCACGCCGGTAGAATGCACCGTCCGGCCCGTCCACCGGGGATGGCGCAAGGAATGTTCGGCATCGGCCTGGCCGGAATCCCAGTGTCCATTCACCGTCTGGCGTGAGAATTCAAAGTCCTTGCACGCCGTTTCATAAGGCTCGGGCCGGTTTATCAGGTGCATGATCGTGACTGCCCCTTCGCTGCGGCAATTGCTAAGCAACTGAACGTCTGGATCGTCCTTCAGGTCCGACGGCAATTTTGCCGCCAGCCGCTTCATCGCCGCGCGCAGTTTCAGCAGTTCCTTTTCCATATCGGTATTAAGCCGGGTGCGGCTGGAAAAGCGGATGTCCTTTTCGCGTTGGTCGGCATCAACTATCGTCAATGGCATCGGGCCGCGCGCGGAAAACAGGTCTACCTGAAACACCGTAATGTTGCCGTCGGCACGGTTATCCAGCACGAATTGCAGCGGCGTATTCGAAACGATGCCGCCGTCCCAGTACGGCTCTCCGTCGATGATGACGGGCGGAAATCCGGGCGGCAAAGCCCCGCTGGCCATGACATGTTCGGGGCCGATAGTGCGCTCATGATTATCAAAGTAAACGAAATTGCCGGTCAGCACATTGACCGCGCCGACGCTGAACCGCGTCGCCCGCGCGTTAATCAGGTCAAAGTCGACGAAATCCAGCAGCGTCTGGCGCAGCGGCGCGGTGTCGTAATAGCTTATCGCCGCAAAAGACCCCGGCATGGCCAGCGCAGGCGGCGGAAAGCGCGGCTCGAAAAAGCCCGGAATGCCGGTCATGGCCGTGACGCCTGCGGACCATCCGCTGAACCATGTTCGCAGCGGGCCGTCAGGCATCAGAGGCGAAACCGTGACTTGCGACGATACCCGGTCCCAGAAGCCGCGCAGGCTTGAAATACGCTTTTCTGGGGGATTTCCGGCAATAATCGCGGCGTTGATCGCACCGATGGAAATTCCGGCCACCCAGTCCGGCGTCTGGCCCGCTGCGGCCAAGGCGGCATAGACCCCGCCCTGATAGGCCCCCAGCGCGCCGCCGCCTTGCAGCACCAGCGCGGTCAGGGAATCCTTTGTGGTAGCAGCTGGCATGGCAATTCCCGGTGAGTCGCTTGCGGCAGAGCACTACCTGCAAATTCGCCTTCCGAATATCGTCCATTGCTGCGCCGCAACAATTTTCCGGGCACGCGCCTGCCTTAGCTGACTAATACAGCTTGCAACCGGGCGCGCCGCATCCCATCTTGCGAGGGCATATCGACAACCCACGGAAAGTCCTGCTCATGGCCTCCACGCCGACCCAGACCGCCACCGCGACGCCGGGGATCACCCTGACCCCGCCCGATCCTGTCCCGGTCGTCGCGCCCGAACAGGCCGTCGGTCTGGTCCCGGTTTCCAGCGACGAGAAGTCCAAACTGGACACCAAGGTCGATGCCTATATCGCGGACCTGGTGGCGCAAGACCCGAACAGCCCGGCTTTCGGCCAGAAAGTCAGTGACCTGACCAACATGGGCCGCAAGGAAATCGCCGCCGCATCGGAAATGTCGAATCGCTTCCTCGACCGTCCGATCAAGGCGATGGACAAGGATTCCGGCGTCGGTGCCAATCTGGCCGAACTGCGCAAGACGATCGAGGATCTCGATCCCGGCAAGGCGGGCAAGCTGTCCCCCGGTCGCAAGTTTCTGGGCATCATCCCCTTCGGCAACAGCCTGAAACACTATTTCGAACGCTATCAATCGTCGCAAACGCACATCCAGTCGATCCTGACGCACCTGGCATCGGGCAAGGACGAACTGCTGATGGACAACGCCGGGATTGATGTTGAGCGGCAGAAACTGTGGGCGGCGATGGGCAATCTGGAGCAGATGATCCACATCGCCCGCACGCTGGACGGGCGGCTTGAGGAAAAGGCCGCCGATCTGGACGCCAGCGAACCGGCCAAGGCAAAGGCGCTGCGTGAAACGGCGCTGTTCTATACCCGCCAGCGCACGCAGGATTTGCTGACCCAGATGGCGGTGACGGTGCAGGGCTATCTGGCGCTTGATCTGGTCAAGAAAAACAACGTCGAACTGGTCAAGGGCGTGGACCGCGCCAGCACCACCACCGTCGGCGCGCTGCGCACGGCGGTAACGGTGGCGCAGGCGATGACCAACCAGCGGCTGG
>JBDTUQ010000048.1:0-16419 GCA_040007615.1 Novosphingobium sp.
CACAGCCTGTTCGTGGGGCACGTTGTAGCCTTGCGGATCGGATCGGCGACACAAGCGCTGGTCTATTTCGATCGCGCTTTCTGCGGAGTTGGAGAATGATGATAAACCGCCTTCAGCCTTGCTGCAGCCGACTAGGTACGGAGCGCAAAGGTTCGATCCTGCGCCAATTCGCGATCGCCGCAACTCTCGGCCTGACCTTTGCACTGGCCGCCTGCAACAAGCCGCCCGCCGAACCAGCGCCGTTCACGCGCATCGCCCCGCCCGGCCTCGCTGACAGCCAGAAGCTGTGGAACTACAGCCAGGCCATTGTCATCAACCCGGGCACGAAGCTGGTCGAGGTGGCTGGCACTACCGGTGATGACAAAGATGGAAACATCGTCAATCCGACCGACTTCGCCGCCCAGGTCGATCGTACCTTTGCCAACCTTGAGACCAGCCTCAAGGCCGCTCATGCATCAGGCAAGGATGTCGTGCGGGTACGGCTCTATGTCGTCGGGCTCGACGGTGAAAAGCACTGGCCTGCGCTTAACGCAGCAATGCGCCGCCACTTCGGCGATCAGGGACCTACCTCGACCATGGTCGGGGTTCAGGCTCTGGCGATGCCTGATATCCTGTTCGAGATGGACGCGACCGCAGCGATCCGCTGAGGGCAGCAATGATTTTGCCACCAGGCCGAAACAATCCGGATCTGGCCGAAGTTGAAATGGACTGATGCGCCAGGCGCAAGCACTCTCGACGCCAAGCGACGTCCCGGCAGGCAAAAGGTATCGCCCACCGGACAACTCTCTGTAGAGGAACGCCCGTTGATCACATCCATTCGCAAGGCCTGGCAAGATGCGAACTCGGGCAAGGACCTGTCCGCCAATCGATCTGATGACGCTGTTCACGGACTGACCAGGGCAGACTTTCTCCGGGTCGCCGCAGCGGGGGCCCTCGCCGCCGGAATGGCCGGTACGGCAGGCCTGGCTCACGCAGCGCCAGCCGACAAGGTTGCGCCGGTCACCGATATCGACAAGCTGTACGATGCCTGGCAGCAGCGCATGAACACCGGCGACCTCGAAGGTCTGGTCGACCTCTACATGGAGGATGTCACCTACATCAATCCGGACGGGATACTGCTTTATGGCAAGGCCAAGGTGCGTGAGGATTTCACAGGCCTTCTGTCCATCAAGCCACAGATCGTGCTCGGCAACCGCAAGCACTATCTCTGGCAGGACATTGCTCTGACCACCAACCACTGGCGGATGAATTTCGTCAACGCCGATGGCGTAAAGCAGGAACTGACCGGCGGCGGGATCGAGGTCATGCGCAAGGATCCGCGCGACGGCGGCTGGCGCTATATCATTGATGACGCATCGCGCTCTGCTTCGAAATAGGCCCGGATGGAAGCACCGCGCCGCGCTTGCGTCGCGGTGCTTCCTTTTGCTGAAACGCTATTTGCCTTGCTCAACTGCCACGAGCCAAGGTCAGCCTGCGACAACGGGGTGCCGCAGCTTGCCGATGCCCACGACTTCAGCCTCGATTACGTCTCCGGGCCAGACCCATTCCTGCGGCGTACGGCCAGCGCCAACGCCCTCTGGCGTTCCCGTGGCGATGATGTCGCCCGGCTCAAGTGTAATGCCCTGGCTGATGTCAGCGATCAGTTCGTCAACCTTGAACAGCATGTGGCTGGTGTTGCTGCGCTGCTTCTCGACGCCGTTGACGGTAAGCCAGAGGTCAAGCGTTTGCGGATCGGGAATCTCGTCGGCGGTGACGATGCATGGCCCCATCGGGCAATAGCTGTCCTGCCCCTTGGAATAGATCCACTGCCCTGCCCGGCGGCAATCGCGCGCGCTCATGTCAATCAGCACGGTATAACCGAACACATGCGCCAGGGCATTCTCGCGGGTCACGCGCTGCGCGGTGGTGCCTATTATCGCAGCCAGCTCGACTTCCCAATCGAGCTGTTGTGTGATGTCTGCCCGGTGCACGATCGGCTCGCCCGGCGCGATGACCGAAGTTGGCGGCTTCGAGAAGATCACCGGCTTCTGCGGAAGATCCGGCGATGTATCGAGCGCCGCAGCGCTTTCGGCAACGTGATCGATATAGTTGAGCCCGATCCCGAAGACGTTCTTGCGGGGCCGCGGAATCGGCGCAAGCAGCGTGGAACCGGCAAGCGGCATCGCGCCATTGACCGGCCAGCGACCCTTCGCCTCCTCTATCAGATAACCAAGCTCGGTAACCGCAACCGGCCCAAGCTGGATGAATTCGAGCATGGACGAGGGAAGCGGTATGCCGGAGCGTTTGCCCAGCCGGGCTACGTCGATGACAAGGTCATCAACCAGGACGCCCAGGCGAGCTTCCGCTTCGATGGTTTGGCGATAGGTAACAAGGCGCATTGGCTTCCTTCCGGAACAATAGGTGCAAAATCAGGAGTGAACTGGCTGGTGGCCGCCGTTTTCTGCAAGGCCTTCGACGCGGTAGAGGCCTAGCGCCTTCATGGTCGGCAGATCGTGGAAGGAAAACAGGCAGGCATCGTCGCTGGCTGAAGCATTGACATGCTCATGCCACATCCAGGACGGCACGACGAAAATGTCACGTTCCTTCCAATCGAAGCGTTTGCCACCGATGATCGAATGGCCCGAACCCTTGGCGCACTGGTAGACAAAGCTGCCCACTTCGCGGTGCGCCCTGGTGTGTTCGCCCGGACGCAGAAGCTGCACCGACGCGCCCATGGTCATCATCGGCGGGCCTCCGGTGAACGGGTTCACATAGTCCATGTGGATGCCGTCGTAGGGCGACCCATCGGTCACCCGGGAATATTTCTGCAGGGCTTCGTAGGTCGGTTCCCATTCGTATTTCAGCAGCGGGGAGTAGCGCTTGGACCAGGTCTCGCCAGCCGGCTTCAGCGCCGGGTTGCCCCAAGTCGCGGTCGAATCGTCGATCGGGAAGCTGACGGCCTGCTGCAGGTCCGGGTGAACCTCGTAGAAGTTGGCATCGAGCGCGTTCATCAGCGGGATGTCGAGGCCGTCCTGCCAGATACACACCGTGCCGTCCTCAGCCACGCCGTGTTCGTGCCAGGTCCCGTTCGGCGTCAAAACGAAGTCGTTGCGGCCAAGCGTCATCTTGTGGCCATCGACGTTGGTGAAGGCACCGCTGCCTTCCATGATAAAGCGCAGTGCCGAGGCTGAATGGCGATGGCTCGATGCCACTTCGCCCGGCCCCATCACCTGTAGCCCGGTATAGAGCCACCCCACCGCTGCGGTGACATCTTCCCTGCCCGGATTAGCCAGGTAAACGACCCGGCGCCCCGCCTTCTCCGGGCTGACCAGTTCCAGCGAGCGGAGCACATGGTCGCGCAGCCGGTCGTATTGCCACAGCATCGGAACCGACTCAGAAGTCGGCTCCCACGGTTCGATCTTGTTGGCGACCGTCCACAATGCGCCGGCGTGCTGCGATTCAAGATCCTTGTAAAAAGCAATGAGCTCTTCGGTGTCCTCGACGTTCGCCCGGCCGAGCACATCCTCCCGGTATTCATCATAGGCAGCGTCGGCCATGATCAAATTTCCTCGTCCAATTTGTTACAAGCTTAAAATATCTTGCACCTCCATGTCAACCTGAGGCAGAAGGGCGGCGCGTCGCGCGTGACGTCCGGTCGCTCAGGCGAACTCTTGGCGCGATAGCTGGCCCGATTGCTGGAAGGTGTGATCCGATGCTGAAACTTCCGCATTTCAAGGCTGCCGCAGTGCAGACCTGCCCGGTCTTTCTCGATCCAGTCGCCACGTGCACGAAGGCCGCAGCACTGATCAGAGAAGCGGCGGGCAATGGCGCGTCGCTAGTGGTCTTTCCTGAAGTCTTCGTCGCCGGCTATCCCTACTGGAGCTGGATCAGCGATCCAGTGTCGTGCAGCCCGTGGTTCGAACGTCTGGTCCGCGCTTCGATCCTTCTGCCAGGCCCCGAGATCGAGATCGTGAGCGAAGCCGCGCGGGACTGCGGGGTCCACGTGATCATCGGCGTCAACGAACGCAGTCCCGTTTCGCTGGGCACGCTGTACAACACGCTGGTCTTCATCGGCCCGGACGGTGCGATCATGGGTCGGCATCGCAAGCTCGTCCCGACCTGGGCGGAAAAGCTGACCTGGGCCCCAGGGGATGGATCGGGCCTGGTGGTCTACGATACCGCGATTGGCCCTCTCGGCGCGCTCGCCTGCGGTGAAAACACCAACACGCTCGCCCGCTTTGCCCTCCTCGCACAGGGCGAGCTGGTTCACGCGGCGAGCTACATCTCATTGCCGGTCGCCCCGCCCGACTACGACATGGCCGAAGCGATCAAGGTGCGTGCAATGGCGCATTCGTTCGAAGGGAAAGTCTTCACCATCGTATCCTGCTCGACGATTTCGGACGAGATCATCACCGCAATGGAAGGGCTGGTTCCCGATGCGCGCGCGCGACTTGAACGCAGCAACAGCGCATTCTCGGGCGTGATCGGGCCGGATGGTCGGCTGGTGGGCGAAGCACTGATCGACGCGGAAGGCATCGTCTATGCCGATATCGACCTGTCACGCTGCATCCAGCCCAAGCAGATGCATGACATCATCGGGCATTACAATCGCTTCGACATCTTCGACCTGGCGGTCGATCGCACACCCCGCGCCCCGATCAGGGTCATCGACCCGGCGGCAGAACCCGCCGCACCCCGGCCCGACGCTTCGGCACCGCCCGAACCAGCCTGACCCCGATCCACAAGGCCCGATCTTCAAGGCCTGATCTTCAAGGAAAATATCATGACTGCAACGCGCAACTTCCGCGTGGGACAGATCGTCCCTTCATCCAACACAACGATGGAGACCGAGATCCCGGCCATGTTTCGCGCGCGCGAAGCAGTCTTTCCGGAGCGGTTCACCTTTCATTCGAGCCGCATGCGGATGAAGCATGTGGTCAAGGAAGAGCTTGTGGCCATGGACCGGGACAGTGATCGTTGCGCGATCGAACTGTCCGATGCCCGCGTCGATGTGCTTGGCTACGCCTGCCTGGTGGCGATCATGAGCATGGGCAAAGGCTATCACCGCGTATCCGAAACCCGCCTTCATCAGCGGACCGTGGAGAACGACGCACCAGCCCCGGTCGTCACCAGTGCCGGTGCCTTGATCGAAGGTTTGCACCGTCTCGGCGCCAAGACAATCTCGGTCATCTGCCCTTACATGAAACCGCTAACCCGCCTCGTGGTCGACTACATCGAAAGCGAGGGCATCACGGTTCGCGATTTCACAGCGCTGGAGATTCCCGACAACATCGCTGTAGGACGACACGATCCGCAGCGCCTGCTTGAAATCTACAAGGGTGTCGATCGAACCGGCATCGATGCCTTCGTCGCATCGGCCTGCGTCCAGATGCCATCGTTGCCTGTCATCCAGACGCTGCAAGACCAGATCGGCGTGCCCGTAGTGTCCGCAGCCGTCTGCACCGCTCACCAGATGCTCGACAAACTTGGCCTGGAACGGTGCGTCCCGAATGCGGGTGCCTTGCTGGGCGGCGAGTTCTGACGTGAACTGTCGGATTGGCAATTTGCCAGGACAAATGTGCCCTGATCACACGCTGATCCTTTGGTGAGTCGTTCCGTCAAACGCCGAATTGCATGGATATGTTGCGGGAACCTGCGCGCGGGGCGGGCGTTAACCACCCCTGACCGCGCTTCTGCGGCCAAGGAGATTCACCATGCAAACCGAGGAATTTACCGACGCCATCGCCATGCTCAAGGCCGATCACCGCAAAGTGGAAGTGCTGTTTGAGAAGTTCGAAAACGCCAGCGATGGCTCAAAGCAGGACTTGGCCACACAGATCTGCAACGAGCTGAAAATCCATACCATGCTGGAAGAGGAAATCTTCTACCCGGCGCTCGATGGAAAAATCGAAGCGGATTTGCTGTCCGAAGCCTATGTTGAGCACGATGGCGCGAAAGTGCTGATTAACGACATCACCGCCAGTTCGCCTGACGATGAGTTCTATGATGCCAAGGTCAAGGTGCTGTCCGAAGAAATCGAACATCACGTGTCCGAGGAAGAGGCCAATACCAAGGGCATCTTCGCCCAGGCCCGGGAGGCGGAAGTCGATCTGGTTACGCTTCGTGACCAGATGATGGCGCGCAAGCAAGAGCTTATGACGCAAGTGGAAAGCGGCGGGCTGCCTGATGCGGAACTGACAGCCATTCAGGAGAGCTGATAATCTAAGCCCCCTCCTCTTCAGAGGAGGGGGGAAACTACCCGCCCCGCAGCAGTTGCACGCCCCAGTCGCGCTCAAACAGATAGAGCAATAACCGCGCGGCCTCGCCTCTTTCGCTGGCGAGGCCGCCGTCGCGTTCGATCAGCAGGCGCGCGTCGTCGTGGGCGACGGGCAACAGGCGCTGTATCTGTTCAAGGCTGGCGATGCGGAAAGGGGTATCGCCCGATTGCCGCGTGCCGAGCAGTTCACCGCCGCCACGCAGGCGCAAGTCCTCCTCCGCCAGCCGAAACCCGTCCTGCGTCTCGCGCATCAGGGCCAGCCGCTCCCGCCCGGTTTCGGACAGCGCACCGCCGCGAAGCAGCAGGCAGGTGGATTTCTCCGACCCCCGCCCCACTCGTCCGCGCAACTGGTGAAGCTGCGCAAGGCCAAACCGCTCAGCCTGTTCGATAACCATCAGCGTCGCGGCGGGCACGTCGACGCCAACTTCGATCACCGTCGTCGCCACCAGCAGCCGCGCCCCGCCGGAAGCGAAACGCTCCATCGCGGCATCCTTGATCTCTGGGCGAAGCTGGCCGTGGACCAGAACGACGCTGTCGCCAAACCGCTCTTTCAGCTCGGCATAGCGCGCTTCGGCAGCGGCGATATCCTCGGTTTCCAGTTCGCGGACCATCGGGCAAACCCAATAGGCCTGCTGTCCGGTATCGAGATGCCGCGCGACCGCGCCGATCACATCTCCCATCCGCTCAATCGCCACGACGCGGGTGTCGATAGCCTGACGGCCCGGCGGCATTTCATCCAGCCGCGACACGTCCATTTCGCCGTATTGCGCCAATGTCAGCGTGCGCGGGATCGGCGTTGCGGTCATCGCCAGACAATGCGGCGTGCGCTTTCCTTTTTGCGTCAGCATCAGCCGCTGGCCGACGCCAAAGCGGTGCTGCTCGTCGATCACCACCAGCGCAAGGTTGCGATAGGCGACGGTGTCCTGAAAGATCGCGTGGGTGCCGATGCATATCTGGATCGAACCGTCGAGCAGCCCCATCAGAATCGCCTCACGCGCCCGTCCCTTGTCGCGTCCGGTCAGCAGCGTGATGGTAACGCCGGTGCCCTCCAGCATCTTGCGCAGCGTTTCGAAATGCTGGCGGGCCAGGATTTCCGTCGGCGCGAGCAAGGCCGCCTGCGCCCCCGCCTCTACCGCGATCAGCATCGATTCCAGCGCCACGACCGTCTTGCCCGACCCGACATCGCCTTGCAGCAGCCGCAACATAGGCGCGCCTTGCGCCAGATCGCCCTCAATCTCCGCAATCGAGCGCTTCTGCGCCCCCGTCAGCCCGAACGGCAGCGACAGGCGGGCACGTAACTGGCCGTCACCGCGCAGCGGCGTGCCGCTTTTCGCGCGGTTGGCGTTCTTTACCAGCATCAGCGCCAGACTGTTGGCAAGCAGTTCGTCATAGGCCAGCCGGTCACGCGCGGCGGCATGTTCGCCCTTATGCGCCAAGAGCAGGGCATCACGCCAGCCCGGCCACTGCATCTTGTCAGCCAGCCCCGGTTCGATCCATTCGGGCAAATCCGTCACAGTGCCCAAGGCCAGTTGCACCAGCGCAGCGAGACGCCCCTGCGTGAGGCCATCAGACAGCGGGTAGATCGGCTCGCACAGCTTGCCGAGGTCCGATCCGCCGTCCTCTGTCACATGGTCTGGATGGACGATCTGCCAAAGCTGACCATACTGATCGAGCCGCCCGGCAATCCAGCGGCGTTCGCCCAGTGGCAACTGCTTTTTCGCCCAGCCACCGTTACGGCCAAAGTAAGTCAGCGCGCAGATATTGCCCACCGCATCGCTTGCCAAAATGCGGAACGGGCCGCGACCGGCGGAACTGCGGTAGTCAACCGGTGTAAGCGCGATCAGGATATTCTCGCCCACCCCCGCGTCGTCCAGATTGGCGACCGCGCGGCGCTGAACGAATCGGTCGGGCAAATGGTAGGCAAAGTCCTTCACCCGCGTCAGGCTCAGCTTTTCCAGCGGCCGCGCCAGTTGCGGCCCGACGCCTTTCAGGCCGTCTGCCGAGGCGAAAAGAGGATTGAGGCGATCAGGGCGCATGCCCCCTCATAGCGCCACGAGACTAATGCGCAAAATTGACCCAGCGCAAGGAACTTTCTCCCTTCGTGTGTCCTTATGCCGATGCCGGGCGGGAACATGATAGCCCGGTCAGGAGAATAAAATGTTGCTAGCCCACGGAACCGTGATCGCCTTGGTCGATGGTGAGAATTTCGAACTTTACCGCAATGCAGGAACTGAAGGTGAAGTCGAACTGACCACCATCGAAGCGCCCAAACTTGATAGTCAAAACCACAGCGACACCGGCCATCATTCCAGATCCGGCAATCACGCCGACAGTCAGGTCAACGAAGACGCGCACGCCAATGCTGCGACCCATTGGCTCAACAGTCAGGTACTTGGCCACAAGATTGACAAGCTGGTGGTGATCGCTCCGCCGCGCACGCTGGGTGAAATGCGCCGCCACTATCACAAGCAGACCGAAGGCGCGCTGGTGGGCGAGTTACCCAAGGATCTGATCGGCAAACAGCCGGGCGATATCCAGAATGCGATTCGCGAACAGCTCTGATTCCTTGCATCCCGCGCCGCCGTTCCCTAACGGCGGCGCATGTCCTCCACCGACCGCCTCAAACGCCTCCACTTCCGCGCCTGGCATCGCGGAACGCGCGAGGCGGATTACATGATCGGCTGCTATTTCGACCGGTTCCACCATGAATGGGGTGAGGCTGAACTCACCTGGTTCGAAACACTGATCGAGGAAGAGGATGTCGATATCCTCGGCTGGGCGCTGGGTACGCTGTTAGTGCCAGAGGAATTTGCCGGCCCGCTGATGGCGCGCATGTGCCAGCTGGACTACGTCGAAATTCCGCGCTGAGCGACCTTACCTCTCAGGATAGCGGGATACTGCGTTCGACACAGGCGCAGACTGGCGTTAGGGGCAACCCGGCCATGCCAGACCTGAACCAGATCCTTTCCAGCCCGACACCGCTGACCCTGTCCTCCATCGCGCGCGGGGCGCAGCCGCTGGTCATGGCCGACCTTGCCCGTGCTGCGAAAAGCGGGCGTGGCGTGTTCATTGCGGCAGACGAGGCGGCGATGCGCAGCGTGGCAGAGGCGGCGACGTTCTTTGCCCCCGAACTGGAAGTGATCGAATTCCCCGCGTGGGACTGCCTGCCCTATGACCGCGCCAGCCCGGCCTTGTCGGTCAGCGCGCGGCGGCTGGCGGCGCTTCACAGGTTGCAGGACAAAGCAGCCGGGCCGCAACTGCTGGTCACCACGATCAACGCCGTGCTGCATCGGGTTGTCACGCGTTTTCGGGTGCGCGAATCGGTACGGCAGATAAAAGCCGGCATGGAGATCAGCCGCGACAGCCTGATCGGCTTGTTGCAACGGCAAGGCTATTCGCGAACCGATACCGTGGTCGATGCCGGTGAGTATGCGGTGCGCGGATCGATCTTCGACATCTATCCTTCGGGCCTTGAGCAAGGCCTGCGGCTGGACTTTTTCGGTGATGAACTGGAAGTGCTGCGGCTGTTCGATCCGAACACCCAGCGTTCAACCGGCACGCTGGACCAGCACCTGCTGCTGCCCGCCAGCGAGGCACTGCTCGACGACGAGTCGGTCAAGCGTTTCCGCACCCGTTACCGCGAGCACTTCGGTGCCAATGCCACCGCCGATCCGCTCTATCAGGCGGTGAGCGACGGTCGGCGGCTGGCGGGCATGGAGCACTGGCTGCCGCTGTTTGAAGACCGGCTGGAAACGCTGTTCGATCATCTGGACCACAACGACCTGGTCGTAATCGACAATGCCGCGCTGGGCGCAGCGGACGAGCGGATTGCCGACATTGCCGACTACCACGCCGCGCGCAAGGATACCTCTGGCAAGGCGGCGGGCAGCTATCGCCCGCTGGAACCCGCCGCGCTTTACCTCGCCCGCGAAGAGCTGGACCGGGCGCTGGCGGGCTGGCCGATCCACCGGGCAGACATTTTTGCCCAACCTGAGTCCGCCGCCGTGGTCGACTTCGGCTTTGCCTCTGGCCGTGACTTTGCGCCTGAACGCGCGCGCGGCGACAATGTCTATGAGGCGGCGGCCAAGTACCTGACCGGACAGGCGGCGCAGGGCAAGAAGGCGCTGATCGCCTGCTATACCACCGGCAGCCGCGCGCGCATCGCCGCCATTCTGGGCGAGGCCGTGCGCCCTGCCCCGGTCATGGCCGATTCGTGGCAAGAGGCGCTGGGGCTTGCCGCCAAAGGCTCTCCAGTGGCGCTCGTACTGCCGCTGGAAAGCGGGTTTGCCGGTGCGGGTCTGGAACTGGTCACAGAACAGGACATTCTTGGTGACCGGCTGGTGCGGCGCAAGAAGCGCAAGAAAAGCGCCGATGCCTTCCTTGCCGAACTCTCCGCGCTGACGCCCGGCGATCTGGTCGTCCACATGGACCACGGGGTTGGCCGCTATCAGGGGCTGCAATCAGTGCCGGTGGGCCAAAGCCCGCACGATTGCGTCATGCTGGTCTATCACGGCGGTGACAAGCTTTACATTCCGGTCGAGAATATCGACGTGCTGTCGCGCTTTGGCAGCGAAAGTGAGGGCGTTGCGCTGGACCGGTTGGGCGGAGAGGCCTGGCAAAAGCGCAAGTCACGCCTGAAGGAACGCATCCGCGAGATCGCGCACGAACTGCTGCGCACCGCCGCTGCCCGCGCGCTGCGGCAGGCCCCGGTGCTGGCGGTCGAGGCGTCCAGTTACGGGCAGTTTGCAGACCGCTTTCCGTGGCAGGAAACCGAGGACCAGGACCGCGCCATCGAGGACGTGCTTGAGGATCTGGCGGCGGGCAAGCCGATGGACCGGCTGGTCTGCGGCGACGTTGGTTTCGGCAAAACCGAGGTAGCGCTCCGCGCCGCGTTCGTCGCCGCAATGGCCGGGCATCAGGTCGCCCTGATCGCGCCTACCACCTTGCTAGCGCGCCAGCACTACACCGGGTTTGTCGAACGGTTCGCCGGGTTCCCGCTCAACATCGGGCGACTTTCGCGGCTGGTGACAGACAAGGAAGCCACCCGCACCAAGGCCAGTCTGGCTGACGGGACAACGGACATTGTCATCGGCACCCATGCGCTGCTGGCAAAATCGTTGCAGTTCAAGGAACTAGGGCTGGTCATCGTGGATGAGGAACAGCGTTTTGGCGTCACCCACAAGGAACGCCTGAAGCAGTTGCGCGCCAATGTTCACATGCTGACGCTGACCGCCACGCCGATCCCGCGCACGCTTCAGATGGCGATGTCGGGCCTGCGTGAACTGTCCACCATCCAGACCCCGCCGGTCGACCGACTGGCGGTGCGTACTTACGTGATGGAATGGGATAACATGGTGATGCGCGAGGCATTGCTGCGCGAACATCATCGCGGCGGGCAAAGTTTTATCATCGTGCCGCGCATCGCTGACATGGCCGAGGTTGAGGAATGGCTGCGCAACACCGTGCCCGAAGTCCGCGCCATTTCCGCGCACGGGCAGATGAGCCCCACCGAAGTCGAAGAGCGCATGAGCGCATTCTATGAGAAGAAATACGAAGTCCTGTTGGCAACCACCATCGTTGAAAGCGGGCTGGATATCCCCAGCGCCAACACCATCATCATCCACCGCGCTGATCGGTTCGGGCTGGCGCAGCTTTACCAGCTGCGCGGCCGCGTCGGGCGGGCCAAGCTGCGCGCCTATGCGTACCTCACCACGCCGCCGGACAGCGTACTGTCAGAGATCGCGCAAAAGCGGCTGAAGGTGCTGGGCGATCTCGATTCGCTGGGCGCGGGCTTCCAGCTTGCGAGCCATGACCTCGACATTCGCGGTGCGGGCAACCTGCTGGGCGACGAACAGTCTGGCCATATCCGCGAGGTTGGTTTCGAACTTTACCAGTCGATGCTGGAGGACGCGATTCTGGCCGCCAAAGCTGGCGAAATCGGTCTGGAACGCGAACGGCAGGCGCTTTCGCCGCAGATTACCGTCGATGCGCCGATCATGATTCCGGAAGAATACGTGCCCGATCTGGCTGTACGCATGGCGCTCTATCGCCGCCTCAATGACGCCAGCGATCAGGCCGAAATCGAATCGCTGAGCGCCGAAATGATCGACCGTTTCGGACCTTTGCCGCAGCCGACCGCCAACCTCGTCAAGCTGATCGAGATCAAGCGTCAGGCGATCGAGGCCAATATCTCGCGCATTGATGTCGGCGCGAAGGGCACGCTGGTCACCTTCCATAAGGATCAATTCTCAGATCCGATGGGGCTGGTCGCCTATGCACAGCGGCTGGAAGGCACGATCAAACTGCGGCCCGACAATAAACTGGCCGTCACCCGCGCATGGAGCGATCCCAAGGCGCGGCTCCACGGCCTGTTGCAACTGACCAAAGGCCTGAGCGCGATTGCGCGGAAAGCGCAGAAAAAATAAGCGCGATTGCGCGGAAAGCGAAATAGCCCGCGTTAGCAATTCGTTTGCGCGGCTCTGATATTCCCGGCTGACGAGGGCCAGTCCGGCCCGCCGCGAATGGGTGCATATTGACCAGCAGCACGGCCTTGGCCCGCGATTTAGCGCCGCGTGCCGCAGTTCCTGCGCACGCCCCTGCGCCGTGCAGCCCTTCTCCGCGCGGTCTTGTACTGACGGCGCAGGAATACTCCCACGCCCATGCCATCGCGCAGTGGGACGCCTTGGCCGCTCAAGCGGTTGAGCCCAATCCGTTTTTCGAATCGTGGTATCTGCTGCCCTCACAGCGCGCGCTTGATCCGCGCGGGCAAGTGCGATTGTTCGTGCTGGAACAGGGCGGACAATGGCTGGGCATGGTGCCGGTGACCGCATCGCGCAAATACTATGGCCGGCCAATTCCCAACCTCTCCTCGTGGCTGCACCCGAACTGCTTTCACGGTGCTCCGCTGGTCCGGGCAGGCCATGAGGCGGCGTTCTTCCGGGCGCTGTTCCACTGGGCCGATCTGGCCACGAAAACTGCGCTGTTTCTGCACCTTGGCCACATGCCGCTCGACGGACCGGTGCATCAGGCCATGCTTGATGTCGCCGCCAGCGAACAGCGCAAGACGGCGCTGGTGTTCAGTGAGGACCGGGTGGTTTTGCGCACCGAGCTTTCCTCGCAGGACTATGCCCGCACCGCATTGACCGGACGCAAGGCCAAGGACTTCCGCCGCCAGCGCCGCAACTTGTCAGCCCAGGGCAATCTGGCCGCTGAAAGCCTGACCGGCACGGAAGGTCTGGACGAGTGGATCGCAGAGTTCATGGCGCTGGAAGCCGCCGGATGGAAAGGCGCTGCCGGGTCTGCGCTCGCCTGCCATGACTATACCGCCGTCCTGTTTCACCAAGCCATGCAAGGTGCCGCCGCAAGAGGCCAGCTTGAGCGCTGGGCATTGACCTTGAACGGGCGGCGCATCGCCATGCTATCAGTCCTGCTCTCCGGCCAAGGCGCATTCGCATACAAGACTGCATTCGATGAAGGTCATGCAACCAATTCACCCGGCGCACTGCTCCACGTTGATTACCTCGCCACTCTGGATCGCCCGACCCGCGCCTGGACAGATAGCTGCGCCAATGTCAGCCACCCGATGATCCCGCATATCTGGCGCGAAACGCGCGGCGTGGGCCGCTATTCCATTGCCATCGGCGGGCCATTGCGCCGACTGGCATTTGCTCAACTGGCCCGAATGGAACAGGGAAAGCTGGAACAGGCCCGCAATCCTGACGGAGCGACCACCGCATGACCGTGTTCCCCGCTGCAGCGCGCGAACTTTTCGCGCAGCACTATCCCGAACAGCCGCACGTCCTGCCCCACCTGCTGCACACGCACACCTTGCTTGAGCGAGAGGCGCTGGCGACCCTTGCCGAAGCGCTGCCGCCCGCTTGTATCGAATACAACCGATCCGACCTGCCCATCGGCATCGACGGCAAGCCTGAGGCTACGGGCATTCCCATCGGTGAGACGATCCGCAATATCGAAACGAGCGGCAGCTGGGCCGTGCTGAAAAACGTTGAGCAGGTGGCCGCCTATGCCGATCTCCTCGCCGATCTTCTGGGTGAACTGCGCCCTCAGATCGAGGCGCGCACCGGGCGGATGATGAAGCCGCAGGCCTATTTGTTCATCACCTCGCCAAATGGTGTGACGCCGTACCATTTCGATCCGGAACACAACATCCTGCTGCAAGTGCGCGGAAGCAAGGTGATGACCCAGTTTCCGGCGGGCGACTCTGACTATGCCCCCGATCAGGTCCACGAGACTTATCACACCGGCGGCGGGCGAGAGCTTAAATGGCGGGACGAAATGCTGGCCGGAGGAACCGAGTTCGCCCTTTCCGCCGGACAAGCCGTGTTCGTTCCCGTCATGGCCCCGCATTTCGTCCGCAACGGACCAGAGCCGTCCGTTTCGCTCTCGATCACGTGGCGATCCGACTGGAGCTTTGACGAAGCCGACGCCCGCGCCTTCAACAGCGTACTGCGCCGCGCCGGTTGGCGACCACGCGGCACCGGGCGCTGGCCCGCCAGCAACCACGCCAAGGCGCTGGGCTGGCGGCTGCTGCAAAAGCTGCAAGGCGCGCGTTGACGCGGGCCTATGCCGACGTAATAGCACGGGCATGGAACACGAACCCGACCCACAGGAACTTGTAGCAGACCTGGTCCACCTTCTCGACGTTGAGCAAACCGGGCCGGACCAATTTCTGGGGCGGCGCAAGATCGGTGGCGTCGGGCGCGTTTTTGGCGGACAGGTCATTGCCCAGGCACTGGCCGCCGCCGAACGCACCGTGGACGAGCTACGACCGGCACATTCGCTGCACGCTTACTTTCTGCGCGGTGGCAGCGAGGATCACCCGATCGATTTCCGCATCGAACGCGATTTTGATGGTGGCAGCTTTTCCAACCGCCGGGTTATCGCCAGCCAGCAAGGCAAGCCGATTCTCAATCTGCTGGCCTCGTTCCAGTCGCGCGCAGAAGGCGTACATCATGCCAGTGCCATGCCGGATGTGGCCGGGCCGGACTCGCTGGAAACCGAAGCCGGGTTGCGGCTGCGCCTCCCCGACAACTTGTCCCAGACGACGCGCAATTGGTTGCTGCGGTCGCGCCCGATTGAAATCAGACCTGTCGAACCCGAGCAGTGGTTCCGGCTGAAACCCTCGCCTCCGGTCACCCACTATTGGATTCGGGCCAAATCGCGCCTGCCAGACGATGCGCGACTTCACCGCTCCGTGCTGGCCTATGCCAGCGACATGGGGCTACTCCGCACCTGCATGTTGCCCCACGCTTTCGATTCGGCGAACCAATCAATCAGGGTAGCAAGCCTGGATCATGCACTTTGGCTCCATGCTGATTTCCGCGCCGACGAATGGCTGCTTTATTCCTGTGACAGCCCCTGGGCGGGCAACGCACGGGGTTTCAATCGCGGCAAGATCTATACGCAGGACGGGCGTCTTGTTGCTGAAGTGGCGCAGGAAGGGATGATCCGGGTGGTGGGCTGATCTAGAGTCTTGTTTTACTGTGATTTCCGAGTCACCAGATGATTCCAACTGACTCGAAATCACTCTACCCGCCCGGTTGGTAGAAATCGTACACCGTCCGCGCCACTCCGGCGCTGACACCGGGGGCACGTTGCAGGTCTTCCAGACTGGCGGCGCGAACTTTGCTGGCGGTGCCGAAATGCAGCAACAGCGCCCGCTTTCGCGCCGGGCCGATGCCTGAAATCTCGTCCAGCGGGCTGGCCGTGATCGCCCGGCTGCGCTTGTCCCGGTGTGCGCCGATGGCAAAGCGGTGCGCCTCGTCGCGCAGCCGCTGGAGGTAGAACAGCACAGGCGAATTGAGCGGCAGGCTCTTCGCCGACCCATCGACAAAGTGGAACACCTCGCGCCCGGCGTTACGATCCGGCCCTTTGCTGACACCGACCAGCAGCAGATCCTCTATCCCCAATTCCTCCAGCGCCGTGCGGACGGCGGATAGCTGGCCCTTGCCGCCATCAATCAGGACGAGATCAGGCCAGGTGCCGCCCTGACGGTCAGGGTCTTCATCCATCGCGCGGCCAAACCGGCGGGCGAACACCTCGCGCATCATGGCGAAATCGTCGCCCGGCGCGGTTTCGGCGCGCTTGATGTTCCATTTGCGGTACTGGTTTTTAATCATCCCGTCCGGTCCGGCGACGATCAT
>JBDTUQ010000049.1:0-15919 GCA_040007615.1 Novosphingobium sp.
CTGCATCGCGGCCCTGACCGATCACATGCCACCCCATTCGCGCAAAGGCCTTGGCAGTTTCCAGGCCGATCCCTGAACTGGCGCCGGTCACAACGACAACACGCTGCTGCTCGCTCATCTGTATACCTTTCGTCTTTTTACGCGCGGTTCCGGGTGCGTCATGCGGCGGCGACCTGCAGGTGGTTGACCGCCTGCTCGGCGGGGGCGCGATGGTCGATCACCCAGCGGACCGACCGACGCAGCGGCTCGATCCCGTCGTGCGGCATGCCCGCTGGCAGGCTGTTGAACTCCCGATAGACTTTGACCGGATCGCCGCCAGACAGGGGCACGAACTGCTGAACGCCGGCAAGCGCGAAGGGACCGATCAGACGGTCGCGCAGCGACTCAGGATAGATGCCGACGTTCTGGGTGGTGTCGTCGCACCATTTGACAACATCGAGCAGGTCAGGAACCGGTATCAGATTGACCACGCGGTTGTTGAGCTGATCGTAGAAGTCCACCCGGTCCGGAAACCGCGAGATGACCACGCCGCCATCGACGGTGTTGCCAAGGACCGTGTAGAAATCGTCCTCCATCGCCACGGCTTCCAGTTCGGCCTCAAGTTCCGGGTTAGGCGCGGCTGCCGGAGTGGAAAAGAACGAGGGCAAGGTCTTGAGCGCAGCCACCACCCGGCGGCCGAGGTCTTCCAGCTTGGCGAGGCTTTCGTCGTCGTCTCCGCATTCGATGTAGACCATGCGCGTGTTGACGCAGGCCGTCTGGTTCATCAGGCCAGCCATCACGGCGATGCCAGTGGCGGCCTCGTCCATCGCCGCCTCGCTTTCCAGCGTTTCTGCGCCGACCATCGAGATCGAGAACTTCGGGTTGAGCGCGATGAGGTCAATGCCCGGCTGGAGGAACTTCTGGATGTGCCTGACCGAGCTCATCCCGCCCCAGGCGGTGATCTTGTCGATCCGCGTGGTGCGCACGATCTCACGCTCCATCGCCTCGTCGCCGCCTTTCCAGTAGGCGACGGCGACATGTTTGGTGACGGGGTGCGCGGCGTCAAGCTCGATCATGGTCCGGGCGATTGCATTGGCAGTCAGCGGATCGTTCGAGGGCGACTTGATCAGGATGTCGGACTTGGACAGGGCACCGCGGATGATCGTCACTGCCGCGACGACTGGCACATTGCCCGCAGTGATGTGCAACTGGCGCGTGCCGATCGCCCGGGTGCGGTAGCGCCCATCGTGTCCGTCGCGCGCCACCCAGCCATCGAGGTAGGCGCTGCCAATGGTGTTTTCCACCTGCTCGGTCAGGTGGTGCCCGTCGAACAGGGCGGGGAGCCGGTCGTAGACTGACCGCAGGATCGGTTCGGCCAGCCCGCCGGCCTGCAGACAAAGCTCGAAGCTTTCCTGAAACCAGGGGTTGTCGTCGAGCCGCAGGCGCTTGCCGACTTCCACTAGAAATTCGATGATCTGGCTGGTGGGCGTGTCCATCAGGTCGGCGAGCAGGACGGGGTTGCCCAGGACCATGTCGTGAATGTGGCGATGCGGATCGGGTGAGCGGAATTGGGCACCCCCGCGCCCGTTGAAGATCGCCACGTCGTCGTCAGTCGGCCGGATGATGCGGCCTCGGGCGATAATCGGGATTTCGCGGATGTCACTCATGGCATCACCCCTCCGAAACGAAATTGAGGAAGTCGTCGTAGACCTTCTGGGTGCCGGCGCAGGTGATCTTGTCGTCTCCTCCAGCCTTGTCGGAGTAGCGCGAGATCGCCGGGTCGACATAGGGCTGCTTCCAGCCGCATGCGCAGTCCTCCTCCCAGTGCATGGTTACCTCGTCGCCGGAAATGAACCCGCCCCAATAGGTCTGCGCCAGCAGGTCGAAGAACCCGAAGCGCCCGGTCTGCGTCCCTTCACGGGGCAGGGGGTTCATTTCGGCGTCGAACAAGACCGGTATCGTGAACGGCTGGAAATGGTAGTTGCCGTGGGCGCAGCGCGGTGTGATGCCCATAATCTCCGACATGCCATAGCATGTGCCCAGCCGCTCTATCCCGAAGAACTCGCGGACATAGGCCTCCCAGTCAGGCAGATCGTGCTTGAAGCCCTTAAGACCGCCGCCATAGAACGCGAAAGATCCGGCGCCGAATTCGGGTTTGATGCCGTTCGAGCGTCCGTCAAGCGCGGTCTTGAGCATGTCGCTGCCAAGGCCCGAAATCTTCACGCGCTTGCCGCGGTAGTCCTCGAACAACTTGTTGAACCAGTCCTTGAGATCCCGCGGACGGCGCTTGGCCAAGGCGATCATGTCCTGCCGTGCGGTGATGAGAGCCGGATCGAGACCGAGCTTGTCGAGTTCGCCGCGATCTTCCGCCGCCTGCATGCGCCCGGCGAGCGACATCAGGTCGGCCGACATATGGGTCTGGTAGAGCGTGTGGTAATGCTCTGACCCGCCAGCGGCGATAGTGTTGAACATCATGGGGACCTTGAGCGCGGTCTGGTGCCCGCCGCGATAGGACGGGGCAAAGGTTTCGACCGGGTCGCTATAGGGATCGACCCCGGTGGTGGCGTGCAGCATGGCCAGGTACACGCGCTCCCACGTCGGATATTCGGTCTGCGAGCGCGGCACAAAGCTCAGCTTGCCTGTCGTGCCCGATGAGGTGGTAACCAGCATGCCGAAGTCGTCCAGCCGGTCGAGCCAGGCCTCGATCGTGGTCAGCCCGGTCAGGTCCATTGCGCTGAGGTCATGGGTGGTCAGGCGGCCCAGCCAGGCGTGGAGCTTGGGGATATTGCGCGTTTCGATCAGCGACAGCGGATAATTCTTGAAAACGCGGTGATCGAACAACAGCGGCAGGGCGTCCTCGATGCTGTCGATACTGCGGATGCCCTCCTTCGAGGCAAGCTTGTCCAGGGCTGGGAGCGAGCCACTCATGCTTTCGAACCGGAGCCTGAGCGCTTGCGTCTGCGCTTCGACGCAATCGCGCCAGCTCATCGCGTACAGGTTTTCGAAGCCGAGCTCGGGCCAGCGTTCAGGCTGAGAGGGATCAAGCACAACCTTCGTCGCTACCGCAGCCTCGCCCATTTTTCATCTCCATGTCTGGATGTTGGTCACCTTAATAGCATGAATCGTGACCGAGTCCAGATGAGTGATAGGCTCAGCTAAACTTGTCGAGCAGCAGGCTCAGCAGCGCGTGAACCTCGTCGTGCCCCTCGGTCATACCGAGCGCCGCCTCACGGGCCATGACCAGCGAGGTGCAGTGGAGGATGAAGGCAAGGGCCATCGGGCTTGCGGGCGAAAGGTCGATGCCTCGGGCAGTGGCATCGCTGGCGATGGTTTCAGCCTGCAACCAGCGCGCCTCCGAGAGGAAGCGAACATAGATTTCACGGACATTGTCATCGTGGCTGGCCAGCGAGACGAAGGCGAACCCCATCCGCGCATCTACCCCCTCGTTCAGGTCTTTCCACAGCGCCGCGACCGGATTCTTCGAGCAGGCATCCTGCTGGTAGCGCGCGAGGCCTCTGGTGGTTCGGCGCTGGAAGGTGGCGATCAGAAGATCGTCCATCGATTCAAAGTAATAGTACACCAAGCCCTGCTGGATTTCGGCGACTTCCGCGACCCGGCGGGACGACACTGCGGCATAGCCCTCGTCGCGGATCACCCTTTCAGTCGCGTCCATGATCGCCTGTGAAATTTCGGAAGTGCGTGGACCAAACCGCCGTTTCGAAGTCAAGTTCACCCCTCCTTTTGCTAGGCCGCTTCGTATTCGATCATAGTCCGGGAACGTCCGCGCACAACCTTGGCTAAAGCATCGTGCTGAAAAGTGGGAACCGGTTTTCAGCTTTTCACGATGCGGCAACAAATAGTTAGAGCAGGCGACTGCGTCAGATTTAGCGCAGCCCGCTCTAGCGGCAGTACTATCGGGGAGTGGTTATGGGAACGGAGCGCCCTTGCTGAAAAATATACAGCAAATTCAATGGTATGTGGCGGAGCGGCAGGGATTCGAACCCTGGATGAGCTTTTGGCCCATACTCACTTTCCAGGCGAGCGCCTTCGACCACTCGGCCACCGCTCCGCATGCACTGGAAGGAGAGCGCCCTAGCGGCATGAAACGGGTTCCGCAAGGACGATGCACGTGTCATGATGCCATGCGTGAAGAACAGCCCTGCCCCTTGGTGTGACACCCCTCCCGAGCGGATCAGCCACAGCGGCACGCTGATCCGCTGGACCGGTGGAAATGGGGCGGCCTGGTTCTTCCTGATCATTGATGGCTCTGCGGGCGAGGCGCTGTCGGGCACGGCGCTGATGCGGCGGCTGGAAGGGGGCAGGCGCGCGGGGTTCGGGTCCCTGAAAGTCACCGCCCAGATTGGCGCAACTGCCTTTAATACATCGGTATTCCCGTCAAACGAGCTGGGCTGGATGCTGCCGGTCAAGGCTGCGGTGCGCAAAGCAGAAGGGATCGGCGACGGCGACCGGGTCGAAGTCTGGCTGGACGTCTAGCCTGTCGCGCCTTAGAGCCAGATGACGTTAGATTGCACCGCCGTGACGGAGCCAAATTTGGTTCAGGGCGAGGAGCGAGGAGGGAGTTATGCGAGCATATAATGACCGACGAGTAACGCTGCGCTGGACCAAATTTGGCCCGCCGCTTGCGGTTGCGTCAGGAAGCCCGGCGATGCAATCTAACGTCATCTGGCTCTAGCACGGGGCATGATCGCCGACGTTGCCCCCTTTCATGCCATTGCCCTCAGCCGGTTGGCGCACGATCTTGCCGAACAGGGCATGGACGTGATCCATATGGAATTCGGCCAGCCTTCGACCGGCGCCCCGGCCCCGGCCATCGCGCGGGCGCATCAGGTGCTGGACAGCGACCCGATGGGATACTGGGAAAGCACTGCGCTTAAGGACCGGATAGCGCGCCATTATCATGCCACTTACGGCGTTTTGATCGACCGGGAGCAAGTGATCCTGACTTGCGGTGCCTCGCCCGCGCTGGTGCTGGCGCTGTCGTGCCTGCTGCGTCCGGGCGAGCGGGTGGCGCTGGCGCGGCCGGGCTATGTTGCTTATCGCGGCACGCTGCGGTCAATGTATCTGGAACCGGTGGAGTTCGCCTGCGGACCCCAGGATCGTTTTCAGGTGACGGCGGCGGCGCTGGAAGCACTGGACCCCGCCCCTGACGGATTGATCATCGCCAGCCCCGCCAATCCGACGGGCACGATCATCGCGCCCGGCGAACTGGCGCGCATTGCCGCCCTTTGCACACAGCGCGGCATCCGCGTCATTTCTGACGAGATCTATCACGGGCTGAGCTATGGCGCTCCAGCCGCGTCGATGCTTCAGCACATGCCCGGCGCGCTGGTGGTCAACAGCTTTTCCAAGTATTTCAGCATGGCTGGCTGGCGGCTGGGCTGGCTGGTCGTGCCGCCCGATCTGATCCCGGCGGCGCGGGCGCGGATGGGCAACCTTTTCCTGACCCCGCCCGCACTGGCGCAGCACGCCGGGCTGGTGGCGTTCGATTGCCGGGACGAGCTGGACGGGCACATCCAGACTTATGCCCGCAACCGCGATCTGATGCTGGCCGCGCTGCCCGATATGGGCCTGACGCGGATTGCGCCGCCGGACGGAGCATTCTATATCTACGCCGATGTCGGCCATCTGACCGACAACAGTCTGACCCTGTGCGAGGCGCTGCTGCGCGATACCGGGGTCGCCACCGCGCCCGGGATCGATTTCGATCCGGTCGACGGCCACCGCTTTATCCGGTTCAGCTTTGCCGTGTCGACCGCGCTGGTCGAGCAGGCCATCGCCCGGCTGGTGCCGTGGTTTCGCGCCCGCGAGGCCAAGGCCGCCTGAGCGGTTTACTCAATCAGCAAAATCCTCGGTATCGATGGTCTTGTGCATCGGTTCGGGATAGCGGTGGCCGGCAACGGTGCTTTGATTGATCAGCGCCCCCGCCCGTTCCAGCACCTCTGCCGGTATCGTGAACCCGCAAGTGGCGGCGTTCTCAGACAGGTGATCAAGGCTGGTGGTGCCGGGAATGACATGGACGTGATCGCCCTGCGCCAGCACCCAGGCCAGCGCCAGTTGCGCGGCCATGACCCCCGCCTCTGCCGCCAGTACGACAAACTGGTCGATCAGCGCCAGATTGTGCGGCCAGTTTTCGGCATTGAAGCGCGGATGGCTTGCGCGGATGTCCTTTTCGCCAATCACCGAACGGTCGCGAACCCGGCCGGTCAGCGCGCCGCGTCCCACTGGAGAGAATGCGACCAGCGCGATGCCCAGCTCTTTCGTGGCGGCCAGCACGCCCAGTTCGACAACGCGGGTCCACAGTGAATATTCTGTCTGCACCGCCGCCATCGGATAGACCGCATGGGCCTGGCGGATATGGTCTGATGACCATTCCGAAACCCCATAGCCCCGGATCTTGCCCGCCTCTACCGCACGCGCCATCGCGCCCACACAATCGGCGATCGGAACAGCGGGATCGAAGCGGTGCATGTAGAACAGGTCGAGGTGATCAGTCCGCAGTCGTTGCAGGCTGCCTTCGAGTGAACGCAGAATGGAATCCGGGTGGCAATCGGTGCCGCGCCGGGGGCCATCAAACAGGATGCCGGTTTTCGATGCGAGGAAGAAATCGGCGCGGCGGTGGGACAGCGCCTGCCCGATCATTTCCTCGTTCCGGCCCGCGCCATAGATGTTGGCGGTGTCGAAATGATCATAGCCCAGGTCCAGCGCCCGGTTCAGCAGCTGCGCGCCCTCATCCGGCGTAACCGCCGAACCATAGCCGTGGCTCAATCCCATGCAGCCAAGGCCGATGGCGTTGACCCGGCTTTCGCCAAGGCTGCGTGTGATCCCGTTCATGCGATGCCCTTATTGCCGTTCCAGTGCGGGCGAGCCTTAAAGCATCGCGTCAAAAAGTGGGAACCGGTTTTTGGCAAAAACGATGCGGGCATAAATAGGAGGGAGGGCAGGCTGTCAAAACCGCAAAGTCGCCATTCGCGCAGTGCCGTTATGGAAGAATCGGCCCGCAATATCGGCCACGAGCCCCGCGATCTCGTCGGCCAGGCGGCGGTCAGATGTGCCAAGGTGCATAGCCAGCGAATAGTGGTTATGACCGCCGCCCAGCCAACCCCGCTGTGCCGCCATGCGCCCGACTGCACCGTTCGCCCTGCCGTCAGCCGCCTTGTCGCCTTTCGGGAAGCCCCCGCCGTGGACGAACAGCACGACCGGGGCGGGAACCGCTGGCTCGCCGTAGAGGATGAGTGTCGCAGAACTGGTGTGCGTTCAGGGCTTGCAGATAGGCTGGGCGCCCGGTTTCAAAGTTCGTCGATAATCGGGTTGGACAAGGTGCCCACGGCGCCAATGGCGATTTCCACGCGGTCGCCCGCCTTCATGTAAAGCGGCGGATTGCGCTTATCGCCGACCCCGCCGGGGGTGCCGGTGGCAATCACGTCGCCGGGGGCAAGCTCGGTAAAGGACGAGCAATATTCGATCAGGAACGGGATATCCCAGATCAGGTCGCTGATCGGCTGGTCCTGCACGGTCTGGCCGTTAAGGCGGGTCTGGACGCGGATATCGGCAAGATCGCCCACCTCGTCCGGTGTGACCAGCGCCGGGCCGAAGCCGCCGGTGCCGGGAAAGTTCTTGCCCGGCGTGAACTGGATGTTGTGGCGCTGCCAATCGCGCACCGATCCATCGTTGAACACAGCGTATCCGGCGATATGCGCCAAGGCATCTGCCCGGCGGATGCGGCGGCCGCCCTTGCCGATGATAACCGCCAGTTCGCCTTCATAATCGAACCGCGTCGATTCAATCGGCCGCACCAGCGGTTCACCGTCAGCCACCAGCGTATCGGCCCAGCGGGTGAATACCGCCGGGTGATCTTTCTGTTCACGCCCGGTTTCAGCAACGTGGGCGGCATAGTTTAGACCGATGCACAGGATCTTGCCGGGGTTCGGCACCACCGGCAGCAGGCGCACCGCGCCGCGCGCATGGGTCGCGGTCACCGGCAATGCGGCAAGGTCGCCACCAAGTACGTCCTTGATCCACGCCGGAGCGCCGGGGGCGCCCAGATCGTGGACCACATCGCCATCCATGCGGCCAAAGCTGGGGCTGCCGTCAGGTCGGCGAAAGCTGATATATTGCGTCATCGTCTGTCTTTCATGGTCATGCACCCTGGGCCAGCGGCTGGGGTTCCCAGACGTGCCTCCAGCGCAGCAATGGCGCTGGAGGCCGAAGGCTGCGAGATATTCAGCACCCGCGCCGCCGCGCTGATCGTGCCTTCCTGGCAGACCCGGTAGAACGTCAGCAAGGCGCGCGGATCAAGCATCGGCCATCCTTGTCGCAGATGCACAGGCCCGATCAAGCCCGAACGGCATGGCCGCCTTTAAGGTTGAACCCTGCCAGCCCTGCGCTAGGGCACATTTGATGGACGATCTCTTTGCCTCACTTTCGGTTTCGGGCGAGATTCTGTCGCGTTCCGGTGTCGAGCGGCTGATCGGCACCGCGCCGCGCACGCTGGTCGATTGCGACCTTGAAGAGGCTGACCTTGCCGGACTCGACCTGACCCGCTGGCGCTTTGAGCGGTGCAACCTTCGGCGTACCGGCCTTTCAGGCGCACGGCTTGAAGGCACGGTGTGGCAGGCCTGCCGCGGCCCGTTCGCCGATTTCACGGGCGCAAACCTTGACGAAGCGGCGTTCAACGGCGGCGATTACAACAACTGTTCGATGCGCCGCGCAACGTTGAACAGCGCGCGGTTCACCGGCTCAAAGCTGACCGGGGCCGACTTTACCGAAACGCGCGCCATGCACGTCCAGTTTGAGGAAGTGTTGCTGGTGAACGCCAAAGTTCCGGGCTTCTCGTTCCGCAAGGATACCTTGCGCCGTGTCGACTTTTCCGGGGCAGACTTGCGCAAGAGCGATTTCCGCATGGCCGTGCTGGATGATTGCAGCCTGCGCGAGGCCATGCTGACGGGTTCCCGCTTCGAAGGCGCAGACCTTCGCGGGGCAGACCTTGGCGGCTTGCGGCTGGTCGATGCTGCGCTGTTTCGCGGAGCCACCATCTCGCGTGAGCAGGCCGGCCAGTTGCTTGGCGAACTGGGCCTGAACGTCCGTTAGAGCCAGATGACGTTAGATTGCCGCTGCATTCAGCGCAGTCTGCAATTCGCGGCGCAAATCGTCGATCACCAGCTGGATCTTGGGGCTAAGGTGCCGCCGTTGCGGATAGACCGCCCAGATCGGCTGCTCCTCTGGCCGTGCGTCTTCAAGCAGCAGTTCGACCATGCCGTGCCGCAGCCAGGGCGTGACATAGAAATCTGGCAACTGACAGATGCCAAGGCCTGCCACGCAGGCCTCCATCACGGCATGGCCGCTGTTGCAGCGAAAGCGTCCAGCGGGCTTGTGCTCTATGCTTTCGCCATGCTCTTGGAAGTGCCAGGTCTGGCTGCTGCCGACGATGCACTCATGCCCGGCCAGCGCCGAAACGGAATCCGGCCGACCCGCCCGCGCCAGATAGCTGGGCGCAGCACAAGTATGCAGCCTGCGCGAGGCGACGCGCATGCCGATAAGTGACGGGTCTACCGCTCTTCCCGTCCTGATCGCCAGATCGAAACCCTCTACCAGCAGATCGACCACCCGGTTGGTCAGTTCAATCGACACCGACAGTCCCGGATGCTGCATGGCAAAACGGCGGATGAGCGGCGCGATGAAGCGTTCGCCCATCGCCGTTGAGCAGGTGACGCGAAGCTCCCCCTGCGGCTCGCCCCGTTCACCGATAAGCGCAATCGCCTCGTCGGTTTCCTGCGCAATGCGGCGGCAGTGATCGAGAAAAACCCGGCCTGCATCGGTCAGCCGAACGGTTCGCGTGGTGCGGTGGAACAGTTGCGCTTGCAGGCGGTGCTCCAGCGTCTGGATCGCCCGGCTGACATGGGTGGGCGACATGCCGATTACGCCCGCGCCGCGTGTGAAAGAACTGGCGGCGGCCACCGCCAGAAACTCGTCGATACCTTGCCACTTTGACATGATTATCCCACTGTTGGCACAGTCTATTGCTGAAAAGCAGTATTAACACGCATTGGGCACAATGATATAGGCCAGCCCAAGGAGATTGACCCATGAAGACCCGCGCCGCCGTCGCCTTTGCCCCCAAGCAACCGCTCGAGATCGTCGAACTCGACCTTGAAGGCCCGAAGGCGGGCGAAGTTCTGGTTGAAATCATGGCCACCGGCATCTGCCACACCGATGCCTATACGCTCGACGGGTTCGACAGCGAGGGCATTTTCCCCTCCGTCCTCGGCCACGAAGGCGCAGGCGTGGTGCGCGAAGTGGGCGCAGGCGTGACCAGCGTAAAGCCGGGCGATCACGTGATCCCGCTCTACACCCCCGAATGCCGCCAGTGTAAATCATGCCTCTCAGGCAAGACCAACCTGTGCACCGCGATCCGCGCGACGCAAGGCCAGGGCCTGATGCCCGACGGGACGAGCCGGTTCAGCTACAAGGGCCAGACCATTTTCCACTACATGGGCTGCTCGACATTCTCTAACTTCACCGTGCTGCCCGAAATTGCCGTCGCCAAGATCCGTGAGGACGCGCCGTTCCAGTCGTCGTGCTACATCGGCTGCGGTGTCACCACCGGCGTTGGCGCTGTGATCAATACCGCCAAGGTTCAGGTGGGCGACAATGTCGTGATATTCGGCCTCGGCGGAATTGGCCTCAACGTCATCCAGGGCGCGCGGCTGGCGGGCGCAGGCAAGATCGTGGGCGTGGACATCAATCCGGATCGCGAAGAATGGGGCCGCAAGTTCGGCATGACCGACTTCCTCAACAGCAAGGGCATGAGCCGCGAAGAGACTGTCGCCGCAATCGTCGCGCTGACGGACGGCGGCGCAGACTATACTTTCGACGCCACTGGCAACACCGAAGTGATGCGCACCGCGCTGGAAGCCTGCCATCGCGGCTGGGGCACATCGATCATCATCGGCGTGGCCGAGGCGGGCAAGGAAATCTCCACCCGTCCGTTCCAGCTGGTCACAGGCCGCAACTGGCGCGGCACCGCATTTGGCGGGGCCAAGGGCCGCACCGATGTGCCCAAGATCGTCGACATGTACATGGCCGGCAAGATCGAGATCGACCCGATGATCACCCACGTCATGGGCCTTGAAGACATCAACAAGGCTTTCGAACTGATGCATGCGGGCAAGTCGATCCGCAGCGTGGTGGTTTTCTGATGGAGCATCGCGCCAAAAAGAGGGCACCGGTTTTTGGCTCTGCTCGACGCGACCGACCATGAAGCTTGTTCAAGTCAGCGCCCAGCGCAGCCACGGCGGCACACAAGGCGTCTACACGCATGACAGCGCCGAAACCGGCACTCCGATGACGTTTTCAGTCTTCGTGCCGGATCATGCTCCGGGCGCGAAGCTGCCGGTCGTCTGGTATCTCTCGGGCCTGACCTGCAGCCACGCCAACGTGACCGAAAAGGGCGAATTTCGCCGCACCTGCGCCGAACTGGGCCTGATCCTTGTCGCGCCCGACACCAGCCCGCGCGGCGAGGGCGTCCCAGACGATGCCGAGGGTGCCTATGATTTCGGCCTTGGCGCCGGGTTCTATGTCGACGCGAGCGAGCCGCCGTTCGACCGTAATTACCGCATGTGGTCCTATATTACTGAGGAGCTTCCCGCACTGATCGCGGCAGAGTTTCCGGCAGACATGTCCCGCCAATCCATCATGGGCCACTCGATGGGCGGCCACGGCGCTTTGACCGTGGCCCTGAGCCATCCCGAGCGTTTCAAGGCAATATCCGCCTTCGCACCGATCGTATCGCCCAGCGAAGTCCCGTGGGGAATCAAGGCGCTGACCGGCTACCTTGGCAGCGACATATCCGCTTGGCGCAAGCATGACGCCGTCGCCCTGATAGAAGACGGTGCGCGCGTGCCAGCCATCCTTGTCGATCAGGGCACGGATGATCCCCACCTCGACCTCCAGTTACGCCCCGGCAACCTCGCAGCCGCTTGCGCCAAGGCTGACATCGCGCTGACGCTGAACATGCGCGAAGGCTACGACCACAGCTATTACTTCATCTCCAGCTTCATGCCCGCCCACTTGCGCTGGCACGCCGAGCGACTGAAAGCCTGAGCAATCACCGCGATCTGGATGAAGATGGATGCAAAGGCTCCCGCCCCAGCGGCGAAGTGTCGCTGGCAGGGCAAGAATTCAGGAAATCTTCGCGAAATTGGCCAAGCGATTGCTGGTTCAAACTCGTTACGCATGCCAGGCAAGCGTAGCCGTAGCCGGGTACGTGTTTGACAAGCAACCGTGGGACTGAGTGTGGAGCTGGTTTAAATAGAATTGATTTAGATTTGAAAATCAATTGTAAAAGTCATTTCATTGATCCTTCCCGCTACCGTCAGCAGCGCGGCTCCCGCCCATATGCTTGAAAAGCAAGGGCGTTCGCGCGCGATCGGCGCGTTCGTCGCGGATCGACCGTTCGAGTTGTAACGCTTCGCCCGTCGGTAAGTGGCTGCATCGATCGATGATCGACTTCATCTCCCACGGCAGGCCAGGGGCTCCCGCGACGATCGCACGCGCCATATCGCTGGCAACTTCCAGTAACTGCGCGGCCGGGACCACGCGGTTCACCATCCCCCATTCGGCGGCTTCGACAGCGGGGAGCCTGCGGCCCGTGAACTCGATTTCCTTTGCCCGGTAGATGCCGATCGCCTGATGCAGTCTGACCCCCAGGCCCCAGCCTGGCAGCAGGCCGACGCGGGAATGGGTGTCGATGAATATAGCATCATCCGCAGCAAGAATGATGTCGCAGGCGAGGGTGATTTCAAATCCACCCGTGACTGCGAACCCATTGATGGCGGCGATGACCGGCCCTTTCCAACGGGAGATTGTCTCGGCGGGATTGAACGGCACGAACGGCTCCGAGCCACGTTCCTTGAGAACCGCAACGTCCAGTCCCACGCAGAAATCCGTGCCGTTTCCCGTCAGCACAACAACCGCGATCTCCGGATCGTCGTCCAGTTCCCCCATGACCCGATCGAACTCAGCGAGCAGCTCCGGAACGAGCGCATTCCTCCGCTCCGGCCGGTTCAAGGCGACGATTGCGAAGCCTTCGTGGCGCTGTACGGTAATAAGCGATAGGTCAGACTTCATGGGCATTCTCCTATGAAGTGTGGGAACGGTTTCGCCACTGGTCAGGACCGATGAAGGGCGGATTTCATGTCGGCATTGCGGCTGTCCATGCGGTGCTCCAGCTCTGGATGAGTGAAGAGCCAGAATTCGTCGGTGCCAAGTGCATTGGCGGCCTGCCTTGCAACGACCTCTGGATCCAGGCCATTGCGGACCCATTCGGACATGGCGTTCATGGTAGAATTGTCCAGGGTTCGTAGGCTATCCGGTGTTCGCTCGGCATTTCCATCGATAATGTTCGTTCTGACCGGACCTGGCATGATGACCGAAACGCCTATCGGACGATCCGCCATTTCAGCACGGAGGGATTCGCACATACCTACGACCGCAGCCTTCGTCGCGATGTAAGTGGCCGCGCCCGCAGGTGGCGAAAAGATGGACATCGATGAGGTGGCGATGATGTGGCCGGGCTGTCCTGAGGCGATGATCCGCCGAGCGCCATTCGACAGGCCGTAGAAGGCCCCGTCGAGATTGACGGCCCGCGACCAGTGCCAGAGGTCGGAAGGCGTCTCGCTCAACGGCATGATAGCCCCCGAAACGCCCGCGTTGCTGACCAGCACCGCCAAAGGTCCATGCCGTGATTCAGCCGTGTCGAGTGCGGTGATCCAGTTGGCTTCGTCGCGAACGTCGAGTTGCACGGCAGAGGCACCCTTGATGCCAGCCGCAACCCGCTCGACATCCACAAGGTTACGGCTGGCCAGCACAACCTGAAGGCCGCGCCTACCGAATTCCTCAGCGATCGCCTTTCCTATTCCGCTGGATGCTCCCGAAACGAACGCTGTTTTTCCTTGGAACGGCTGCATCACCCGGCTCTCCTAGTATCTGCGTCCTGACACCAACTTCGCTGGCATCGGAACATTTCGGCGCAAAAGAAGTCTTGTCGATTAAGGTGTTTTGTATCCGACAAGGCGCTCCACTGCATGTCACGGAAACAGCCCATCCCCGATCAGAACGACGAGGGCCGAACCGTCAGCTTAACCCAGATTTCCCGGCCCCGCGATGTTGGCATCGAGTAGTCCGCGCGGACGCCAACGGCCGTGCCGCTGCCAGCCCCCGGCGGCTGGGCGCCGCGGTCAGCACGACAGGGGTGTTGAGCGTGGTCTCGTTGCGCCGGCGAGCCGTGACGATGATGTCGGTTCCATCGCTAACAGGCAGTGCCGCATCTGCGCTTTGCGCCGCTGGGGCGCTTGGCCCTGGCGCCAACAGAAGTTCGCGCGCCGCCGCCGACATCGCGGTGCTCGCCCAAGCCATTACGGCAAGGCTGGCCAGCTTGTGATCAATGTTCATAATCCTCCCCTTTTCTAATTTACCGGCCGGGCGTTCCTGCTCGGCGACACCAAACGTGAAGGCTTCGTGGGGACTGAAGGCTCACTGGCACGGGGCATGAAATTAGTGGCCCTGAGCGCGACCGCCAGTCACTTAAACCTCACAAGTGCCAAACAACGCTCCGCACCCGCCGAGTCCGAAATCGTTCTTTGGTATATCCATTGTGTATTTCACCGCTGACCAGACTGTCAACTCTTCAATTTTTGGGGGTCATAGCCTCACGCGCCACATCAATTGGACGATCCTAAGGCCTATATTCGTCGACAGCCACTCAACATGCTGCTTGCCACAGACCAGCATTCCCGCCGCCGCTGACGAGACCAGTAGGTCGCTCCAGCTGAGGGTGCTGTAGAACCCGTTGATGTACTGGAAGATGGCAGCCTCAGCCTGTCAACGTGTCGACCAAGTCCGCTGCCTCGAAGGCGCGATTAATAGGTCCTGACCCTAGACCCTAGAGCGGGATGACGGACATTCATTCCATTCCGGACATGCTCTGGGTGTAAATCCTCAGCGAGTGTTCGCTGCTGGAATTCGAAACCGCCACGAAGGTGTCTGCAGCGTCGTCCACCCGGCCCTCGCGCAGGCAGGTCAGGACTGTGCGATATCCGGTAGTAAGCGGCATGTAGGGGGCCATGTGGGAGGCGTCGGCAAAACCGCGAATGACTTGCGACGACGCACAGATGATCGAATGCAGCATCTTGTTTCCGCTGAGTTCGGCGAGGTTGTCGGAGAAACGGATGACCTTAGCGATGCGATCTTCGTGCGCGCCGGCTTTGGTGAGAGCGTCGATCTCGTCGAGGTCGGCAAAAAGACGTTGAAAGTCGGCTTCAGTTGTCCGGCCGGGAGTCAGACAGAGAGCTGCCGCGGCAATACGGGTGCGCGCCTCGAAGAAGGTTTCGAGCGAAATGCGCCCGAAATCAATCATGTCGCGAAAGTTCTGGCTGACCAGACCGGCCGAATTGTCGAGGATGAAGGCCCCGCCATGACGACCCTTCCGTAGGGTGATGAGTCCGAACATCTCGAGGCTGCGCATTGCTTCGCGCACCGCCGTACGGCTCACGCCATGTTGCGCGGCGAGTTCACGTTCAGTGGGGAGCCGATCGCCAGGTTTAAGCTCGCCCGCGACAAGTTTCGCGCGGATTTGCGAGCAGATAACTTCGAAGGCCCGTGGTGTCCGTGTGTCGTCCAACTTGGGAGATTCGATAGTCTTGCGCGTGCCTCGCGTTCGACCTGACATGCGCCTGTGTACTCCAAATCTGCGACTTGTGTTGAGAGTGGTTAGCGCTGCCAACAACAGTGCGCAAGTTTGCTCCGGACCTAGCGGAGGCGCCAGGAGACGCGACTGTGCCCACCTTACCTATCCCTAGCATTCGCTCGTCTGAATGACTGACCGGCTGACGCCGGTAGGATCATGCGGAGGGGCTGAAGCCAT
>JBDTUQ010000050.1:0-15651 GCA_040007615.1 Novosphingobium sp.
CGGCTGAATCACATGTCGCTGATATTGCCCACCTTCTTTTTCGGTCAGCCTCTTACACCACCTATTTGTTGCATTGGTCCATATTGTTGCTGATCGGAACTGCTGCGACGGCGAACGGCTGGACACCCGGGCCGCGACTATTTCTGCTGATGCTTGCGGCCATACCCCTCACAATTGTTTTCCAGGAACCGATATATCGCTGGATTGAGGCCCCGGGCCGCGCCCTAGGCAAGAAGTGGGCAAGAGCCTTGGGGGCAACGTCCGTCGCTGAACTTTCACAAGAGTCTTTTGAGCGCTCGGGAACCTGATCAGTGGATTGCCGGGATGCCCTCGCAAGCCGTAAGCGCGAGAAGCGGCAGTAACAAAGTGTGTACAAGGCCACGTTTTTCCTTCGGCCGTAGAAACCAATGGACGGACCGCGCGCCCGTAGCGGAGCTTTCAAAAGCCAGTTAATGGGACCTTCGCATTGCCGCTTTGAAAGACCAGACGATGATCCAGCCAGGCCCCAGTTTCACCGAAAACTTGAAGCAATTGCCATCAATCGAGGGTGTAGAGCGCATTGACCTGGTTGGGGCAGAAGGTGTCATCGTCGCCAGCATCCCCAATCAGCCGGGCAAGCAGGGTTCACTCGCCGTCTATAACTATCTGGCGAACTGTTTCGATATGCTCGACGCAAAGGCCGCTGAACACGGTTTGGCGCTGTTTGCCGAGCACACCGCAGATGCACGCAACCGGCCCGGTGCCCATCCGAATGTCGATATCCTGCTGGATATTGTCGCGGGCGGCAGTCCGCTGACTATCGAGGTGCAGCGTTAAGCCGGCCTCTACCCCTCCAAAGCCTCTGCAATCAGCTTGCGCGTATTTTCAACGCCATACAGCGCGATGAAGCTGCCCATGCGGGGGCCTTGGGCGGAACCGAGCAGGGTTTCGTACAGCGCCTTGAACCAGTCGCGCAGTTGCTCAAACCCATAGTGCGGGTCTTTGCCGATTTCGTAGACCATGTTCTGCAATTCCTCTGCCGTGGCGTCGTCTGACGTCCCCGCCAATGCCTCGTCAAGCGCGGTCAGCGCAGCCGCCTCGCCTGCGTCGGGCTTGCGGCGCTGGAGCGTCGGGGCAACGAAATCGCGGTTATAGGCCAGCGCCTTGTCCACCAGACTGTCGAGCGCGGGGTGCTTGGCCGGATCGGCGTCAGCGACATAGTTGGCAAGGTATGACCACACCTGATCCCGGCTGGCCCCTGCCCCCAGCACGCCGACGAGGTTGAGCAGCAGGCCGTATGTTACCGGCAAGGTGTCACCCGCCCCGCCCTGATAACCCGTTGTCCGCAGCAGATGCCACACGGGGTTGCCAAGCTGCTGCTCGATCGGCTGGGTGCTGAGCTTTTCGCGGAACTGCCAGTATTCGTCCACCGCGCGCGGGATGATGCCGGGGTGGAGCGACTTGGCGCTTTTCGGCTCGCGGAACAGGTACAGGCCAAGGCTGTCATCGCTGCCATAAGTCAGCCACTGGTCGATGGTCAGCCCGTTGCCCTTGGACTTGGAGATTTTCTCGCCCTTTTCGTCGAGAAACAGCTCGTAAATCAGCCCTTCTGGCCGCCGTCCGCCCAGTACCTGTGCGATCTTGCCCGATTGCGTCAGGCTATCGGTCAGATCCTTGCCGCACATCTCGTAATCAACGCCCAGCGCGACCCAGCGCATCGCCCAGTCGACTTTCCATTGCAATTTCGCGTGGCCGCCCAGAATGCTCTGCTCGACCATTTCGCCGCAGTCTTCAAAGCGGATCAGCCCCGCTTCCGCGTCGATGACTTCGATGGGAACCTGCAAAACCTGCTGCGTTTTGGCCGAGATCGGCAGGACCGGCGAATAGGTCTTGCGCCGTTCCTCGCGCAAAGTCGGGAGCATGATGTCCATGATGCCCTGATAATTACGCAGCACGTTGCGCAGGGCATCGTCAAACCCGCCTGAATTGTAATGATCGCTGGCCGAGACAAATTCATAGTCAAAGCCGAACCGATCAAGGAACTCGCGCAGCTTGGCATTGTTGTGGTGGGCAAAGCTTTCATACAGCCCGAACGGATCGGGAATGCGGCTGAGCGGGTGGCCGATGTGCGCAGCCAGCAATCCCTGGTTGGGGATATTGTCAGGCACCTTGCGCAGGCCGTCCATGTCGTCGCTGAAGGCCACCAGCCGCGTCGGAGCGCCGCCGGTCAGCGTCTCATAGGCACGGCGAACCAGCGTGGTGCGCAGCACTTCCTGAAAGGTGCCGATATGCGGCAGGCCGGACGGGCCATAGCCGGTTTCGAACAGCACTGGCGATCCACCGGGTTTGCCCTGCGGATACCGCTTGATGATCTTGCGGGCTTCCTCAAACGGCCAAGCCTTGGACACCTGGGCGGCGGCGATAAGTTCTGCGTCGGTCATATGACCCGCCTTTCGCGATGTTGCGCGGTTTTCGCAAGCGCGAAGCGCGCCGCTCGCCCGTTATCAGTGCCGGTTACAGATATTGAAGCCGTGTGACTGGCCAAATCCGAAAAACGCGCTGTCCGGTTTTACATCGCCCGCCAAGTCCCTATAGCGCGCTCGTCCGCGCCGTCTGACCGGCCGGGCTTCCTTTCGCCAGCGTCAGAAACCGGGCCGCACCAGAACTTGATCCAGTCGCCAGATGCATCGCGGCCACCAGCTCAGCCGCGCCTCACGGCAGAGCGCCTGCTCGGGCTTGATGCCTTGCGCGGGATCGCGGCTTTGTGCGTCGTCTTCCTGCACGCCAGCGCGCTCTATCCGCAGTTGCCCCACTATTCGGGCAAGGCCTATCTGGCGGTGGACTTCTTCTTCATGCTCAGCGGCTTTGTCATGGCGCGCACGTATGAGGGGCGTCTGGCCAAGGGCTATCTGGGCGCGCAGTTCTTTTTCGCGCGCTATCGGCGGTTGTGGCCGACGATGGTGGTGGGCGGGCTGCTGTTTTTGCCGTTCCTGCACGAAGCCGCGCCCGAACCGGGGCTTTACTACAAACTGGTCGTGCTAAATCTGCTGCTGCTGCCCGCCCTGACCTCACGAGAAATCTTTCCGCTTAACGTCCCGGCGTGGTCGGTGTTCTATGAACTGGTGGCCAACCTGCTGCATGGCTATGTGCTGTGGCGACTGCCGGTGCGCTGGCTGGGGGGGATGTGCATAGTGGCGCTGATGGGCGTCGCGGTGGCGAGTTACGATGTGGGCAGCATGGACATCGGGTCCGGAAAGGGAGAACTGCTAGGCGGGATTTCGCGCGTGCTGTTCAGCTATGGCATGGGCATCATCATCTGGCGCTGCTGGGGCGAACGCCGCCTGCATGCCGCGTGGGGCATAGCCGCGCTGCTGGCGATGCCTGTACTGTTCGCGGTGCCGGGCGAGTGGCTGCTTGGCTATTGGCCTTATGACTTGGCGGTGGAAGCCGTTTGCTGCCCCCTTATCCTGATCGGCGGCCTGTCGGTGTTGCGTAGTCCGGGCGATGGGCCGGGCAAATGGGCGGCCAGATGGGCGGGCGAACTGTCGTTCCCGCTTTATGCAATTCATTTCCCATTGCTCTATTGGTTCCGCGACTGGCAGTTACCAGCAGAGCTGGCGATCCTGCTTTGCCTGCCCGCAGCAGCAGTAGTCAGCCTGGTCACGCAGAGCATGCGGACACATCGATCCACCACTCGACACAACATAATGTGATTATGCGTTGAGCATGACATTATCGTGTGATAACGACTCGGGAATGAAAAACAGCACCATCGATCAGGTCCGCGAGCTTGTCTCAGGCGGACGCATGACCAAGGCCGGCCTTGCCCGCGCCGCTGGCCTCCACGCCAACACCTTGCGTGACTGCAATGAGCCGGAATGGAACCCCACCGCCGACACACTCGGCAAGCTGGAACGCTTCCTGTCCTCAAACGATGACACTCCCGTGTTAGTCCCGATCGAGGAAATCATCGACGAGGCCCGCAATGGCCGGATGTACATTCTGGTCGACGACGAAGACCGCGAGAACGAGGGCGATCTCATCATTCCGGCGCAGATGGCCACACCCGATGCGATCAATTTCATGGCCACGCACGGGCGCGGGCTGATCTGCCTGACGCTTACCTCTGAACGTTGCGCCCAACTTGGCCTTGAGCCGATGAGCCCCAGCAACGGCACACGTCACGAAACCGCCTTCACCGTTTCGATCGAGGCGCGCGAAGGCGTCACCACAGGCATTTCCGCAGCAGACCGCGCCCGCACCGTTTCTGTGGCGATAGACGGTTCGAAATCCCGCGACGATATCGTGACCCCCGGCCATGTGTTCCCGCTGCGCGCGCGCGACGGCGGCGTTCTGGTACGCGCCGGTCATACCGAAGCGGCGGTGGATATCTCACGCCTTGCCGGGCTTAACCCCTCGGGCGTGATCTGCGAGATCATGAGCAGTGACGGCACGATGGCCCGAATGGACGAACTGGTTACGTTCGCGCGCATGAACGGGATGAAGATCGGCACCATCCGCGACCTGATCGCCTATCGCCGCAAACATGATCACATGCTCATCAAGGGTGTCGAGAACAGTTTCGTCAGCCGCTGGGGCGGAGACTGGAAGGCGGTCACTTTCCACAACAAGGCTACGGGCGACGAGACTGTGGCGCTGGTCAAGGGCCATATCGATCCGGAGCAACCTACGCTTGTGCGGATGCACACGATGTCATTCTTTTCCGACATCTTTGGCGAGATCAGCGAGCGTTCCAACTTGCTGGGCCGATCGATGGAGATGATCAGCGAACACGGCAGCGGCGTGATCATCGTCATCAACCGGCCGATGCAGGGTCTTTTGAGCCGGACTATCAATTTCCGCAACCGGATGCGCGCAGGCGAATCGCCCCCGCTTGAGGAACTGCGCGACTATGGCGTGGGTGCCCAAGTGCTGGCCGAACTGGGCGTGCATGACATGGTCTTGCTGACCAATACCCACCACTCGCTGATTGCGCTGGAAGGCTATGGCCTTTCCATCGTCGGCGAGCAGCCCATCGTTTAACGCACCAATCGCACTGGAAACCCCGCCCATGTCCCGCATCCTCATCGTCGAAGCCCGGTTCTACGATCACCTGAACGACATGCTGATCGCCGGAGCCAAGGCCGCGATCAAGGCGGCAGGCTACCAGGCCGAAGTCGTCACCGTTCCCGGTGCGCTCGAAATTCCGGCGGCCATCTCTCTGGCCGATGCCAGCGGCAACTACGATGGCTATGTGGCGATCGGCGTGGTCATCCGGGGTGAGACATATCACTTCGAAATCGTCGCTGGCGAATCGGCGCGCGGGATCATGGCGCTGACGATGGACGGTATCGCCATCGGCAACGGCATCCTGACGGTGGAAAACGAAGAGCAGGCCCTCGTCCGCGCCGACGCCGCGCAGAAGGACAAGGGCGGCGAAGCGGCCAAGGCGGCGATTGCCTTGATCGCGTTGAAGGAAAAGTTCGGTGCCTGACGCGCCCCCCGGACTGGGCGGAATGTGCTTCAGTCCGGGCGGCAATCATTTAGAGTAAGTTGCCGTTAATTCGGAATCGTCATCCCGGCGAAGGCCGGGACCCAGTCCAAACGAAGAAGCGTCCGAACCAAGAAGCAGCGACGCTTCGCGGCCTGGTATTCAGAACGGCTGGGTCCCGGCCTTCCGGCCAAAGGGGCCGGAAGTTTATCCAGAGCGAAGTCGATGGGCCGGGATGACGGGTGGTTCAGATATTACGCACAATGCTCTAACCACAATGTTCTAACGGGCAACTGCCCCGGTGCCGGGTAAAACATAACCCGCGAACTGATCGCGCAAGTCCTTCTTGCTGATCTTGCCGGTGCCGGTGTGCGGTATCTCGTCAACGAATTCCACCGCATCCGGCAGCCACCATTTCGCCACGCGAGTCGCCAGAAATTCGCGCAGTTCGTCTGCCGTGACCGCACCGCCGGGTTTTATCACGACCACCAGCAGCGGTCGCTCGTCCCACTTGGGATGGGCGATACCAATGGCCGCCGCCTCTGCCACTGCAGGGTGGCCGACAGCCGCGTTTTCCAGCTCAACAGAGCTGATCCACTCACCCCCAGACTTGATCACGTCTTTTGATCGGTCAGTAATCCGCAACGTGCCGTCAGGGTCGATGGTGGCGACGTCGCCGGTATCGAACCACTGGTCCGGCCCGCAGGCATCCTCTTCGGCCTTGAAATAACGGCGCAGCACCCACGGCCCGCGCACCTGCAATCGCCCGGAGGTCTTCCCATCGCGCGGCAAGACCACGTTGCCATCATCCAGATCGACACAGCGCATTTCCACCCCGTATGGCGTCCGCCCCTGCGCCGTCTTTACCCTCACCCGTTCATCGAAACTCAGATCCTCCCAGTCCGACGACTCGCTGGCAACTGTGCCGATGGGCGACATCTCGGTCATCCCCCACAAGTGCTGCACCCGCACGCCCATGTGCATGAAACGCTCAAGCATCGAGCGCGGCGGAGCAGAACCACCGGTTATGACCTGCCTGAGATCGGGCAGGGCCGCGCCTGTATCGTCAAGATGCTGGAAAACGGACAGCCAGACAGTCGGCACCCCAGCACCCACCGTCACCCGCTCGCGCTGCATCAGGGCGCACAAGGTTGCCGGACGATTGACCTGAGCATAGACGAATTTGGCTCCGATCATGGCCCCGCACCACGGCAGGCCCCAGCTGGCAGCATGGAACATGGGCACGATCGGCATCACCACGCTGCTTTCACCTAGCTCCATCGCGCCGATCTGAAGTGCGGTCATCGCATGGAGCACGGTCGAACGGTGCTCGTAAAGCACGCCCTTGGGGTTGCCGGTGGTGCCGCTGGTATAGCAGAGCATGCAAGGCTCACGCTCTCCGCCGGTTGTCCATTTGGTCGTGCCTTCTTCGTCTTCCCCCGCGATCCAATCCTCGAAAGCCACGGTGTCAGCGCCCGAGTCATAGCAGATAAAGTGCCTGATCGTCGGGCAGCGAGGCCGTATCCGGTCAACGATTGGCCCGAATTCGGCATCATACAGCAACACCCGGTCTTCTGCGTGGTTGATGATGTATTCCAGTTGTTCGTCAAACAGCCGGGGGTTGATCGTGTGCAGGATGCCGCCGTTGCCCGCCGCGCCGTACCAGCTGACGAGATGGCGATGATGGTTCATGGCCAGCGTTGCGATCCGATCGCCGGTCTTGATCCCCAGCTTGCGCAACGCCGCCACCATCTTCAGCGCATCGCGGCGTATTCCCGCCCAGCTGGTGCGTGTTTCGCTGCCATCGGCCCAGTGGGTGACAATCTCGCGATAGCCGTGCTGCAAGGCCACGTGATCAAGCAGGCCGGTGACTCGCAATTCATGATCTTGCATCGCGCCCAGCATCATCGCCTCCCCAAAAACTCAGTGCGGTCAGTCCGTACGGTCAGGCCGCATCCACATCATGAAACCGGGCATAATCGATTGTCCTCGCGCCGTCATCGGCTGTTCCCACGATATCGACAAACCTTGCGTTCCAGGCAAAGTGCTCGGCCTGATAAGCCCACCGCCCATAGATGGTCTGCCCGCTGCTTTCATCGAAACCAGACAGCAGCACGACCACTTCGGTATCATCTGGCGGAGCGGCTGCATCCAGCCAGCCGCGCAAAGGGCTGGCATCGTCGATGGCATGCATGATCGTCCATGTCAGCGCGAACACTGGGTTGCTCTCACGCACCAGCGGCAGGTCGATGAACCGGCGCATCCGGGTGCCGCCGATATCGCCATCCTCCAGCACGGCAAGCCGGGCATGGGCGGAATAGATCAGGTTGTGCCGCTGATTGGCCGCGCGCAGCATCAGGGTGGGCACCCCGTCAATCTCGCGGATAACGGCGGCGTGGCTGAACAGGATGCGGGCAGTCGGCCGCGAAAAGCGCGAGAACACGATGCCCGTCGTCAGCGCGAAGAACAGGATGCCCAGCGTGATTTCCACCACCACCACGACGTTGCTGAACAGCGAGACCGGATAGACGTTGCCATAGCCGATGGTGGCCACGGTATGAACGCTGAAGAAGAACTGCAGCCAGAACAGCGGCAGTTGCACCGCGTCATGCGGCACCGCCAGCCCGCCCGGGTCCATCGCATAAAGCGCCGCAAAGGTCAGGTTGAACACCATGAAACACGCGACGAACAGCGCGCACAGACGCGGCCAGGATAATTGCATCAACTGGTGATAGGCATCCAGCAAGCGCCAGCGCCCTCCCCCCAGCGGACGCACGCGCATGGGATCATCGCGCAGGATGGCTCCGGCGATGGAAGAGGTGCGGCGCGGGTCAAATGGCTTGGCCATGACCGGCAGTCTACCGCCCTTCCCCAGTCCCGCAACCTCCGCTTATTGCTTTATGTCGTGCATTTGCTAAACGCGGGGTCACGCCCCGGTTTTGGCGCGATGCAGCCGCATTTGCGCGGTTCCTCGCCCGTCCGGGGTTTTTATGTTTTTGGCCGCCCGGCCCGCCGGCGCGCCTGCTTGCGAAGGAATGCCACGTGTCGCGTCGCCGCCAGATCTACGAAGGCAAGGCCAAGATCCTTTATGAAGGCCCCGAACCGGGCACTATCATCCAGTATTTCAAGGACGATGCCACCGCGTTCAATGCCCAGAAAAAGGGCACGATCAACGGCAAAGGCGTGATCAACAACCGTATCAGCGAATATGTGTTCACCCGCCTTTCGCACATCGGCATCCCCACGCACTTCATCCGGCGTCTTAACATGCGCGAACAACTTGTTCGCCAGGTTGAAATTATTCCGATCGAAGTTGTCGTGCGCAATGTCGCCGCCGGGTCGATCAGCAAACGCCTCGGAATTCCAGAGGGTGAGCCGCTGCCGCACACCCTGATCGAATACTATTTCAAGGACGATGCACTGGGCGATCCGCTGATCTCCGAAGAGCACATCGCCTGCTTCGGCTGGGCCACCAACGAGGAAATGCAGGACATTTCCTCAATGGCGATCCGGGTAAACGACTTCATGTGCGGCATGTTCGCTGCCATCGGCATCCGTCTGGTCGACTTCAAGCTTGAGTTCGGGCGCATCTGGGACGGCGATTACAGCCGCGTGATTCTGGCGGACGAGATCAGCCCCGATGGCTGCCGCCTGTGGGACATGATCACCAACGAAAAGCTCGACAAGGACCGTTTCCGCCAGGATCTGGGCGGCGAGGAAGAGGCATATCAGGAAGTCGCGCGTCGTCTGGGCTTGTTGCAGGACGATAATGGCCCCAGCGAAGTGCTGGATCTGACCAAGCATCGCAAGTTGCGCGGCAAGTAACGGCTGCGCAGGCTTGCCCCGGCGGCTGATCCCCGCCACCATCGGGCCGATGCGTAATCCATACCTGTTCGCCGTCCTTCCCGCGCTGGCGCTGGCCGCCTGCGCGCCCGCCAGCCACCACCTGCACACGCCCCCGCCGCCCCGTATAGACTGGGCGCTGGGCAGCGACGTTCCCGTCGATCCGGCTTTCCGCTTTGGCAAGTTGGCAAACGGCATGCGCTATGCCATCCGCCGCAACAGCACCCCCAAGGGCACTGCAATGGTGCGGATGGAGATTAAGGCCGGCTCGCTGGATGAGCAGGACAGCGAACTGGGCTATGCCCATTTTGTCGAACATATGGCCTTCAACGGCTCTACCCAAGTCCCCGAGGGCGAGATGGTCCGGCTGCTGGAGCGCAACGGGCTGGCTTTCGGCGCCGACACCAACGCCCAGACCAGCTTCGGCGAGACTCTGTACCTGCTCGACCTGCCGCGTGCCGATCCGGCGCTGCTGGGCACCGCGCTGATGCTGATGCGCGAGACGGCGAGCGAGTTGAACTTCGATCCCGCCGCAGTTGCGCGCGAACGCGGTGTCGTGCTTTCAGAACTGCGCGACCGCAATTCGTGGCAGCTGCACAATGCGGTCGATCAGATCCGCTTCAATCATCCCGCCGCGCGATATGGCCAGCGCATGCCTATCGGCACCGTGCAATCGCTCGAAACCGCATCAGCCGGGTCGCTCAAAGCCTTCTGGCAGCGCGAATATGTTCCCCGCCACGCGACCGTTATAGTCGTCGGCGATTTCGATCCCGATGCCGTGGAGGCCGCGATACGGGCGCGTTTTGCCGATTGGCAGGGCGCTGCGCCTGAGCCGCAGCCAGATGCTGGTCCTGTCCGTCCAAAGGACAAGGGCCGCACCGACATTTACATTGATCCCGCCTTGGCAGAACGGGTCACCGCCTCGCGCAACGGACCGTGGCGATACGAGCCTGATTCGCTCGCCCAGCGGCGCGAGAACCTTCTGCGCGAGATTGGCACCCAGATCATCAACCGCCGCCTGCTTCGCCTCACCCGCCAGCCCGACCCGCCGTTTCGCGGCGCTGGCTTTGGCAGCAGCGACGTGTTTCGCACGGCTCGCACTTCGCAACTGGTGGTAGATACGGTGGACCGAAAATGGCGGCGCGGGCTGATCGCCGCCGCGCAGGAATATCGCCGGGCCATGCGTTTTGGCTTCTCGCCCGCCGAAGTGGCCGAACAAGTGGCGATCATCCGCAACAACACCCGCAACGCCGCTGCTTCAGCGCAGACGCGCGACAATCGCGCGCTGGTATCGGCGGTCATTTCCTTCCTGCGCGACGATCTTGTGCCATCGACGCCGGAATCGGGGCTTGAACGGCTTGAGGAATTCATTCCGCAGATCACTCCGGCCACCGTTCTGGCGGCGACCAAGCGCGAGGCGGTGCCGCTGGTTGATCCGTTACTGCGCTTTTCCGGGCGCACCGAACCCGAAGGGGGAGCCACCGCGCTACGCTCAGCTTGGGATGGTGCGATGCGCCCGAAACCGACTGTAGCGGCAACCCAGGTCCAGACGGGCTTCGGCTACACCGATTTCGGTCCACCCGGCACGGTCGTCAGCGATCTGCGTGAACCGCAACTGGGCATCCGCGAAGTGCGCTTTGCCAACGGGGTTCGCCTTAATCTGCTCCGCAGCGATCTGGAAAAAGACCGGGTGCTTGTACAATTCAGCCTTGATGGCGGCGATATGCTGGCTACCCGCGACAACCCGCTGGCCACCGAAATGACCGAGAACCTTTCAGCAGGCGGACTTGGCAAACATTCTCAGGACGAATTGCAGTCGATCCTGGCCGGGCGCACGGTGGGCGTGGCGCTGAGCAGCACGCCGGAAACTTTCGTGGCCGCCGCCCAGACCACGCCCGGCGATCTGGAACTGCAGTTGCAGCTTTACACCGCGCTGATCACCGACCCCGCCTACCGCCCCGAAGGAGAGGCGCTTTACCGGCTGAGCATCAATAACTTCTTCGCCCGCTACAAGGCCACGCCAGCCGATGCCTTGCGCAACACCATCGGCGGGTTGCTGTCGGACAACGATCCGCGCTTTACCCTTCAGCCGGTTGACGATTACCGCAAGCTGACCTTCGCCAAGCTGAAATCGGACATTACCGACCGACTGGCACATGGGGCCATCGAGATCGGTCTGGTCGGTGATTTCAATGAGGATCACGCGATCGCGCTGGTTGGCAAGACACTGGGGGCGCTCCCCGTGCGCGAGCCGGACTTCCGCGCTTATCCAGACCAGCGCCGCCGCCCGTTCACCGCCGACCACACCCCGCGCGTGGTCCGGCACAGCGGGGCAAAGGATCAGGCCGTTTTGCGCCTCGTCTGGCCGACCCGCGACGGCGAAGATCCTGCCGAGACGATGCAATTGCAATTGCTGGAAAAGATCGTCCAGATCGCTTTAACCGATACGTTGCGTGAGGCCTTGGGCAAGGCCTATTCCCCCGGTGCCTTCAGCGAGATTTCGCGGGTATGGCGCGGCTATGGCACGTTTTCGATCAACGCCTCCGTCGATGTTGCGGACGTGCCAGCCAGCCGCGCCGCCATCCTGAAGGCGATTGCGGATTTGCGCGCCAGTCCGGTCAGCGCGGACATCTTGCGCCGGGCCAGCGAACCGATGCTCGAAGCTTTCGACAATGCTCTGAAAACCAACCGCAACCTGCTGTCACTGGTAGACCGCGCGCAGACAGAACCTGATCGCATCGAACGCCAGTTGAAAGCGCGCGAGCGGTTGTCTGCTGTTACCCCCGCGCAAGTCCAGTCAGCGGCGCAGCGCTATCTGCGGCCCGAGGCGATGGTGGAAGTGCTCGTCCTGCCCGAAGGTGTCGATCCGCCCCGCCTATAACCACAAATGAACCCTGACAAAAAAGGGCGGACGATCCGCAGACCGCCCGCCCCAGTTCAGGGTTTATTCCAAAGCTGCGATCAGAATGCCACCGTCGCATCAACACCGAACGTGCGCGGTGAATTGAAGTTGGCATAGTCACCCAGCACTGCCCCGTTGGCGTTCGAGCGGCGATATATGTGCTGCTCGTTGAACAGGTTGCGTGCCCATGCGGCGATGGTCAGCTTCTGCCCGGCGTCGCCCATGCGGATGTCAGCCAGCGAAAGGCGGGCGTTCACGATGAAGCTTTTGCCGGTCAGCACGGGTTCGTTGTCAAAGCTGTAGACCGGATCGGAATAGTTCGCGTCGACGTGGAACTTGAGCTTGGTGTCAGCCGAACCTACCGGCAGATCGTAATCCAGCGAGGCCGAGAAGGCGTTCTTCGGCGTAAAAACAATGAACACATCCTGGAACACCGGGTTCAGGCCGGGAAGGCCATCGGCAATGTTCTTGGCTTCCTGCACCGTGTTTTCTGCCTTGGGGATCTTGGTATAGGTATAGGCATAGGAAACGCCCATCGACAGGCCTTCTGCCGGGTGAACGGTAAGGTCAGCCTCGATCCCGCGTATCCGCGTGGTGCCCGCCGCGTTGACGGTTTCCAGCGTGTTGCGCACCGTGTTGGTCAGCGGATCGACGAGGAACGCATTGAAATCGACCTGGCTTTCCGAACGGTCCATCATGTATCCGGCGATGTTCAAGCGGACCCGGCGATCAAGGAACTCGGTCTTGAGGCCCAGTTCATAGGACTTGACCTTTTCCGCGCCGAACTGGCGGTAGATCACAGAACGCGAACTTGCGCCGCCTGCACGGTAGCCGGTTGAGAACTTGGCATAAGCATTGACCCCGTCAGTCGCGTCCCAAGCCAGCGTCACCATCGGATCGAAGTGGTTGCTGGTCTGGTTAAACGTGAAGTTCGATGCCGCGCCGTTGACGGTGAACAGGACACCGTTCTTCTTATCCTTGGTATAACGCCCGCCGACAGTCAGGTGAACGGTGTCAAGGTTATAGGTCAGGTTGGTGTAGGCGGCATAGCTTTTAGCAAAGGCACGGCTGGCGCGGGCCACTGTGGCATTCAGGTAAAGCGACGGATCGTTGATCGTGGTCGCGGTGCCGGTGGCGTTCCAGGTGTTGGTGTTTGGCGTCTGCGCCTTGTCCTGTGCGCTTTCGTTGAAATAGTAGAGGCCGACGACATAGTCGAGGTTGCCGCTGCTGCCCACGGCCTGCAATTCGGTGCTGAACTGGCGCTGGCTCATGAATGACAGGCTGTAACGGCTGAACGTGGTGTTCGGCAAAAACACCGGAGTGCGGTGCGCGCCGCCTGAGTTGTCCCACTGTTCATCGCTGACACCGCGCCATGCGGTGATCGAGCGCAGTTCCAGGCCGCTCATCGGCTTCCACTTGAGGTTGGCGGTGAAGCCATGCGTCTTGTCGATGCTGGGGTTCTGCGGCACGCCGATGTCGGCAGTGGAAACGCGCGTGCCGGAAGCAGTGACGATGCTGGCCAGTGGCGCGATCATGCCCGACGGCACCTTGTTGCTGTTGGCAGCAATCTGCGCCAGCGTTGCAACCGGCTTGCCCAGCGGGTTGTAGTTGATCAACTGGCTGTAGAACGGCGTATTCTCATCGCGGTTGGTGTCATAGGCCAGATCGGCGGTGAAATCGTCGCTCGGCTTCCAGCGGGCAGCAATGCGGCCGCCATAGCGGTGGAACTGGTTCCAGCCGGTCTGCCCGGCGAGCGGGTTCTTCACTGTCGGCCCCTGATGCTGGATCGCCGCATCAACCTTGAACGAGATGTTGGCGATGGCTGGCAGGTCAAGGTGCAGGCCGCCGTTGTAGCTGCCATAATTGCCTATTCCGGCAGTGACGCGCCCGCCGAACTCGCCCGTGGGGGCGCGGCTGACCATGCTGAGCGCGCCGCCTTCGGTATTGCGGCCAAACAGCGTGCCTTGTGGACCCTTGAGAACTTCGATGCGCTCGATGTCGAGCAGGCCGGTGTTCAGGCCGTGCTGACGGCCGATATAAACGCCGTCGATATAGACGCCGACGCCCTGTTCACGAGCCGGCTGGTTGGCGTCGCCCGGGACAATGCCGCGCAGGCCGATAGTGACCGCAGACTGGCGCGCTTCGAATGTGGCGACGCGCAATGAGGGGACGGCGCCGTCGGCAAGGTCCATCAGGCTCTGTACGTGGCGCTTCTTGATGTCTTCCATACCAAGTACGGCGATGGAGATCGGCGTCTTTTGCAGGTTCGTCTCGCGCTTAGTCGCGGTGACGACAATGTCGGTGAGGCCCGAGGAGTCGGTGCCATCGGTGGTGCTAGCCTCTGCAGCGGCAGCATCTGCTGCAGCATCAGCAGCATAAGCCGGTCCGGCAAACGAAAGGCCCGATACGGCCAGTACGGCCATCGATGCGGTCAGCTTCAGTATAGTACGCATTTTGCAATTCCTGTTCGGATTGTGAGTCCCTGCGCAGGTTTGGCTGACCGGCCGATTCGCCGGTTGCCCCCTGTCTGGAACCGCCTCTAGGAATGGTGCGTTGCAGCGTTGCGACGGTTTGACGACGCGGGCGCGACAAACTTCCGACAACAATGTGACACGCGCAGAACTGACGCATTTCCGTCACGAATCCGTCATGCTGGACGGGCATAACGTGGGCTGAACTTATTTACGTACCCACGCGGATAGCCATGACCTTACCCACCACACTGTTGCTGACCGCGCCATCAAAGGCGCTGCTGGCCGAATTATCGCAAAGGCGGCCAGACTGGCAGATTGTCAGGCTGGGCGAAGTGCCGCCGGAAGATCCGGTGAACGGCGCGGCATGGGGATTTATCGATTGGCTGCTGCCTGAAATCTCTGGCCTTGAGATGTGCCGCCGGTTGCGCGGTGCCGCGAGTACGCGGGGAGCGCACCTGACTATGGTGCTCGATTCTGCTGATCGCGAAGCCCGCCAGCGCGCGCTGGCTGCGGGGGCGGACGATTACCTGCCCGGCCCGCTTACGGCTGATGTGGTGCTGGATCGGGTGGAAAGCCTGGGCGGCAACCGCCCTGCCCCGGCCCCTCGCCTGCGCCTTATGCACGGTGAACTGACGCTGGACATGGCCGCGTATCAGGCTCGGCATGGCACTACGCTGATCTCGCTGCGGCCCAACGAATTCCGTCTGCTGGCGCACTTCCTCGACAATCCGGACCAGGTCTTTTCCCGCGAGGCGCTGATCGACAAGCTGGGCAAGCACGCCCAGGGTATCGACGAACGGACGGTCGACGTGTGGATTGGCCGCCTCCGCCGGTCGCTGCGTGCGCAAGGGGCACCTGACCCCCTGCGCACGGTGCGATCGCTGGGTTATGTACTTGATTCGATCAGTTAGGGTCCGGACCCAATAAGCGGATTCCCACAGCGCCTGGAGTGTGATTCACTG
>JBDTUQ010000051.1:0-15341 GCA_040007615.1 Novosphingobium sp.
CCAGTTCCTGAACCTGCGTCGCGCCCGCTTCCTGCATGTGATAGCCGGAGATCGAAATCGAGTTGAACTTCGGCATCTCGCGGCTTGTGTAGCCGAAAATGTCTGAGATGATCCGCATCGACGGTTCGGGCGGGTAGATATAGGTGTTGCGGACCATGAACTCTTTGAGGATGTCGTTCTGGATGGTCCCATCAAGCGCCGCGCGGGGCACGCCCTGTTCTTCGCCGGCGACGATGAAGAAGGCCAGGATCGGGATCACCGCGCCGTTCATCGTCATGGAAACCGACATCTGATCGAGCGGAATGCCGTCGAACAGGATCTTCATGTCCTCAACCGAATCAATCGCCACGCCCGCCTTGCCGACATCGCCGACCACGCGCGGGTGATCGGAATCGTAACCCCGGTGGGTGGCGAGATCGAAGGCGACCGACAGGCCCTTTTGCCCAGCGGCCAGATTGCGGCGGTAGAATGCGTTCGATTCTTCGGCGGTGGAAAAGCCAGCATATTGCCGGATCGTCCACGGACGACCAGCATACATCGATGCGCGCACGCCACGCGTGAAGGGCGCAAAGCCGGGCAGACCGGGATCGGTTTGCACGTCGTCAGCCGTATAAAGCGGCTTTACCGCGATGCCTTCCGGCGTGTTCCAGGTCAGGCCTTTACCCTTGACCTCGCGTCCGGCGGCGGCTTGCCAGTCTTCGATATTTGCCATGATATGCCTCACTCGCCCCGGAACACGGGGACACGTTTTTCAAGAAATGCTGAAACCGCCTCGGCGCAGTCAGCCGAGTTGCCGGAAATGCGCTGCGCTTCTTCCTCGCCCAGCAAAGCCTGCTCGTAAGTCGAACTGGACGCGGCGTGGAGCGCCTGACGGATCAGGCCATAAGACACCGTCGGCCCAGCGGCGAGCCGCGCGGCGAGCGCCTTGGCCTCTGCCAGCAAGTCCGCATCGGGCACGACCTTATAGATCATGCCCCAATCGAGCGCCTGTGCAGCGGGGATGCGTTCGGCCAGCATCAGCGCCTGCGCGGCGCGGGCCTGTCCGACCAGACGCGGCAACAACCAGCTTGCCCCAGCATCCAGCGCCAGCCCGACGTTGGGAAACGCGAAATAGAAAAACGCGCTTTCCCCGGCCACGACGAAATCGGCATGGAGCGCCAGCGGCGCCCCCGCACCCGCCGCCGCGCCGTTTACCGCCGCGATCAAAGGGATTTTCAGCGCCGACAGCTTGCGCAGCATCGGGTTTACCGCATCGACCAGCCCGGCGCGGATCATGTCGCCAAAGCTCTGGCCTTCCGGGATTTCAGAGGCCATATCGCCGCCTGAGCAAAAGCCCTTGCCTTCGCCCGTAATCACCAGCGCGCGCGCTGATCCCAGCTGGTCCAGCGCGGCCCCGATTTCCTGCGCCATGATCCACGACAGCGCATTGCGCGAGGCCGGGTGGTTCAGCGTCAGAACGGCCACATCGCCGTCAAATTCCAGGGTAACCCGTTCAAAAGTCATGGTCCGCGTCCCGTCAGTGTGCCGACTTCGGCGTTTCCATGATTTCCGTCAGTTGGCCGCCCATGTCCTTGGGGTGGACGAAAAAGATCATCGTCCCGTGCGCGCCGATGCGTGGTTCGCCCAGCACGCGCTTGCCCTGCCCTTCGAACCAGGCCTTGGCAGCGAGAATGTCGGGCACTTCGTAGCAAAGGTGATGCTGGCCGCCGAGGGGGTTCTTCTCCAGCCATTTACCCACTGCCGAGTCCGCCGATGTCGGCTGCAACAGCTCAATCTGGGTGCCAGCCGTCCCGCCCTCACCCGGCGTATTGACGAAACAGACGCGCACCTGCTGGCTTTCCAGCACGAACGGCTCGGTAATGTCGCTTGCGCCCATGACATCGCGGTAGAATGCGATGGCAGCATCAAGGTCCGGCGTGGCGACGCCGATGTGGTTCAGTCTGCCGAGTTTCATCCTGCACTCTCCTCAGACGTTTTCGATGATCATCGCGATGCCCTGACCGCCGCCGATGCACATGGTGATCAGAGCATACTTGCCGCCCGTGCGCTTCAATTCATACGCAGCCTTGATCGCCAGGATTGCGCCCGTCGCGCCGACCGGATGGCCCAGCGCCACGCCCGAACCGTTGGGGTTCAGCTTGGCACGATCAAAGCCGAGCGATTTGGCCACAGCCAGCGCCTGTGCGGCGAAAGCCTCGTTGGCCTCGATCACGTCCATCTGGTCAAGCGTCAGTCCGGCGCGCTTGAGCGCGATGGGAACGGCCTTGATCGGGCCTTCGCCCATGTATTCCGGCTCAACTCCGGCGTGGCCCCAGGCGACGATCCGGGCGAGCGGTTTCAGGCCGCGCTTTTCCACTTCGGCCCCGGTTGCCAGCACAACGGCTGCCGCGCCGTCATTGATGCCGCTGGCGTTGGCGGCGGTGACGGTGCCGTCTTTCTTGAACGCGGTGCGCATGTTGGCCAGCGTTTCGGCGGTCGTATCGGCGCGCGGATGCTCGTCCGTATCAAACACAGTCACGCCCTTGCGGGTCTTGATCTCGATGCCAAGTATCTGCTCCTTGAAGCGTCCTTCGGCAATCGCGGCACAGGCGCGCTGATGGCCTTCCAGCGCCAGTGCATCCTGTTCCTCGCGAGTAATCTGATGACGCTCGGCGCAGTTTTCGGCGGTGATGCCCATGTGGTAGCCGCCGATCCCGTCGGAAAGCCCCTCGATCAGCGCATCGACTTGCGTGTTGTCGCCCATTTTCCGGCCCCACCGCACGCCATGATCGTGATAGGGGACGTTCGACATCGACTCCGCGCCGCCGGCAACCGTGATCGAAGCCTCACCCAGCATCATCATCTGCGCCGATGACACAATGGCCTGCACGCCAGATCCGCACAGCCGGTTCAGCGTCATCGCCGGAGCCGAAATGGGAATGCCCGCGTTCAGCGCAATAACGCGTGCGAGCATCGAATCCTTCGCGCTGGTCGGCATGACCTGGCCGAACACGACATGTTCGACATCGTCCGGCGAAATGCCCGCGCGGACAAGCGCCTCTGCCGCGACCTTGCAGCCAAGTTCGCTGGGCATGAAGCCCTTGAGCGAACCGCCGAAATCTCCAATTGCGGTACGAACGCCGCTGACGATGTAGATGTCTTCCATAACAATCATCCTCAAAAAATCCTCCCCGGCACGGGGAGGTGGATCGCCGCAGGCGAGACGGAGGGGTCCCACCTATCCGAAAGAACAGCGCCTGCGGAGAGGTGGAACCCCTCCGTCGCTTCGCGCCACCTCCCCGTGCCGGGGAGGATTTTAATTACCGGTCACAGCGGAATATTGTCATGCTTCTTCCACGGGTTCTCAAGGCTCTTGTTCTTGAGCTTCCTTAACCCCAGCGCAATCCGGCGCCGCGTTGAATGCGGATAAATCACCTCGTCAATGAAGCCCTTGCTTGCCGCCACGAACGGGTTGGCAAAGCGGTCTTCGTATTCCTTGACCTTTCCGGCCTGTTCCTCGCCCGAAAGGCCGCGAAAGATGATTTCCACCGCACCTTTCGCGCCCATCACGGCGATTTCGGCGGTTGGCCAAGCGTAGTTCAGATCGCCGCGCAGGTGCTTTGAGGCCATCACGTCATATGCCCCGCCATAAGCCTTGCGGGTGATCACGGTGATCTTGGGCACGGTGGCTTCTGCATAGGCGAACAGCAGTTTCGCGCCGTGCTTGATGATGCCGTTGTGTTCCTGAGAAGTGCCGGGCAGGAAGCCCGGAACGTCCACAAAGGTCAGGATCGGGATGTTGAACGCATCGCAGAACCGCACGAACCGCGCGGCCTTTTTCGACGAGTTGATGTCAAGGCAGCCCGCCAAGACCATTGGCTGGTTGGCGACCACGCCCACCGTCTTGCCCTCAATCCGGCCGAAACCGCACAGGATATTGCCCGCGTGGGCAGGCTGAATTTCAAAGAATTCGCCCTCGTCCAGCACCTTGCGCAGCACTTCGTGCATGTCATATGGCTGGTTGGCGTTGGCCGGGATCAGGGTGTCAAGGCTTGGCTCCTGACGATCCCAGGCATCGGCGGAAGGCCGTTCCGGCACATCTTCGCGGTTTGACAGCGGCAGGAAATCAAAGAAATCGCGCGCCGTCAGCAGCGCCTCGATGTCGTTTTCCAGCGCGAGGTCGGCCACCGAAGTCTTGGTCGTGTGCGTCACCGCGCCGCCCAGTTCTTCCTGCGTGACAATTTCGTTGGTCACGGTCTTCACCACGTCCGGCCCGGTGACGAACATGTAGGACGAATCCTTCACCATGAAGATGAAGTCGGTCATTGCGGGCGAATAGACCGCGCCGCCCGCGCAAGGCCCCATGATCAGGCTGATCTGCGGCACCACGCCGCTGGCGTTGACGTTGCGCTGAAAGATTTCCGCATAACCGCCCAGCGAAGCCACACCTTCCTGGATGCGCGCGCCGCCCGAATCGTTCAGGCCGATTACCGGCGCGCCGACTTTCATCGCGTTGTCCATGATCTTGCAGATCTTCATCGCGTGCCGTTCGGAAACCGCGCCGCCGAACACGGTGAAGTCCTGCGCGAACACGAAAACCAGCCGGCCATTGATCGTGCCGCTGCCAGTGACCACACCGTCGCCCGAGATGGTCTGCTCGGCCATGCCGAAATCGACGCAGTTGTGTTCGACATACATGTCGACTTCTTCAAAGCTGCCTTCATCCAGCAGGATCAGCAGCCGTTCGCGCGCGGTCAACTTGCCCTTGGCATGCTGTGCGTCGATCCGTTTTTGCCCGCCGCCTATACGGGCAGCGGAACGGCGGCTTTCCATTTCGGCGATATTGGCTGACATGCTCTCCGAGGCCCTTTCGCACATGCGGCATTTGGACGCCGCTAAGCCACGCGAAAGGGGCAGCGTCAATAGTATTTAATTGACCGGTTAAGGCTGCCGCTTGCGCCTACCTGTCAGAAGTCGAGTCCGCGTGTACGAAATGTTCGCCCATCGTGGTTAATCAACCGGCATGATCGCATAAACCTAACGCATCAGCACAAGTTCTTCCGCCATCGACGGATGCAGTGCCACTGTCGCGTCGAAATCGGCCTTGGTCAGGCCCGCCTGCACCGCAATCGCCGCCGCCTGGAGCACTTCGGGAGCATCCGGGCCGATCAGGTGAATCCCCAGCACCTTGTCGGTATTGGCATCGACTACCAGCTTGTAAAGACCACGCTCCATGCGTCCGGCGAAGACGTTTTTCATCGGCCGGAAGTCTGACGTGAACACCTTGATATTGCCGAACTTCTCGCGCGCCTGCCCCTCCGTCAGCCCGACCGAGGCCAGCGGCGGCTGGGAAAAGACCGCGCTGGGGATGCAGTCATAGGAAATCGTTCGGGGCGCGTTGGCGAACACGGTGTCGGCAAAGGCCTGCCCTTCACGGATGGCAATCGGCGTCAGCTGCACCCGGTCGGTCACGTCGCCCACGGCATAGATGCTGTCGCAGGCGGTCTGGTTATAGGCATCGACGGGAATTTCGCCGTTCTTTCCGAGTGAGATCCCGGCGCTTTCCAGCCCCAAACCCTCCGTCTTGGGGCGGCGTCCGGTGGCGATCAGCACGACATCAGCGGGCAGCGGATCGCGGCCTTTCAGATGGACCATAAGGCCGCCGTCTGCTTGGCGTTCCACCTGCTCGATCGGGCTGTTGAACTTGTAATCGATCCCCCGCGCCATCGTGATGTGGAGCAGGCGATCACGCAAGCTATCGTCATAACCGCGCAGGATCTGGTCGCTGCGGTTGACCACGGTGACATGGCAGCCCAGCGCGTTGAAAATGCCCGCAAATTCCATCGCGATATAGCCCGCGCCCTGAATGACGACGCGCTTTGGCAGGGTTTCCAGATGGAACACCTCGTTCGATGTGATGCAGTGCTCCACCCCCGGAAACTCGGGCTTCACCGGCCAGGCGCCGACCGCGATCAGGATGACTTTCGCGGTAATCTCACGCCCGCTGGCCAGCTTGATCCCGTGCGGACCGGTGACCACGGCGCGTTCCAGAAACCGCTCAACCTTGTTGTTATCCAGCGTCTGCGTATAGGCCGCGTTCAACCGGTCAACATCGCGCAGAACGGTATCGCGCAGCACCGCCCAGTCAAAGCTCAGGCCCGTGACCGACCAGCCATAATTGGCCGCATCGTGCAGTTCCTCGGCAAAGTGTGATCCGTAAACCAGCAGCTTCTTGGGCACGCAGCCCCGGATAACGCAGGTGCCGCCGATCCGGTATTCCTCGGCCACGGCAACCCGCGCGCCGTGCGACGCCGCCACCCGCGAAGCGCGCACGCCGCCCGATCCCGCGCCGATAACGAAAAGGTCATAGTCGTAAATATCAGACATGTGGCACTCCTGAACAGGCCGCCGATATGGCGATGCGCGGCGCGGATTGCCAATCGCTTTTCACGGTCAGAGTAAGCGAGCGGGCCGCCTCAGCGTTGCAGCGCCGCCGCGATTGCCGCTTCGGCAACGGGCCGCATGGCGTCATAACCCGCCGCGTTGGGGTGGACGCCGTCGGCTGAGTATTCCGGTTTCATCGCGCCTTCGGGCGTCGCCAGCACCGCCCAGTAATCGGCATAAGGCAAGCCCAGCCGCGCCGCGTAAGCCTTTAGCCACTGGTTTATCACGGCGATTTTGGGCGCGGGTTCCAGTCCTTTGTGCCACGCAAATTCGCTGGCGGGCGGGATCGAGGCGAGCACTACCTTGATCCGGTTGGCCTGCGCCAGTTCGACCATGCTGACGATATAGCCTTCGATTTCCTCCAACGATTCCGGCCCGTTATTCTGCGCGACATCGTTCGTTCCGGCCATGATATGCACCACGGCGGGCTTCAAATCGATGACATCCCCGCGAAATCGCAGCACCATTTGCGATGCCGTCTGACCGGCGATGCCCCGGCCCACGAAGGTCTTGCTGCCTTTCAGATAGGGTTGATCCACCCACAACTGCGTGATCGAATCCCCCATGAACACCACCCGATCAGCACTGGCGGGTTCAGCCATTAGCACCGCATTAGCACCGCGATAGCGAGCGATATTGGCCCAATCCTTGTTGGGTTCTGGCGCGACATCGGCCGGGAGGGCGATTGGCCTGGGGGCTGGCTTGGTAGCGTGCGCCGGAGGCGCCTTTGCCAGAACCGGGGCAGAAAAGCTGAGCAGGGCGGCGGCAATGATCAAAACGCGCATGTCGGTGCAAATTCCTGATGTTATACTGCGCACTATACCAATTACGGTGCCATTACGGTGAAATGGCGTAATAAATTAAGCGGCTCACGCGGTGAAATTGCCCGCATCTTTGAGCATTTCCCGATAATACGACACGGCTTTTTCGGCCAAGCCGACAGGTGATTTGTCGAAGAGCTTGAATCCGAGATGGGTGTCTGGAGGATTGAAGATATTCTTCTGCAGATCAGTCACCGCCTGCATTTCATACCACAGCCTTATCCTCAGTGCGTTGGTGATTATGCCTAACTGGCCTGTGGGGGTCGTTCGCCCGTTAAGATCGTATTCGATCGCGCTGGGTTCTCCGGCAGATGTCATTTGGCGTAAAAGGCATGTCGCACCGTGATAATCCACGCCTCGAGCGTGAAGCAGATACCTCAACAATGGGTCTGTGCGAATAACCCTCTCTCTAGGAGCAAAAAACTGTTGCCTCGTTTTGAGATTGCAGCCAGTTTTCAGGGTCTCGTGGATGGAATTGACCGTCGCTAGAAAGTTCGACCACGCAGCTTCAAAGTCATCCGCAAGCGGACTGGTTTGCAGAGCTCGCATATTATCGAGAATCACTTGGGATTGCGCTAATAGGCGAAGCCCTTTTTTAACTGCGGCCTTATTCATAGGACTTGCACTCGCATCCCCCCTCACCCAATCCCCGCCATCGCCAGCAGCGCCTCGGTACTCGCATCAAACCTAGTCCCGCCAGCTTCGATCTGGTTGGCAATCGCCTTGCCCAGTTCCACGCCGAACTGGTCGAACGGGTTGATCCCAAGCAGTACCGCGCTGGCGAAGGTGCGGTGTTCGTGGAAGGCGATCAGGGCGCCCAGTGTGGCGGCGTTCAGTTCGTCGCACAGCATGGTCGCTGATGGCCGGTCGCCGGGATAGGCGCGGGCGGGGTCTGCGCTGGTTTTACCCGCCATCAACGCCGCGCCTTGTGCAAAGCAGTTGGACAGCAGGATGCGGTGGTGCGCCGGGTCCAGCGTGTCGCCGGGCTGGATCGCGGCGATGAAGTCCACCGGCACCAGCACGGTGCCCTGATGGAGCAGTTGGAACACGGCGTGCTGCCCGTCAGTGCCCACCCCGCCCCACGTAATCGGCGCGGTGGGGCCGCTGACGGGGTGGCCATCAACGGTCACGTTCTTGCCGTTCGATTCCATTTCCAGTTGCTGAAGATAGAACGGCAGCAGCCGCAGCCGCTCATCATAGGCGAAGCAGGCGCGGGTCTGGCAGCCGCGCAGGCGCGTGTAATACTGATCGGCATAGGCCGCGCGCAGTGGCAGGTTGGCCGCGCCGTCAGTGTCCAGAAAGTGCCGGTCCATCGCCGCCGCGCCATCAAGAAACTGCGCGAATTCATCCCAGCCGAGCGCCAAGGCCACCGGAAAGCCAATCGACGACCACAACGAATAACGCCCGCCAACGCTTTCCGGGAACGGCAGCACGCGGGTTTCATCGACGCCCCACTCCACGGCCTTTTCAGGCGCGGCAGTCAGCGCGATCACCCGGCCATAGGGATCGGCCACGCCGCCCTGCGCCAGCCACTCCAGCGCGCTTTGCGCATTGGTCATCGTCTCGATCGTGGTGAAGGTCTTGGATGCCAGCGCGATCATCGTTGTCGCCGGATCGCAGCGGGTAAACGCCGCCTCCAGCGCGCAGCCATCAATGTTGGAGACGACGTGAACGTCCACCATTGCCCCGTCGCGTGACAGGGCATCAATCGCGAGGTTCGGACCCAGCGCCGATCCGCCGATGCCGATGTGGATCAGGTGCCGCACTTCCCCCAGAACGCCGCCGTGGATCGCCTCTACCAGACCGCGCATCCGGGCGTGGAGCGCCTCCGCCTCTTCCACCGAAGTATCGCGCCCTACGCCGCGCTGGGCGGTATGTTCAGCAGCGCGGCCTTCGGTCACGTTGACCTTCTCGCCCGAAAACAGCGCCTCGCGGCGTTCATGGAACCCGGCGGCGGCCGCCAGTTCATCAAACGCCGCAATGTGGGCGGCATCCAGATGGGTTTTCGACCAGTCAAACCGGATGACCCCACCCGGCAGATCAAGATCGATTGCCATCGCCGCCAGACGCCCCGAATCGGTAAACAGTTCGGCCAGCGCAGGCTTTGGCAAGGCCGCCAGCGCGGTCCAGGCAGCATTCACGCGGTCATTCATTCGATTTTCCCCGGGCATATGGTTTCCAAAGGCCACCCCTGCGGCCCTAAACGCTTTCCTATCGCCGTGCCCTCAACTATGCCCGCCCCGCCCGCCAAGGCCAAGTGCAGACAGTCGTATTCATCACCAATGCGGTGTAAACCATGACTGCATGACGCTATCGAACGCAACTCACCGGAACGGCCCGCCTGCATGAACACGAAAATTGACGCCGATGCCCTGACTGCCGGACCTGCTGATCCAGCGCAGGCCGCCACGCCTGCCCCACCCGCAAAGTCAGCGAATAAGGAAGACAGCTTTCCCGTTTTCCTGATCAAGCTGGTGCTGATCGTGGTGTTCTTCCGCAGTTTCGTGCTGGCGCCGTTCAACATTCCCAGCGAATCGATGCTGCCCGGGCTGCAGAATGGCGACTACCTGCTCGCCAGCAAATGGTCCTATGGCTTCTCGCGCTATTCGCTGCCGATGTCGCTGCCGCTGATCCCGGGGCGCATACTTGCCAGCCAGCCGGAACGCGGCGACATCGCCATTTTCAAGGCGCCGCCGCTCAACGATATCGACTATATCAAGCGGGTGATCGGCCTGCCGGGCGACCAGATCCAGATGATCGGCGGCGTGCTGCATATAAATGGCGTGGCGGTGCCCAAGGTGCGCGTGGCCGATGCCGAAGTGGCAGTCAGCGCCAATACCCGGTGCTATCAGCCGGTGTTCGAAGTGACCCGCGCCGATGGCAGCCGCGTGTGCCATTATCCCCAGTTCCGCGAGACTCTGCCCAACGGCAAGAGCTATACCGTGCTCGATCTGGCAACCATGCCGCAAGACGATACCCGGGTATTCGTCGTTCCCGCCGACCATCTGTTCATGATGGGCGACAACCGCGACAATTCGATGGACAGCCGTTTTGACGCGGTCCCCGGCGGCGGCATCAGCTTTGTGCCGCAGGAAAACCTCGTTGGCCGCGCGCGGGTGATGATGTTCTCCACCGATGGCTCGTCCAGTTGGATCAAGCCGTGGACATGGGTATCCGCCGCGCGGTGGAGCCGGATCGGGCGCGTGCTTTGAGCGCTGCCGTGCTTCCCGCCGGAACCCGCAAGTTTCTCGCCGGTCTGGTCGGCGCGGAGCTGGGCGACGAGGCCTTGTGGCTTGAGGCACTGACTCACGGCAGCACCGGCGAAGCGCGACATTACCAGCGGCTAGAGTTTCTGGGCGACCGGGTGCTGGGCCTCGCCATTGCCGAATGGCTGCACGAACTGGGCACCGGCGATGAAGGCCGCCTGTCGCAGCGGCTCAACGCGCTCGTCAGCCGCGATACCAATGCCCGCGTCGCGCGGGCAATCGGCCTCGGCCCGCATATGCGGCTGGGCAAGCAGGCGCGCGACGATGGCGGCGTGGAAAGCGACAACATCCTGGGTGACGTGATGGAGGCGCTGCTGGGCGCCAGTTTCCTGACCTTCGGCTTTGAAACCACGCGCGATCTTGTGCGGCGGCTGTGGGCTGAAGGCGTCTCGGGCAAGGTCGGGCAGGCCAAGCATCCCAAGTCCGCATTGCAGGAATGGGCGGCAGGCAACCGGCGCAAGATGCCCGAATACCGTATTGCCGACCGGTCCGGCCCCGATCACGCCGCCCGCTTCACCATCATCGTCAGCGTGGGCGGCGTGGGCGAGGCAGAGGCCACGGGATCGAGCAAGCAAGAGGCCGAAACGCTGGCCGCAGAAGCATTCATCAGGAGGTTTGGTTGATCCACACCACACCTGCCCCACAGGAAATACACAGAATGACTAATTTCACCCAATCCCGCTGCGGCCTTGTCGCGGTGCTGGGCGCGCCCAATGCGGGCAAATCCACGCTAGTCAATGCGCTGGTCGGCCAAAAGGTCGCCATCGTCTCGGCCAAGGCGCAGACCACCCGCGCGCGGCTGATGGGCATCGCGCTGGAAGACGGCGAGGTCGGCGGCGAAAGCTACAAGGCGCAGATCATCCTTGCCGACACCCCCGGCATCTTCGCCCCCCGGCGGCGGCTGGACCGCGCGATGGTCAGCGCGGCATGGGACGGCGCGCAGGAAGCCGACGCGATCCTGCTGGTGGTGGATGCCCGCAAGAAACGCCGCGATTACCTGCAAGACATTCTGGAATCGCTGAATCACCGGCCAGAGCGCAAGATTCTGGTGCTCAATAAGGTCGATGAAACGCCCAAGGAACCGCTGCTGGTCGCCGCCGAAGAATTGACCGCAGCCGCCGGGTTTGACGAAGTGTTCTTCGTCTCCGCGCTCACCGGTGATGGCGTGCCCCACCTCAAACGCCGCCTAGCCGAACTGATGCCGCAAAGCGAATGGCACTACCCGGAAGATCAGGTTTCCGACGCCAGCGAACGTCTGCTGGCCTGCGAAATTACCCGCGAACAGCTATACCGCCAGCTTCACGACGAACTGCCCTATGACAGCGCGGTGCGGCCTGAATCGTACACCACGCGCAAGGACGGATCGGTGGAAATCCACCAGCAGATCGTCATCGCACGCGATAGCCAGAAGGGCATCGTGCTGGGCAAGGGCGGATCGAAACTGAAAGCCATCGGCGAGGCATCGCGCAAGGAACTGGCCGAACTGCTGGGCGTGAAGGTCCACCTGTTCCTGCATGTGAAGGTCGATGAGGGCTGGTCCGAAAGCAAGGAAATCTACGAGGAAATCGGGCTTGAATGGGTGAAGTGAAGCGTATTGTTCTGCCCATGATGATGGCGGCGCTGCTCGGCGGTTGTGCCGCGACAGGTTCTGGCCTCCGCTCAACATTGGCGCCGGGAGCGAGTTACGTCTCGATGGGCAGTTCTTTCGTCTCAGACCCGGCCTTGGCCAGCCCCGGTCGGGCACCCCCGCACGCTGCGCCCGCAGCGCCGTAAACTACCCGATGCTCCTTGCCGCTCGGCTACATCTGCAACACGATGACCAGACCTGCAGCGGTGCAACCACCAGCCACGTCCTTGGCCCCTGGGCCGAACTACCGCCCCAGATCAGCTATTCACGCGGTCACGAACCCTGCTCCCGCCAGCCTTGGGCGAATGGTTTCCCCCGCAGCTACGACGTATCGGCTGGCCTATCTGGGATCCCAATGCTGCGGGGATGAAGCCATCGCCGATGGCGTGGAAGCCCTGATTACGAGCCGCTGACCCTCAGCGCAGTTTTGCAATGGCGATCGAATCGTCCTTCGCACGGTCCTTGGTCGATTCCTCGGTGCGGTTGAGGGCCTTGGCGATGGCTTTCAGCCCCATGCCCTTGGCCGCAAGCGTGCGGAGCTTCTGCAACTCCTCAGGCTTCCACGGCTGGCGGTGGCGTTCGAACTTTTCGCTCATCAGAACGGCACCTCCTCTTCGGACAACTCGGCAACGGCCGCGACCTTCTTTGATGCAGCCTTCTTGGGCGCAGCTTTCTTCGCCGAAGTCTTTTTCTTGGCGGGCACCTTCTTTTCGGTACCGCCTGCAGCAAAGGCTTTCTTCGCCGGTGCCTTCTTTGCAGGAGCTTTCTTCTTCTTGACCGGGCCTTTGGCGGCCTTTTCGGTGATCAATACCGCAGCTTCCTCAGCCGTCAGAGTTTCAGGCTGCTTGTCGCGCGGCAGGGTGGCGTTGGTGGTGCCGTCGGTGACGTAAGGGCCAAAGCGCCCGGCCATCAGCTTCATTTCACCAGCAGTTTCCGGGTGCGGGCCGAAAGTCTTGATCGGTTCGGCAGAGGCGCGCGCGCCACGGCCTCCGCCTGCCGCCGCCTCAGCCAGTTTGACCACGGCGGCGTTCATCCCGGTTTCAAAGATTTCCGCCGTGCCGCGCAGCTTGGCGTATTTGCCCTGATGCGCCAGATACGGACCATAGCGGCCAAGGCTGGCGGTGATCGGCTCACCGCTTTCAGGATGCAGGCCGACCGTGCGCGGCAAGTCGAGCAGCTTTACCGCCCAATCGAGGTCCAGATTGCCGCCCAGCGATTCGAGGATGTCCTTGGGAATGGATGACCGCTTGGCCTCCTTGCCCTCGCCCATCTGGATGTACGGGCCGAACCGGCCAACTTTGCGGCTGATTTCCTCGCCGGTTTCCGGATGCTTGCCGATTTCCCCATCGCCACCTTCGTCCGCAGCCCCGCCGGGCTGGGCGAACTTGCGGGTGAACTTGCACTCCGGATAGTTTGAGCAAGCAACAAACGCCCCGAACCGCCCGCCGCGCAGCGACAGGCGGCCCACCGCGCATTTGGGGCAGACGCGCGGATCGCTGCCGTCCTCGGTGGGCGGAAACAGGTAATCGGACAGGAACTCGTCCAGCGCCTCGGTCACTTCCGAAGGCTTTTGCAGCATCACTTCGTCGGACTTGGGTTTGAAATCCTTCCAGAACGCAGCCAGCACAGACTTCCATGCCGCGCGCCCGCCGGACACTTCGTCCAGCTCGTCTTCCATGCCCGCAGTGAAATCATACGCGACATATCGGTCAAAAAACCGTTCGAGAAACGCTGTAAGGAGTCGCCCGGATTCCTCTGCAAAGAAACGATTTTTATCCATCCGCACATAGTTGCGGTCTTTCAGGACCTGCAACGTCGCGGCGTAAGTCGATGGCCTGCCGATGCCCAGTTCTTCCAGTCGCTTGACCAGACTGGCTTCGGAAAAGCGCGGCGGCGGCTGGGTGAAGTGCTGGCTGGCATCAACGCCCTTCTTGGCCGGGGAATCGCCCTTGTTCATCAGCGGCAACAGGCCGGAATCATCGTCATCCGCATCAGGCTTGTTGTCGCGGCTTTCCTCGTACACCGCGAGGAATCCGGGGAACTTCACCACCTGACCGGTCGCGCGCAGTTCGTGGCTACCGGTGCCGTCGCGCAAGGTTACGCTGGTGCGTTCCAGACTGGCAGAGGCCATCTGACTGGCCAGAGCGCGCTTCCAGACCAGTTCATAAAGCCGCGCCTCATCGCCCGAACCATAGCGGTCCTTGCTGAAGTCGGTTGGCCGGATGGCTTCATGTGCTTCCTGAGCATTCTTGGCCTTAGTCTCGTAATGCCTGGGTTTTTCTGGCAGATAATGGCCGGAATAACGGGTGTTGATCGCCGTCCGGGCCTCCTGAATGGCAGACGGGTCCATCTGCACACCATCGGTCCGCATATAGGTAATCGCGCCCGCCTCATACAGGTTCTGCGCCACGCGCATGGTGTGGCTGGCGGAAAAGCCCAACTTGCGCGCGGCCTCCTGTTGCAGGGTGGACGTAGTGAACGGCGGATAGGGATGGCGCTTCTGCGGGCGGGTATCGACTTCCTCAACCCGGAAAGCGCCCTGCTCCACCGCCGCCTTGGCCCGCATGGCCACGCCCTGTTCACCAAGGCTAAGCTTTTCAAGCTTTTGCCCTTCAAACTTCACAAGCCGTGCGATGAACTCTGTGCCGTCCTGCTCCAGTTTGGCAAGAACGCTCCAGTATTCCTGCGGCTTGAAAATCTCTATCTCGCGCTCACGCTGGACGATCAGGCGCAGCGCCACCGATTGCACCCGCCCTGCGCTTTTTGCGCCCGGCAGCTTGCGCCACAGTACCGGCGAGAGGGTGAAGCCGAACAGGTAATCAAGCGCGCGGCGGGCAAGGTAAGCGTCGATCAGGTCCTGATCCAGTTCGCGCGGGTGCTTCATCGCCTCGGTCACGGTGGCCTTGGTGATGGCGTTGAAGGTCACCCGCTCAACCTGCTTGGGCAGCGCCTTGCGCTTGGCCAGCAGTTCGCGAACGTGCCACGAAATCGCCTCTCCCTCACGGTCAGGGTCGGTGGCGAGGATCAGGCGGTCGGCGACCTTGGCGGCATCGGTGATCGCCTTCACCTGCCGCGCCTTGTCGCCATAAAGATCCCAGTCCATCGCGAAGTCGTCGTCTGGGCGCACCGAGCCATCCTTGGGCGGCAGGTCGCGGACGTGGCCGTATGATGCCAGCACCTTATAATCGCCGCCGAGATACTTCT
>JBDTUQ010000052.1:0-15035 GCA_040007615.1 Novosphingobium sp.
GGATCACCACGGTCGATTCCTTCCAGCCAAGCTGTTCGAAATGGTGGTGGATCGGGGCCATGCGGAACACCCGCTTGCCGGTGCGTTTGAACACGGCGACCTGAATGATGACCGAAACCGCCTCAACCACGAACAGCCCGCCAACGATGGCCAGCACGATCTCGTGATGCGCGGCGACCGCGATGGCCCCCAGTGCTCCGCCCAGCGCCAGACTGCCGGTATCACCCATGAACACCGCTGCGGGCGGCGCGTTGAACCACAGGAAGGCCAGCCCCGCGCCCATGATCCCGGCGCACAGGATCGCCAGTTCGCCAGCGCGCGGAACGTGCGGAATGCCAAGGTAGTGGGCATAGTCGAAGCGCCCGGCCAGATAGGCGATGATGGCGAAAGTCCCTGCGGCGATGATTACCGGCATCGTCGCCAGCCCGTCCAGCCCGTCAGTCAGGTTGACCGCATTGCCCGCACCGACGATCACTACGGCGGCAAACACGTAATAGAGCGGCCCCAGCGGGATATAGCGCCCGGTCAGGAACGGAATATACAGGTTGGTGCTGATCTGGCTGACGATCATATAAGCCGCGATCCCGGCGACGACAAACTCCATCAGCAGCCGCGTCCGCCCCGAAACGCCCTTGTGACTGTGCTTGGTAACCTTGTCATAATCGTCAAGAAACCCGATCACGCCAAAGCCCACGGTCACCGCCAGACAGGCCCAGACGAACGGGTTGGTCAGGTCCATCCACAAGACCATCGACAGCACCAGCGAGATCAGGATCATCAAGCCGCCCATTGTCGGCGTACCACGCTTGGCGAGGTGACTTTGCGGACCGTCTTCGCGGATCGGCTGGCCCTTGCCCTGCCGCACGCGCAGCATGTTGATGAAACGAGGGCCGATGATCAGGCCGATGACCAGCGCCGTCATCAGCGCAGCACCGGCGCGGAACGACTGGTAGCGGATCAGGTTCGCCACACCGGGAAAATGCAGCCACTCGGCGATCAGATACAGCATTCAGTTCTTCCTGTCGGCCAGCGCCGCGACCACCGCGCCCAGCCCTACCGAGTTTGATCCTTTGACGAGGATGGCATCGCCATGTTCCACGCCAAAACCGGCCAGCGCGGCCAGCGCATCTGCCGGTGTCTGGCAATGCGCGAAGGGAACGGACTTGCCAAGCTTTGGCCCTGCGGATTTCCCCAGTTCCTCCGCCAGAGTCGACATTTCATCCCCCACCAGCACCGCGTAATCGACCTTTGCAGCGGCAATCGGCCCGGCCAGAGCGGCGTGGAAGGCGGGGCCATGATCGCCCAGTTCCTTCATCGCGCCCAGCACCGCAATGCGGCGTGTTGCCTCTGTCGCGCCCAATTGCCGCAGGGTGGCCTGCATTGATGCCGGGTTGGCATTATAGCTTTCGTCGATCAGCAACGCCTCACCGCCTTTTGCGGCGATCATCTGCATCGCGCCGCGCCCTTTCAGGCCAGCCATTTCGGCCAGCGCGAGGCCTGCCGCGCCCAGATCGCCGCCCACCGCGCGCACTGCTGCCATGACCGCCAGCGAATTGTCGACCCAATGATCGCCCGGCGCGGCAACGGTATAGCACAGCCGCCGGTCGCCCATGTCCGCCGTCACCAGCGACCCGCCGCCATAAGCCGCGACGGTATCGAGCAGGCGGACATCGGCGTGGGCCGCGCGTCCGAACGAGACGACTTCTGCCCCGCACTGCACGGCAGCGTCGCGAAGCCGGGCGAAGTGCGGGCTATCCGCCGGAATGATCGCCGTGCCGCCGCGTTCCAGCCCGACGAAAATCTCCGCCTTGGCATCGGCAATCGCCTCTTCGCTGCCTAGGTTTTCGATGTGCGCCGGGGCGATGGTGGTGATGACGGCGACGCGCGGGCGCACCTGCGCGGTCAGCCCGGCGATCTCGCCCGCGTGGTTCATGCCCATTTCGAACACGCCGAATTGCGCGGTGCCCGCCATGCGCGACAGGCTGAGCGGCACGCCAACATGGTTGTTATAGCTCTTGACCGAGCGGTGAGCATGGCCGTGGCTGGAACGGTCCAGCGCCGCAAAAATTGCTTCCTTCACGCCGGTCTTGCCGACCGATCCGGTAACCCCGATGACCCCGGCATGGCTGCGATCCCGCGCCGCGCGGGCCAGCGCCTGAAGCGCGGCGAAGGTATCGTCCACCAGCACATGTGGGCCTGCCACCGGACGATCGACAATCACCGCCGCCGCGCCCTTGGCTAGGGCCATGTCGACAAAACGGTGGCCGTCCATGCTCTCACCGATCAGGGCGAAAAACAGGTCGCCGGGCTGAACGTCGCGGCTGTCAATCTCCACACCTGATGCCTGAAAGGCGCAGCTGGCCTTGCCGCCGGTGGCAGCTGCGATGGCGGCGCTGTCCCACAGCGCGAGCGCGGAAACGTCTGCCTCGTCGTCCGGCCATTCGATCAAGGCGGCATTGGATCGGGCTTGGAGGCTCATAGTCCGGCACACTCCCTTGCAACCGCCACGTCGTCAAACGGCAGGACGCGCTGCGCGTCGCCCCGGCCGACGATCTGGCCCTGTTCATGGCCCTTGCCGGCGATCAGGACGATGTCGCCCTGCCCGGCCTCGGCAATGGCGGCGGCGATGGCCTGGCGGCGATCGGCCACTTCGCGCAAACCCGCCCCGCCTGCAAGCACCATGCGGCGAATGGCGGCTGGTTCTTCGCCGCGCGGGTTATCATCGGTGACGATGGCAAGGTCGGCCTGCTGAGCAGCGACCCGGCCCATTTCCGGGCGCTTGCCCTGATCGCGATCCCCGCCAGCGCCGAATACTGCGATCAAACGCCCGGAAACATGCGGGCGCAGCGCGGCGATGGCGGCTTCCAGCGCATCGGGGGTATGAGCGTAATCGACATAGACCGGCGCCCCGGCGCGGGTGATGGCCGCCCGCTCAAGCCTTCCGCGCACCGGCTGAAGCCGCGACAGGGCATCGAACACGCGCGCTGCGTCATCATGGCAGGCCAGCACCAGCCCTGCTGACACCAGCGCATTAGCGGCCTGATAAGCCCCGATTAGCGGCAGGTTAAGCGTGCTGCGCGCGCCCTGCCATTCAATCTCCAGCGTCTGGCCCAATTGCGTTGGCTTGCGTGAGAGCAGGCGGATGCCATCGCCGTGTTCGCCCACCGTCAGCACCCGCAATCCTCGCGCCTGTGCCCTGGCAATGGCGCGGGCGGACCAGTCGCCATCGTCGGCCCAGATCACCGCCGTACCGTCTGCGTCAACGACTTCGTCAAACAGGCGCATCTTTGCGGCGAAATAGTCTTCCATTTCCTTGTGGTAATCAAGGTGGTCGCGGCTGAGGTTGGTGAACGCCGCCGCCCTGACACGCGGCCCTTCGTTGCGAAACTGCGACAAGCCGTGGCTGGACGCTTCATAGGCGAGATGCGTCACCCCTTCGCGGGCCAGCCCGGTCAGGTTGGCGAGAAAGGTGACGATGTCCGGCGTGGTCAGGCCCGTGGGCACGCTTTCATCGCTGGTGGTGACACCCAGTGTGCCGATGGAGGCCGCGCGGTGGCCGATCATGCGCCAGATCTGACGCACCATTTCCGCCGTACTGGTCTTGCCGTTGGTGCCCGTGACGGCCACTATCGTTTCCGGCACGGGGGTAAAGAACTGCGCCGCCAGCCGGGCAAAGGCGCGGCGCGGCTGAGCATCGGCAATGTGCAGCGCGCCGGAAACCGCCACATCGGGCCGGGCGACGACTGCCACTGCGCCTGCCAGCACTGCCGCCGGGATAAAGTCCTCACCATTCACCGCCGCGCCCTGAAAAGCGCCGAAGACGGTGCCGGGCGCGACCTTGCGGTTATCGATGGCAAATCCGGTGATCGTTACGTCTGCGCCCTGCGCGCCGGACAGGGGAAGGCCTGCCTGAGCGGCAAGATCGCCCAGCTTCACTCGCCGTTTCCGTTGGCCACCAGCGGCGACAAGTCCGAAATGTCGACATCCCGGCTGTCGTCCGGCATGATCCCCAGCAATGGCCCGATGCGCGGCACCAGTCGGCCGACCACCGGCGCGGCATTCCACGCGGCAGTGCGCTGGCCTGATGTCGCCACGGTGCCCTTTGGCTCGTCCAGCATGGCGATGATCACATAGCGCGGATGGTCCATCGGGAAGGCGGCGGCAAATGTCGCCACCAGTGAGGTCCTGCTGTACCCATGCGCGCCGGGCTTTTCCGCGCTGCCGGTCTTGCCGCCAACGCGGAAGCCGACCGCATTAGCCTTGCGCCCGGTGCCATCGACCACGATCATCCGCAGCAGTTGACGCATCCGCGCGCTGGTGGATGCAGTAAACACCCGGCGACCTTCGGGGATATGGCCGGGACCAAGCTTTTGCAGCGTGGCAGGGCGCCAGATCCCGCCGTTGACCAGCGCAGAATAGGCGCTGGCAAGGTGCAGCGGGGTCACCGCGATGCCGTGGCCGAACGACACGGTCATCGTCGTGATCCGCGCCCATTCACCCTTTGGCCACAGCGGAAAGCCCTTGGCCGGAAGCTCGATATAGGGCCGCTCGTTGAAACCCAGCGACATCATCGTCTGGCGCAGCCGCACCCCGCCCAGTTTGTCACCGATCTGGGCGGTGACCACGTTGGACGAATGGATCAGCGCCTCTGGCACGTTGAGCGATGAGCCGAAGTTCTCATGATCGTGGATCTGGAAATTGTCGATCTTCAGGGGCGCACCGGCGGGCCAGCGGTGCGCCATGTCGGTGATCACGCCCGCGTCGATGGCGGCGGCGACAGTGATCGGCTTGAAGGTGGAGCCGAGTTCGTAGACCTGGTTCGAAACACGGTTGAAGATGTTCGCCGCGCCCGCCTCGTCGATCAGGTTGGGGTTGAATGATGGCAAGGATGCCAGCGCCAGCACTTCACCGGTATCAACGTCCAGCACGATGCCTGCCGCGCCGATGGCGTTGCTTTCCGCCATGCCGCGCCCCAGCTCGTCCTCCAGTGCGCCCTGCACCCGCGTATCGAGCGACAGCACCGCTGGCTGTCCGCGTGTGGCCGCGTCGGTCAACTGCTTGTTGAACACCTGCTCCATGCCAACCCGGCCCACGCCGTCCGCACCGACATAGCCCAGCACATGCGCCGCCATCGACCCTTGCGGGTAATAGCGTTCGTTCTCACGCGGGAATTCCAGCGCCGGTTCGCCCATCGCGTGAATGCGGTTGGCGTCTTCGGGCATGATCCGGCGGCGCAGATAACTTGGGCGGTCAGAACTGAGCCGCGCGACCAGCTTTTCGTAATTCTCGTCAGGAAAGATGCGGACCAGCGCGGCGGCGACTTCCTGCGGGGTCTTGACCAGCGCCGCCCCGCCGCCCAGCGCCTTGGGATTGAACCACAGCGAATAGGCAGGAAATGCGCGGGCCAGCGGCGTGCCGTTGCGGTCAACAATCTCGCCGCGCGGGGGCAGCAACGCCTCGGCCATCGAGCGGTTGCTGGGGGCCGACTGGCCGATGCCCAGCCAGGCGATGCGGATGATCGCGGCAAAAGCGATCACGGTGAACATCGCCAGCACCCACAGCACGCGCAACTTGGCAATCAGCAACAGCCGCTGGCGCACGTTGACCAGTTGCACCCGTCCGGAAGAAATCGTTGCCGAAACGGCCATTGCGGTCATTCGACAGCCACCTTCTTGCCCGCTACGGGAGCAGACAGGCGGTCATTGCCAGACAGTCGATCACCAAGACCTGCCGAACCCGTGCCGCGCCGCGCGCCGCCAGCCGGAACTTCGGCAGCCATCGCGCTGCCGGTCAGCGGGTTGACCATCGCCACCAGAGCAGACTTTTCGGGACGGTCGTTAGCCGTCGCCACCATAATCGGTTCGGGCGCATCGACGCTGCGTGGCTTGCTGAGCGCGGCCAACTGGCGCTCGTTTTCCAGATATTGCTGCGCGGTGGGTGCCTGATAGCCGAACTCGACCTGATTGAGCGCGGTCAGCTGCTGCTGATTGGCGCGGGTTTCGAACTCGGTTTCCAGCAGGCTCTTGTCCTGCTCTGCTCGCACGATCTGGCGCTCGGCCAGGCGGACCTGACTTTTCACCGCGTTGACGCGGAACGTCAGCGCCAGCGTAAGCGCGCCGCAGACCGCAAGGATAACGGCCCAACCAATCGAACGCATGCGGGAACGGGTGACGATCATGCCGCTCTCCTTTCATCAGACGAGTGTGACCTTGGCGGCGCGCTGCTGCGCACTGCCGAACGAAGCGTGGCCGAACGGGAACGCGGGTTGCGCGCCAGTTCAGCCTCCGATGGGCGGACGGCCCGACCCACCGAAACGAATGTGGCCGCGCAAGTCGCCGCCACTTGCGGCAAATGGCGTGAGCCGCCGGCATTGCTGCCGCTGGCTTCGCGCAGGAACTGCTTAACGATGCGGTCTTCCAGACTGTGAAAGCTGACCACCGCCAGCCGCCCGCCGCCGCACAGCAGCGTTTCTGCAGCGGCCAAGGCGGCTTCCAGTTCATCCAGTTCGGCGTTCACGTGGATGCGGATTGCCTGAAAGCTGCGCGTCGCGGGGTCTTTGGGAGCGCGCGCGCCCTTGAAGTTAGGGTTATATCCCAACGCCTTGCGCACCACATGCGCCAGCTCGCCAGTCGTCGCCAGCGGACGCGCGGCAACGATGGCGCGGGCCACCCGGCGCGACTGGCGCTCCTCGCCAAAGCGGAACAGCACGTCGGCGATATCGCCTTCGGCAGCATTGTTGAGGAAGTCTGCCGCACTCGGCCCATCCTGCGCCATCCGCATGTCGAGCGGGCCGTCGCTGGAAAAAGCGAACCCGCGCCCCGGCTGGTCAAGCTGCATCGAAGAGACGCCGATATCCATGACCAGTCCGTCCACTTCCGCGATTCCAGCGGCGGTCAGGGCGGTGACCATTTCGGAAAAGCGGCGCGGGTGCAGCACCAGCCGGGGCGGCTGTTCGCGGGTTTCGGGCCATGCCTGCCCGGCGGCAATCGCATCGGGATCGCGATCAAACGCATGGACGGTCGCGCCAGCATCCAGCAACCGGCGTGTATAGCCGCCTGCACCGAACGTGGCGTCAACGATCACCGCGCCGGGCCGGGGGGCCAGCGCTTCGATCACTTCATCGATCAGTACGGGGATATGGGGCGCGGCGGGCTGGCTCATTTCCGGCGCTTTCCGGGCTTGGCCATGTCCATGCAGTCTTCGCAGGCTGCCTTCACATGCCGCCACTCATCGCCCAGACCCATCAGCTCTTCGGGGTTGAAGATCAGGATTTCCGGGCCGGCGCCGTGGAAATAGAGGCTGTCGCTGATCTTGCCGTGCTTGATGAAGCGCGGCGGCAGGACGAAGCGGCCGCTTTCATCGAACGGCACTTCGGAAAAGCCGAACAATTCGGAATAGCGGATCTGGCGGTTGAACGGCTGGCCATCACGGATAGCGCGGGCTTCCTCGCGCTCGATCTGCTCGTCAAGCTCGTCCTTGCTGGCAAGGCCGAAGCCGATCAGGCAGGGTAGGCTGGCATGGGTCTGCAGGCACAAGGTGCGCTGGCCGTGGCTGGCTTCCTTCACCGTGCGGCGGAAATCGGGGGGCAGCACGAAGCGATCGTTTCCGCCTTTAAGCGAAAACTCCTGCCCGTTGTACCTGACCCGTTTGATTTCCAATGCCCCAGCGCCCTGCCTTGGGTGACCCCCGATTGACCCAATTTCCGGGATAATGCTTCGCCGCCGGTCCGCGCACACTCGCGGCCGGGACGCCCTCATCGGACGCGGCGGTAACAATCATCCCGATCAAGTCCTGTGCATAACGCCGCTCTTTCGGGGTTGAAAGGGAAAAACACGGGAAATATGGGGATTTTACGGGGCAGCATATATAAGTATATGAAATTTAGTTATTTTTATGCCCAACAAATCGTTAATAACTTCACGAGATACGCGCACCAAGCCCCCATAAAACAACAGTTTGACCGCCGAATCGCAACTGCCATCCGCAAAATCCCCAATCTCACCCGAAATAGCGCAGCCCGGCGCAATGGTTCCGCGCCGCGCAGGGCGACTTTTCGGGACTTGGTGGATGGAGAATTCGGTGGGGCGAGCGCCCCGGCACGCTACTTGCGGTGCGGCTTGGTCGATCCGGACTCAGGAAGCGGGACAACGCCCATGTCGGCCAGCGGGTCAGTATTGGCGGCCTGTGTGGCGGTGGCAGTGCCCAGCTCCGCACTGCCCAAGGCACCGTCAGTCAACCGCGCGCGGTCCATGATGATATTGGCAAGGCCGACGATCAGCAGCATGGCCGCCAGCCCAAGCAGGCCGATCTGCAAACGGTGAACCGCTTGCGCGCGCAGCTCCCGCGCGGTGGGCGGGATGAAGTGCTGAGGCCCGGGACCCTCCGGGCGGGAGATCGGCCTTGTTGCCATTAGCGCAAGCCTACAATCTCACCGGACGCACCGCAACGATAAAGTCGGCAGTCCTGTCAATGCTTTAGCCAGGGAAACACCGGCAGGCCCTTGGCCTCAAGCCATTCCGCGTTGTAGAGCGATGACAAATAGCGAAAGCCGGTGTCGCACAGGATCGTCGCCACGCGCACGTTCCTGCGGCCCCCGGCGACCAGTTGCTGGCCCAGCGCCACGGCGCCTGCCACGTTGATCCCCGATGACAGGCCTAGGCACAGCCCTTCCTCGCTCAGCAGACGCCGGACCCATTCCAGCCCCACTTCGTCAGAGACGCGGAACTGGGTATCAATCGGTGCGCCTTCCAGATTGGCGGTGATGCGGCCCTGCCCGATCCCCTCGGCCACCGAACTGCCCTCAGCCAGCAATTCGCCGTGGGCATAGTAGTTATACAGCGCAGCGCCGTGCGGGTCAGTCAGCGCGATGGTGACGTTCTCATCAAACGCCTTCAGGCCCATCCCGACCCCGGCAATCGTTCCCCCGGTGCCCGCTGCGCACGTGAAACCGTCAATCCGGCCCGCCATCTGCTCCCAGATTTCTGGCGCGGTGCTTTCGATGTGGGCCTTGCGGTTGGCGGTATTGTCAAACTGGTTGGCCCAGATCGCACCCTCGGTTTCCTCAGCCAGGCGGCGCGAAGTGTGGACGAAATGGCCGGGGTTGGAAAATGGCGCGGCGGGCACCAGCACCAGTTCCGCGCCCAGCGCCCGCAGCGTGTCCATCTTCTCACGCGACTGGGTTTCGGGCATGACGATGATCGTCCGATAGCCCAGCGCATTGGCCACCAGCGCCAGCCCGATGCCGGTGTTCCCGGCAGTACCCTCAACAATCGTGCCGCCCGGTTTCAGCGTTCCGCGCGCCTCGGCATCGCGCACGATCCACAGCGCCGCGCGGTCTTTTACCGAAGCGCCGGGATTGGCAAATTCGCACTTGGCCCACACTTCGCAGCCCGCCGCCTCGCTCGCCCCCTTGAGCAGAACGAGCGGCGTGTTCCCGATCAGGTCGAGCGAATTGCTGGCTGCAGTCAATGTCATGCCCGGAAAGTTAAGCGTTGCGGGCGCGGCCCGCAAGCCCACCAAAGCAGGGATCGCTCAATCTTCTTCAGCGATGATCACGCGCAAGCCGTCGAGCGCATCGCTCATCTTGACCTGGCACGACAGGCGCGAACACTCGTTGCGGTGATCCGAACTGTCGAGCAGGTCATTTTCGTCCTCGCTCATCGCGGGCAGCTTGTCCTGAAACGCCGGATCAATGTGAATGTGGCAGGTGGCGCAGCTGCAGCAGCCGCCGCACAGTGCCAGCAGCTCATCAAAACCATTGTCGCGGATGGCTTCCATCACGGTGAAGCCGTTTTGCACCTCGATTTCGGTTTCGGTGCCTTCACGATTGACGATTACCAACTTGGCCATGACCCGCTATCCTCATTCAAATGAAATACGCCGCCCGCTCATGCCGAACTGGCTTTGGCGCGGCTGCTAATCAACGGCGACGGTTTTGGCAAGGAGTGGTGTGCAATGGGTATCAGCGCAGAGGCAATCCGCAGCGGGCTGGATGCCATTGCGCTGAGCGAACCGGGCATCGCCAGCGCCCTGCTGCGAGTCGGCTATCCCGCTCCTCGCCTGCGCGAGCGCGGCTATGCCACGCTGCTGCGTACAATTGTCGGCCAGCAGGTCAGCGTTGCGGCGGCGGCATCGGTATGGGCAAAACTGGAAAGCCTGCTCGGCCCGGACACTCCGCCCGAGGCGCTGCTGGCGAGCAGTTACGACGATCTACGCGCTTGCGGCCTGTCGCGGCAGAAGCAAGGCTATGCGCGCAGCTTGTGCGAACTGGTGCTGTCCGGCGCGCTGGACCTCGATTCGCTGCCCGCTGACGACGAGGCGGCGATTGCCGAGTTGGTGCGCGTAAAGGGCATCGGGCGCTGGTCGGCAGAAATCTATCTGTTGTTCGCGGAAGGCCGCCCTGACATCTGGCCTGCGGGCGATCTGGCGGTCCAGGCGGGACTGCACAAGTTGCTGGGCCTGGCCGAGCGTCCGGCGGAAAAGCTGACCCGCGAACTGGCGGAAGGCTGGCGGCCGCACCGTGGCGCGGCGGCGATCTTCACATGGCACTGCTATAACAACGCGGCGCTTTAAGAACCGCCATCGCCCACCAGACGGCAGTATTCCGCATGGCTGGGCAAATCGGCCAGGTCCGGCTTTCCGCCAAGCTGCGCATAGACCGAAAGGCTGACAATCGGGGCCGCGTCGCCTGCAGACCAGTGCACCCTGACGCTCTCGCCAAGCAGGATGTCGTGCGTGCGGTATAGCCCTCTGACCATCGCCGCCGCCTAGCACGCGCCGCATCGCTTCGCTACACCTAAGTATCTGTCATCATTGTGACATTTACCTGTCGCAGCTTAGTCATGCCACGCTTTACATGCGTCATAATTATGACAGCAGATATTCGCATCTGCACAAATTCCGTCACACAGACGTCACCCCGCATACCTAGAGCGACCCCGCCGCCAACGGGACGCGCGGCGTTTTTTCGGGGATCATCTCATGGACGTGCTTCGGCTCGTGCAAGCCGCTTTTGCGGCCTGTCTGCTTGCGTCTTCAGCTCACGCACAAACTGCGCCGGTTGCGGCGGGCGATACCGCTCCGCTTGAGGACAACCGCCTGCGCTTTCTCGACCCGGCGCGGTTTGCTCCCGCCAGCGCCTTTGCCCCGCCGCCCGCGCCCGGATCGCTGGAACAGCAGCTTGAATTTGACCGGCTGCGCGCGATCATCCGCGCTGCCTCCCCAGAGCGGCTGGCCCAAGCCCGCTGGGACGGCGCGCACGAGGAGCCGATTGTCTTCAATCAGGCGGCAGCGCGCGATTTCTCCGCCCTGCCCGCGACGAGCGCGCTGCTTGGCACCGTGTCCGATGAAGTCGAGCGCATGGTCCACGCCGCCAAGGCATATTTCCGCCACCCCCGGCCTTATCAGCTTGATCCCGCCCTGCCCCACTGCGGCAAGGGATCGGCGGTGCCCAGCGGCTATCCCAGCGGCCATGCCGGTTATGGCTGGTCGGTCGGTTGGATGCTCGCCCGCCTGCTGCCTGACCGTGCGCCCGCGATCCTTGCCCGCGCGCAGGACTATGCGCTGAGCCGCGAGATCTGCGGCGTCCATTTCGCCGCCGATCTGGAAGCCAGCCACGCCGCTGCTTTTGCGGCGGTCGAGCAATTGTTCAGCGACCCCCGGCTGGCCCCGCAAATCGCCGCCGCCCGGGCCGAACTTTCCCGCGACCACACCATCCCAAACACCATCCCAGCTTCCAACAAATGAGGAATACCATGCCCACTTTCCGTTTCCGCGCCGCACTGCTGGCCGCGTCTTCGCTGATCGCCTGCGCGCAAACCGCCCATGCTGCCGAGGTCGCCGCCGGTTCAGACGCTGATGCGACCGAATCCGCCGATCAGTCGACCACCGCCGACCAGTCTGGGCAGGCCAACGACAAGCAATCACTGACATCGTCTGACATCATCGTCACCGGATCACGCACTGCTGAAATCGCGCCGGTCACCGCATCACTGACCACGACCCAGCCGCAAGCCGCCGTCAGCCGCCAGTTCATCGACAATGCCAATGCCGCGTCCGATTTCAACCAGATCATCGCGATCACGCCCAGCGTATCGATTTCCGGCACATCGAACGGGACAGGTTTCGGGGAAACCAAGGCGGTGATTCGCGGGTTTCAGGATGGCGACTACAACATCACCTATGACTCGATTCCCTTTGCCGATACCAACAACCCCACTCACCACTCGACCGCGTTTTTCCCATCGACCACAATCGAAACAGCGGTCGTTGATCGCGGCCCCGGCAACGCCAGCCAGCTTGGCCAGGCCACCTATGGCGGTAACATCAACCTCTACTCGCGCGCGGCAAAGGATATGCAGGGCGGCCAGATTGAGGGCCTGCTGGGCAACTGGAACACCTTCATTGGCCGCGCCGAATTTCAGAGCGGCAAGATTGACAGTCTGGGCGGCGCAAAGTTCGTCATCGCCGGGCAGTTCCTGAGGTCCGACGGCGCGCTGACCTATTCACCGGTCCAGTCGAAGAACCTGTACTTCAAGGCCGTCGTCCCGATCGGAAACGCCAACACGCTGACGGTGATGAGCACCTGGAACCGCAATTACTACTACCAGTCGGATTCGCTGAAGGGCGCGACGTGCGGCATTGGCGGCACCGCGCTGGCGGCAGGCACGCAATTGACCGCAGACACCTGCACCGCCGCGTCCACCATCGGCCAATATGGGCTGAACTATGGTCTGGGCAACGATCCGACGAAGCAGGACTACTGGAAGTACAACCGCACCGACAAGACGACTGACTTCTCATACCTGCGGCTGCAAACCGAACTGGGATCGGGCCTGTCGATGGACAACCGCGCCTATATGTATGGTTACACCAACAACACCCTGTCGGGTAACGTCGGTACGGTCGTAACCGGCTTCAGCGGCGCGGGTACGGCTCTTTCGCCCTACAAGGCCATCACCGCGCCCGGCAATGTGCTGGGCTACAACAAGCTGAACAAGTACCGCGTGCTGGGCTATATCGGCCAGATCAATTATGACTTCTCGCTGGGCAAGGTGCGGCTCGGCGGCTGGTACGAACACGCTGACACTGATCGTCACCTGATCGATTTCGACTGGAACACCGGCGCGCCCGCCTACATCGAGAAGTTCAACAACGGCAACGGCACCACGGCGCAGAACGCCTTGCCCGGCATCGCACTGGCCAACATCGCCTATCAGCAGCACTCAACCTGGCAGCAATATCAACTGTTTGCCGAGTTCGAGTTTCACCCCGCCGATGGCTTGTCGATCACGCCGGGCGTGAAGTACGTCCATTTCCAGCGGGGAATCGACGCCACCGTCAACCAGAAGTCGCGCACGCCGATCAATACCAGCGCGACCTGGACCAAGACGCTGCCGTTTGCCACGTTCAACTGGCAGCCGACCGGTAACTGGTCGATCTATGCGCAGTATGCCCAAGGCATGTACGTGCCCGACCTGTCGAGCTTCTACACCACATCGGGCACTGCGGCGGATCAGGCGGTGCAGGCGCAGAACCTGTCGCTGCTGAGGCCGCAGACGTCTACCAATTACCAGATCGGCACCGTCTGGCACGGAGAGCGCGTCTCGGTCGATCTTGATGCCTACCTGATCAACGTCGACAACAAGATCGCGGGCGACACCACGGCGGGGGCACCGGCCAACGCGCTCGTGAACATCGGTCAGGTCCGTTACAAGGGCGTCGAGGGCCAGGTTTCGTACATGCCGATCACCGGACTGACGCTGTTCGCCAACGCATCCTACAACTACGCGCACAGCGTCTCATCCGGCGCGCAGATCGCCAAGGCGCCGTTCTCCACTGCCGCTCTGGGCCTGTTCTATCAGGCGCACGGGCTGCAGGTTTCGATGAGCCAGAAGTTCACCGGTCCGCAATATGCCAGCGAATATTCCGGCATCGGTGTGCGCAGCTATCGGATCAAGCCCTACAGCAGCGGCGAATTTGCCATCAGCCAGGACATCGGCGACCATTTCCGCATCGGCGCGACGGTTTCCAACGTGTTCAACAGCCGGGCGATCACTTCGATTTCCACCGGCAAGACATATGGCGTCGATGACCAGTTCAACTTCCTGCCGCCGCGCTCGTTCATGGTCGACGCGCGCGTGAAGTTCTGAGTTCCGGCACTTGGCGGCGTTTCACCACGAAGCGCCGCCAGTGGCCTGTGCATCACAAAGCTGCGCACAATACTTTCAGATTGCAGCGATCTGCAGCTTGGAGCCATCGACCAGACGCGACAGGCGAAATGGCGTCGGATCAACACAGGGTTCATCATTGCGGAGCAATTGGGCCGCCAGATAGCCGATCCCCGGCCCCATGCCAAACCCGTGGCCCGAGCAGCCTGCGGCGAGTACCAGCCCTTCGACCTGATCCACTTTCGATATGACTGGAACAGCATCGGGCGAGCAATCAACCAGCGATCCCCACATGCTGGCCACCTCGACATTCGCCAGTTGGGGGAACGCACGGCGCACGCCTTCCAGTATCTTGCTGACCAGCCACTGCTGCGGTGCCGGATCAAGCACGCGGTTCTGTTCAAAGATCCGGTCGTTGTTCGTCAACAGCGCGGGCAGCGATTCCGGTCCGGACGCAAATGAGCGGCCAATCGCGAACCTGACGTTCTTGAGGCGGCGCGCGAACTGCGGCAGGAATTCCCGAGCATAGCGCAGTCCCTGCGGCGTAATGTCAATCGTGGCCTTGCCGCTGATAGCAAGCGTATAGCTGCCATCCAGACGGCGGGTCATCGCGAAATCCGGCGAATAGAGGCAGGAGCCCAGATCCACGGTGGGCTTGGTGCGAATGGCAGTCTGGCGCACCCCGGCTTGCGGAAAGCTGATGCCGTGGGGACGAAGGAACCGCGAAGCCCAGGCACCAGCGCCGCACAGCACGGCATCTGCCTTTATCAGCCCCTTTTCGGTATGCACGCCGATGATCCTGCCGTTGGCTATGTCCAGGCTGCGGGCGGCGCATTCCTGATGGATCGTTGCGCCAAGCGCCTGCGC
>JBDTUQ010000053.1:0-14787 GCA_040007615.1 Novosphingobium sp.
GTGAAGTACGAGCAGATCCGCAGCAATCCGATGCCCGTCTTCCGTGAAATCTATCGGCGCGCCGGCCACACGCTCACCCCTGAATCCGAGGCGCTGATGATCGAGTACGAACGTATAAACGAGCAGGGCAAGCACGGCGAACACAAGTATTCGCTTGAACAGTTCGGGCTGACTGAGGATATGATTCGGCGTGATTACGGCGAATATATTGACCGTTTCATAGAGGCATGATCAGAGGCGCTTACCCAATCGGGTTATATAAAAACATCTGGGAAGGATGCAGTCGAGCGCATCGATTTGCATGACGATCACGTCGACCTTGCCCTAAACCTGCCGTGCCTGAAGCCGGAGACAGATTCGCTGGCAGGAGTGTTCCACTGGCTCGGGCAAAGCCACGGAAACTCGGCGAGAATTAGCCTCACCCCTCACAAATAAAATCCAGCCATAACAATTAGTTAGTGACTGGTGCGGTCAAGAAGACTCGAACTTCCACGGGCTTTCGCCCACAACGACCTCAACGTTGCGCGTCTACCAATTCCGCCATGACCGCTAAATCATCGAGCCGCTGCTCCGCAATGGAAAGCGCCCCGAGGGGGGTAGGAGCGCGCCCTTAGCAAAGGGGGTGGGGGCCTGCAAGCGGTGAAAACGGGTTATCCGGGCTTCCAGCCGATTTCCGCGACAGTTGCGGTGCGGGGAACGTCGGTTACGGCTTCGTTGATGGTTACGCTTTCGCCGGGGGCAAGCTGGCGCTTTGGCGCGACGACTTCCCACGAATAGACGATACGCTCACGCGCATCACGCAGCACGATCAGGATCGGCGGCACCGTCCGGCGTTCCTTGCCGACATTGCGCACCGTGCCGCTGGCGCCGAAATATTCGGTGCCATTGGGCAGAGTACGGCGATCCTGCCGGGTGGGCGGAAATTCGAGCACGAGGTCAGGCTGAGCCTCGGCAAAAGTCTGGCGCGAGAATGGTGCCCAGTCCGGCAATCCGTACCACGCAACCGTGCCGATCGCCGCGACGGCGATCACTGCAAAGGCGGCGGCGGCCATCGTGTACATCTTCAGGGGGTTGCGGCGCGGGCGGAATGGCGGCTCGTGTTCAAAGCTGGAGCGACTGGCGGCGAAGTTTTCCCCGCTATCATCATAGCTGGCGGCGATGACCCGTTCGCGCACGGCCACTTCGGGCTGCGGCGCAGGCTCGGCGGCCACGGGTTCAGGAGTCGGCAGGGCCTGCTTTGCCTCGGCAACCTGCTCGGCCACTGGTGAAGGCGAGGGCGGGGCCAATTCAGCAGCGTCCTGGAACCAGCTATGTCGGCATTTGGCGCATCGCACAGTGCGGCCTTCTACGCCAATGGCGCTGTCGGGAACGGCGTAGCGTGTCGAACAGGCGGGGCAGGCGATGATCATACTGCGGGTTAAGCATGGCGGGGCGTTGCCCGACAAGGCTTTGTGCGGCAAAGCAGACGGCTATCGCCCTTTTTTCCACACTGAATGCCAGCTATAGCCCCAATTGTGCATTTCCAAGGACGGCCTGACGACGTGAACCGGACCAAGAGCCCATGAATTCCACCGCCGGCGGCGAGATCGTCCAGTTTGATAATGTCGGGCTGCGTTACGGCACGGACCGTGAAGTGTTGAGCGACGTTTCCTTCACGCTTTATCCCAGCAGCTTTTACTTTCTCACCGGGGCCAGCGGCGCGGGCAAGACTTCGCTGCTCAAACTGCTGTATTTTGCCCAGCGCCCGTCGCGCGGTGGCATCCGGGTGTTGGGGGCGGATGCTATCACCATGCCGCGCGACCGCTTGCCCGCGCTGCGGCGCCGGCTGGGCGTGGTGTTTCAGGATTTCCGGCTGGTGCCGCACCTTTCGGCGTTCGACAATGTCGCACTGCCGCTGCGAGTCGCCGGTTTTGCCGAGAGCGATATTGCCCGTCCGGTGGCCGACATGCTCGAATGGGTTGGTCTGGCCGACCGCATGACCGCGCGGCCCGCCACGCTTTCCGGCGGGGAACAGCAGCGCGTCGCCATCGCGCGGGCCGTCATTGGCCGTCCGCAATTGCTGGTGGCGGACGAGCCGACAGGTAACGTCGATCCTGAAATGGCGCTGAAACTGCTGCGCCTGTTCGAGGCGCTGAACCGGCTGGGGACGACGGTGGTAGTGGCCACCCACGATGTCCACCTGATCAAGAAAGTGCCGGATAGCCTGATCATGCGGCTGGACAAGGGGCGGTTGTCTGACCCAACCGGCGCGCTGCGCTATCCCCCAAAGCGCCCGGCGGCGATGCCATGAAGCAGCCCTTGCGCCTGTTGCAGATTTCCTCGCGCGGGGATGCCGGGGCCACCCGGGGCGAGCTGGTGCCGCTGGCCCGGCTGTCTGGCCCGATCCCGTGGGTCATCGCGATCATGGTTGCCTTGACGGCCATCGCATCGGCTGGCGGGCTGGCCTTGCGCAACGTCGCCAGCGCGGCGGCGAGCGAGCTTTCCGACGGGATAACCGTGCAGATCGTTGAGGCGCGTCCCGAAGTGCGCGATGCGGCGGCTAAGGCGGCGGTGGCGCTGCTCCAGTCGGAGCCGGGGGTAACGGGCGTCAGGCCGGTGCCGCAAGCCGATGTTGATGCCCTGATCGAACCGTGGCTGGGTGTCGGAGCTGCCGATGGCGGCGCTGAGGAGGCGGCGGTGCCGGTTCCCGCGCTGATCGATGCGCGGCTGACCGGGCGGATCACGCCGGAGCGGTTGGCCGCCTTGCGCGACCGACTGCGGGCGCAAGTGCCCTCCGCCCGCGTGGACGCACAATCCAGCTGGTTGAAGCCGGTGTTCGGGGCGATATCGTCGCTGCAATGGCTGGCGCTGGCATTGGTGCTGTTGATGGGGCTGGCGACTGGATCGGCGGTGCTGCTGGCGACTCGAACAGCGCTGGGCTCCAACCGCGAGACGATTGAGATTGTCCACTTGCTTGGCGGCACCGATGCGCAGATCGCGCGGATATTCCAGCGGGCAATCGCGACCGATGCGGCCAGCGGCGGGGCGACCGGGTTCGTTGCCGCCGCTATTGTCATTGTTCTTCTGGGCCGCCGCTTTGCTGGGCTGGGGGCAGGTCTGGTCAGCGGCGGGACGCTGGGCTGGCTGGACTGGGCGCTGCTGGCGCTGGTGCCACTGGCGGGCACGCTGCTGGCAACGATGACCGCGCGCTTCACCGTGCTGCGCGCTCTGGCCAGAATGCTGTAGCCGCGATGTTGCGCCAAATCCTGTTCGTGACCCTGATGGCCTATCTGCTGGGCTTCGCCTGGTTCGCGCTGGCACTGCCGGGCGGCGCGGGCAACGTCACCAGCGATGCGGTGGTCGTGCTGACTGGAGGCGAAGGGCGGATCGGCCACGCGCTTGTTGTGCTGAAGGCGGGGCAGGCGCGGCAATTGTTGATCTCGGGCGTCGACCGCGATGTCAAACCGCGCGAACTGGCGGCGGAGTACAAGGTGGCCAAGCCGCTGATGCGCTGCTGCATCACGCTGGGGTATGAAGCCGTCGACACCGTGGGGAACGCGCGCGAATCTGCCCACTGGATCGCACAGCGCAAGTTCTCGTCCGTGCGGCTGGTCACCAGTGACTGGCACATGCGCCGCGCTGCATGGGATTTGTCGCTGGTCCTGCCGCGAGGGGTGAAAGTGATAGAGGATGCCGTGCCGACGCATCCTTCGGCGCGGATATTGGTATTGGAATACAATAAGTTGCTGACTAGGCTGGTCGTGGGATGGTGGCGCAAATGAAGTCTGCCAGCCCTGATGAAGTCGTTCGCAGCGTGCTGTTCTATGTGACGTTCTATGTGTTCAGCCTGTTTCTGGTGATATGGACCGGGCTTCTGCTGTTGCTGGGCGGGCGCGGGTTCGTGGTGTCAGTGGTCGGCTGGTCGCGATTCCACCGCTGGTGCGTGCGCAATATCCTGGGCATCAAGGTCGTGATCGAAGGCGCGCTGCCGCCGGGGCGTATCATGGTCGCATCGAAGCATGAGAGCTTTTTTGAGGCGATCGACATGCCTGCCCTGCTGCCGCACCCGGTCGTCTTCGCCAAGGCAGAGCTGTTCAAGGTGCCGCTGTGGGGCAAGGCGGCGCAGTCATGGGGCAACATTCCGGTCGAGCGGGAAGCTGGGGCCAAGGCATTGCGGATGATGGTGTCCGAGGCAAAGCGGCTGACAGCAGGCGGCCGACCGCTGGCGATCTTCCCCGAAGGTACGCGCGTGGCCCACGGCAGCGCGCCGGGGCTGCAATCGGGCTTTGCCGGGCTGTATAAGCTGATCGGCGTGCCGGTTGTGCCGATAGCTGTGGACAGCGGCGCGCTTTACCACCACCGTTGGAAACGGCGCGGGACGATCACCATCCGCATCGGCGAGGCGATCCCCCCCGGGCTGCCCCGCGCCGATATTGAGGCGCAGGTCCACGCGGCGATCAACAGCCTGAACAGCTAAGGAACCTGCATGAGCGACAATCTGGACGACACGTCCGAAAAACGCTCATGGCGCGAAGTGCTTGGCCCCGGACTGGTCACCGGCGCGGCGGACGATGATCCCAGCGGCGTTGGCACGTACAGCCAGGTCGGCGCGCAGTTCGGTTACGGCATGGCGTGGACGATGTTCTTCGGCTTTCCGTTGCTGGCATCCATTCAAGAGATATGCGCGCATATCGGCGCGACCACCGGGCGGGGCATCGCCCAGAACCTGCGCCGCCACTATCCGCGCCCGCTGTTGCAGGCGGTGGTGCTGATGCTGGTGATCGCCAACGTCATCAACCTTGGCGCAGACCTTGGCGCGATGGCGGCGTCGCTGGCGCTACTGATCCCTGGGCCAGCGATGCTGTATGTTGTCGGCTTCGGAGTGTTCAGCGTCGGGCTGGAAGTGGTGCTCAGCTACAGTCGATATTCCAGCATCCTGAAATGGACGACGCTGTCGCTGTTCGCCTATGTCGCGGTGGTGTTCGTCAGCCATGTGCCGGTGGGTGAGGCGCTGCGCGGTACGCTTGTGCCCCAGTTCACCCTCGACAAGCCGCACGCGATGGCGCTGGTGGCGATATTCGGCACCACGATCAGCCCGTATCTGTTCTTCTGGCAGGCCGGGCAGGAGGTGGAGGAACAGCACCGACGCCACACCAAGCCGCTGTGTGTCGCGCCGAAGAAGGCAGGGCCGGAACTGAAACGTATCCGCATCGATACGCTGGTCGGCATGGGCTTTTCGCACCTGACCGCACTGGCGATTGTCGTCGCCACGGCAGCGACGCTGCACGCGCATGGCGTGCATGACATCACCAGCGCCGCACAGGCTGCCGAGGCGCTGCGGCCCATCGCGGGCGATCTGGCCTTCGCCTTGTTCGCGGTGGGCATCATCGGCACAGGGCTGCTGGCGGTGCCGGTACTGGCGGGAAGCGCGGCCTATGGCGTGAGCGAAACCTTTGGCTGGACCGAGGGGCTGGACCGCAAACCGCGCGAGGCTAAAGCCTTCTACGGCGTGATCGCACTGGCGACACTGGGCGGAATCGCGCTCAATTTACTGAGCATAGACCCGATGCGCGCGCTGTACTGGGCGGCAGTCGTCAACGGGTTGCTCGCCCCGCCGCTGATGGTAGTCACCATGCTGATCGCGCAAAATCCCAAGGCGATGGGCCACCTGACGATTTCACCGTGGCTGGCGTTTGGCGGCTGGGTTTCGACGGCGGTGATGTTTGGCGTGGCCGGAGTGTTTTTGTTCAGTTGAGGGGAAGCCCGCTCGTTATGAGCTTGTCGAAGGATTGCGCTTGATTCCCAGTGTGGGAATTGGTATCAACCTTCATGCGGATTATCGCGCGCAGCACGATCATGGATTTTATCGCGAAGCATGCGGAAACGCGCGCATCGTTGTTGCACTGGCTGAATGTGGCCAAGTCCGCCGAATGGCAGAGCATCGGCGAAGTTCAGGCAGCGTTCTCAACGGCCAAGGCGCTGAACGGTGAGCGGGCACGGTTTGAAGTAGCGGGCGGCGATTACCGGATGATCGTCGCGTTTGATTTTCGGCGGGGCATAGCCTTCGTCAAATTCGTCGGTAGCCATGCCGAATATGACCGTATCGATGCGCTGACTGTGACGCTGTTCTAGGAGGAAATGATGGACATAAAGCCAATCAAGACCGACGCCGATCACGCCGCCAGCTTGCGTGAGATCGAGGCGCTGTGGGGCGCAGCCGAAGGCACGCCTGAAGGCGACCGTCTGGATATTCTCGCCACGCTGGTCGAAGCCTACGAGGAACGGCGCTGGCCAATTGAGGAGCTTGATCCGATTGAGGCAATCGAGGCGACGATGGCCCATGACGGCCACAGCCGCGCAGACCTCGCCGCCCTGATCGGCAGCAACCGCGCTACCGAAGTCCTCAAACGCCAACGCGCCCTGACGCTCCCAATGATCCGGTGCATCGCGCGCGAATGGCATGTACCGGAACGGTTGCTGGTGAAAGAATACCGGCTGGCGGGGTAAGTGTCGAATTGGGTAGCCTTGGGTGTGAGCGCTGGCTTCAAATATACTGCCCAGTCAAACCTCCCAAACCTCAACACTCTGCCCGATGAACGTGGCAAACCCAAAGCTGCTCAGGAACGGCACGTCAGCAGCATCGCGCCCAGCGCCGATGCGCACGATGCCTGATGGGTCGGCCATGCCGGTGGGGTCAACCAGATGCCACGCATCGCCCAGGAACACTTCGGCCACGGCATGGAAATCCTGCGGCTCCACACCCAGTCCATAGACGCTGGAAAAGCGGGCCGGGATCTCGCTGGCGCGGGCGAGTGTTATCAGCAGGTGTGCGTAATCGCGGCACACCCCCTGCCGCGCGACGAATGTGTCCATCGCGGTGGTGTACTGCGTGCTCGATCCGGCCATGTAAGTCAGGTAGTGCCCGATCCAGTCGCTGATGGCCGCGATCCGCGCGCCGCCCGCCAATCCCGCAAACTCGCTTTCGGCGACGGTGCCAAACAGGTCCGATGGGCAAAAGCGTGAGGCGGCCAGGTAATCGAGCACGCCGCCGGGCAGTGCATGCAGCGCAGTGGCGGGCAAGCTGGCATAGTCCATAGCAAGCCGGTTCAGGGTAACAGTGGCCGTATAGTCCACGGTCAGGCGGCTTTCGACGTTCAGCACCACGCGGTCGCCAATTCCGTCATGCCCGGCCACGCGGGCAAACGCGGCGGTGGGGCTGATGGCGATATAGGCCGCCTCAACCTGCTGTTCGTCCAGCGGCGCGGCTTCGAGTTGCAGGACGACGTCAGTCGGCTCGGTAAAGCTGTAGTCCAGCTGCGTGTGGATGTTTAGTTTCATGGCGCGGGCGGCGCGGAGTCGTGATCCTGGCGGCCGAAATCGGGCCGTGCGTCGTCCTGCCCTTCGGCGATGATCGAGCGGCGAATGGCGCGGGTGCGGGTGAAATGGTCGAACAGCGCATCGCCATCATCCTTGCGGATGGCCTTTTGCAGTTCTGTCAGGTCTTCCGTAAACCGTTGGAGCATTTCCAGCACCGCGTCCTTGTTTGACAGGAACACGTCGCGCCACATCACCGGATCAGAAGCAGCGATGCGGGTGAAATCGCGAAAGCCGCCGGCGGAATACTTTATGACTTCGCCGCGCGTCACTTCTTCCAGATCGGATGCGGTGCCGACAATGGTATACGCGATCAGGTGGGGCAGGTGGCTGGTGACAGCCAGCACCAGATCGTGATGCTGCGGGCTCATCAGCTCGACATTGGCCCCCAGCGCCTCCCAGAACTGCACCAGCGCGGTGAGCTGCAATGGGTTGGCATCATCCGGCGGGGTGACGATGCACCAGCGGCCTTTGAACAGCTCGGCAAAGCCAGCGTCTGGCCCGGAATTTTCGGTGCCCGCGACCGGATGCGCCGGGATCACCGCATGGCCAGGCAGGGCCTCAGCAAGTGCCTTGGCGATGGTCTGCTTCGACGAACCTACGTCGCTGACCAGCGCGCCGGGGGGCAAGACATCGGCAATCTCGCGTGCCGTGTCGCCCATCGCGCCGGGGGGGACGCAGAAGATCACCAGATCGGCGTCCGCCACCGCCTCTGCAGCGGATTCGCAGACTTTGTCTACCAGACTGCGTTCTGCGGCACGGACACGGGTGGCGGGGCTGGCGTCATAGCCGGTGGTCACGGTGCCGGGCAGGAATGCGCGCACCGCAAGGCCGATGGAGCCGCCTTGCAGGCCGAGTCCGATGATGGCGATGCGTTCAAACATGTCTTCTCAGCCCCTCCTCTTCAGGGGAGGGGTTGGGGTGGGGCCTCTCCGCGTTGAGCAAAGTTTTGTTCTGACGAGAGGCCCCACCCCCGGCCCCTCCCCTGAAGGGGAGGGGGGATTTTGCGTAAAAACTCATCTCACCGCTTCTGCCATCTGGCGCAAGGCCAGCGCGATGTCGTCCATCTGCTCTGCCGTGCCGATGGTGATGCGTAGTGCCTGCGGCAAGCCCTGACCGGGCAGCCAGCGGGTGATATAGCCGGTGGTCACGGTGCCCGGCAGGAATGCGCGCACCGCAAGGCCGATGGAGCCGCCTTGCAGGCCGAGTCCGATGATGGCGATGCGTTCAAACATGTCTTCTCAGCCCCTCCTCTTCAGGGGAGGGGTTGGGGTGGGGCCTCTCCGCGTTGAGCAAAGTTTTGTTCTGACGAGAGGCCCCACCCCCGGCCCCTCCCCTGAAGGGGAGGGGGGATTTTGCGTAAAAACTCATCTCACCGCTTCTGCCATCTGGCGCAAGGCCAGCGCGATGTCGTCCATCTGCTCTGCCGTGCCGATGGTGATACGTAGCGCCTGAGGCAAGCCCTGACCGGGCAGCCAGCGGGTGATATAGCCGTGAGCCGCCAAGCCATTGTAAGCCGCCTCGGCGGTCAGCGCGCCGGAAAACAGGATCAGCACAAAGTTGGCCTCGCTCGGCAAGGGCCGCAAGCCGTGGTTGCCCAGCGCCTCCAGCGCGGCGACGAAGCGCGCGCGTTCGCGGGTATTGTGGCTGCGGGCGTGATCCACGAATACCTGATCGTGCACTGCCGCCTGTGCCATTGCCTGCCCGGTGTTCGCGACGTTGAACGGCCCGCGAATGCGCCCCAGCGTGTCAATGATCTCCAGTGCGCCAGTGCCCCAGCCGATGCGTTCCCCGGCAAGGCCATAGATCTTGGAAAAGGTGCGCGTTACCAGCACGTTGTCATGCGCCTCCGCCAGCGCCAGTCCGCCATCATCGTTATCCGCAGCGACATATTCGCCATAAGCCTGATCAAGCACCAGCAGCACATCCGACGGCAGGGCGGCGTGCAGGCGCGCGATCTCTCCGCCGGGCAGGAAGCTGCCGGTCGGGTTGTTGGGATTGGCGATGAACACCACGCGCGTTCTGGGTGTCACCAGCGCCAGCAGGGCGTCAACATCGGTGCCGTAATCGGCATCGGGAGCGACAATCGGCGTGGCGCCGCAGCGCCGTGCGGCAATGTCATAGACCGAAAAACCAAAGCGGACGTAGATCACCTCGTCCCCCACCCCGGCATAGGCCTGCGCCGCCAGATTGAGCAGTTCGTCGGACCCGGTGCCCATGACGATGCGCGCCGGATCAATGCCGTGCACTTCGCCTATCGCAGCGCGCAGCGCCTTGCTGTCAGGATCGGGATAGCGGCTCGGCTCTGCTGCCATCTCCCGCGCCGCAAGGGCCAGCGGGCTGGTGCCGAGCGGGTTCTCGTTGGCGGAAAGCTTGATCAGCGGGCGTCCATCTGCCCCGGCGGACTTGCCCGGCACATAAGCATGGATCGCGCTGATCCAGGGTTTTGGAGTGGGAGGCTGTGAAGGGCGCGCGCTGGTCATGGTCGCGGCCTTTAGCATTATGGGGGCGCTTTGCCACCCCGCCCCATTGACTTGAAATCATGCAGCCGCCAATTCGAGGCCCGATGGCCAATGCCCTGATAATCACTGCCAGCCATGTGCTGGACCTTGCCGAGCCGCTGCCGCTTGATTGCGGACAGTCGATGGAAGGCGTGCGCATTGCATATGAGACTTACGGCACGCTCGCGGCAGCGCGCGACAATGCGGTGATGGTCTGCCACGCCACCACCGGCGACCAGTATCTGGCCAGCACTCACCCGATTACTGGCAAGCCCGGCTGGTGGAACGGCATGGTCGGCCCCGGCCTGCCGATTGATACCGACCGGTTTTTCGTCGTCTGCGCCAATGTGCTGGGCAGTTGCATGGGATCGACTGGCCCGGCCAGCCTTGCGCCCGACGGCCAGCCTTATGCCATGCGCTTTCCGGTGCTGACCATCCGCGACATGGTGCGCGCGCATCTGGTGCTGCTCGATCATCTGGGGATAGAGCGGCTGCACGGAGTGGTTGGCGGCTCGATGGGCGGGATGCAGGCGCTCAGCCTGGCGGCGAACTGGCCGGACCGGGCAGAGCGCGTCCTTGCCATCGCCGCCACCGCTGCGATGCCGGTGCAGAACATCGCCTTTCAGGAACTGGGGCGGCAGGCGATCATGGCCGATCCGAACTGGCAAGGCGGGGCCTATTACGGCACCGGCAAGTCACCGGATTCCGGGCTTTCCGTCGCCCGCATGGCCGCGCATATCACGTACCTGTCTGAGGAAACCCTGAGCGAAAAGTTCGGCCGCCGCCTTCAGGACCGCGCTGAAAAGAGCTTTGGCTTCGACGCCGATTTTCAGGTGGAAAGCTATCTGCGCTATCAGGGCGTCAGCTTTACCGGGCGGTTTGATGCCAACAGCTATCTCTATATCACCCGCGCCATGAGCTATTTCGACCTTACGGATGAGCACGGCGGGCGGCTGGCCGATGCCTTTGCCGGCAGCAAGGCGCGGTTCTGCCTCGTTAGTTTCGATACCGACTGGCTCTATCCCACGGTCGAATCGCGCAAGATCGCCCACGCCCTGAACGCGGCGGGCGCGCCGGTAAGCTTTGTCGAACTGGCATCGCCTTATGGGCATGACAGTTTCCTGCTCGACGTGCCTTCGCTGGACCGGGTCATCGCCGGGTTTCTGGATCAATGAGCCCCGCACAGGCCGCCTTGCGCACAGACCTTGCTCTGATCGCGCAGAACGTCGCCGCCGGATCGCGCGTGCTTGATGTCGGCTGCGGCGATGGCGCGCTGCTGGCGGCGCTGCGTGATGAGCAAGGCTGCGATGCGCGGGGGATGGAGATCGATTCGGCCAATGTCGCCGAATGCGTAGCGCGCGGGCTGTCAGTGATTCAGGGCGACGCAGACAGCGATCTGGCGATCTATCCCGACGCGGCATTCGATTACGCTATCCTCAGCCAGACGCTGCAGACCACGCACCGGCCTGACAAGGTGCTGGACGACCTGCTGCGCATCGGGCGCAAGGCGTTCGTCAGCTTTCCGAACTTTGCCCATTGGCGGGTTCGGTTGTCGCTTTTGTTTGGTGGCCGGATGCCGGTTACGCGGCTGCTGCCGGTGGCGTGGTACGAAACCCCGAACATCCACCACCTGACGATCGAGGACTTTCGCGATCATGTCCGCGCGCGCGGGATCAAGGTTGAGCAGGCTTGGTTCCTGTCCGGTGACCGGCAATGTAGTGCTTCCGCCGCGAACTTTCGCGCCGAACACGCGATTTTCCTGATTTCGCGCTGAGGGCGGGGGACGTTATAGAATTTGGTTCGCGCAGAGGCGCGGAGGCGCAGTGGGGTTGCGTTTGCCGAAAGGCATATCATCGCTTCAATGACGCATTCAGTCGCTACGTTTGATTGATAAGGGGCTTCGCCCCAAACTGAACCTCACTGCGCCTCCGCGCCTCTGCGCGAACCAAATTCTGTTTTGCACCGAAAAATAGCCGCCCCAACGGTGGACCTGTCCGCCGCCTTGCGGCATGGAATTGCGCCATGTGGCAGATCTATCAATTCCCCTTGTGTCCGTTCAGCCGCAAGGTGCGCTTGCTCATGTCGGAAAAGGGCGTCGGCTATGATCTGCGCCGCGAAAGCCCGTGGGAAGGCAACGAAGACTTCCTGAAACTCAACGCCGCCGGGCGGACCCCGGTGCTGCGCGACGATGCCCGTGACCTGACCCTGATCGACAGCCGCGCGATCTGCGAATATTTCGAGGAGACGGTCGACAAGAACCCGATGATCAACGGCAGCGCCGCCAACCGCGCGGAAATCCGGCGTCTCGTGGCCTTGTTTGATGAGAATTTCTTTGGCGATGTCACCGGGCCGCTGCTGCACGAACGCATGAAAAAGCGCCTGTACTACCGCCAGTCCCCCGATTCGCGCGTGCTGCGTGAGGCGATGAAGCTGGCGCACGAGCATCTTTATTACATCGACTACCTGATCGACAATCGCCCCTGGCTGGCGGGCAATACCATGAGTCTGGCCGACCTTGCCGCCGCTGCGCAGTTATCAGTGGCCGATTACCTTGGCGGGCTGGACTGGTCGGGCCACGAACAGGCGCGGGGATGGTACTCGGTGTTCAAAAGCCGACCCAGCTTTCGTCCGTTACTGGCCGAACGGATGGATGTGATCCAGCCGCCCAGCCACTATGCGGATGTGAATGCGTAGAACTACACCTCCCCAAACCCGTCCATCCTGAGCTTGTCGAAGGATCGTATTTCTTTGAGGCCGAGCGTCAGGCACGAAGTAAAGGACAGCCCTTCGACAAGCTCAGGGTAGTCGGGTTATGGGGGCGGGGTTTTGAAGGCTACCGCGCCAGCCCGGGGCGTTTGCCAAACCGGCCATGCTTGCGAAAGCGCACCATCCAGCGATCAAGGAACAGCCCCAATGGCCGGGCGGTGACCCCCAGAGCTTTCAGCCCCGGCAATCCAGTGCTCACGTTGCCAGCCTGAAGCAGCGCCCACTGGTCGCTGTTGATCGGCGCGAAGGGTAGCCAGCCGGTGGCTGCTGCAATCATGCCCGAAACGGCATCAGGCAAGTCGATGAACATCGGCGAGCGGCTCTGTGCGGCAGCGATGCGGCGGTTGAGGTCGCCCATTGTGATCACTTCCGGCCCGGTCAGCTCGTAAGTCTTGCCGCAGAACTTGCCCGGCCCATCCAGCGCCTCCGCCAGCACGTTAGCCAGCGCGGCGGCGGCATCGTCGACGAATACTGGCTGAAGCCTGGCCTCTGGGCCGAACACCGGCAGGACAGGCAACCGCGCGATCAGCGATGCGAACATGGTGATGAAGCTGTCATCCTCGCCAAACAGGATGGATGGCCGCAGGATCGTCGCGCGCGGGAAGGCGGCCAGAACGGCAACCTCACCCTCGGCCTTGGTGCGGGCATAATCGACCGATGAAGCCGGGTTGGCGCCATTGGCCGAAACGTGGACAAACGCGCCCGCTCCCGCCGCCTGGGCCGCCGCCGCCAGCGCCGCCGGGGCCGTGACATGCAGTGTATCGAGATCGCCCTTGAACGCGCCGACCAGATTGACCACGCCCGCCGCGCCCGCAACCAGCGCGGGCAGCACGTCCAGCCGGGTCACGTCGGCGCGAACGAACTGGATCTGCCCCAGATTGGCCAGCGCCCGCAGGCGAAACGCGCGTTCCGGGTGGCGGCAGACGACGCGCAGCCGCGCGCCGCGCTCAAGCAGTTCCTGCGCCACATGCTCGCCGAAAAACCCGCCGCCGCCGACCAGCACGATCAGCTTGCCGTAAAGTGAGTCGTTGTTGCTTGCCATGATTGCGTATCGTCCTAGCTTTGTATGTGTCTGCCTTGCCACAAAGCCGCCCTGATCGGCAACAGGCTAAGGCTTGGCCATTTTGGTTCAATCCATTGTTATCTTGCTAGGCGTTATCTTGCCATTCAGGCCTTCGCGCCTACATACGTCTGGCGCAACAAACGGACATGCCCACGCGATGAACGACGAACAGCCACCCGCCAACCCGTGGATCAAGAACCTGCTGGTATGGGGCGGCATCTTTCTGGCGCTCCTGCTGGTCGTCTCGATGATCGGATCGCGCGGCGATCCGGCGGGTTCGGTCGTCGCCTATTCCGACTTCCGGGCAAAAGTGGTCGAAGGTTCGGTCGGCGATGTCGCCGTCGGACCGGAACGTATTACTGGGCATTACAAGAATGGCGATGCGTTCAGCACCGTGCCCATTCCCAACGACGTGACCCTGCCGCAGCTGCTTCAGGATCACAGCGTGAAATTCGCCGGCAAGTCGGCTGAAGAACCCAACGTGCTGCTCTATATTCTGGTGCAGGCGCTGCCGTTCATGCTGATCATGGGCATCGCCTTTTTCGCTCTGCGTCAGGTGCAAAAGGGCGGCGGCGCAGGCGGCGCGATGGGCTTTGGCAAAAGCAAGGCCAAGCTGCTGACCGAAAAGCAGGGCCGCGTCACTTTTGCCGATGTCGCAGGCATCGACGAAGCGCGCGAAGAGCTTGAGGAAATCGTTGAATTCCTGCGCGATCCGCAACGCTTTTCAAAGCTGGGCGGCCAGATTCCCAAGGGCGCGCTGCTGGTCGGCTCGCCCGGCACCGGCAAGACCCTGCTCGCCCGCGCGATCGCCGGCGAGGCGAGCGTGCCGTTCTTCAGCATTTCGGGATCGGACTTCGTCGAGATGTTCGTCGGCGTCGGCGCGAGCCGCGTGCGCGACATGTTCGAACAGGCCAAGAAGAACGCGCCGTGCATCGTCTTCATCGACGAAATTGACGCGGTTGGCCGTCATCGCGGCGGCGGTCTGGGCAATTCCAACGACGAGCGTGAGCAGACGCTGAACCAGCTTCTCGTCGAGATGGACGGGTTTGAGGCCAACGAAGGCATCATCATCATCGCCGCCACCAACCGGCCCGACGTGCTCGA
>JBDTUQ010000054.1:0-14354 GCA_040007615.1 Novosphingobium sp.
CGGCCCGCTCTTGACGGGGGGCTGCAGCATGCGCCGGGGTGGGGGGGCTATAGTCGCTTCTCCTGAGGTTTACCTAATGGCCGCGTCCTTAATGCCAAACGGCGGCGGGGGGAAGCGGGGAAGTTGCAGTGGCGGTCACACTGCGGCTTTGCGGCCACAGCGCGGGCGCGGCAGGCTATGCTACCACCTTGCCCTTTGGCACGTTCGCGGGTTCGGTTTCCTCTGCGGCGGCGGTGAGCAAATGTTCCTCGACCACTTTCTGCCGTTCGGAATGGGTGATCTTTTCGCCCAGCAGGTCAGTCACATAGAACGTGTCCGCCGCTCGCTCGCCATACGTGGCGATATGCGCCGAATGGACGATCAGGCGCGATTCGAACAGCGCACGGGCCAGCCGGTTGAGCAGCGCCGGGCGATCACGGGCGTTGACCTCGATCACGGTAAAGCGGTTCGATGCGGCATTGTCGAACGCCACGCGCGGGCGGACGGTGAAGGCATCCGAACGCGGGCGGGCGGGCGGGCGCGCGGCCAGGCCGGGAATCAGCTTGACCCGGTTGGCCAGCGCATCGCCGATCATCGTCTTGAGGCGGGCAAGCTGGCCCTGTTCCATGAACGGCCGGCCCAGCGGGTCCTGCACCAGGAAATTGTCGACCGCCACGCCATTTCGCGCGGTGTGGATGCGTGCGTCGATGATGTTGCCGCCAGCCAGGTGGATACCCCCGGCGATGCGGTAGAACAGCCCCGGATGGTCAGCAGCAATCACCGTTACCAGAGTCGCCCCGCGCGCGGCGTAATATTCGGTGGCGACGTGCAGCGTGGAGTCGCGGGCCTCTGCCAGTTGCTGAAGGTTCATCGCGATGATGTCCTCCGGCTCGGCAATCCAGTAGGCATCGGCGAGCGGCTTGCCGCAGCTTTCCACCAGACCGGCTTCTGCTCCCAGCAGTTCGCCCACGCGCTGCTTTTTCACGGCGATGCGCTCTGCCCGGCCGTGCTGCGCATGGCCAAGGCGCAGACGCTCGTCCGATAATTCATAAAGATCGCCGAGCAACTGGCGCTTCCAGCTGTTCCACACCCCCGGTCCGACGGCGCGGATATCGACGATGGTAACCAGCGTCAGCTGCCGCAACCGTTCAAGCGACTGTACCACGGCGATGAAATCGCCGATCGTCTTCCAGTCGGCCAGGTCGCGTTTGAAGGCGGTCGCGCTCATCAGCAAATGCTGGCGCACCACCCAGCTGACCATTTCCGTTTCGTCTGGATCAAGGCCAAGCCGTGGGCACAACTTGAGCGCGATTTCAGCGCCCAGTACCGAATGGTCACCCTGCCGCCCCTTGGCGATGTCGTGCAGCAGCACCGCGACATAAGCCGCGCGGCGGGATCGCAGCAGGCCGATCAGTTCGCTGGCGAGGGGGTGATCTTCCTTGTGCTCACCCTTTTCGATGCGAGACAGCAGGCCGATGGCACGGATGGTGTGTTCGTCCACCGTGTAGTGGTGGTACATGTCGAACTGCATCTGCGCGTTGACGCGGGCGAAATCGGGCACAAACCGGCCGAATACGCCCGCCTCGTTCAGCCAGCGCAATACGGTTTCCGGATCGTGGCGGCTGGTCAGCAGATCAAGGAACAGGGCGTTAGCGCGCGGGTCCTTGCGCACATCGGCGTCGATCAGCCGGGCCTCACGCGCCGCCAGCCGCATGGCGGCGGGGTGGACTTGCAGGCTGTTGCTGTCAGCCAGCACGAAAATCTCGATCAGCCGCACCGGATCCTGCGCAAACCAGTCGTCAGCGGGGACGTTGATCTTGCCTGCGCTGACGAGATAGCCTTCCAGCTTGCGGGGCCGGTCCCGAAAGCCCGCCAGCAGGCCCCGGCGTTGCTTCTTGGCGAATTGTTCGTCCAGCTGGGCCATGAACACGCCAGTCAGGCTGCCGACCTGTTTCGCCTGGAGGAAGAAATACTGCATGAACCGCTCGACCGCGCTTTTGCCGGGGCGGTCGGAAAACTGCATTCGCGATGCGACTTCGCGTTGCAGATCGAAAGTCAGCCGGTCTTCGGCACGGTTGGTGATCGTGTGCAGATGGCAGCGCACCGCCCAGAAGAACGTCTCGGCCCGGCGGAAGGCCCGGTATTCGTCCGCCGTCAGCAGACCGACCTGCACCAGTTCCGAAGGATCGCGCACCTTGTGGATATATTTGCCGATCCAGTACAGCGTGTGCAGATCGCGCAGGCCGCCCTTGCCCTCCTTGATGTTGGGTTCCACGACATAGCGGCTGTCGCCCTGTCGCTTGTGCCGTTCATTGCGCTCTTCCAGCTTTTCGGCGACGAACTGGCGTTCGGTTCCGGCGACGACTTCGGCCCAGAATCGCCGCTGCGCCTCGTCGAACAAATCCTGATCACCCCAGACATAGCGCCCTTCGAGCATGGCCGTGCGGATCGTCAGGTCGCTTTTTGCCATGCGAACCATGTCATCGAGCGAGCGGCTGGAGTGGCCGATCTTTAGCGATAGATCCCACAGGAAATAGAGCATCGCTTCGATGACCTGCTCGCACCAGCTGGTCTGCTTGCCGGGGGTGAGAAAGGCGATATCGACGTCCGAATGGGGCGCCATCTCGCCCCGGCCATAGCCGCCCACGGCCATGATATTGATCCGCTCACCCGTGGTGCGGTTGCTGGCGCGATAGACATCGCCGACGACGTGATCGTGGATCACCCGCACCAGCTGATCTACCAGAAACGCCTGCGCGGCGGCGCTTTCCGCGCCTGCACTGGGTTTTTCAAGCAAGCGGCGCGCTATTTCCTCGCGCCCGTTGGCCAGTGCTGTCCGCAGGACTTCCACGACCACGGGCCGCGCCCGGTCAGCGCCCTTTTCTGCAACGGCATCGGCAATGGCAGAGGCAATCTGGCGGCGGTCAATAATGGCGCGCTGATGCGGGATGCGTAAGGAACTCAAGCTGCAAATCCGCCTGTGCGAAGTGTGATCAGGGCTGGAGCCACTGCGCCGCAAAGCGCGCCTTTAACGCGCGCTTGTCGACCTTTTCAGTGCCAAGTCGCGGCAGGCTAGCAGTTTCCCGCCAGAAGCGCACCGGTATCTTGAAGGGGGCGAGGTGCGTTTCCAGAAAAGCGCGCAAGTCAGCGTCTGTCAGGTCAGCACCGGGCCGGGCGACGAATACGGCCACCGGCACTTCGCCCAGTCGTTCGTCCGGCAGGCCGAACACGCTGGCCTCGGCAATGCCGGGATGGCCATAAAGCGCGGCCTCGACCTCGCTGGCGGCGATGTTTTCCCCGCCGCGAATGATGATGTCCTTCTTGCGGTCAACGATGAACAGGTAGCCATCGGGGTCTAGGTAACCCAGGTCGCCGCTGCGGAAAAAGCCGTCTGCGGTCATTGCCGCTGCCGTTGCTTCCGGGTTGCGCCAGTATCCGGTGAAGTTGGCGATGGAGCGGATAGCCACTTCGCCCGTCTGCCCTTGCGGCAGGGCTGCACCAGCATCGTCAAGAATGGCGACTTCCACCAGCGGGCGGCTGGCGGGGCCGGTGCTGCCCGGCTTAGCCATGTAGTTCTGGTTGAAATTGCCGCAGCCGACACCGTTCGTCTCGGTCAGGCCATAGCCCAGAATGGGATAGGCGTGGGGCAGCGCCTTTCGGATGGCGTGGACGTGATCGACCGGACGCGGCGCGCCGCCAGCGGCAAAGGTGACGCAGGAACTAAGGTCATAACGCCCGCGATCCGGGTGGCGGGCAATCTCGAAGCTCATCAGCGGCACGCCGACGAAGTATGTAACCCGCTCGGCCTCGATCTGCCGCATAGCCTCGGCAGCGTCCCACTTTTCCAACAGCACCAGCTTGCGGCCCAGCACAAAGCTTTGCAGCAGCAGCACCACTTCGCCGGTAACGTGGAACAGCGGCACGGCGACCAGAGCGCAAGGCTGGCCGGTGGGTGCCTCGCCCCGGTCGGACAGGTACTTGAACGTCATCAAGGTCTGCGCGGCATAGCTCATCGTGCCGTGCACGACCCCGCGATGGTCCGAAGCCGCGCCTTTGCACAGACCGGTGGAGCCGGAAGTGAACAGGATCGAGGCGAGGTCGTCTGGCGTCAGGGTTGGCAGCAGGGCCTCGCTCGTGCCCATCAGCGCCTCCAGCCCGGTGCGCGGATCCCCGTGGCCGAACGTGACCAGCGCGGCGTCGTGGCGAAGGGCGGCAATGCGCGCTGCGCGGGGGGCGTCGGCCAGGATCAGCTTGCATTCGGCCAGCGTAATCGCCCCGGCCATTTCCTCTGCCGTCCACCAGCCGTTGAGCAGAGTCGCGCAGCCTCCCGCCATCAGCACCGCCATGTAGGCGACGATCCAGCTGGCAGAGTTGCGCGCGGCGATGCCCACCCGGTCGCCCTGCCGGACACTGTGGCGGACGATCAGGCCGCTTGCAGCCTCGCGGGCAAGCGCGTGGACCTGGGCAAAGGTCAGCCGCACATCGCCGTCGACAAGGAAGGGCAGGTCACCATGCTGGGCGCAGAAGTGATCGAACAGGGCGGGCAAGTGCGGCGGGGCCTGTTTCATCACCGGCAGGTCATGGCCAAAACGGTGCAGGCTGGAGGTTTCCAGCGGGCCGCCCGGCGCAGTCAGCGCATCCATCGCGGCGTTCAGATCGGCATCGAGTTCGCTCGCCATTCCTGCTCCCGAATTTGTGCGGTGGCCGGGTTTCTCCACAGCCGGTTCCATCGCGGCGCGTGCTGTGCCAAAAGCCACGTTCCAATCCGGTTCTACGGGGTTAGCCTCTTGCTGTCACTATCGCTTGCCGCTGCTGCGGCGGTTACCGTTCACCAGCCGATCCAGTGGCTTGATCTGGGGCTGACGCGGGGCATCGACTTGGGGTTTTTTACCCTGCGCTGGTATAGCCTGGCCTATCTGGCGGGCATCATCCTGGCCTATTGGACGGTGTCGCGGATGATCCGCCAGCCCGGCGCGCCGCTGGCGCAGCGCCATGCCGACGATCTGTTCTTCTATTGCACACTGGGAGTCATTCTGGGCGGAAGGCTGGGCTATGCCACGTTCTACACCGGCGGCAATACCGGCATCCCCAGCCTGTGGACGCACCCGGCGGACCTGATGAAGCTGTGGCAGGGCGGCATGAGCTTTCATGGCGGGCTGATCGGCGTAACGCTGGCGATGGCTTGGGTTTCGTGGCGCGAAAAGCTGAACCTGCTGCGGGTGTGCGACTATGTTTCGGTGGGCGTGCCGTTCGGCATGTTGTTCGGGCGGCTGGCCAACTTCGTCAATGGTGAGCTGTGGGGCCGGGTTGCCGGGCCGGACGTGCCGTGGGCGATGGTTTTTCCCGATGGCGGCCCGCTGGCACGCCACCCCAGCCAGCTTTACGAAGCCGCGCTGGAAGGGCTGGCGCTGGTTATCGTCATGCAGCTTCTGTTCTGGAAAACCCGCGCCCGGTTCCGCCCCGGCTTGCTGGTGGGAACCTTTGGCGCAGGCATTGCGCTGGCACGCTTTGTGGTGGAGTTCTTCCGCGAGCCTGACGCGCAACTTCATGAATTTGCCGAACGGACCGGGCTTTCGATGGGCCAGTGGCTTACCCTGCCGATGATCGCTATCGGTCTGTTCCTGCTGATCCGCGCGCTGGTGCGTCCGCCGCTGGGAACGGGTGCCAAGCCCGCCAGATGAACGCTACGCCGCCGCTTGCCACCGTATTCCAGCGCCTGATCGCGCATAGCGGCCCGATCAGCGTGATGCATTACATGGGCGAGGCGAACGCGCGCTATTATTCCTCGCGCGATCCGCTGGGGCAGGGCGGCGATTTCATTACGGCGCCGGAAATCAGCCAGATGTTTGGCGAACTGGTCGGGCTGTTCATGGCCGACATCTGGATCCGTGCGGGCCGGGAAGAGCCGGTGCATTACGTTGAGCTTGGCCCCGGTCGGGGGACTTTGGCGCGCGATGCGCTGGCGGCGGCGCGGCGCTATGGGCTGAATCCGCGCGTGCATTTCGTCGAAACCTCTACCACGCTCAAAGACGTGCAACTGGCGGCGGTGCCCGATGCGGTGTGGCATGACGATCTTTCCACCGTGCCGCAATATGGCCCGGTGCTGATCGTCGGGAACGAGTTCCTTGATGCGCTGCCGGTGCGGCAACTGGTGCAGACCGCAGATGGCTGGCGCGAGCGGATGGTCGATTTCCAGCATGGCTGCTTCGTGCCGGTCGCCGGACAGATGCCGATGGACGCCGCGGTTCCCCCAGCGCGTCGCGATGCACCGCAAGGGACAATCATCGAAACCTGCCCCGGCGCGGCCTCGGTGGTTTACGAAGTGGCCGGGCGGCTGGCCGAACAGGGCGGCGCGGCGCTGTTCATTGATTACGGCCACGATGCCCAGCGCGATGGATCAAGCCTGCAGGCCGTGCGCGCCCACCGCAAGGTCGATCCGTTCAGCGCGCCCGGAGAAGCAGACCTGACTGCGCATGTCGATTTTTCCACGCTGGCCGCCGTCGCCCAGTCACGCGGTTGCCGCTGGCTTGGCACGGTCACGCAAGGGCGCTGGCTGCGCGCGCTGGGGATAGAGGCGCGGGCGGATGCGCTGGCTGGCTTTGCGCCCGATCAGGCCCCCGCCATCATGGAAGCGCGCGACCGCCTGATCAGTGAAGGCCAGATGGGCGCGCTGTTCAAGGTCATGGGCTTGGCCGCGCCGGGTTGGCCCGACGGGGCGGGGTTCTAGGTGGAGGCGCGGCCATCCCTGCTATCGCGCGTGGTCCGCGCGGTGCTGCTGGCGCTTTACCGCACCCGGGCGCTCAGCGTTTCGGGGCAGGTGCCGGCGACGCGCCGCTGCGTAATCATTGGTGCGCCGCATACGTCCAACTGGGACTTCCTGTGCTTTCTCGGGATCACCGAAACACTGGGGGTGCGCGCCAGTTTCATGGGCAAGGCCAGCCTGTTTCGCTGGCCGATGGGCCGCTTCATGCGCGAGATGGGCGGCGTGCCGGTCGATCGCTCGTCCTCGCACAACTATGTCGATGCGATGGTCGCTGAATTTGCCCGCCGCGATGAGTTCATGCTGGTGATCGCGCCAGAGGGAACGCGCGGCGGGGCGCATCGCTGGAAGACCGGGTTCTATCATATCGCCCTGAAAGCCGGGGTGCCGATCGTCTGCGGCTTCGTCGATTATGAACGGCGGCGCGGCGGCTTTGGCCCGGCGATCATGCCCAGCGGCGACTATGCGTCGGACATGGCAAAAATGGCGGCATTCTATGCCACCGTACAGCCGTGGATGCCGGAGAAGATGCTGGCAGATTTACAAGTGCAGGCGTGACATCTTCGCCCCCGCGCGACATAGCGGGCGGGGTTTGAAAACACAGCAGTCAGGATGCAGATGACGCGGCAATATTTCGGCACCGATGGCATTCGCGGGCGTACCAATGCCGGGGTGATGACCGCCCAGATCGCCATGAAAGTGGGGCAGGCGGCGGGCACGCACTTTCTGCGCGGCAGCCACAAGCACCGGGTGGTCATCGGCAAGGATACGCGGCTTTCGGGCTACATGCTGGAAAACGCAATGGTCGCGGGGTTTACCAGCGTCGGCATGGATGTCGTACTGCTTGGCCCGATGCCCACCCCGGCGGTGGCCCTGCTGACCCGCGAATTGCGGGCCGACGTGGGCGTGATGATCTCTGCCAGTCACAATCCGTTCGAGGATAACGGCATCAAGCTGTTCGGCCCGGACGGTTTCAAGCTGTCTGACGAAGACGAGCTGGCGATAGAGGCGATGCTGTCGCAAGACCTGCCGCTCGCCGCATCGGAAGACATCGGCCGCGCGCGCCGGATAGAGGATGCGCGCGGGCGCTATATCCACGCTGTCAAAGGCTCGCTGACGGACAATGTGCGATTGGACGGCCTGAAAATCGTCGTCGATTGCGCCAATGGCGCGGCCTATCAGGTGGCACCGTCGGCGATGTGGGAACTGGGCGCGGAAGTGCTGACCGTGGGCGTCACCCCCAATGGCCGCAACATCAACGACAAGGTCGGATCGACGCATCTTGATCTGATCAAGGAAACCGTGGTCGCATCGGGCGCGGACATCGGCATCGCTCTGGACGGCGACGCGGACAGGCTGATCGTGGTCGACGAAAAAGGCCAGACGGTTGATGGCGACCAGATCATGGCGCTGATCGGCTGCCAGATGGCCATGAGCGGCCACTTGCGCGGCGGCGGCGTGGTGGCGACGGTGATGTCAAACCTGGGGCTGGAACGCTATCTGGCTGCTCAAGGGCTGGACCTTGTGCGTACCAGCGTGGGTGATAGGCACGTGCTCGAACGGATGAAGGCGGACGGATATAACGTCGGCGGGGAGCAATCGGGGCACATGATCCTGCTTGACCACGCGACCACCGGCGATGGCACCGTGGCGGCGTTGCAAGTGCTGGCGGCGCTGGTGCAATCGGGCAAGAAAGCCAGCGAACTGCTGCACTTGTTCGATCCGGTGCCGCAATTGCTCAAGAACGTGCGGTTTTCAGGCGGGAAGCCGCTGGAAGTGGATAGCGTGAAGGCGGTGATCGCCAAGGCCGAGGCGCAACTGGCAGGCCGGGGCCGGCTGGTGATCCGCCCATCGGGCACCGAACCCGTCATCCGCGTCATGGCCGAAGGCGACGATGCGGCAGAGGTTGAGGCGGTGGTCGATGCGATCTGCGATGCTGTTCGGGCGGCGGTCTGATCGTGCTGGAAATGCGCCCCGATTGCGAACGCTGCGGCTGCGACTTGCCTGCCGCGTCCCCCGGCGCGTTCATCTGCAGCTTTGAATGCACCTTCTGCGCTGAATGTGCGGACGCGCTGGATGACCGCTGCCCCAATTGCGGCGGCGAATTGATGGACCGCCCCGCGCGGAGTAAAGCACTGCAAGCCAAGGCGCCGCCCTCTACAGTGCGCAAGTTCAAGGGGTGAGGTGGGCGCGCGTGCTTCGCCCTTCGACAGGCTCAGGACCTCAGCATGAGCGGGGTTTTGACTGGAACTATAACCCACACCCGCTCATGCTGAGCCTGTCGAAGCACGCAAGCAACAGTTGCGCCAAGGCCCAATGACCCCGCCCCGCATCCTGACAATCGCCGGTTCGGATTCGTCCGGTGGCGCAGGCATTCAGGCCGACATCAAGACCATCACCATTCTCGGCGGCTATGCCATGACCGCAATCACCGCGATCACCGCGCAGAACACACTGGGGGTGAGCGCGGTTGAGGTGCTTTCGCCCGACATGGTCGCGGCGCAGATTGATGCGTGCATTTCCGATATCGGCGTCGATGCGGTGAAGATCGGAATGCTGGGATCAGCTGCTATCGCGCATCTGGTCGCGGACAAGCTGGCCGGTTTGCGCGTGCCCGTGGTGTTCGATCCGGTGATGATCGCCACCAGCGGCGCGGCTTTGGCCGATGCCGACACAGTCGCGGCGTTCGAACGACTGATGCGCCTTGCCACGCTGACCACCCCCAATGTGCCCGAACTGGCGGCGCTGGGCGGGGACGCGGGCATGGCCGCGCGGGGGATCGCCTATCTCGCCAAAGGCGGCGACGCGGTGGGTGCGGTGCTGGAGGACCGGCTGGTGCGTCCTGGCGAGCAGCCCGTCGTCTGGCGCTCCGCCCGTATCGAAACGCGCCACACCCACGGCACCGGCTGCACTCTGGCCAGCGCGATTGCTACCGGGCTGGGCGCGGGCATGCCTCTGGTAGAGGCGGTGGAACGGGGCCGGGCCTTTGTCAGGGCTGCACTGGAAGCCGCGCCGGGTTATGGGTCAGGACATGGCCCGCTGGGGCATCAGGCGGTGCGTTGAGTTGAAACTCCTCCTCCGCTTCAGAGGAGGGGGGAAGGCAGGCCCAAACTCAATCCAGATCGTAAAACCGCCGGATTTCCGCCCAGGCCTCGTCCGCCGTCTCTACCCAGGTGAACAGCTTGAGATCCTCGGCATTGATCACGCCTTCTTCTGCCAGCGCGTCGAAATTGATTACTCGCGTCCAGAACTCCTTGCCGAACAGCAGGATCGGTATGGGCTTCATCTTGCCGGTCTGCACAAGTGTCAGCAGTTCCATGAACTCATCCAGCGTACCAAAGCCGCCGGGGAACACCGCCACCGCCCGCGCGCGCAGCAGGAAGTGCATCTTGCGCAGCGCGAAATAGTGGAACTGGAACGCCAGATGCGGCGTGACATACGTGTTGGGTGCCTGCTCGTGCGGCAATACGATGTTGAGGCCGATGGTTTCCGCCCCCGCTTCCGCCGCGCCGCGATTGGCGGCCTCCATGATCGACGGCCCCCCGCCCGAGCAGACGACGAATTGCCGCATGCCGTTTTCCACCAGCGCGCATTCGCTGGCGATGCGGGCCAGCGCGCGGGCCTCTTCATAATACCGCGACTTGGCGATCAGCCGTTCAACCACGGCCATGCGTTCCGGCGTGGTCGCCGCAGCGCGCGCCGCCTCGGCCTGTTCGGGCGAGGGGATGCGGGCAGAGCCATAGCAGACCAGCGTGGAGCCGATATTGGCCTCGTCCAGCAGCATGTCACACTTCAGCAATTCAAGCTGGAAACGCACCGGGCGCAGTTCTTCACGCAGCAGGAATTGGGTGTCGCGGAAGGCCAGTTTATAGGCCGGGTCTTGCGTTTGCGGGGTGGCGTGAACGTGCGATTCCACGAACGAGGCTTCCTGCTCCGCCTTGTAGAAACGGCGGCGGGTCAGGCGCTTATCCTGGTGGTTGTTGGCCGGGGGGGCGGGGTCAGTCTTGTCGGTCATCTGGCGCTGTGTTCCCGGATCAGTGGCAAAGTCGCGGCTGTGGTCCGCTGGCCCGATCAGGCTGCAACAAAGCTGGCAGGCTGCAACAAAGCTGGATGCCCCGCGAGGACTCGAACCTCGATAAACGGTATCAGAAACCGGTGTCTTACCATTAGACGACGGGGCAGGAGCGCGCGCCTGTACGGTGGGATTAGATGCGGGTCAAGGGATTCGCGAGGCAATCTTGCCCCGAATCGACTGCGCTTGCTGTTATCGCCCGGCGGCGCTAGGATTGATGCCGATGCCCGCCACAAGGCGGTAAACCTTTATTCGAGTAGAATGCCAATGGCGGATTTCAATCCGCCGGAACGACGTGATGAGGCGGGGCTGGAAAGCCCTATCCTTGTTGAGGCGATGGCCGCGCGCAGTGGAACTTCGGACTGTTCGTCCGGCAGCCCGCTACAAGGTAGCCCGCGCCCGCAATCCGCCCCGCGTCGGCCCGGCGATAGACCCGATCAGGCAGGTGGACCGCACCCGGTTTCCCGCCAATCGACTCCCACACGTCAGGCCTATGCCGCGATTGATCTGGGCACCAACAATTGCCGCCTGCTGATCGCCAAGGCTTCGGACGACAACTTTACCGTGATTGACGCTTTCAGCCGTGTCGTGCGGCTGGGCGAAGGGCTGGCGCAGACCGGGCGGCTTTCGGACGAGGCGATGGACCGGGCGCTGGGCGCGCTGCACATCTGTGCTGACAAGCTGAAGCGCCGCAACGTCCACCTTGCGCGCTCTGTCGCGACAGAGGCCTGCCGCCGCGCCAGCAATGGCGAGGACTTCATCGAACGGGTGCGCCGCGAAACCGGCATCCACCTCAACGTCATCAGCGCGCAGGAAGAAGCGCGGCTGGCGGTGCTGGGCTGCCATATCCTGCTGGAAACCGGCGACGGCCCGGCGATGATATTCGACATCGGCGGCGGTTCCACCGAACTCGTGCTGATCGAAAGCACGCCCTCGGTGCCGCGCATCCTCGATTGGCAAAGCGTGCCGTGGGGCGTCGTCTCGCTGTCGGAAACCTGCGGGCCAGAGCCGCTTTCGGATGATGATCGCCGCACCCGCTATGCCCGGATGCGCGAACTGGTGCGTGACAGTTTTGCCGACTTTGCGAAACGGATAGATCCTGCGCGCAGCAAAGGCCCTATCGGCGAACTGCGCTTGCTGGGCACCAGCGGCACGGTGACCACGCTGGCCAGCCTGCACCTTGACCTGCCGCAATATGATCGCCGCGCGGTCGATGGCCTGATCGTGCAGGTGGACGCCATGCGCGACATCAGTTCACGGCTGGCGATGATGTCCGCAGCAGAGCGCCGCGCGGTGCCGTGCATCGGGCGCGAACGGGCTGACCTGGTGGTCGCCGGTTGCGCCATTCTGGAGACGATCATGGACTTGTGGCCAGCCGACCGGCTCGGGGTTGCCGACCGGGGCATTCGCGAAGGCATCCTGCGCAGCATGATGGCGGCATCGGGCGCTCCTGCCGGAACCAGACCATGAAGGCCCCAACATGAGCAATCCATCAGGGCGCGATCCCGGCGTCCGCCTAAAGACCGGCAAAGGCCGCACCGCCAGCTCCACACGCTGGCTGACCCGCCAGCTTAACGATCCCTATGTCCGGCAGGCCAAGGCTGACGGCTATCGCAGCCGTGCGGCATACAAGCTGGCGGAATTGGACACCCGGTTCGGCCTGCTGAAAGGCGTAAAGCGCGTCGTCGATCTTGGCATCGCCCCCGGCGGCTGGAGTCAGGTTGTGCGCAAGCGCGTGCCTTCGGCCAAAGTGGTCGGCATCGATCTGCTGCCCACCGAGCCGCTGGAAGGCGTGACGATTTTCCAGATGGATTTTATGGATGACGCCGCGCCCGAAGCGCTGGAATCAGCGCTGGACGGCTCGCCCGATCTTATCATGTCGGACATGGCGGCCAACACCGTCGGCCATAAGCAGACCGACCACTTGCGCACGATGGGTCTGGTGGAAACGGCGGCTGATTTCGCCATCGCCCGGCTGGCCCCCGGCGGCACCTTCATCGCCAAAGTCTTGGCTGGTGGCACCGACACCCAACTGCTCGGCCTGCTAAAGCGCCACTTCGCCACGGTTAAACACGCCAAACCGCCCGCGAGCCGCAAGGACTCGTCGGAATGGTATGTGATTGCTCAGGGGTTTAAGGGGTAGGTTTCTTGATCCTCCCTGAGCTTGCTCGGGGAGGATTGGCGATCAGTCCATCAGTTCGCGTACATCAGTCAACCGCCCCGTCACCGCAGCAGCGGCAGCCATTGCGGGCGAAACCAGATGCGTACGGGCACCCGGCCCTTGGCGTCCGACGAAATTGCGGTTCGATGTGCTGGCGCAGCGTTCGCCCGGCGGAACCTTGTCGGGGTTCATGCCAAGGCAGGCGGAACAGCCGGGTTCGCGCCATTCTAGGCCCGCGTCGATGAACACCTTGTCCAGCCCTTCGGCTTCGGCCTGCGCCTTGACCAGACCCGATCCGGGGACGACGATGGCCCACTTGACGCTCGCTGCCTTGTGCCGACCGCGCAGCACGGCGGCGGCGGCGCGCAAGTCTTCGATCCGGCTGTTGGTGCAGCTGCCGATGAACACGTTCTGGACCTCTACCTCGTCCATCCGCTGCCCGGCTTCCAGACCCATGTAGGCAAGGCTGGCGCGGGCGGCGTTCTGCTTGCCGGGGTCGGCAAAGCTTTCCGGCGCGGGGATCACGCCGCCGATGGCGACGACGTCTTCCGGGCTGGTGCCCCAGGTAACGGTGGGCTGGACATTGGCGGCCTGTATGACCACCGACTTGTCAAACTTCGCGCCCGGATCGCTGGGCAGCGTCTTCCACCAGGCCACGGCTTTGTCCCACGCCTCACCCTTGGGGGCGAGCGGGCGGCCTTTGAGGAATGAAAATGTAGTCTCGTCCGGTGCTACCAGACCCGAGCGCGCCCCGGCCTCGATCGACATGTTGCACACCGTCAGGCGGCCTTCGATGCTCATGCCCTCAAACACCGGACCGCGAAATTCAATGACGTGGCCGGTGCCGCCTGCGGTGCCGACAACGCCGATGATGTGCAGCGCCAGATCCTTTGGCGTGATGCCGGGGCCAAGATCGCCCTCGACCCGCACTTCCATCGTCTTCGCCTGCGCCAGCATCAGCGTCTGCGTTGCCAGCACGTGTTCGACTTCGGACGTGCCGATGCCAAACGCCAGCGCGCCAAGGCCGCCGTGGCTGGAAGTATGGCTATCGCCGCAGACAATCGTCGCGCCGGGCAGCGAGAAACCCTGTTCCGGCCCGACGACATGGACGATGCCCTGTTCCAGATCGGTCGCGCCGATATAGCGGATGCCGCTGGCAGGCGCGTTGACTTCCAGCGCGGCAAGCTGGGCTGCGCTTTCCGCATCGGCGATGGGGATGCGGGCGCCCGCTGCATCCAGACGCGCGGTCGTCGGCAAGTTGTGATCGGGCACCGCCAGCGTCAGGTCGGGGCGGCGCACCTTGCGGCCTGAAGTGCGCAATGCCTCAAACGCCTGCGGGCTGGTGACTTCGTGGACGAGGTGACGGTCGATATAGATCAGGC
>JBDTUQ010000055.1:0-13676 GCA_040007615.1 Novosphingobium sp.
CCCCCCCTGCTGGCAGCAATGATCGCGCAAACCGGCGTATTCGTGTCGCCTTCGTTTCCACCAATTCGATTTGCCAAGGCGAACAGGTGGCGCAGCTTTGGCCGATCCTGTTTGACCGGCACGGGCTGGAAATCGCCTTTGCCCATCGCACCTTTTCATGGGGCAGCGAGGCGCGGGGCAAGGCGCATGTGCATGTGGTGATCGTCGGGCTGGCGCACCGCGACCATGAGCCGGACGAAAAGCGGCTGTTTTCATATCCTGACATCAAGGGCGAACCGGTGGAAAGCCACCACGGCGCGCTGACCGCTTACCTGTTTGACGCGCGGGGCGTGGCGAACCGGCATTTGGTCGTCAAAGAGGAAGGCAGGCCGATCAATGGCGCTGGAAAACTGGTGAGCGGCAGTCAGCCAATCGACGGTGGTTTTCTGATTTTTGATGCAGCGGAGCGCCGCGCATTTCTTGAGACTGAACCGGATGCCTTGCCGTGGTTAAGGCGGTTTGTCGGCGCTGAGGACTTCATAAATGGGGGCGAGCGATGGATTCTCGCGCTACAAGATGCCCCACCTTCGGAACTTCGCGGGCTAACCAAGGTGCGCGAACGGCTGGCTGCCGTGCGTGAATTCCGCAACAAAAGCCAGCGCAAGAGCACGCTTGCCCTCGCAGACACACCGACCCGATTTAACGTGGAGGTGTTGCCCACGTCACCCTTCCTTGTGATCCCGGAAGTCAGTTCAGAACGGCGTGACTACATTCCCCTAGGGTGGCTAGAGCCGCCGATGATACCCAGCAATAAACTCCGACTCTTGCCGAACGCCAGTCTGTGGGAATTCGGCATTCTTACAAGCCGCGCGCATATGGCATGGACCGCCCATATTGGCGGACGGCTAAAAAGCGATTTCCAATATGGCATTGGCCTGAATTACAACACCTTCCCCTGGCCCGATGTCACCCCCGCGCAGCGAGAAAAGGTGGAGGCGCTGGCGCAGGCCGTGATGGACGCGCGGCTGGCGCACCCCACCTCCAGCCTTGCCGATCTGTATGATCCCGATACCATGCCCGCCGATCTGCGCCGCGCCCATGCCGCGCTGGATACCGCCGTTGACCGCCTCTATCGCCCCGGCCCCTTCACCACCGACCGCGACCGGGTGGAACACCTGTTCGGGCGCTATGAAGCACTGGTAAACCCGCTGGAGCGCATTGGGGCTGCAAAAAACCAGCGAGTCGCCAGAAAGGCAAAGCAGGGTTGAATTTATAGCCTAGCCTGAAAGCAACGATGTGCTGTTCCGCCGGAATAGGCAGGCGCGCCTATGTAAAGTGGGCCGATTGCGGGCCTATAAAAATATTTTTAAAGGGCCGTCCACAGCACAAGTCTGACTGCAGTTAACTTCAGTAGGCTGCAACTCGCCGGTTTCAAGGCTTTCCTGACAGGCGCAAGTGGGAAAACTCTTCCCCAGCCGGGGATAAACGCACCCTTGCGCCCATTCTTGAGGCCCTATAGTGATTCCCAATGAACACAAAGGGAACCGCATGAACTAAATAAACCGAACCCCCACCCGGTGAGGGGTGAGGATTCGAGCGATAGATTGGCGTCCATTCGCTCGGACCTTCTACCCTCGCTCAATAATTTATCAATGCGAAAGCGAACGCGGGCGAACAGCTATTGTCGCCAGCGAATGCCTTCGCGTGTCTGCGAGGTAACTTAAATGAACACTTTTTCACCTGAACCACTGGCCTATTCCGTGGCCGATGCCTGCCGCGTTTCCACCATCGGGCGGACCCGGCTTTATGCGCTTATCAATGAGGGGCGGCTGGAAGTCCGCAAGATTGGCAAGCGCACCCTGATTCCAGCCGCAAGCCTGCGCCGCCTGATTGATGAGGGGTGCTGATCGATGCCCCAGACAAACGAAACCCCGCCGGATAAGGGCGGGGCATCGCGCGACTTACTTGGCGGTTCATCGCGCGCCCCTTGTAGCCTTGATGCCTATCAGGCGCAATTCCTGGCCCTTGCTTATGCGGTGCGCCCGGAACTGGCGGTAATGCTGGCGGCCCTTGCATTCGGGGGGAGCGGCAATGCTTGATATTCCCGCAATCCGCGCCGCCCATCCCCTGCCAGCCATCGCCGGGGCCAGCGTGCGCCTGCAACGGGCCGGGGCCGAATGGAAAGGCTGTTGCCCCTTCCATGCCGACCGCTCCCCCAGCTTCACCATTTTTGCAGGCGGCGAGCGGTTCCACTGTTTCGGCTGCGGCGCATCGGGTGACGTGCTGGATTTCGTCGCGCGGCTGCACGGCTTTGGCCTGATCGATGCCGCGCGGGCTTTGGGCGCTGGCGATCTGCCGCAAGCTGACTTGCCGGTGCTGGCCCCCAGTTTGGCCCCAGCCGCAAAGGGCGACCGCACAAGCGAGGCGCTGGCGATCTGGCAACGTGCCATACCGGCGGCTGGAACGCTCGCAGAGGCCTATCTGGCCAGCCGGGGCATATCGCCACCATTCCCGCCCGATATACGATTCCAGCGGCTGCCCTGCGGCAATTCAGGCCTGTTGCCCTGCCTAGTGGCAGCGGTGCGCGACGTGGCGGGCGACTTGTCGGGCATTCAGCGCATATTCCTGCGCAGCGATGGCCGTGGCAAGGCGGACTTGCCAAAGCCCAAGCTGTCACTGGGCAAAGTGGCAGGCGGGGCGATCCGGCTGGGCGATCTGGACTCATCGGGCATGGTGACGGTTTGCGAGGGGCCAGAGGATGGCCTTTCCCTTCGCGCGATGCTGGGCGGCCCGGTCTGGGTAGCTGCTGGTGCTGCGATGCTTCCCGCCATGCAGTTCCCGGCGGACGTGCGGGCCATCATCATCGGCGCGGACAATGACGCGGCTGGGGAGGAAGCGGCGAACAAGGCCGCCCATGCCTTTGCCCTGCGCGGGCTGACCGTGCGGATTATCCGGCCTTTGGCAGGCTTCAAGGATTTCAATGAAGAAAAAAGAGGGGGTTCTGGCCATGCAGCATAAGATAGACCCCGACCGGCTGGCGGCGGCCCCCGTCATTACGCCCGATGCCGTTATGGGCCAGCCGCAACCGCTATTGCGGGAAATCGCGCCGGGTGGCCGCTATCCCGTGGAAGCGCTGGGGCCACTCCGCCCGGTTGTGGAAGCCGTGCAGGCTATGGCGCTGGCCCCGCTTGCCATACCGGCGCAATCGGCGCTGTCTGTCGCGGCGCTGGCCGTGCAGGGCTTTGCCAATGTGGAAACGCTGGGGGGCGACCGGCCCTTGTCGCTCTATTGCCTGACCATTGCCGTTTCAGGGGAGCGCAAAAGCAGCTGCGATGCGCCGCTAATGCAGGCCATGCGCGATTATGAGCGGGCGCAAGCCAAAGCCCAAACAACGGCGATGGAAGCATGGGCGGCTGACAGTGCAATATGGAAAGCCAAGCATGAGGCGATCATTACCAAGGTCAAAAAGGGCAGTGCCGACAAGAGCGAACTGGCCGCGCTGGGGCCGCAACCGCCCGCGCCGCCGTCGGCTGACCGGCTGGTTTCCGAACCGACTTATGAAGGCCTGACCAAGCTGTTTGCCTATGGCCAGCCAAGCCTTGGCCTGTTTTCCGATGAGGGCGGGCAATTCCTTGGCGGCTTCGCAATGTCGCAAGACAACCGGCAAAAGACTCTGGCTGCGCTTAACGACCTATGGATGGGCAACGCGATTAAGCGCACCCGGCAAGGCGATGGCGCGTTCACGTTATACGGGCGGCGGCTTAGTCTGCATTTGATGGTGCAGCCGGTTGTGGCCCATGCCCTGCTTGCCGATCCACTTGCCACCGATACGGGCTTTTTGCCGCGCTGCCTGATCTGCGAACCGGCTTCCACCATCGGCACCCGGCTTTATGATGCGACAAAGCGCAATGATGCGCCCTTGCAGGCCTTTGGCGAGCGGCTGGGGGATATTCTGCACACCGGCATGGCAATGGACCCCGATACGCGGGAACTGAAGCCACGGCGGCTTGCCCTGTCAACTGAAGCGCGGGCGGCCTTGATCCGGTTTAGCGATTCCGTGGAACGCTCCCAAGCACCCGGCGGCGATTGCGAATTGATAAAGGGCTATGCCAGCAAGGCGGCGGAACAAGCGGCGCGGATTGCTGGGGTGCTGACACTATGGACGGACCTTTCCGCGCAGGAAGTGACGGGCGACACCATGCAGGCAGGCATTGAACTGGCCCGATACTATTTGATGGAAGCGCAGCGGCTGGCCAGCGTTGCCACCATATCCGTGGAGGTCAACAAAGCGGAAACCCTGCGCCAATGGATGCTGTCGGCTTCATGGGGCAAGCCGTGGCTGACCTTGCGGGAAGTTGTGCGCTGCGGCCCCAACCGGCTGCGTGAAAGTCCGCAAGCGAAGAAGGCGCTGCAAATGCTGATCGATCATGGCTGGCTTGTTACCCAGCCGCCCGGAACCCTGATCGATGGCAAGGCAGTCAAGGAATCGTGGAGGATAATTCGTGCGTGACCCATGCGACATTTGCGACATTGCGACAAATTGCCGGAAATGGGCGGGCTTTGTCGCAGTTGTCGCGGTTGTCGCAAGTGGGAGGGCTGAATTTCAGTTTTTATGGATAAGCGAAAGGACAGCGAAACAATGACGCGGAAAACCAAAGCGGCGCAGGCTGATCCCGACAAGACATTGCGGTACGTTACGAAGCCGGGAAAGAGCAAAGCCCGCGCGAATGCCGAGGTTATGCTGGACCCGTCCGCGACGGCTCTTGCTACGTTAGAGCGGTTCAATGTCGGCACGTTCGGGAGTGCCGGGACTACCGAAACCTATGAAATCCTGCACGAACAAGCCAAGGCGGTGAACGCCGGTGATCTGTCGCAGCAACGCACTATGCTGGCGGGGCAGGCGTCGGCGCTGAATTCGATTTTTATGGAAATGTCGCGGCGGGGATCGCTCAATATGGACGAATACATCAAGGCGGCTGACACCTACATGCGGCTTGCTCTGAAAGCGCAGGCCCAATGCCGGGCCACCATCGAGGCACTGGACCGGCTGACAAACGGGCACGTGCAGACCGTCAAACACGTTCACGTCAACGAAGGCGGGCAGGCAGTCATTGCCGATCACTTCCACCAGAATTCGGGGGGTCAAGAAAATGGAAAAGAAAACGAACAACCCCATGCAACCGGAAGCGGCCCGACTGGCGCAAGCCCCGCGCTGCCTAGCCCGGACCCGCTCGGGCAAGGAATGCCAATCCCCAGCCGTGCAGGGCAAGCGGCGATGCAGGATGCACGGCGGCAATAGCCCCGGCGCTCCCAAGGGCAACCGCAACGCGTGGAAGCATGGCGGGCGATCTGCGGAATCTGCGAGATTGTCGGCGCTGATCCGCGATCTGGGGCGGCTGTTGGATGAGGTGGAGGAATAGGCGTTGGGCCAAGGCAGGGGGGCGGGGCCAAAGTCTGGGCGAATCGTATCTAGGACCGCACAATGTCGTATTTTCGCGTATCCACAATTCAAATCATAGCCCCCAGCCGCTCCGAAAACTTGGATAAACTTGGGGTAACGGGTGAAGCGCGCGCCGATCCTTGCAATAACTTTCCGGGCCATCGCGCGCGCGCGTTGCCAAGGCGTTGCCCGGCACCTGCTAGGAAATGCTAAGGTTACCCTTCGCAGAATCCGAATTTTCCCGCGCCGTAAAGCGGTCAGCGCAATGCGCGGGTGAACGGCAAGATTACGGCACGGAGCGACGCATCGCGCGCGTAGCCGCCACACCAAAAGCCTGACAAAACCTGACATTGCGGAGGCGCTGCGATGGCCCGCCCTGCTGAGTAATGTTAAGTTTTCGGGATTCGTCAAAAACCCCAAATAATAGCGGCGATTATTTGTCACCGTTCGCCCCCATCCGGCACAATTGGGGGTATAATTGGGGGTATGTTCCAAAAGGCGACACTTGAGAATGGCGAAAATCAGCCGTTTTTTGCTATCAATTCGAGTGCGTCAGCGACCATTTCCCCGTTCGCTGTCAGCCCTTCCGGCTTGGGGGTTATCTGGGCTTTGCCAATCCGGCGCTTTTGAATAGCCCCCAGAATGGCACTTTCCGATATAGCTGTCCGACGCTGGCGGACTTCACGGGATCAGCGCGATGACATAACTGAAATGATACGTGATCGCTTGACAACAACCAGCAAAAAAGGGGCAGAGCCTTCGCCCCGCCCCTTTCTGTCATTTCCTGAACAGGCCGATCAATAGCGGTAGTGATCGGCCTTGAATGGGCCGCTCTGCGGCACGCCGATGTAGTCCGCCTGCTTGCTGCTCAGCGTAGTCAGCTTTACGCCCAGCTTTTCCAGATGCAGCGCCGCGACCTTTTCGTCGAGGTGCTTGGGCAGCACATAGACGTCATTTTTGTACTGGTCGTTGCGGGTAAACAGTTCGATCTGCGCCAAAGTCTGGTTGGTGAAGCTGGCGGACATGACAAAGCTGGGGTGGCCCGTGGCGCAGCCCAGGTTCACCAGGCGGCCCTTGGCCAGCATGATGATCTGCTTGCCATCTGGGAATTCGATCAGGTCAGTGCCGGGCTTCACTTCGGTCCACTTGTAGTTGCTGAGCGCGGAAACCTGGATTTCGCTGTCAAAATGCCCGATGTTGCAGACGATGCTCATCGGCTTCATCGCCTTCATGTGCTCGGCAGTGATGACGTCCTCGTTGCCGGTCGCGGTGACGAAGATGTCGGCGCGGGTGACGGCTTCTTCCATCGTCACCACTTCATAGCCTTCCATCGCCGCCTGCAGCGCGCAGATCGGATCGACTTCGGTGACCATGACGCGCGCGCCGCCGTTGCGCAGCGATGCGGCGCTGCCCTTGCCCACATCACCGAACCCGGCGACGCAAGCGACCTTGCCTGCCAGCATCACGTCGGTCGCACGGCGGATCGCGTCTACCAGCGATTCCTTGCAACCATAAAGGTTATCAAACTTCGATTTTGTAACCGAATCGTTCACGTTGATCGCGGGGAACGGCAGCTTGCCTTCCTTGGCGATCTGGTAAAGCCGGTGGACGCCGGTGGTCGTTTCTTCCGAAACGCCCATGATCGCCTTGACCGAAGCGGTCAGATATCCCGGCCGCGCCTTGAGGAAGGCGTTGAGAGCGCGGACGAATTCGATTTCCTCGGCATTGCCGGGTTCAAACAGCATTTCGCCCGCCTCTACCCGTGCGCCCCACAGCGCGAACATGGTGGCATCGCCGCCATCATCAAGGATGAGGTTCGCGGTCTGGCCTTCCGGGCCGTTCGTTTCCCAATCGAAGATGCTGCCGACATAGTCCCAGTAATCGGCCAGGCTTTCGCCCTTGATCGCGAAGACCGGGATACCGGCGGCGGCGATGGCGGCGGCGGCGTGGTCCTGGGTGGAGTAGATGTTGCATGTTGCCCAGCGGACGTCTGCGCCCAGCGCGGTCAGCGTTTCGATCAGTACTGCTGTCTGGATGGTCATGTGGAGCGACCCGGTAATCCGCGCGCCCTTAAGCGGCTGCGACGCGCCGAATTCCTGCCGCAGGGCCATCAGGCCGGGCATTTCGGTTTCGGCAATGCGGATTTCCGCCCGGCCAAATTCGGCAAGGCCGATATCGGCGATCACATAGTCGTTCTTGGCGTCAAGCACGGTAGCCACGGGGTATTCTCCTGCAAATGCAGCGCCAGTACGGCGGACCACAAGGCCGCCGATGGCGCATCTTGGCACAGCCCATAGCGACTGCCGCAGGGAATATAAAGATGTCTTTATATGTTGCTTTTCCATCGCCCCCCGGTTGCGATCCTTGCGCCAGCGATCATAAGTGCAGGCCCCCAAGAATCATTCTCACAAAGGAACCACCGCCATGACCATCGCCAAGGGAGACAAACTGCCCGACGTAAAGCTGACCAAGGTTGGCGCGGAAGGCAATGAACCCGTGCAGTCGGGCAGCTATTTCGCGGGCCGTAAGGTCGCGCTGTTCTCCGTCCCCGGCGCTTTCACGCCCACGTGTTCAGCCAAGCACCTGCCCGGTTTCGTGGAAAAGGCGGCTGAACTGAAGGCCAAGGGCGTTGATGAAATCGCCTGCACCGCCGTTAACGATCCGTTCGTCATGGGCGCATGGAACAAGCGCGACGGCAGCGCCGACATCACCATGCTGGCTGACGGCAACGGCGATTTCGCCAAGGCTCTGGGCCTGACGATGGACGGCTCAGGCTTTGGCCTTGGCCAGCGCGGCCAGCGGTTCTCGATGGTGATCAACGACGGCGTGGTAGAGGAACTGAACGTCGAAGGCCCCGGCGAATTCAAGGTCAGCACCGCTGAACATATGCTCGGCCAACTGTAATGCTTTGGGGGCAATTGGCGATCAAGGCGCTGGTTTCCGGTGCAGTGATCGCCATTGCCTCTGAACTGGCGCGGCGCAATCCGGGGTGGGGCGGCCTTGTCGCCTCATTACCGCTGACGACGCTGATCGCGCTGGCGTGGCTATGGCGCGACACCCACGATCCGGCGCGCGCGGCGGATTTCGTCACTGGCACCGTCCTATACGTAATCGCCGCCCTGCCCGCGTTTGGCGTTCTGGCGCTGATGCTGCGTAAAGGCGCAGGGTTTGCGCCTGCGATGACCGCTGGTTGCCTACTGGCGATGGCTGGCTATCTGGCGCTGATCTGGGCGGGAAGGCGCTGGGGTCTGCCGGTTTAATACCCCATCAAACTCAGCACTTCCTTACGGCTGCGCGAATCGTCAAGGAAGCAACCAAGCAACCGGCTTGTAACCATACCCACACCCGGAGTGCGCACGCCGCGCCCGGTCATGCAGCCGTGCTGCGCTTCGATCACCACCGCCACACCGTGCGGCTTGAGATTATCCCAGATGCAACTGGCGACTTCGGCTGTAAGGCGCTCCTGAATCTGCAAACGCTGGGCAAAACCGTGCAGCACGCGCGCCAGCTTTGATATGCCGACCACCGAATCGCGTGGCATATAGGCAATCGAGGCCTTGCCAGTGATCGGGGCCATGTGATGTTCGCAGTGCGACTGGAACGGAATGTCTTTCAGCAGGACCAGTTCGTTATATCCGCCGACTTCCTCAAACTGGCGGGCGAGGTGCATGGCCGGGTCTTCGTGATAGCCCTGACAGTATTCCTTCCACGCCCGGGCGACCCGCGCCGGGGTATCGAGCAAGCCTTCACGTTCCGGATCATCGCCCGACCAGCGGATCAGTGTGCGGATGGCTGCCTGCACTTCATCGGGAACCGGTAACTTGGCGGTCTTTGGCGTGATTTCGTAATCATCGTCGTGGTCGTGAACCATGCGGCATCCCTCTATCATTTTGGCATTTGTTACTTCGGACGGCGCAGAACCCCCCCGCGCCGGAACAGTCCCCGACGCCTGCGCATCGGTTCAAACATTTCTCCCGCCGTTTCCGGATCGAATAGCGTGCTGTCGGCAACTGCCTTTTCCCTATCGCTCAGCGGGCGCAAATGAAATGGTGCCAGCCGCTTGCCCGACGATAGCCCTGAAGCCGGCAGGGAATTGATCATGTCGGCCATCGATCCGTGCTTTTCAAGACCCTGCGCCACCACCTCGTCAATCACGCCGCAGTGTTCGGCCAGCAGCCGGATGCGCAAGCGGCGGATCGCCGCGCGCACCTCGCCGCGGTTGTTCGGCGGGCGCGCGGTATCGATATAGAGGTCAGCCTCGGTATCCAGCCCCATCGAGCGGTTGTTCATATTGGCCGAACCGACACGCAGTAATTCATCGTCTACAATCAATAACTTGGCATGTATATAAATCGGCGTTCCGCCTGCCGTATACGGCACATAGACATGCAGGCGGCTCTGTAGATCGTCTTCGCTCACCGCATGGAGCAGACGCACGCGCGCCGTGTCCATCGATGCCTGCTGCAACCAGCCATCGGCGTTGAGCGGGTTGATCAGCAAAATTTCGGGCGGATCAGGACGGGCAAGGCGCAAGGCCATCGCCTCCGCGATACGGCGCGAGGCGAAATACTGGCTTTCGGCGTAGATGAACCGGCGCGAGGCGGCGATCTGGCGCGCGAAAAGTTCCTCGATCTCGCGAACTTCGTCCTCGCCCCCATACTTCGCAACCGTGCGTGCGATGCCAATTTCCACGTCCCGGAACTCAGCGCGCAGCGAACCTGGCCAGGGCGTTTGCGGCTGGGGCAAGCACGGCTCAAGCGGCTCGCCCCCGGCCCGCGCCCAACGTGCCCGCCCCAGATCGCCCAGCGCGCGGGCCGCGTCGCCCTCAACTACCATCGTTACGTCATGCCAGGGGCCATAGGGCTTGCCATTGGGCCGGGTCCGTCCCGGATCGTCGTCAAGATGGTCAGGCGTGTCCCAGCGGTCAGTCGTCATGTCGATGCCGCCGCAGACGGCAAAGCGGTCATCAATGATGACGATCTTCTGGTGATGGCTGCAGCCGATTGGATGGGCACTGTCGAACTTGAAATCGACGCCTGAGGCCCACCACCAGCGGATCAGGTCAACAATCATCGTGCCGCGAAAAACGAACTTCAGCGCGCCGAAATTCCATTTCAGCACCCGCACCTGAAGTTTGTGGTTGCGCTTGACCAGCCATATAACGAATGCTCCCAGCCGGGCCGGGTGACGGGCGGGGTTTGGCCGGTTCCACCAGCGCCGCCCCGGCCCCAGCCGGACGCGCGTATCAAAATCCCAGCCGAGCATGAAAATCCGCTGGCGGGCGCGCAGCATCGCTGACTGCGCCAGTTCGAAATAGGCCGCCGCATCGATGACGACATGCGCGCGCGATGCCATAGCAAAGCGCCCGATGTCGCCGTGATCGCCCTCGTCAATATCGTTAGGCTGCGCCGGGCCACCACTTATCGGCTTCGCCGGGCCACTTGGGTCATCGCCGGGAATCATCGCGGCGAACCAGACACATCGCCGCGCCGCATGGTGATCGAACGATTACCGGACCTCACCCGCGCCTCCCTTGTCAACCTGTCGCATTATCGCCCCGGACCATCGGCGTTCGGCTTGATAAGCGCAAGAGAGTCTCCATCATGGATTGGCACGGTTACTCCCCCCGGAAACCGGCGACATTGGCAGATTGGCGAAGTTTCGCAGGCGTTTCTTGTACGAAGATTCGCGCCCCGATCCCGTGTGTCCTTCTGCCATTTGCTCATCCGATTGCCGTACCGTCGGTAGTCCATAACCAAAGGTTTGATATGATGTTCCGTATCCTGACTATGGGCGGCATTCTCGCCGCTTCTGCCGTCCCCGCACTCGCCGCTCCTGTCGCGACGCCTCCCGCTGCGGTTTCCCCTCCAGTATCCGGACCGGAGGCGCCTGTTCCTGCCGCGCCGACTGTTGACGATCCCGCTGCTGCCACCGCAGCTGAAACGGCAGCGCCCTCTGCTTCCTCGGCGAAGGCCTATACTACCACCGAAACCAAGCTTGGCATTTTACTTGACGATCCTGCAGCGCGGGCAGTCGTCGACACGCTGATCCCCGGCCTCAGCGCCAGCCCGCAAATTGCCACGGCGCGCAACATGACGCTCAAGCAGATCCAGGCCCTTGCCCCGACCGCTGTGAAAGACGAACAACTCGTCCAGGTCCAGGCTGAACTAGACAAGTTGCCTGCCAACGGCTGATCCCGGGTCCGTTCCGGCCCGCCCCGGCAAGGGCGGGCCGGCCTGGCAGTGTGGTTTCTACCCAGTTATCCGCCGGTCTCTCACACAAACTTATCCCGCCACTGTCAAAGTGATCGCCCGGTTGCATTTTTCGCTTCCGGGCGATGCCGGTTTGCGGTTAGCAAGGGCGCAAATTCCGCTTTGGCGCGTCCAGGAGAACCGGCATGAATAAGAAATTGCTCACCATTGCAGCAGTTGCAATGGGCATTGCATCCGCCGCGACGCTTGTTTCAGCGGCATCCCCCGCTAACCGGATCGCTGCCCGGCAGGCGAACTTCAAGGTCATGGGCAAATCGTTCAAGGGCGTCATGGACGAGCTCAAAAAGCCCGCGCCTGACATGGCCGTGATCAGGACCAGCGCCGGCGCCCTGCAAAAGGCAACGACCCATGTGGCAGACATGTTTCCCAAAGGCACCGGTCCTGAAGCCGGCGTAAAGACGCACGCCTTGCCCGTCATCTGGGAACGCAGCGCAGATTTCCGCGCCGCTGCCGGTAAGCTGACCGCTGCCGCAGCAACATTCAACGCCGCTGCGAAAAGCGGTGATATGGCCAAGATCAAGGCCGCACTCCCTGCCCTGGGCGGTTCGTGCAAGGGTTGCCACGATACGTTCAGGGCCAAGGATTGATGCTGAACGGATCGGGGGGCGGCATTCGGATCAAACTTTGGGGCTTGCCGGTCCGGCTGGTCCACTGGAATTTTGTCCTCCTCCTGCCGCTGCTGTGGTGGACGGCTGAGGAAGAAAAATACGACCTGCACATGCAACTGGGCGCCGCCCCGATCATGGTCCCGCCGAGACGGGCAATCGTCTGTGCGGTGCTGGCTGCGGGACTGGCCTATTGGGTCTGGTCTGGCTGTCCGTTGCCCGGCAGCGCCTGATCGCCCGCCTCATCCACGGCCCCGCGATGCTCGGTAAGCTGACCCGAACCCGGACATGGCTGCTGCTGGCATCATTTGCGCTTGCCGCACTGTGGAGCGCGACCCTGCCCGCGCCCGTTGTAGAGCCGACTGCCGAGACTGGAAAATACTCAGACATCCAGCTTTATCACGATGTCGCATCCGGGGTCGCGGCTGGCCAGTCCTATTACCAGACTGCAACCACATTGCAGCGGCAGCATCATTTCCCCACCAAGCCTTCCCTCACCGTTCGGCCACCGACGCTGGCATGGCTGGCGGCTAAACTGGGCTGGCAGGCCTTGCACATGACATTGGCGGCCCTGCTGCTGGTCGCCGCATGGGTCTGGTCCCGGCAAGGAGAATCCGCCGCCACCCGCGCAGAGCGTGGCTCTGCCGCGCTGCTCGTACTGTTGGGCGGAGCGATGGTGTCGCAGTTCGATCTCGTCGCCCAGCATGAGCTATGGGCCGGAGTGCTGGTGTGCCTCGCTATTGCCTTGCGCGGCAGCAAGCACTGGCCCTGGGCTGTCGCCTGCGCCGCCGCCGCTCTCGCTATCCGCGAAATGGCTCTGCCTTTCGTGCTTCTGGCGCTGGCCTTCGCAGTCATGGAGCGCCGCCGGAACGAGGCACTGGTCTGGCTGGCGCTGCTGCCGCTGTTTGCTGGTGGTATGGCGCTGCATTCTGCGGCCGTGAATGCGCTAGTTCTGCCCGGTGACCTGGCATCCCAGGGCTGGAACGCCCTGCGCGGGCCTGCCGCGCCATTGCAGGACTTGACCGATGTGTCGCTGCTCAACCGCTTGCCGCTGCGCGCCGCTTATCCGCTCTGCCTGCTAGCCCTGCTCGGCTGGCTCGCCGCGCCGCTGCGACAGGCGCTGTTCGTGCTGCTCTACCTGCTGGGCTACGCGCTGATGATCGCGCTATTTGCCCGCACGCAGAACTTTTACTGGGCGCTGCTCATGCTGCCGACGTGGTTCATCGGCTTTGCCTTTGTCCCGCGCGCCGCCCGGCAGATCGCCTCCACGCTTGCGGGCGGCAGGGCGCGGTTGTAGAGGGCGCTTCAACTTTCAAGATACCCGTTAAGGAATCCGATGGCCGCGCAATATGCCTACGTCATGAAGAGCATGACGAAGAC
>JBDTUQ010000056.1:0-13003 GCA_040007615.1 Novosphingobium sp.
AACCTGATGGAACTGCTGATCTGCATCGATGCGCTGCGCCGCGCCTCGGCCAAGCGGATCACCGCCGTGGTGCCCTATTTCGGCTATGCCCGGCAGGATCGCAAACCCGGCCCGCGCACGCCGATTTCGGCCAAGCTGGTGGCCAACCTGATCACTCAGGCGGGCGCCGACCGCGTACTATCGGCTGATCTGCACGCCGGGCAGATTCAGGGCTTTTTCGATATCCCGACCGACAACCTCTATTGCGCACCGGTCATGGCGGCGGACATTCAGGCGCGTTACAGCGGGCAGGACCTGATGGTCGTTTCGCCTGACGTTGGCGGCGTGGTGCGCGCCCGCGCGCTGGCCAAGCGGCTCGACAATGCGCCCTTGGCCATCGTCGACAAGCGCCGCGACGCACCCGGCCAGTCCGAGGTGATGAACATCATCGGCGACGTAAAGGGCCGCGCCTGCATCCTGATCGACGACATCATCGATTCGGGCGGCACCCTGTGCAACGCCGCCGAAGCCCTGCTGGCCGCAGGAGCGGTGAGCGTGGCCGCCTATATCAGCCACGGCGTCCTGTCTGGCGGCGCGGTCGCGCGGGTCAACAATTCGGCGCTGAAAGAACTGGTCATCACCGATTCGATCCTGCCAACCGACGCAACCAAGGCATCAGACCGCATCCGCATCCTGACCATCGCCCCGCTGATCGGCGAAGCGATTCGGCGTATCGCGGACGAAAGCTCGGTCAGCTCGCTGTTCGATTGAACGATACCGCCCGGCTTACTGCCAAGGCCGCTGTTCCCCCGGTCCCAGCCGGTCGATCGCTTCCAGACGGCGTGCTTGCCGCGATTCCAGCGCCAGCGTCAGGATCGGTTGCGATGATGACACGAACTGCTTGGGCGACATGCCCAGCAGTGCGGTGAATTCCCTGATCAGGTGGCTCTGGTCATAAAACCGCAGCGCCATTTCATCACCCTCAGCATGATCGGCGACCCCGCGCAGAAAGCTCGCCATATCAAGGATGCGGGCGCGGCGCAGTACCTGCTTGGGCGGCAGGCCGAAATCGCGCTTTATCACCCGTTCCAGCTTACGTTGATCAACGCCGCATTCGGCTGCGAAATCGGCGATGTTGAACGATGGGTCAACCAGACTCGCCGCTTCAAACCGGGCCGACAGCGGATCGGGTTCCTTGGCCCCTGCCCCATTGATAATCTGCCGCATCAGGACTTCCATCGCCAGCAGCCATTCTTCGTGCGGAGCGCCGTCATTCAAGGCGGCCATCGCGGCATCTACCGGTAGGCCGAGATCCTGACATGGGACGATGCGATCAACGAAATCAGGGGCTTTGGTGCCGAACAGCGCATAACCTGCGCCGGGACGCAGCGATATGCCGATGCTGACGAAACTGCCGGTCACTGTCACCGGCATAAGCTTGCTATGCGGCCCGAAATGCAACGCGGATGGGCCATAGCGGAGTGGGCCAGTCGCAGTCTGCGCTGTCCAGTCACCCTTAAGCTGGATGCGGACGACCGACGTATCAGTAAATAATCCGCATTCCAGCCGATAGTCTGCTGGTGCTTCGACAGAGGTTGCATAAAGCCGCGCGATCCACGGCGCGATGTCGGCAGCCGGTGCGCGATTATAGGACATAGGCTGACCATCACGGCTAACGCCACTGAGCGGCGCGAGCACGCGATCAATTCCCGGAAGCCCCCGCTGCTTCATTTTCCTGTGCCGACCCGATTCTTTTTAACCACGCCACATTACCTGACGTATTCCTGACACCTAGAACTTAACGTATGGAAACAAAAGCCTCCTGAATGTAGAACGAGCCATTCCGGATCGACTCTTCGGACCGACTTGACCGCACCCCCGCCCCAAGGGCAGAGCAGGGGGCATGAAACTTGACGACGATATCACCCTTGCCCTGCGCCTTGCCGATGCGGCGGGTGAGGCTATTCGCCCGTGGTTCCGCACCGGGCTGGATAGCGAACGCAAGGGCGATGCCACCCCCGTCACCGAAGCTGACCGCGCCGCCGAACAGGCGATGCGCCGACTTTTGCTGGCCGAATCACCGCGCGACACCGTCATCGGTGAGGAGTTTGGTGCAAGTCCCGGCAGTTCTGGCCGCAGCTGGGTGCTTGATCCCATCGACGGCACCGCCGGTTTTCTCGCTGGACGCCCGCTATTCGGCACGCTGATCGCGCTGGTGGTGGAAGGCTGGCCAGTGCTGGGGGTGATCGATCAGCCGATTCTGGGCGAACGCTGGCTGGGTGTCAGCGGGCGGCCGACAACGCTGAACGGCAAGCCGGTACGTACCCGCGCATGCCGCACCCTGGCCGAAGCGACGCTGGCCACCACCGGGCCGCATTACTTCGATGATCACGACGGCGGCCACTTCATGGGGCTAGCAGCCAAAACCGATCACCGCCGCATGGTGATGGGCGGCGATTGCTATAACTATGCCATGCTCGCATCAGGCCATCTTGATGTGGTCTGCGAGGCGGGGCTGAAACTGCACGACTGGGCCGCGCTGGTGCCGGTGGTCGAGGGCGCAGGCGGGACAATGTGCGACTGGAACGGCGATCCGCTGCACACTGGCTCTGATGGGCATGTGCTGGCGCTGGGCGATCCGGCGCGGCTGGAAGACGTTATCGCCGCGCTGGCCTGCGGGCATTAGCGGTTCGCGCCCAAGTGATCGCTTGCCTTTGGCCCGCACCCACCTTAAAGGCGCGCGCTTCATTGACACGGATTCGATGACCCGCCTGGCGAACTAGGGCTGCCAAGGCTGGCCTGACGTGTCTCTAACCAAGGAGACCAAAATGCCCAAGATGAAGACCAAGAGCGGCGTCAAAAAGCGCTTCAAGCTTACGGCTACCGGCAAGATCAAGCACGGCGCCGTTGGCAAGCGGCACCGTTTGATGAGCCATAATGCCAAGTACATCCGCCAGCATCGCGGCACCGACGTGATTTCCGACGCCGATGCGAAGGTAATCAAGAAGTGGGCGCCCTACGGGCTCGGCTGATTTTTAGGAGTACTGAATTATGGCACGAGTCAAACGGGGTGTTACCACCCGCGCCAAGCACAAGAATATTCTGGAACAGGCCAAGGGTTACCGGGGCCGCCGCAAGAACACGATCCGCGTTGCCCGTCAGGCCGTCGAAAAGGCCGGACAGTACGCTTATCGCGATCGCAAGGTTAAGAAGCGCAGCTTCCGCGCCCTGTGGATCCAGCGCATCAACGCAGCAGTTCGCGCCGAAGGCCTGACCTACTCGCAGTTCATCCACGGCACCAAGCTGGCCGGGATCGAACTGGACCGTAAGTCGATGGCTGATCTGGCGATGAACGAAGGCGGCGTTTTCACCGCGATCATCGCCCAGGCCAAGGCTGCGCTTCCCGCCGCCTGATCGCCTTTGCGTGACTGAAGACAAGGGCGCGGGCGGGTATTCCCTCCCGCGCCTTTTTCTTGAGCTGGCCTTCGCGGGAATGACGAGGTATGATTGTGGACGACAACAAACTTTCGGCACTTACGGAAATAGAAAACGCGCCGACTTTGGACGCACTTGAGCGGCTCCGCGTGGAATTTCTGGGCAAGCAAGGCTCTATTTCCGGGCTACTCAAGACTTTGGGCGCGATGAGTCCCGAGCAGCGGCAGGCCGAAGGCCCGCGCATTCACGCCTTGCGCGAAAGCGTCACGTCCGCGCTGGCGACCCGCAAGTCGGCGCTGGAATCCGCCGCACTCGATGCCCGCCTTGCCGCCGAAACCATCGACCTCACCCTGCCCGCGCCCGAGACCCCGCGCGGATCGGTCCACCCGGTCAATCAGGTGATGGACGAACTGGCAGAAATTTTCGCCGACATGGGCTTTGCCGTCGCCACCGGGCCTGAGATCGAGGACGACTGGCACAACTTTACCGCGCTTAACATGCCCGAAAGCCACCCGGCGCGGGCGATGCACGATACGTTCTACTTCCCTGACCAATTGGGCGGCAACGGGGACGCATCAGGCCGCGCCATGTTGCTGCGCACGCACACCAGCCCGGTGCAGATCCGCACCATGCTGGCGGAAGGTGCGCCCTTGCGCATCATCGCACCGGGCCGGGTTTACCGCTCAGACAGCGACGCTACGCACACGCCGATGTTTCATCAGGTAGAAGGTCTGGTGATCGACAAGGGCATCCATCTGGGCCACCTGAAATGGACGCTGGAAACCTTCCTCAAGGCGTTTTTTGAACGCGAAGACATCGTCCTGCGCCTGCGCCCCAGCTATTTCCCGTTCACCGAACCATCGGTGGAGGTCGATATCGGCTTTGCATTAGTGAACGGCAAACGAGTGCTGGGCGGCAGTGGTGACGCACCCGGCCACGGCTGGATGGAGCTGCTCGGCAGCGGCATGGTCAACCGCAAGGTCATCGCCTTCGGCGGGCTGGACCCGGACGAATGGCAGGGCTTTGCCTTTGGCGTCGGGGTCGACCGGCTCGCGATGCTCAAATACGGCATGGACGATCTGCGCGCCTTCTTTGACGGCGATCAACGCTGGGCCGCGCATTACGGATTTTCGGCGCTGGATGTCCCGACCTTGTCCGCCGGTGTGGGAGCAGGTGCATGAAGTTCTCGCTCTCATGGCTGAAACGCTATCTCGACACCACGGCGAGCGTCGAGCAAGTCTCCGCCACGCTCAACGCCATCGGCATCGAAGTAGAGGGCATCGACGACCCGGCGGCCAAGCTGGCCGGTTTCCGCGTCGCCCGTGTTCTGACGGCTGAACGCCACCCCGATGCTGACAAACTGCAAGTGCTCACCGTCGACACCGGAGAAGGCGCACCGCTGCAAGTCGTCTGCGGCGCGCCCAATGCCCGCGCTGGCCTTGTCGGTGTGCTCGGCCTGCCCGGTGCAGTCGTGCCTGCGAATGGCATGGCGCTGAAAAAGGCGGCAGTGCGCGGTGTCGAATCGAACGGCATGATGTGCTCCACGCGCGAGCTGGAACTGGGTGACGACCATGACGGCATCATCGAACTGCCCGACGACGCGCCGGTAGGCACCGCCTTTGCCGATTACCACGGCGCCGATCCGGTGTTCGACGTATCGATCACGCCAAACCGCCCCGATTGCATGGGCGTATTCGGCATTGCCCGCGATCTGGCGGCAGCTGGACTGGGCAAGCTGGTGCCGATCACCGTCGCGCCGATTCCCGGCAGCTTTCCCTGCCCGGTCGATATCCGCACCGATGATGCCGAGGGTTGCCCCGCGTTCTATGGCCGGGTGATTCGCGGTGTTACCAACGCGGCGTCGCCCAAATGGTTGCAGGATCAGCTGAAAAGCGCAGGCCAGCGGCCGATTTCGGCGCTGGTCGATATTACCAACTACCTGATGCTCGGCCACGGACGGCCCGCTCATGCCTATGATCTGGCCAACCTGAATGGCGCAGTCGTCGCGCGGCGGGCTAAGGCGGGCGAAACCTGCCTCGCGCTCAACGGCAAGGAATACGCGCTCGATGGCGAGATGACCGTGATCGCCGACGATACCGGCGTCCACGACATCGCCGGGATCATGGGCGGCGAGCATTCGGGATGCTCGGACAGCACCACCGATGTGTTGCTGGAGATCGCCTATTTCGATCCGGAACGCATCGCCGCCACTGGCCGCAAGCTGAACCTGACGTCAGACGCCCGCAGCCGGTTTGAGCGCGGGGTTGATCCGCAGTTCCTTGATGCCGGGCTGGACATGCTCACCGCGCTGATCATCGAGATTTGCGGCGGCGAGGCGAGCGAAGTGGTCCGCGCAGGCCAGCCGCCGGTTACGCCGAAACAGGTGACTTTCGACCCGGCGCTGACGGAGCGGCTGGGCGGTGTTGCCATTCCCCAGGACGAGCAGAAACGCATCCTGACCGCGTTGGGCTTTGCCGTGGCGGCGGACTGGACCGTGACCGTTCCCGGCTGGCGGCCTGATGTCGATGGTGCGCCTGATATTGTCGAGGAAGTGGTACGCATCCACGGGCTGGACAATGTGGCTTCGGTGGCGCTCCCCCGCACTGATGGCGTCGCGCGGCCCACCGCAACCCCGGCGCAAAAACTGGAGCGCCGCCTCCGCCGCGCCGCCGCCTCGCGCGGTCTTAACGAAGCGGTGACCTGGTCGTTCCTGCCCGAGGCCGAAGCGGCAGCCTTTGCTGACTTTGAGCCGTGGACCTTGGCCAACCCGATCAGCGAGGACATGAAGGCCATGCGCCCCTCTCTGCTGCCCGGCCTGCTGAGCGCCGCCCGGCGCAACCTTGATCGCGGTGCGGCGGGGCTGCGCCTGTTCGAGATCGGCCGCCGTTACTTGCGCGGCGCTGACGGCGCGAGCGATGAGCGCCTGTCGCTCAGCGTCGTGCTGGCGGGCGAGAAAACCCCGCGCAGCTGGGCCACTGGCAAAGCGCAGTCGTTTGATGCCTTCGATGCCAAGGCTGAGGCGCTGGCGCTGCTGGCGCAGGCCGGGGCGCCGGTCGATAACCTGCAAGTGATGGGCGAAGCGGGTCCGCAGTTCCACCCCGGCCAGTCCGCCACCCTGCGGCTGGGGCCGAAAACGGTGCTGGCGCGCTTTGGCATGTTGCACCCGGCGACCGCCAAGCTGTTCGACATCGGCGCGCCGGTGGCAATGGTGGAACTGTTCCTTGATGCCATCCCCGGCAAGAAGGGCGCGGCAACTTTTGCCCGTGCCGCTTATGCGCCGCCCGCTTTGCAGGCGGTTACGCGCGACTTTGCGTTTCTGATCGCTGCCGATGTTCCGGCGGGCGATCTGGTGCGGGTGATCAAAGGCGCGGACAAGGCGAATGTGGTCGCCGCGCGGCTGTTCGATGATTTCCGTGGCGCTGGTGTGCCTGAGGGGCAGAAAAGCCTTGCGGTGGAAGTGACGCTCCAGCCGCAGGACAAGAGCTATGACGAGGCGGCCCTCAAGGCGATTGCCGATAGAGTAACGGCGGCGGCGGCGAAGCTGGGGGCTGTTCTGCGAGGATAGCGGTCCCCCTCCCGTTTACGGGAGGGGCTAGGGGAGGGCCTGTTGCCCCTGGCGCTGCACTCTGAACTGACAGGCCCTCCCCCGACCCCTCCCGTAAACGGGAGGGGGGAAGATTGAGAAACACATGTCGAACCGCCGCACCTTTGCCATCATCTCGCACCCCGATGCGGGCAAGACCACGCTGACTGAAAAGCTGCTGCTGCAAGGCGGCGCGATTCACTTGGCGGGTGAGGTCAAGGCGCGCGGGCAGGCGCGGCGGGCGCGGTCGGACTGGATGAAGATCGAGCAGCAGCGCGGGATTTCCGTAACCTCCAGCGTGATGACGTTCGAGCGTGGCGGAATCACCTACAACCTGCTCGACACGCCGGGGCATGAGGATTTTTCGGAAGATACCTATCGCACGCTCACCGCCGTCGATTCCGCGATCATGGTGATCGACGCGGCCAAGGGCATCGAACCGCAGACGCGCAAGCTGTTCGAAGTGTGCCGGATGCGCTCCGTGCCGATCATCACTTTCATCAACAAGGTCGACCGCGAAGGCCGCAGCCCGTTCGATACGATGGACGAAGTGGCCGATGCGCTGGCGCTGGATGTGTGTCCGATGTCATGGCCGGTCGGCATGGGCGGGCAATTTCGTGGCGTGCTCGATTTCAACACCGGCCTGATCAGCCGCCCGGAAGGCGACAGCCGCGAATTTCTGGGCAAGCGTGAAGCTGCCGAACTGCCAGAAGACATCGCCGATGAGGTCGAACTGGCGCGCGGCGGCTATCCTGAATTCGATCTGGCGGCCTATCGCCACGGTGATCTGACGCCGGTTTACTTCGGATCGGCGCTCAAGAACTTTGGCGTTGCGGAACTGATCGACGCCATCGCCACCTTCGCCCCGCCGCCGCGCCCGCAGCCCAGTTCGCTCGGCGAAATCCTGCCCGAAAATCCCGAAGTCACCGGCTTCATCTTCAAGGTGCAGGCCAATATGGACCCCCAGCACCGTGACCGGATCGCCTTCATGCGGATGGTTTCGGGCACGTTCAAGCGGGGCATGAAGCTCACGCCTTCCGGCCTTGGCAAGCCGATCGCCATCCATTCGCCCATCCTGTTCTTCGCGCAGGACCGCGAACTGGCCGACAATGCCGAGGCGGGCGACATCATCGGCATTCCCAACCACGGCACCTTGCGGGTGGGCGATACCCTGTCGGAAACCAACAAGGTGCGCTTTACCGGCCTGCCGAACTTCGCCCCCGAAATCCTGCGCCGCGTCGCGCTGAAAGACCCGACCAAGACCAAGCAATTGCGCAAGGCGCTGGACGACTTGTCAGAAGAAGGCGTGATTCAGGTGTTCTATCCCGAAATCGGCGCGCAGTGGATTGTCGGCGTCGTCGGCCAGTTGCAGTTGGAAGTGCTGATTTCGCGGCTGGAGGCCGAATACAAGGTGGAGGCGGTGCTTGAGGAATCGCCGTTTGACACCGCGCGCTGGCTGAAAGGCACCGATGCGGCGCTGCGGGGCTTCACCGATTTCAACAAGTCCAACCTCGCGCGCGACCGTGATGGCGATCCGGTGTTCATGGCGCGCTCGGCCTGGGATATCGGCTATCAGCAGGAAAAGAACCCGGAACTGGTATTCAGCGCCACCAAGGAACGGTAAACCGCGCAAGTGCTTTCGCCGCGCGGCGGGATCGGTTAGCATCGCGCCATGGCCGATTTTACCGAGACCCTGACGGACGATCACATCGCGATGATTTCGCGGCAGAGCGTGTTCTTCGTCGCTACCGCCGCCGCCGATGGCCGCGTGAACCTGAGCCCCAAGGGCTACGATTCGTTTCGCATCCTGTCGCCGGGCCGCGTCGCGTTCCTTGATCTGGCCGGGTCAGGCAACGAAACCAACGCGCATTTGCTGGCCGACCAGCCCGACAAGGGCCGCATCACCGTGATGATGTGCAATTTCCAGCAGCCCGCGCTGATCCTGCGCATCTATGGCCGGGGCCGCCCCGTGCTGCCCGCCGATGCTGACTGGGCGGAACTGGCCGCGCATTTCGAGCTTCTGCCCGGCACCCGCCAGATCTTCGATATTGCGGTGGAAAGCGTGCAGACCAGTTGCGGCTGGGGCGTGCCGGTGATGGCGCTGGAGGCGGAACGGCAGACTCTGATCAAGTACCACGCCGGTCAAGACCCCGCCGCTTGGGCCGCCAAATATGCCGCGCGGGACCGCAGTATCGACGGGCTGCCCACCCGGCCTACGGATCGCTATATCGCCGGAAGCCAAGCCTGAACCGTGATCACTTTCGCCAGTTACAACATTCACAAGGCTGTCGGCGTTGACAGGCGGCGCGATCCTGACCGGATCCTTTCGGTTCTGCGCGAGATCGATGCCGACGTGATCGCCTTGCAGGAAGCGGATCGCCGCTTTGGCGAGCGTGCCAGCGTCATCCCCCGCCATGCCATTGATGAGCATACACCGTGGCGCGCAGTGGCCTTGGGCGGGCGGCCCGACAGCATGGGCTGGCACGGCAACGCACTGCTGGTGCGGCGCGGGATCAAGGTGTTGTCCGCCGCCGCCGTCCCCCTGCCGATGCTTGAGCCGCGCGGCGCGGTCAGCGCCTGCCTTGAGATTGAGGGGCAGAGTATTACCGTTGTCGGCATGCACCTTGATCTGTCAGGCCTGCGCCGACGGCACCAGTTGCAGACGGTGCTGGCGCATGTTGGTGATCAGCCGACCGTGCTGATGGGCGATTTCAACCAGTGGACGCAGGCGCGCGGCGCCATGCGTGAATTTGGCGCTAAGTGGCAGGTTCTTGACCCCGGCCGCAGCTTTCCCAGCCGCCAGCCGGTGGCCAGGCTTGACCGGATCGTCGCCTCTTCGCACTGGCATTGTCAGGGAACCGGCGTGCATCACAGCGCGCTGGCGGCGCAGGCATCGGACCATCTGCCCGTATTTGCGCGTCTGTCCCTTGCCTGAAGATTAGGTGCCTGAAGATTTGGTGCCTGAAAATTAGGCACATGCCCGCGAATCGGGCGGCTCTGGCAAATGCCTTCGGCGGTCCCTTCCCCGGCGGGCCTGATTCTTAACAGATTCTTGATTTGGCACGGTGTTTGCGAAGCCCCGCCTGCCGGCGATGGGTCCGGTAGGCTTATAGGGGATAGGCATGAAGTTCATCATCGCCATCATCAAGCCGTTCAAGCTTGACGAAGTGCGCGAAGCGCTGGGCGCCATTGGCGTTGCCGGCATGACCGTGACCGAGGTCAAAGGCTTTGGACGGCAGAAGGGCCAGACGGAAATCTACCGCGGCGCCGAATATTCGACCAACATGCTGCCCAAGGTGAAGATCGAAGTTGCTGTCAGCGACGATCTTGCCCCGCAAATCATCGAGACCATCCAGCAGGTCGCCAGCACCGAAGCTATCGGTGACGGAAAGATCTTCGTGCTCGATCTGGCTGAGGCGGTTCGCATCCGCACCGGCGAGTCCGGGGATACGGCGCTGTGATCGCCGCCGCTGCAATAGCCGCATCCGACAGGAGGGATAACACCATGATCCGCAAGATAGCTTGCGGTATTGGCGCGCTGGGCACATCGCTGTTCGCCGCCACCACCGCCTTTGCGCAGGAGGCCGCTGCCTCCGCCAGTGCCGCAGCTGATGCTGTGGCCACTACTGCCGCCGCAGCCGCCACTCCGGTCGCCGCTGCCACCACCTCATTGATCAAGGCACCGTCTGCCGAGCAGATGGCCACTATGGTCAACAAGGGCGACACCGCCTGGATGCTTGTTTCCTCGGTGCTGGTCCTGATGATGAGCGTTCCGGCGCTCGCCCTGTTCTACGGCGGACTTGTCCGCACCAAGAACATGCTCAGCGTGCTGATGCAGGTGTTCATGATCGTGTCGATCGCCTCGCTGGTCTGGGTTTGCTGGGGCTATTCGATGGCCTTCACCAGCGGCGGGCCGTTCATGGGCGGCTTCTCTAAGCTGTTCCTGGCCGGGGTTTCCGCATCGACTTATGCGGCGACGTTCTCGAACAACGTCTATATTCCTGAATATTCCTTCGTCATTTTCCAGATGACTTTTGCCTGCATCACCCCGGCCCTCATCGTCGGCGCCTTTGCCGAGCGCGTGAAGTTCACGCCGCTGATGATCTTCGTGGTGCTGTGGCTGACAGTGGTCTATTTCCCGATCGCGCACATGGTCTGGTACTGGGCTGGCCCTGACTTCCTTGCCGATGCGCCGACTGATTACGGCTATCTGTGGGGCAAGGGCGCGCTGGACTTTGCCGGCGGCACCGTGGTTCACATCAACGCCGGTATCGCTGGCCTGGTTGGCTGCATCATGATCGGCAAGCGCGTTGGTTTTGGCAAGGAAGCCACTCCCCCGCACTCGCTGACCATGACCATGATCGGCGCTTCGCTGCTGTGGGTGGGCTGGTTCGGCTTCAACGCCGGTTCCAACCTTGAAGTCAACGGCGTAACCGGCGTGGCCTTCATCAACACCTTCGTCGCAACGGCCGCCGCTGCGGTAAGCTGGGCGATCGTGGAACAGCTGCACCACGGCAAGCCTTCCATGCTGGGCGGCGCAACGGGTGCGGTGGCCGGTCTGGTTGCCATCACTCCGGCTTCTGGCTTCGCCGCTCCGATGACCTCGATCATCCTTGGCTTGCTGGTTTCGCCGATCTGCTACCTCTTCGTCAGCACGGTGAAGAACAAGCTGAAGTATGACGATACGCTGGACGTCTTCGGCGTTCACTGCATCGGCGGCATCTTTGGCGCACTGGCCACTGGTGTGGTGGCTGACCCGGCACTCGGCGGTCAGGGCTGGATCGACTATACCGTGTTCCCGGCAGTTCCCGGCGCATACGACATGGTCGGCCAGGTCATCACTCAGGCCAAGGCCGTACTGCTGACGCTGGTTTGGTCAGGCGTTGGTTCTGCCTTTCTCTTCTACATCGTCGACAAGCTGTTCGGCCTGCGTCCCACCGAGGAAGCAGAGCGCGAAGGCCTCGACCTCTCCGAACACGGCGAACGCGCTTACAATATGTAAGCATTCGCCACAGAAATTGGCGGGATCGGGGTCCTCCTCCTCTCCTCTCCCCGGTCCCGCCAAACAATGTTCCTCCTGCGAACACAGCCTTCAAGGGCCGGAGCCAGCCGCTCCGGCCCCTTTTTTGTGGGTTGTGCATCTGCTTTTGGTTCGAGAAGCAGTAAGGCAAACACTTGATTCATAACTGTTGGTGTAGGGCGATCCTAGTCGCAGCTTCGGCGACGACAGACCAAATCAGTTCCACCGACTCAATTAGCTGCGAGCTGGCTTAGATTAAGGCCTCGGATATGACTGCCACGAAACCAGTCCGCGATACGGCTTTACCGTCTTCTATTAGTCACTACACAACCCTTGAAGGCTTCCAGGGGATCGTGGAAACGCAATCAATTTGGGCTTCGAACGCATCGTTCCTCAATGATCGGACTGAACTCGAGCATGCCTTAAAAGCATCCAAGAGAGTCATTTCGATGTTCTCCTCGGATAAGGCGCAAAAAGTTTGGTCACCACTCATCAAGCAAGTATTCAAAGAACTTTTGGACGGTGCGAAGCCCGACACTTACGTCACATGTTTCTGCAAAGATGATGATAATCTTAGTCAATGGCGCGGCTACAGCGGCGACCTTCAGGGCATTAATATCACCTTTAATCGCGCCAAGTTAGAAGATCGTTTAAAAAAAGAAAAAGCGGAATTTGTAGAGGTAGTATATTCCAAGCATTCGACTGCAGCTAAATTCAGAACGTCTCTTGAAAATGAAATTCGCGATATTGCAGATCTAGGAAAAATGATTGGCGAGCTTTCTGAGGAAGAAAGGATCGAGGAACTACGATCTCGAGTATCGGCTTTACTTCCAAGATTTAAACATATTGGCTTTAAAGACGAGCGAGAGTGGCGCTTTGCGATACAGAAGACTGTTGAACAGAAATCACTGAAATTTCGGATCTCCAAGCATAAGAGGCTGACTCATAATCATTTGTTTTGATTGCAGAGGCTTGCGATTCTGCGG
>JBDTUQ010000057.1:0-12670 GCA_040007615.1 Novosphingobium sp.
ATTCCCTATCCCGATCAGCGGGCGAACAACTCGCCTCCCTTCACGGCGTTTGCCGCCTCTGGATACGACAGCGCCAAGCGCGAAGGCGCGAGCGATAACTGGAACTTGCGGGGCAAGCTGAAGTGGGGCGACGGCGGTCCGGTCAGGGTCACTCTGGCCGGTGACTACACCAAGGATAGCGGGACATCGGCCAACAGTCTGCTGGCCACCGCAGAATTCGTACCCGGCAACTTTGCCGGCACGACCAACCTTCCGGGCACCGCCTTCGATCCGACCGGCACTACCGGCTTCCTGTTCGCGGGCCTCTACAATTTCTGTATCGGCAGCACCCCGGCGGCAATTGCGGCGCGCAATGCAGCGGCGTTGTGCGGCGTATCGGGCACCCAGTACAATCCGCAGTACCAACTGGCGAGCATTGCCGGTGTCAATGTCGATGGCAACGCGGCCAACAATCGCCTGCCGTGGGACAACCGTTTCGTCACCAATGATCCGGACAAGAGCTACGCGACGGGCAACAGCTTTTCCGATCTCCAGAACTGGGGCCTTGGCGGCACTGTCGATTTCGATCTGGCCGACAATGTCGCTCTGAAATCGATCACCGCCTATCGCGCGCTGCACTGGAAATCGGGGATGGATGCCGACGGCTCTCCGCTCAACTTCCTGCAGCTCAGCTTCAATATGAACCAGTGGCAGTTCAGCCAGGAGTTCCAGTTGCTGGGCGATGCCCTGGATAAGAAGGTGCACTATGTCCTGGGGGCCTATTATTTCAAGGAAGGGGGCGACCTTCATGACTATGTGACGTTTGCCGAAGGTCAGATCCAGGTCGATGGCGGAAACAAGCTCCAGACCGAGAACTATGCCGCTTTCGGCCAGCTTGACTATCGCCCGATCGATCTGATCGGCATCACCCTGGGTGGCCGTTATACCCACGAGAAGAAGCAGTTCGAAGGTGCTCAGCAGGAACTCAACGGCTTCAACTACAAACTGTTCGGCTGCGCAGACGCGAACGGCAACATCACGCCCAATGGGCCGTTTCCGCTTGCTCCGGCCCCTTGTCAGGCGGCTCTGGGCTATCCTGATCCGACCAATCCGGTGCGCGTCTATGTGCCGGGCGTAAACACCAAGAGTTTCAGCAATTTCTCCCCCAAGGTAGGCCTCCAGTTGCATCCCAGCAACGACATCATGCTCTACGGTAGCTGGTCAAAGGGCTACAAGACCGGTGGCTGGACGACCCGCCTGACCAATCCGCAAGGCAATGTCGCGCCCGATTTCAACGAAGAAAAGGCGACGACCTGGGAAGTCGGTGTTAAGTCCACCCTGCTCGACCGCCACCTGCAACTGAACGCGGCGGCGTTTTCGACTACCTACAAGGACATCCAGCTCAATATCCAGATCGGCACATCGCCCACCATCGCCAATGCCGGCAATGCACTGATCCGTGGGTTCGAGCTGGAGATGGTCGCAGCCCCGGTGAGCGGCCTGACGATCAATGGGTCTGTCGGGTATATCGATGCGCACTATACGTCTGTGGCGGCGGCAGCGGCGGCGGTCGGTGGCGCTAATTTCTTCCAGGCCGGGACGCTCGTCGGGCAGGACCTGCCCAAGACGCCGCACTGGAAGGTCAACATCAGCCCCCGCTACGAAGCTAAGCTGGGGAATGGCGGATCGCTGACATTCCTTGCGGACTGGACCCATACCTCCAGCTCGTGGAACGACACTGGCCGCGTCTACCTTTTGCAGCGTTCGGCGAATGATATGGTCAATGCCAGCGTCAGCTACGCGGAACCAGGTGGCCACTGGACGCTGACCGTGGGCGGCACGAACCTTACCGATAAACGGTTCCTCACCACGGGCGGCGCAAACATCGCCGATGGCACCATCTTCGGCAGCTATAACCGTCCGCGCGAATGGTATGCGCGGTTCGGTTTCAAGTTCTGAGCATGACGACGATGGAAATCCAGGCGGCAGTCGTGGATGCTCCGGGCGGTGCCTTCCGGCTTGAAAGCCTTAGGATGGATGCGCCCGAAGCGGGCCAGATCGTGGTGAAAATCCATGCCTGCGGCATCTGCCATACCGACATGGTGATGCGGGACGGGGCGTTACCCGTCCCGTTCCCCGTGGTTCTCGGCCATGAAGGCGCGGGAGTCGTGGCAGCGGTGGGCGCTGGAGTAACCAGCGTCCAGCCGGGCGATCATGTGCTGCTCAGCTTCAACAGCTGCGGCGCGTGCCGGGCGTGCGACGATCATCAGCCGGGCTATTGCGCAGAGTTCTTCCCCCGCAACTTTCTGGGTGTGAATGCGCCCGGACAAGGTGGACTATGGCGTGGGGGCGAAAAGATCGGGGCCAATATTTTCGGCCAGTCGGCTTTCGCGACACATGCCTTCGCTTATGAGGCCAATGTCGTGAAGATTGATCCTGATCTTCCGCTTGCCCTGCTGGCACCGCTGGGCTGCGGCATTCAGACCGGCGCGGGCACCGTGCTTGAAACCTTGCATGTGCAAAGCGGTCAATCCATCGCCATTCTGGGGGCTGGAACCGTGGGTCTTGCAGCCGTGATGGCAGCAAAGATCGTCGGCGCCGGCAGAGTCGTGGTGCTTGATCGCCACCACAACAGGCTTAAACTCGCGCAGGAACTGGGCGCAACCGAAACGGCGGACGAGATGGCGAACCTGCACGGACCGTTCGACTATATTATCGATACTACCGGTGTCCCGGCTCTGGTGCAGGCGTCTGTGGAGTTGCTCGCCGCACGCGGGACTCTGGCCTTGGTCGGGGCCTATGCGCCCGGACAGGCGGTGAATCTGGAATTGTCAGCGGTGATGAGCATGGGCCGCCGGATCGTCGGCGTCGTTGAAGGGGGTATCGATCCCCAGCAGTTCATTCCCAGGCTGATCGCCTGGTATAAGGCGGGAATGCTCCCGCTGGAGAAGCTCGTGCAGACTTATCCTTTCGCGGCGCTCGAAGAGGCCGTTCAGGCATCCGAAACCGGCGCGGTCATCAAGCCAGTCCTGCTGATGCACGATGTCTAATCCGGGGCCTGATTCGATCCGGCCTGATGTCGCCGCCTTTCTCGCGGCAATGCATAAAAGCGGTGCACCACCCCTTAATGCCCTTCCTGTGGCCGATGCACGGGCCATGCTGCGCGCCATGCGCTGCATGGGGGATCTCGATCCGACACCGCTGGCGACCGTGCGCAACATCGCGGTTCAGGGACCGGGCGGAATGATCCCGGTGAGGCTGTATGATCGGCGTCCGCAGCGCGATTCCGGGCCGCTGATCCTGTTCATGCATGGCGGCGGCTTCGTTGTGGGCGATCTTGATACCCACGAACCCTTCTGCACATATCTGGCCGACCAGACGGATATCCCTGTGCTTGCGGTCGATTACCGGCTTGCGCCTGAGCACCCCTTCCCCGCCGCGCCAGACGATGCCGAAGCGGTTGCGCGCTGGGCATCCGAAAGCCCGGCGGAGCTTGGTTTTACGGTTTCCGGCCTCATCACTTGCGGTGACAGCGCGGGGGGCAATCTGGCAATCATCACTGGCCAGGCCCTTGCGGCACAGCCAGCGTGCGCGCCCCTTCTCGGCCAATGGGTGCTTTATCCATATATCGGCAGCAGCGGCGACTGGCCTTCGATGCGGACGTTTGCCGAAGGATATATGCTGACCGAAGCGGCAATGGACTGGTTCGCCGCTCATTATGCGGCCCCCACCGATGATCCACGGCACGACTGCACGCGCGGCATCATCCCGCTGGCGCCATTGCTGGTCCATACCGCAGGTCTTGATCCCCTCCGCGACCAGGGTGTGGCTTATGCAGAAAAGGCCCGTGCGGCGGGGGCTACGGTCCAGCTTATCGAGGCCCGTGGGATGATCCACAACTTTACCTGCATGCGCGCCGCCATCCCCTCCAGCCAAGCCGACATCGATAGCTTCATTGCCGCTGCCATGTCCCTGCTGGACGGTGATCCCTGTTGAAAGCCGGGCCGGCTATTTCGCAGCAATAGAGGCCATCAGCCGAACGAAGGTTCTCACTCTGCCTTGATGCGCCGAACCGTGATTTCTTGGTTGGGACTGGGTCCCGGCCTCCGCCGGGATGACGATTCAGATTAAAGGCAACTTGCTCTTAGTGCAGCCGATGTTGCTGAGGAGCGTCATCGATGAGCAATGATCCCCCGCCTTCGTCAGCGCGCAGCTGAGCCTGGCCAGTCGGACTGAGAGTTCTGCCATCTGGCACAGCGAGACCCGATGTCGTTGCCCTAAGTTCGCCCCGACCGGCCAACTCACCCTGCACTTTAGCATCCTCGACCAGTTTGGCCGACGCTACAAGCGCGGGCTCGACGCTCTAGCGCGACTCGGGCGGCCTCTGGTCCTCGTTAGACCTGACAAAGAACCAAAGCCCTTCCCCCCCTATTGCCGCCCAATCGCCTGGTTGAGGAAGTCATCGTTGGCCGCAGGGGCATCGCCATCGCGCGGGGGCAGGCCGTTGTCTTCCGGCCTTCCCGGCGGATCGCCCGGACCTGATCGTTGCGGACTGTTCGCCTCGATCAGGTTGCCCTGTTCATCCACCAGCGAATAGTCGGACGGGTTGGCCATAGCCGCCTCGTCGTCCGGCTCAAGCTGCCAGTCGGGGAGTTTCAACTGGGTGTCGAACTGCTCCACCGGGCGGCCCGCCACCGCAACGCGCATGTACTGCGCAAAAGCGCGCGCCGGGGCAGAGCCGCCTTGCAGGCCGGGAACCGCCTTGGCATCATCGCGACCCATCCACACGCCGGTCGTCACGCCGCTGGAAAAGCCCAGGAACCAGCCATCCTTGTTCGAACTGGTCGTCCCGGTCTTACCCGCCACTGGCCGACCGATCTGCGCGCCCTTGCCGGTGCCGATGTTGACGGCGGTTTGCAGCAGGTCGGTAATCCCGGCAGCGACATAGGGCGGCACCAGCGGCTGCCCGCCGATGGAGGCGTGCTGATACAGCACCCGGCCATCAGTGGTGACGACCTTGGCGATGCCGTAAGGTTCCACCATCGTCCCCTTGGCCGAGACGGACGCAAAGGCGCGGGTCATGTCGATCAGGCGCACGTTTGATGTGCCCAGCACCATCGACGGCACCGTCAGCACGGGCGTGGTGATGCCAAACCGCCGCGCCATCGCCGCCACCGCGCTGAAGCCAACCTCGTTGCCCAGTTGCGCCGCGACGGTGTTCTTCGAATAGGCAAACGCGGTGCGCACATCGATTTTGCCGACATAAGTGCCTCCCGAATTGTGCGGGCTCCACCCCTGGATCGTCACCGGCTCGTCCACCACTTCGTCGTCAGGCTTGTAGCCTGCTTCCAGCGCGGCAAGATAGACGAACAGCTTCCACGCCGATCCCGGCTGGCGCACGGAATTGACCGCGCGGTTGTAGTTCGAGGAGACGTAGTCCGTGCCGCCGACCATCGCCAGAATCGCGCCGTCGCGGTCCATGCTGACCAGCGCGCCTTGCGTGCCCTTGGGCGCATTTTTGGCCACGGCATCGGTCGCCGCGTGCTGCATCCCGGCGTCGAGCGTGGTCCACACCTCAATAGGTTCGGTGTTTTCAGGCAGCAACAGGTCAAGCTGCGGCAAGGCCCAATCGGTGAAATAGCGGACCGAGTTCTGGCCGGTTTCGGGGGCCAGTTGCACGGTTTTCAGGTCCACTTCGGCGAGTTGCTCGGCCGAAATCTTGCCGTTCTCACGCATGGTTGACATCACCACGGTCGCCCGGTCCATCGCGGCCTGCGCGTCGGCGGTGGGCGAATAGTGCGACGGCGCCTTGACCAGCCCCGCGATGATCGCCGCCTCGGGCAGGGTCAGTTCCGACGCCGCATGGCCAAAGAATTTGCGGCTCGCGGAATCCACGCCATAGGCGCCGCCGCCGAAATAGACCTTGTTGAGATAGAGTTCGAGGATCTGCTGCTTGGAAAATTTCCATTCCAGCGCCATCGACAGCACCGCCTCGCGCGCCTTGCGGGTAAAGCTTTTATCGTTGTTCAGGAATATGTTGCGGGCTAGCTGCTGGGTGATGGTCGATCCGCCCTGCCGCCAGCGCCCCTTCTCGATTCTAACCACGAGCGAGCGGGCAATGGCGATCGGATCGATGCCGATGTGATCGTAAAAACGCCGGTCCTCTACCGAAAGCATGGCGTCCTGCATGACTTGCGGCATCTCGCGGATCGGCACCCATTTGCCGTAGCTTGGCCCCAGATTGAACAGTTCCGTGCCATCGCGCGCCCGCACGACGATCATCTGGCCGGACTGGCTGGATTTCAGCGCGGTATAGTCAGGCAGCGAGCGTTCGGTCACCGCCACCGCCACGCCCAGGAACAGCACGCCAAGCAGCGCCAGTGCCAGGCCCCAGACCATCAGCCGCTTAAACAAGCGCTTGGCCCGGCCGCTTGACGGCGACTTTGCCGGGGGCCTTGGCGGGGTGCCGGATGGGCCGCCCCCGCTTGCGGTAATACGGCGCCGGGCGGCGTTCTGTGCCATGCTGCTGGATCAACCCTTCAAAAGGAACGCAAGCCCGCGCCCTCCACTCCGCGCCATGCATAGGCGAAACAGAACGCAGGGTTAATGTAAAAAACCGTCAGTCCTTTGGCTGGAAGTCCAGCGAGGCGCTGTTGATGCAATAGCGCAGTCCGCCGGGTCCGGGACCATCGGGGAAAACGTGGCCAAGGTGGCCTTCGCAGCGGGCGCAGCGTACTTCGGTGCGGACCATTCCGTGGGCTTGATCGGTCAGCTCCACTACCGCGTCGTCGCTGACGGGCGCGGTATAGCTGGGCCAGCCGGACCCGGAATTGTACTTGGTGTCCGAAGTGAACAGCGGCTCACCGCAACCGGCGCAGCGATACATGCCTTCGGCCTTGTAGGCCTCATACGCCCCGGTAAAGGCCCGCTCGGTGCCCGCCTGGCGCAGGATCTGATACTGTTCCGGCGACAACCGCGCGCGCCATTCCTCTTCGCTCAGCACCATTTTATCGGGCATGGAAATCTCCAATCAAGACCGTCGAACCGCGCTGATATAGGCATCAAAGCCGGGCAAACAATGCCAGCATCCGTCCCCAGGCCCGCTCTGCCTCAGCAGCGTCATAAGCAGGCGAGTCCAGCGCGCACCAGCCATGTTCGGCATGATAGACCTCAATCTCCGCCGCGCGGCCAGCTGCGGCAGCGGCGGCGCGCAAGGCGTCCTTGTCCCCCGGAGCGCGGACATCGTCGCCCGTCGCGATGGCGAAAAGGTAGCTGGCCTTGGTGGTGGCGATCAGTTTGTGCGGGCTGTCAGCCTGGTCATTGACCAGATTCGCGCCGTGGAACGAAGCGGCGGCGCTCACCCGGCCCGGTACGGCGGCGGCGGTGCGAACCGCGAACGGCCCGCCCATGCAATAGCCATTGCTGCCGATCCCGCGCGTCTGGTCCACCGCACCTTGACCATCGAGAAAGCCAACGAATGCGCTGGCATCGCGCATGGTGCCCGCCGGGCTGATCTGTTCGATCATCGGCTTGAGCTTTGCCTGCCCTTCAGGGGTGCGCCATTCAAGTATGGTGGCCATGATCGGGGCCTTGGCGCTGCGGTAATACTGGTTGACCAGCAGCACGGCGTAACCGTCACCCGCCAGCCGCCGGGCCATCTGGAAATAAGCCTCGCGCGGGCCGGCGATGTCGGGCCACATCACGACACCGGGATGCTTGTCCTTTGCCGGGTGCACGAACAGCGCATCGGCGGTGCCATCTGGGGTCTGTATGGTAACTTTGGTTTCGGTAAGCGCCAATGCGGCGGCCTTACCCGCCGCGCAGGCCGCAACGCCGGGTAATCCGGCGACAAGCGCGGCCCCTGCACCAATCACCCCGAACTGCCGCCGCGAGAGTAAGGTGGCTTCATCTGCTTGGGTGAATTCATCGCACATGAGCTTTACTCTCCTGATAACGGCTAGTATCCTGAATCTGAAGTTCGCATTGTTAAATTCCCGTCATCCCGGCGGAGGCCGGGACCCAGTCCCATCAGCTAAAGTCGCGTAGCGGCACTTTTTTCAGGTTCTGGGTCCCGGCCTCCGCCGGGATGACGTTTGCTCTTAATGGAACGAACTTCGAATCCACCACAATAGCTCCAAACAATAGCTTCGCCCCGCTGGTTTGGCTAGGATAGTCAAATGCCTGACCCTGATCACATTCGTGCATGGCAACGCATCAACGCAAATCTTACCACCTCTGGCCGACTAACCGAGGCTGACGTTGAAAGCCTTGCCGCTCAGGGCGTGCGCCATGTAATCAACCTGGCCTTGGCCGATCATCCGGAAGCCCTGACGAATGCGGAGGGACGCTTGGCCGCACACGGCATGGACTATAGCCACATTCCGGTGCCATTCGATGCGCCCGACGATGGGCATTTCACCGCGTTCTGCAAGGCGATGGAAGGCGGGGATCGGCCAGTCCATGTGCATTGCATCATGAACTGGAGGGTTTCCGCATTCCTCTATCGCTATAACCGCGACATTCTGGGCATGGCGGAACCGCAAGCGCGAGCTTTGATGGAGCGGCAATGGTCGCCTGAATCCATCGACCATCCCGCTGGCCCGGCGTGGGTGCGGTTTATTGCCGATTGCGTCAACTGATCCGGTTCAATCCTCCGGAAAGTTCATCTCGACATTGATCGCGTTGGGATCGACCACATTGATCTGGCGCAGGCCGTGCATACCATCATTGATACGCATCGCCACGCCCAGTTCGGTCAGACGGGCCTTGGCCGCGTCAAAGCCCTGGCAGCGGAAGGCTATGTGGTGGACCGCGTTGGTTGAAAGTCCGGGAACATGCCCTGCCGCGCGATCCGTCGCCGGATCACGCCAGACCAGGTGGATCAGGGCATTGTCCAAGGCATCGCGCAGCCACCAGCCCTTATAGCCCGCCGCCTCTAACGGAGCGGCAACCGTCCGGGTCAATTCCAGAACGCCCTCATAGAACGCCGCCGTCGCCTCAAGGTCGTCAGTCAGAATATTGATGTGGTCGATGGCGCTGGTAGGCATGGATGTCTCCACATTGACACGAAAGCACCCAGACGCCGACTAAAAAACCGTCTGCCCTGAGCTTGTCGAAGGGTCGTCCTTGGTCTTTGGGCCAAGCGATCAGTCCGAAGAACAAGGCAGCCCTTCGACAAGCTCAGGGTAGTCGGATTTTGGGGCAAAGGTCGTACCAATGCCAGTCAATATACCCGCAATTCAGCGTTTCGCCAGCGCCGCTTCGCATTCCTGCATCAGCGTGGCCATGATCGCAGCCACAGGCTCTTCCTTGGTCACCATGCCGACCGACTGCCCGGCCATGACCGAGCCGCTCTCCACATCGCCGCCGATCACCGCACGGCGCAGCGCACCGGCCCAGAAATGTTCGATCTGCAATTGCGCCTCGCCCATTTCGATGGACCCGGCATCCAGCAGTTTTGCCACTTCAAGCTGCTTGGCAGTAAACTCTTCACTGCCCTTGTTCTTCAGCGCGCGAACCGGGATCACCGGCAGGCGCGGATCGACTTGAACGCTGGTGACGGCATCGCGGGCATTGGCGCGGAAGAACGCCTTTTTGAAATCAGGATGCGCGATGGATTCGGTGGCGCAGGCAAAGCGCGTGCCCAGCTGCACGCCGCAAGCGCCCATCTCAAGGTAAGCCGCAATCGCCTCGCCCCGGCCAATTCCGCCCGCGACGAAGATGATCTGTTCGTCAGACAGCACCGGCAGGAACTCCTGCGCCAGCACGCTGGTGGACACCGGACCGATATGCCCGCCCGCCTCGCTGCCTTCGATAATCAAGGCATCCGCGCCCGACCGCAGCAGCTTTTTCGCCAGAGCCAGCGTTGGCGGCAGGACCAGCACTTTCGCGCCGAACGCCTTGATCGCCTCGACACTGCCCTTGGGTGGAATGCCGCCCGCCAGCACGACATGGCTGACGCCGTGCTGCGCGCAGACGGCGATCAGATCGAACAGCGCCGGGTGCATGGTGATCAGGTTGACACCGAACGGCTTGCCCGTCAGCGCCTTGGTCTCGGCGATTTCCGCATCCAGCAGGTCGGGCGTCATCGCCCCGCAGGCAATCACGCCAAAGCCGCCCGCGTTACTGATCGCGGAGACCAGATTCCGCTCAGAAACCCACGACATCGCGCCGCACAGGATCGCATACTCGCTGCCCAGAAAGTCAGCGCCGCGTTGCATCATGGCGGAGGTTTTCGGGTACTGGGTCATTCTGTTCCTTCCCCCCTCCCCTTCAGGGGAGGGGCCGGGGGTGGGGTATCTCCACCTGAACCGGCGTTAGCGTGGGAAGATAGACCCCACCCCAACCCCTCCCCTGAAGAGGAGGGGCTTAGCTCATTTCATTCCGCATCCAGCTCGTAAGCAGTATGCAACACCCGCACCGCCAGTTCAGTCTCGTCCGCATCGATCAGCACCGAAACCTTGATCTCGCTGGTGGAGATCGCCTGGATGTTGATGCCCCGGTCGGCCAGCGCCTTGAACATGGTCGCCGCGATGCCCGCGTGGCTGCGCATACCGACACCGACGACGCTGATTTTCGCGACCTTGCTGTCGGCGATCAGGCGGTAAAAGCCGATGGCTTCCTTCTGGCCTTCCAGCAGAGCCTGCGTGCGCGGCAGATCAGCAGCGGGGACGGTGAAGGTCACGTCCGTCTCGCCCTTGTCCTTGGCGATGTTCTGGATGATCATGTCGACGTTGATATTGGCGGCCGCCAATGGCCCAAAGATCGCCGCCACCGCACCGGGGCGATCCGCCACGCGGGTCAGGGTGACCTTGGCCTCATTCTTGTCGGCGGCGATGCCGGTGATCAACTGGCTTTCCATATCTAGTCCTTCCTGAGCGATTCTGGCTAGCTCTTCGTCGCTGACAATCATTGTGCCGGGCAGGTCATCGGCGGGCACCGCGTCGTCATCGATGAACGATGACAGCACCTGCACGCGCACGCGCTCTTTCATCGCCAGACTGACCGAGCGGGTCTGCAACACCTTGGACCCGACCGAGGCCAGTTCCAGCATTTCCTCATACGTCACGTTTTTCAGCTTGCGCGCTTTGGCGACGATGCGCGGGTCGGTGGTATAGACGCCGTCGACATCGGTGTAGATGTCGCAGCGATCGGCCTTGATCGCCGCTGCCACCGCCACTGCCGAGGTATCAGACCCGCCGCGCCCCAGCGTCGTCACCCGGCCCTCGTCAGACAAGCCCTGAAATCCGGGGATCACGGCAATCTCGCCCGAAGCCATGCTGGCCAGCAGTTCGGGAGAGTCAATCGTGCCGATGCGCGCCTTGGCATAGGCGTTGTCGGTATGAACCGGCAACTGCCAGCCCAGCCACGAGCGCGCCTTGCACCCCAAAGCCTGCAAGGTCATCGCCAGCAGGCCCGCCGTCACCTGCTCACCGCTGGCAACAACCACGTCGTATTCTGCCGGGTCGTAAAGCGGATTGGCCTCGCGGCAGAAGCCGACCAGACGGTCCGTTTCGCCCGACATGGCCGATACCACCACGGCCACTTCATGCCCGGCGGCCTGCTGGCGCTGGACGATCCGTGCGACGCGGCGGATGCGTTCCGATCCGGCCATCGAAGTGCCGCCAAATTTCATCACGATGCGGGCCACGAACTCAAGCTCCCGAAAAACTGAATCCGGCGCTGGAGGCCGGGCGGCGGCCCTGTTAGGGTCGGCTAATGAGCAATGCAACCACGATCAGGCCCCACGAAGCAGCACATTTCGGCAAACTGGCAGCGGACTGGTGGGATCCCAAGGGGTCATCGGCCATGCTGCACAGGCTGAACCCGGTGCGGCTGGGCTTTGTACGCACGGCGATAGACACGCATTTCAGCGTCGATTCGCGAGCTTTGCACCCGCTGGCGGGCAAGCGCGCGCTGGATGTCGGCTGCGGCGCGGGGCTACTGTGTGAGCCTCTGGCCCGGCTGGGCGCGGAAGTGACCGGCGTTGACGCCGCTGCGGAAAACGTCGCGGCGGCGGCTGACCATGCGGCGGGCAGCGGGCTTTCCATCACCTATCGCCACGGCGAGATCGGGGCGCTGGAACTTGGCACCTTCGACCTCGTCACCGCGATGGAAGTGATCGAGCACGTTGCCGACAAGCCTGCGTTCATCGCCGCGCTGGCTGCATCGCTGGCGCCCGGCCCAAATGGGGGAGGGCTGATGATCCTGTCCACCCCCAACCGCACACCGCAATCGCGCCTGCTGATGGTGGAAGGCGCCGAACGCCTCGGCCTGATCCCGCGCGGCACGCACCACTGGGCCGATTTCATCACGCCTGATGAACTGCGCGTAATGCTGGCAGAGGCTGGCCTGACCATGAGCGATCCGCAAGGCATCGCCTGGTCACCGGGCAAGGGCCTGCACCTGTCAGGCGATCTGGCGCTGAATTATCTGGTCAGCGCGACGGCGGGGTGATTTTGCGTCAACAACCAGTCCGTCATCCCGGCGAAGGCCGGGACCCAGACCTTCACAAATGCCAGACCTTCACAAATCAAGGCCGCTACGCGACATTTTTGGTTTGAGCTGGATCCCGGCCTTCGCCGGGATGACGTGATCGGTAGAGCGGGATTGAATTCTACCGTTGAACCGCCGTCACAACTAGGGTCCGGACCCAATAAGCGGATTCCCACAGCGCCTGGAGTGTGATTCA
>JBDTUQ010000058.1:0-12071 GCA_040007615.1 Novosphingobium sp.
CATCACCGGCACCGCTGTGCGACTGGCCGAAAGCCGGGGCGTGGCGCTCGATGCCTTGCCGCTGGCCGATCTGGTGGAGATTGATGCACGGATCGATGAGCGGGTGTTCGCCGCGCTTTCGGTCGAGGCATCGGTCGCCGCGCGTTCCAGTCATGGCGGAACTGCACCATCCGAGGTAAAGAAGCGCGTTGCCGAAGCGCGCGCTGCGCTGGGTATGGATGAAAGCCGATGATGTACTTTGAATCAGCCGCCGCTTGTCCCCCCTCCTCTTCAGAGGAGGGGCTGGGGGTGGTGCCTTTCCTGAAAACGAAACGGTGCGTCCGGGCGACAAACCCCACCCCAACCCCTCCCCTGAGCCGTAGGCGAGCGCAGATCAACAGGAGGGGCTTTGCTGCCTTGGCGCTGGTATTCGCCCTCGCCGCCTGCGGACAGACCGCCGCGCTCAAACCGCGCACCGGGCACCAGTTGCCGGTCGCGCCTTATGGTGGCGACGGGCGGCCCAGCGCGGTGGAACTGCTGGCCCCGCACCCGCAGGCCTCGCCCGAACGCTCGATCGAACTGCGTGCCCGGTCGGAAGACCGCAAGGACGATCCCTACGACCTGCCGCCTGAAAGCTGATTCATGGACCATTTCGAACTCAGGAACGGCGTGCTTCATGCCGAGCAAGTCCCGCTGGCTGACATCGCCGCTGCGGTCGGCACGCCGGTCTATGTCTATTCGCGCGCCACGCTGACCCGCCATGCCCGCGTGTTTCGCGATGCGCTGGCGGTTCTGCCGCGCGTTCACATCGCCTTTGCGGTGAAATCGAACCCCAATCTGGCGGTGCTGCACGTCCTCGCCCGCGAAGGATACGGCGCCGATGTCGTCTCCGAAGGCGAGATGCGGCGCGCTCTGGCGGCGGGCATGGCGGCGCAGGACATCGTGTTTTCCGGCGTTGGCAAGACCCATGCCGAACTGACCGCCGCGCTTGACGCCGGGATCGGCCAGTTCAACCTTGAGAGTGAGGAAGAAGGCCACGAGCTTGCCGCCATCGCTGCCGCTACGGGCCGCACGGCTACGGCGACGCTGCGGGTCAATCCCGATGTCGATGCGGGCACCCATGCCAAGATTTCCACTGGCAAGGCGGAAAACAAGTTCGGTGTCGCCTATGATCAGGCGGCGGCGATCTATGCGCGGTTGTCTGCGCTGGGCGGCCTCAACATGCGCGGCTTTGCGGTGCATATCGGCAGCCAGATCACCAACCTTGAACCCTCGCGCGCGGCCTTTGCCAAGATGGGCGACCTGATGCGTGACGTGCGCGCCGCCGGGTTTGCCGTCAGCCACATGGATCTGGGCGGCGGGCTGGGCGTGCCATACCGCGTGGGCGAAGTGCTGCCCGGACCGGCTGAATACGGCGCGATGGTGGCTGAGGTTACGCAAGGCTGGGACGTGACCGTGATGTTCGAGCCGGGCCGGGTGATCACCGGCAACGCAGGCGTGCTGATGACCGAGGTTATTCGGGTTAAGCCGGGCGTTTCCGCGCCTTTCGTGGTGGTTGACGCGGCGATGAACGATCTCGTTCGCCCGGCCATGTACGATGCCTGGCACGATTTCGCCGCCGCGCAGCCCACGGGCGAGCGGATGGTCGCCAACATCGTCGGACCGATCTGCGAAAGTTCGGACACTTTCGCAATGGGCCGCGACATCGATGCCGTGGCAGCAGGCGATCTGGGCGTGTTCCGCACTGCCGGAGCCTATGGCGCGACGATGGCCAATACCTATAACAGCCGCGCGCTGGTGCCCGAAGTCATGGTCGATGGCGACAAGTGGGCCGTGGTGGCCGAGCGGATCGACCCGGCGACGATCCTGGCCGCAGAGCGCGTGCCGGACTTCCTGCAATGATGAACAGCCTGCCCCTGTTCCACCGCATCGCCGGGCAGCCGGTGATCGTGCTGGGCGAGGGGGAGGCGGGGCTGGCCAAGGCGCGGTTGGTTGAGCGCGCAGGCGGGGTGATTGTTGGCGAGGATAACGCCGCCGCGCGGCTGGCGTTTGTTGCGCTCAACGATCCCGATGAAGCCGCGCTGCGACTGAAGGCGCGCGGATTGCTGGTCAATGTCGCGGATCGGCCAGACCTTTGCGATTTCACCCTGCCTTCGATCCTTGAGCGCGGGCCTGTGCTGGTCGCGGTGGGCACCGGCGGGGCTTCCGCTGGCCTTGCCAAGGCGTTGCGGCTGCGGCTGGAGGGGCTGCTGCCACCGGGCCTAGGCGCGCTGGCGCTGGGGCTGGAACGGCTGCGCGGGGGGCTGCGGACGCGCTTTCCCATTGCCGGGGAACGTCGGCGCGCGCTTGATGCGGCACTTTCCGAGAGAGGTGCCCTCGACCCATTGGTTTCCGACAGCGCGGAGCGACTGGACGATTGGCTGGCCGGGGCGGGCAATGGTGCGGCGGGCGTGTTCGAAGTCACCTTGCGCAGCCACGATCCCGATGACCTGACCTTGCGTGAGGCACGGCTGCTGGGCACCGCAGACCTGATTGCGCACGAACCCTGTGTGCCTGCCCAGGTGCTGGCGCGGGCGCGGGCGGACGCGGCCAGGCGGGAGATCGAGCGCGGCGCACAGCCGCCGGAATTTGCCGGTATAATCATAGTTATACGCGGCATGTAGCCAGTCGATTACAATGTTTTAATTTCAGTAAAAGGCCGCCCCCCGGCAGCAGGGGCGGGCGGGGCAATTGGCCTCGCTCCACTTAGGGGGCCTTATGACTTTACCCAGTATCGACGTTTCCGCTCTGCCGCAGCTTGATACCCTGACCGGGGTGTTCGGCAGCGTGTTTCATTCGGGCCAGGCGCAGTCTTCGGGCGACTCGATTGTCGTCCTGATGACCTTCCTGTATGATCTTTTGATGCCGATCTGATCTGCCATCGAACAGGAAAAGCAGACGCCGTGCTCAGGACCGCTGACATTACCGCTTTGCAGGCCGATCCGGCCATGCAGTTGCGCGCGCAGCAGGGACTGGTCACGGCGCTTGCAGATTGGCAGGCGAAACCGCAGGTCGCGCGCGTCCTTGGCGGTTTCGCCCGCTATGCCGCTGGCGCTCCGCTGGCCGAAGTTTGCGAACTTGGCGCTCTGTTCGGCGGTGGCGGCAAGGCAGCCCTTACGCTTGTCGCGCCGCTGGTTACCGCCTTTGCCGCCGCGCTGAAAGATCAGCCGCTGGGCGTGGTTCCGCTGCGGCATTTTCATGACGGGGTGCTCTCCAGCCTGATGCTGGCGCGCCATGATGAGGCCACGCTGACGCTGGTTGCAATCGATGGACCAGGTCTGACCGCACGGCCTGCACCCACCTCGGTCGGCTTTGCTCCGGCGGACGAGTGGGAAATCGTGCTGGCGGGCCGGGGCCGGGGGCGATTGGTTGAGCGGCGCGGCGAATCCTTGACCACGCACACGCTGGACCTTGCGCCCGGAATGGCGCTGGGCCGTGAGGCTGAGCGTGAGGCGCTGATATTTGACCGCATCGATGGCGCGCTGTTGTTGCTGCGCCTGCAACGGCGGCGCGATGTTTCGCTACCCAAGCGGGAATTCGCGCTGGACGATGGCTGCCTGCTGCATCAGGCCAGCGCCAGCCCGCGCGAAAGCCGCCATGAAATCGCCGTCTCCCTGCTCGGCAAGATGAAGCGCGCCGATGCGGCACCTCTGCTGGCAGAGTTGGCCAGCGATCAGACGCACGGCGATTCGCTGCGCTGGCAGGCCTTGCGCGAATGCCTGGGGCTGGACACTCGCACCGGCTTCTGGACGCTGAGCGCCATCGCCCGCGCCGGGGCCGATCCACTTTCGGTGCCAGCAGGGGCGATGCGCGCACAATTGCTGGAAGCCTATCCGCAACTGGCGGAGGTTGAACTATGCCCCGTGTGATTGATCCTGCCGAACTTGGCCCCGCCGAAGTAAGCGCCTGCTCGCTGGACGAATGTGCCGATGCGCTGGCCGCACGTGCGTTTGATCCGCTGGATGAGGACAGCCTGATCCACGGCGCACAGTGGCTGCGGCGGTTGGGCGGCAACGCGGATTTTCTGGGCGATTTATTGATCCGCAACCTTGCCGACCGCCACCGGGAGGAACCGGACGGTCAGGCATACGGCCCGCAATCCATCGTGCTCAGCCCGCACCGGGGGAACTGCTTCCTGCGGGCGAATGTCTGGCCGGGGGCGGGCGATCACCTGCTGGCGGCGAGCGGCGCTTCGCCGTTCCTTTACGAGATGCCGCACGATCACAATTTCCACTTCCTGACGCTCGGTTATTTCGGGCCGGGATATGAAAGTGATTACTACGAATACGATTATGACAGCGTTGCAGGCTGGTCGGGCGAGGCGGCGGATTTGCGCTTTACCGGGCGGCAGCAGCTCAGCGCCGGCAAGCTGATGCTCTACCGTGCACACAGCGATGTCCACCGCCAGTTGCCTGCGGCGTCGCTGTCAGTCTCGCTCAATGTGATGCACACCAACCCGGCGATGGGCTGGCTCGATCAGTACCGTTTCGATGTGGATGGCGCTAAAGTGGGCGCGATCATCAGCCACGGCTCCAGCGACGCTTTCCTGCGCATAGCGGTGGCGCTGGGCGGTGAGGAATCGCTGGATCTGGCGTGGAATTTTGCCCGCCAGCACCCCAGCGACCGGATGCGGGTGACGGCTTTCGATGCCCTGGCCAGCCAGTGCGCCGATGATGCGGCGCGTGATGAACTGTGGTTATGCGCAGAGCAGGCGGGCAGCCTGATGGTGGCGATGACCGCAAAACAGCGCAGGATCGCGCTGGCGTGATAGCGTTGTCCTGGAACATTCTGCCGCACCAGAATTAATGCAGTTCGCTCTAACTGGAAAATTTCCAGCCAATAATGGCCAGTGAGCCAAAGTGCATGACCATTGCGAAGACGATGAATATACCGAACCAGTAGGTGCCGGGTTTTTCGGCGCGGCCATATTTGAAGCCGCCATTGCCGCCGATCCGGTTATGGGTGAGCGATCTGATCAAAAGCCATAGCCAGAACAGCGCAAAAAAGGCGTCACCAATTCGCAGAGCCATTTCCATAGGCATCGGTCTTCTCCCAACAAAGTCTAGCTCATTCCGCCCGACAGCGCGTCAATCGCCGCCTGAAGGATCACCGCCGCCGCTGCCGAATCGATGCGCGCGGCGCGTTTGGCGCGGCTCATGTCCTGCGCGATGAGGCCGCGTTCGGCGCTCATGGTGGACCAGCGTTCGTCCCATAGCAGGATGGGCAGGCCCAACACGCCAAGATTGCGGGCATAGGCGCGGCTGGATTGGCTGCGCGGGCCTTCGCTGCTGTCCATGTTGAGCGGCAGGCCGATGACAAGGCCCGCCAGACTGCGTTCGGCGATCAGGGCGGCGATCTGCGCCTTGTCGGCCATGAACTTGCCGCGCGCGATGGTCTTGCCGGGGCTGGCAAAGCGCCAACCAGCATCGCAGAACGCGGTGCCGATGGTCTGGGTGCCAAGATCAAGCCCCAGCAGTCCGCCGCCGCCGGGCAGACTATCGCGGAAATCGAGCGCGCTGGTGGTGATCATTTTGCTGCCTGCCACGCGGCGTCGCGGGCAAGTGCGTCAACCCGTACCGCGCTCCAGAACAGCGGGAAGTCGTAGACATGGAAGTTGTTGCCCGGCAGCACATAGGGACCAAGTTCCGGCGGCGGGCCAATCAGCAGGAAGCCGCTGGCATCGCAACGCGCGGGGACCATCGCGGCGACCAGCTTGCCGCTGGCCGCATCGGCATCGGGCACCAGCGTTCCGGGGTTGGCGCTGGCGGGCGCGCTGCCGCCCACACCGCCAGTCAGCGGATTGGAACACAGGAACGGGCTGTTGCCGGGGCTTTTGCCGTCGAGCGCGGAGAAGCGGGCATAGCCTGCCAGCGTGTCATGCGTGTCTGCCGGCTGCGCATAGCTCAGCCAGCTGACCACGCAGCCGGATTGGCCTTTGGCGGCGCAGGCGGGCAGGCCTAGTCGGGGCAAGTCATGCTCCAGCGAGATCGGCCAGCCAACCAGATAAGCCGCCACCACCCGGCGCGCGAGCGGCTTTCCCGCGACCTGATCCATCATCAGCCGCTTGAGCAGGAACGCGCCTTGGCTATGTCCGGCCAGAATGATCGGCCGGTCCGGATTCGCGGCAACGAAGGCGGCGAAAGCCTGCGCGACATCGCGGTAGGCAAGGTCCAGCGCCGCGCGGGCTTCCGGCTTGTCGCTCAGGAATGCCCCGAACGTCGCCTGCCGATAGCGCGGTGCCCAGATTGCGGGGAAGTTGCCAAACGCGCTGGCCATGCCGCGCAGCATCTGGCGCGCGGTGGCCTGCGATCCCGCATCGTCCAGCGGCGCGTTCCAGTGCCCGCGCTCAAAATAGCTGGTCGGGTGGACGAAAAATACTGCCGCCTGACCCTGTGCCGTATCGTTTGCCAGCCCGGTGGGGCGGAAATGCGCGGGATCGTCTGCCACGCCGGGGCGCGAGTACCACAGCTTCGGGTCGTCATAGGCGTTGGCGGGCAAAGGCGGAGCGCCCTCGAACCCGCGCGATGGCACCAAGGCCACCCGCGCAAGATCGGTGCCGTAGAACGTCAACGCTATCCGGCCGACGAAGACCACCACGATCAGCGCGGCGATGATATACAGGAACTTGCGCGCCATCGTGCGTCAGCCAGCTTCCGCCTCTATCGCCGCAACCTCGTTGCGGGCGGAGTGGCGTTCCAGCCAGATCTTGATCATTGCCACCATCGGATCGGCCAGCGCCAGCCCCAGGATGCCGAACAGCGCGCCCATGATCAGCTGCGCGCCAAGCACCAGCGCGGGCGGCAGGTCCACCGCCTTGCGCGCCACCATCGGCGCGATCAGGTTGCCGTCCACCGTATGCAGCACCAGGTAAACGATGATGCAGAAGATCCCCATGTTGGTGCCGCCGGAAAAGCCGACCATGACCATGATCGCCCCCGATACCGGCGCGCCGATGTTGGGCAGGAAGGCCAGCAGCCCGGTCAACAGCCCAAGCAGCGCCGCCATCGGCACGCCGTACAGCCCCAGCGCAACCCCGGTGACGACGCCTTCCAGTACCATCGTCAAGAGCCGCCCGGCCATCAAGCGACGCAGTGACCGGCCCATGAGTGCCGCCGTGCCGTGGAAGTGCGCGCGTTCCTCAATCGGCAACATCCAGGCCACGCCGCGCTGGTAGAGGCGCGGTTCGGCGGCGATGTAGACGCCCAGAACCACCACCAGGAATAGCGTCGTCGCACCGCCGATCAGACCGCCCACGGCGCTCGTCAGGTGGCCGACACCGCCCATTTCCTGCTGGACGAAACTCTCGATCGCTGTTGCGTCGACTCGCACGCCATGCGCCTTTAGCCAGACGATGGCGCGCATCGCCTGCTTGCCGACGGTGGCGGGCAGTTCCGCCGCCTGATCGGCCAACTGGCTGCCGGTGAACATCACCGCCCAGACAAGGAACGCCGCAACCAGAAACATGATCGTGCTGACGCGCAATGCCCGGCTGATCGGAGCGACCCGTTCCAGCAGCCGCGCGCCGCCGTCGATCATCGCGGCGAACACCAGCCCGGCAAAGATCACCAGCAGCGGCTGGGCGAGATAGATGACGCCGACCACCAGCGTCGCCATGCCAATCCACACCGCCGCGCGCTTGGCTTCGGCGCGCATTTCCGGATCGTGGATATCGGCAGGCCCGGCGCGGCGCGCCTTGGTGGGGTATTCGGTAGGCGCTTCGCTCATGGCTGCCTCGCGGATGAAGCCAATGTAGGCCGCAGGCTGCTCCATGCGCGGCCCGAGCGCAAGGCCGAGAACCAGGTTAGCGGGTTCCAAGTTTGGGAGCCGTTTAGCGAAAATGTGATAAACTCCGCTCGCCCGCCGACATTAGAAAGCGGCACAGGGCCACCAAGACCTCCTAGGAAAAGAGGTTCTCGGCTATCCGCAGAATTGTCGCGATTATCCCCCATCACAAACACACTGCCTTCGGGGACGGTAATTTCATCAAAATGATCGAGGTTTTGATCAGTATAATCAATGATCTGATAGGAGGCCCCATTTGGAAGTGTTTCGCGAAATGTGGGCAGTTCGTAAACTTCTTGTCCGTCCGGCAGACGCGTCAGATAATGCTGAAAGTTGCCGTAACATTTGCTGAATTCACCTCTGTTTTCACATAGTAAACTTGGGTCCGCCGGGATTCGCACAGCTGGTTCCATTGCTTGTGGCACCGGCTTGCCGTTCAGTACGATCTGGCCGTTTATCACGGCGATCTTGTCACCCGGCAATGCCACCACGCGCTTGATCAAATCTTCGCTGCGGTCGGGTGGCACGACAATGACGACATCGCCATATTCGGGAACTCCGCCAAAGGCTCGCCAAGTGCTTCGTGGCAGTAAGTGGAATGATGCCGATGACCAGTTCCAGCCATAGGGATACTTGGCTACCACCAGCCGGTCGCCGACCAGCAGGTTGGGCATCATCGAGATTGACGGGATGTAGAACGGCTTGGCGATAAAGCTGTGGAACGCCAGCACCGCCAGCAGCATCACCGCCAGCCCGCGCAGTTCGGCCAGCCAGTTGACCTTGTCCTCTGCCGAGGCTGGCGCGGAGGCTGACGCGGGGACACCGTATTCGGTGTCCCCTGTGCGGGAAGAAGGTGACGGTGTCCCCGCGTTGTTCCCCGCGTTGCTTTGTGCTTCGTCGGTCATAACGGCCTTGCTTCGATCACCACGAAAGCCTGTGCCCATGGGTTATCGTCGGTGAGTGTCAGGTGAACGACGCCTTCATGGCCCAGTGGAATCAGCTTGGCGAGCCGCACCGCCGCGCCGCCGGTAAGTGCCAGAGTGGGCGCACCGGACGGAGCGTTGACCACACCGATGTCCTTCATGAACACGCCCGCCTTGAACCCGGTGCCGACGGCCTTGGAAAACGCTTCCTTGGCGGCGAATCGCTTGGCGAGGGTTCCTGCTTTGGTGAACGGGCGGCGATTGGCCTTGGCGCGTTCGACCTCGGTGAACACGCGCAGCTCAAACCGCTCGCCAAACCGGTCCAGCGAGGCCTGGATGCGGTCGATATTGCACAGGTCTGATCCGATGGCGACGATCACCGCGCAGATCCTCCCCGTTTTTGCCGCAGGCACAAATGGGGAGGTGGCAGGCGCCGCAGGCGTCTGACGGAGGGGTGGTTGCACGCCAACCCCTCCACCACGACGGCTGCGCCGTCGCGGTCCCCCTCCCCATTTGTGCTTCGCAAAAATAGGGAGGATTTAGCTTTCGCTATCACCGCGCTGCGTCCATTAGTTCGCGCATGTGGCGCACCGCATGTTCCAGCCCGGTAAAGATCGCCTCACCAATCAGGTAATGCCCGATGTTGAGTTCCGCCAATTGCGGGATAGCCGCCACCGGCTGGACGTTTTCGAAGGTCAGCCCATGCCCGGCGTGTGGTTCGATGCCGTTCTTTGCCGCCAGCGCGGCCATGTCGGCCAGCCGCCGCAGTTCAATGGCCGCCGCCTCACCTGTTGCGTGGGCATATTCACCGGTATGGAATTCCACCACCGGCGCGCCGAGCCGGATCGCTGCCTCGATCTGGCGCGGTTCGGGGGCGATGAACAGGCTCACCCGGATGCCCGCGTCGGTCAGGCGGGCGACGATGGGCGCAAGGCGGTTGTGCTGGCCTGCCGCGTCCAGCCCGCCTTCGGTCGTGCGCTCCTCGCGCCGTTCGGGGACGATGCAGGCGGCGTGCGGGCGGTGGCGGAGGGCAATTGCCAGCATCTCGTCCGTCGCCGCCATCTCAAAGTTGAGCGGCAGGTCGGTGGCGGCCATGATCCGCTCGATATCTTCGTCGCGTATATGGCGGCGGTCTTCGCGCAGGTGCGCAGTGATGCCGTCACCGCCCACCGCCGCAACGATCTGGGCGGCGCGCACCGGATCTGGATGATCGCCGCCTCGCGCATTGCGGATGGTGGCGACGTGATCGATGTTGACACCCAGTCGCAGGGAGTTGCCGCCCGCCATGCTCAGGCCCGGCTACCCGGCTTTATCGCAGGCGTTACCGCCAGGCTTTCGGGCACTTCATCAGGCGCATAAGTCGGGAAGTTGAGCGCGATCAGCGCATACAGCGGCACGCCAAGGTCGGCATTGCCGTTTGAACGGTCCACCAGCGCTGCCCCGGCGACAACTTCGCCCCCGGCAGCGGTGATCGCAGCAATCGCCTCACGGCTGGAAAGCCCGGTGGTGACGACATCCTCGACCATCAGCACCTTGTCGCCCGGTTCCAGCGTAAAGCCGCGCCGCAGTTCGAAAGTGCCGGTCGGCCGCTCGACAAACAGCGCCTCTACACCCAGCGCGCGGCCCATTTCGTGGCCGATGATGACCCCGCCCATCGCCGGGGAGACGACTTTGGTAATCTGCTTCTTCAGGTCGCGCGGCAGCGTGGCGGCGAGCGCGAGGGCCAGCCTGCTCGCCCGCTCAGGATCGCAGAGCACGCGGGCGCATTGCAGGAAATGCGCGCTGTGGCGGCCGGACGAGAGCAGGAAGTGTCCCTCGAGCAGTGCCTTGCTGGCGCGGAACTCCGCGAGAACGTCGTCCTCGTTCATCGACTGGCAGACCTTTCATGTGTCACGCGCGGTAATATAGCGGTTCCCGCGCGACCGGCTTGACGGCACCGGTTTGACGCTGTCAATCGGCACCAATGGAAAAATATCCCCTAGAGGCGCTTGAGGTGCCTCGCAAGCGCGCGTATAGGCCCGGTCGAAATCAGCCTCGGGGAGGCGATGGGGGCGTGTGTGATATACTCTCGCCAGTATTGGAAAGCGAAAGCGCAGCAGTGAAAAATTTCTGCGAAAAGGCCCGCCGCGCGGGATCGGCCGTATCGGCAATCGGACTGACTGTGGGCGTTCTGACGGCTTCTACCGTCGCCCGCGCTCAGGAAGCTGTGGCTTCCGCCGCTCCCTCGGATGCCGCCAAGGACGCTGCTGCATCGGCCTATGTGCCGATGACGCCGACTCCGGGCATTGGTATGCCGGTCGATGGCGGTCTCGGTTTCCAGAAGCAGTTCTCGCCCACCGGCGAATACGCGCTGTGGATGCATAATGCGCTGCTACTGCCGCTGATCATCGTAATCAGCATCTTTGTGCTGCTGCTGCTGCTGTGGGTCGTGGTGCGCTATAACAAGCGTGCCAACCCGGTGGCTTCGAAGAACAGCCACAACACCCTGCTCGAAGTGGTGTGGACACTGCTTCCGGTGCTGATTCTGGTCGGTATCGCCATTCCCTCGATCAGCCTGCTGGCCAAGCAGTACAAGCCTGCCCCGGCCAACGCGCTGACGGTGAAGGCAACCGGCAACCAGTGGTTCTGGACCTATTCCTACCCTGACAACGGCGGGTTCGAAGTCATTTCGAACATGCTGAACATCAAGGGCCAGCCGGTCGTGAACAATGGCGTGCGCGATCAGGGTTCCAAGCCTTGGGACGGCCCGGCCCATCTTGAAGTCGACAACCGCATGGTGCTGCCAGCCGGTGAGCCGATTCGCATCCAGACCATCGGTGCTGACGTGATCCACGCCTTCGCCATACCTGCGCTGTGGTTCAAGCTGGACGCGGTTCCAGGGCGGATCAACGAGAAGGTGCTCTTCATCAACAAGCCGGGCGTCTATTACGGCCAGTGTTCGGAACTGTGCGGTGCGCGTCATGGCTATATGCCGATCGCCATCGAGGCCCTGCCGCGTGACAAGTTCAACGCCTGGGTTCTGGCGCAGGGCGGCAAGCTGGATCACCAGCCCAAACCTGCCGCCGAAGCGGCGCCTGCTCCTGCTCCGGCTGCTGCGGCTATCCCGTCGGCTGTTCCCGCTACCCCTGAAACTTCCGCTTCCGCCGCTGCTTCTGCAGCTCCGGGCGCCTGAGCGTTATCGAGACAAGGTTCGTATCATGGCCACCACAGCATTTGCTCCCGATCATTCACATGATCACGCGCACGATCATGGCGATCACCACATGCCGGGGTTCTTTGCCCGCTGGTTCATGTCCACCAACCACAAGGACATCGGCACGATGTACCTGATCTTCGCGATCATCGCGG
>JBDTUQ010000059.1:0-11428 GCA_040007615.1 Novosphingobium sp.
CTTTTCCAAGTCTTGCATGGTCAGGTGGAGCTGCGCCAGCATGTTGCCATGCCGCGCCGCGCCTTGCTCTATGCCCACTTGCAGCAGGCGAATTTCGCTGAGCGACTGGCTGATGATGGTGCGGGTTGTTGTCACGCTGTCAGCCAGTTCGCCGCCGCGCTCCATCGCGCGTTCCACGGTGACGAGCAGTTCGCCAACCCGGCTCTCGATTTCCACCAGCTTGCCCTCGCTGCTGGCGATGGCGGTGGGCAGGCCTTCGCTGCTCTGCTTGGTGCTGGCCTGCAGCAGTTCCAGCAGGCGCACGCTGTCGTCAGTCAGGCGGCCGACGGTGGCGTCGGTTCCGGCCAGTGCATCGCGGCTGGCGGCCAGCTTGTCAGCCAGAACTTGCAGGCTTCCGCCCAGGTTGCGCTCGGCATCATCGCCAAAGGCAGCGATGGCAGCGATCCGTGCAGAAGTCGCCTCGATCTGCGCGGCGATGGCTACGCCGTGCTCGGCCAGCTTGCCGGACTGGGTTTCGTGAGCGGCTCGGCGCTCGGTCAGCTCGCTGTCCAGCCCGGCCAGCAGCGCGGTGAGTCGGGTGATTTCCTCGCCATGATGCGCAGCGGCGTCGGCGGCGCGATGCTCCATCTCGATCGAAAACTGCCGGTTGCGTTCAGCCAGCCGGGTGTCGAACGCGGTTGCTTCCTCGCTCAGCAGTTCGATCCTGCGCCGCGCCGCGAGCGAGGCCTCGCTGTCCAGCGCCTCAAGCCGGTGGAGCGCAGCCGTGATCTGTTCTTCCATCCGGACGAGAGATTGTTCCAGCGCCGCCACGGCCCCCGTTTCACCCTCGCGCAGCTTGCGGCCCAGCACATCGCCTTCGTCGCGCAGCAGCGAAAGCCGGGCACGTAGCGAGGTGATGCTCTCTGCCTCGTGGCAGTTCAACTGCTGGCGCGACGCCTCCAGTTCGGCCAGCAGGGCGGAAGATCGGGTGCGAATTCCGGCCAGCGCGGCCACTTCGTCACTTTCCAGCCGCTCCCGGAATTCGGCACCGCGTGCATCCAGTTCGGCAAGGTGACTGTCGGCCCCGGCGTGCAGGTCGCCCAGTCTCGCGCCAAGCTGATCAAGCGCACCTAGTACCCGTTCCCGCAAGGCGTCGACATGCCGGTCGCTAGCTTGGCCGAACTCGTTGATGCGTGCGAATCCTTCAATCATTTCCTGCACGTGGAGGTGCGCGGTGCGACCGGCATTGGCGATGTTGTTGGTCACATCCTTGGCCGAGCTGGCGATCACCGGCAGCTGGCCGCGCAGTTTCTCCATATTGTCGAGCGCGCTGGTGCTGACATGGGCGATGGCATCGACTTGCGCGCCGTTTTCACGGACGAGCGATTGCAGCCGGTCGGCGTGCTGAGAAATGCGTTCGGAGGCAACGCGACCAAGCGATTCCAGATCGCGAGATTCGGCTGACAGAAACTCTCGCGCCAGACTCAATTCGCGGTTGATCACCGTCAGTCGCGCCTCAAGCCGCGTGGATTCGTCAGACAACAGCCGGGCCGCGTCGCCAAAGCGCACGGCTTCGCGGCGGCTGGGACGCAGGGCGATCAGCCAGACCGTGCAGATCAGCAGCACAGGAACAGCCCATGAGGTAACATAGTCGACGCCCTGTTGCGGGGTAGCTCCAGACAGCAGCTCCGGGTTTGCCCACACGAAAAAGCCAGTCCATGCTGCGATTGCGGTCAGTGCCAGGGCAGGAGGAAGCCAGTCCCGCGTAGGACGGGTGGCAGGCTCAACGAACCAATCCTCATCGGCCTCCGGCGTCAGCGGAGCAGCTTCGCGAAAGGCGCCTTCGCTGGCCGGATCGCCCATAGGCGAGCCGCTGTTGTCCCCATCGTCTGACGCTGCCTGCTGGCCTGCGACGACGATTGCCCTGATGCGTGTTCCCCCGGTCATGGCGGCAGGCTATCATGAATTGGCGATGAGGATAAACCCCGACTTAACCAGACCGGCTTAAATACCGTTCACTATGGCTTATGAATCGGGAGATCTGGATACCACGCTGGCCGCCGCTGCCGGGGATGATGCCGCGCTGTTTGCCGAACTGCGCGAGGTTTTCCTGCAAAGTCTGGCCCGGCAGATAGACTTGCTGCGCAGGTCGCGCTGTGATGGCAACTGGCAGATGGCGGCGATGCGCCTGCATGGGCTGGCAGTCAGCTTTCACGCCACGTCGCTGGTTGAACTGGCGGAAGAGGCGCTGACGTCCGCGCCGGGCGAACCGGGCATTGTCCGGCGATTGCAGCAATTCCACGACGAGTTCGAGGCGCGCGCCTAGGGGTGTCACATCGCCGCTACCTTGCAGGCAGCAAACTTGGCAGCCCATTCGCCTTGGTATAGAAGCCTCCGCTTATCCCCAGAAGGATGGTTTCTTGCGGGTCGCGCTGCTTTCAATGATGGACCCGGCGCAGGCCGGAAATCCCGCCCCTCGCGCGTTCCTGCGGCTGGGCGGGGTGACACTGGCGCGGCACCAGATGACGCTTGCTCTGGCGGCGGGGTGTGAACGGATCGCATGCCTGACAGCGGGTGGCTCCCCGGAACTGACCGAACTTCAGCAGGGGGCAGAGCAGGCTGGGGTACACTTTCATCCGATTTCTGGTGCACGCGCGCTTTCAGGGCTGGTCACGGCGGCGGACGAGGTGCTGGTGATCACCGACGGAGTACTGGCGGCGCGGGGGGAGGCTTTGCGCCTGATCGCGGGATCGCCAGCGGTTCTGGTGCAGCCCGCGCAGCTTGGCATTCCGGCCGGATTTGAACGAATCGGGCCTGATCTGGCGTCGGCCGGGTTGATGCTGCTGCCGGGCCGGCTGATAGAGCAGCTGAGCGAACTGCCCGCCGATGTTGATCCGACATCTGCTCTGTTGCGGATCGCGTTGCAGGCTGGCGTCCCCCAGCGCCCGGTTCCGGATCATCTTGTCACCGCAGGCCACTGGCTGTTGGTGCATGATGAGGATGAAGCCCATGCCGCCGAACATGCCTGGATGGAAAGGCACATGGCCGCACCAATGCGCACGCCGGGGCCGATGCTGGCATCGGTGCTGGTGCGCCGTTTTGGCCCGGCCTTGCTCCATTCAGGCAGCAAGGGCACCGGCATGGCGGTTGCTGCGGTGTCACTGGTGGCGCTGGCCTTTGGTCTTGCCTGGTTCGGCTGGGCCAGTCTGGCCTTTGCGCTGTGTATCCCGGCCTGGCTGATTCGCCGCAGCGCCGCCATCCTTGAGCGGATCAGCAGCGATACTCTGGCAAAAGCGCCGGGCCTGCGCGGCAATGAGGCAGCGTTTGGCTGGGCGCTGGACTGCATGACTGTTGTGCTGCTCACCCTGTCCATAGCGCCTGTGGCCGGAGTGGGAGGAGAGGCCGGGCTGCTTGAGCGCAGCTTTGCGCCGCTCGTTTTTGTCGCCCTGCTGCGCATTCTGCCACGCGCCTTTCCGCACCAGGGCACGGTGTGGCTGACTGACCGGGCGCTGATAATGGCCGTGCTGGCGGTTTTGGCGGGCTTGCATGTGCTTGGGCCTGCGCTTTTGCTGATGGTTTTGGCAATGCTGGTGGCGGGACTCATTCTGCCAAGCTTACCGATAGATAGCGCTGGGCTAACGCGAGTTTAACCATGCACCGCTATGGCAGCAGCATGAGCCCTTTGCCCAACCCTGGCGCCGACGCCGATTCGATAGAGCGCGTGATGCGCGCTGAACTGTCGCACGGCGATGCGATGATCGGCACCATCGTGCCGATCATCCGGCATCTTGTCGCCAGTGATGACCAGTCCGTTTTCTCTGAGGAAATCGTCGCCCGCACTCGCGGGATGCTTGAACATGTCGCCCGGCAATTGCTTGCTGCGTTGGCGGTGGCGGAAAATAAGGCCGACAGCCGCGAGCATGATCGTGCGGCGCTTGAACCGCTGCTGTTGGCAATCGCTGCTGATCCGGCATTGCTGGCGCACGTTCATGCGCTGGCGCTGGAATGGCAATTGACTGAGCGTGTCCACGCCCGGCTGGGACTGGACCCGGTGCTTTCGCCGCTGCTGCAATCGCTGATCGCTTCGCATGATCCGGGAACGGCGGCCTCGGCGATGAACCTGCTTGCCGCGCAGGCGCGCTTTACCCAGTCGCAGCGGCGGATGCAGTTGCCCTTGCGCGAATTGCCTGCTGACGTGCTCCATGCTGCCCTCGCGGCGATGACTGACCGGGCAGGGGCTGACGACGAAGCGGCGGATCGCGCCGAACTGGCGATCAGCGCCGAATATGACGAGGGGAATACCCGGCTGGGCCTGATGGCGCGGCTGATCATGGGCATGGGCGGCGGCGCAATGGCGGCGCTCAGCATCGAACATGCTGGGGTCGCGATGTTCCTCAGCGCGCTGTCGATAGCCAGCGGACAGGACCGCAGTTTGACGACGCTTTCCACCAACGAAAGCCAGATTGCCCGTCTGGCACTGGCACTGGCAGCGGCTGGATTGAAGCCGCAGGTCGTCGAGCAGCAGTTCCTTTCGCTCCATCCGGAGGTATCTTTGCCAGCAGGTTTTGAGGCCCTCGGCCCCGATCAGGCGGCGGCGATACTGGCGCACGGTGCGGGTTATCCCGGATAACCAATGACCACCGCCGCGACAGACTTTGTGCGCGCGACCAGCGACGGAGACGACAGGCTCGTTTCCGCCGATGACCTCCTGTCGGCGCTGCAAGCGCGCTGCGGCGGGGCGATGCCCGGCACGATAGCCGTTCCGGCGCTGCTGGAACTGGTGCGCAAGGCCCGCCGGTTCGGGCTGAAACTGGCCCGCCCGATTTCCGCGCAGGATGGCGTGGACAGCATAACCGCCTGGGCAGAGGTCGAACCGCTTGCAGCGCCGACACAGGGCGGATGTTCAATCATGTTGCGTCATTGGCAAACCCGGCCCTTGCCGCCGGAAGACGTCGATGTGGCGGCCCTGCGGCGGCTCGAAATTGACCGCGAACTGGCGCAATTCCACGCCCGGCTGGATGCGCGGCAATGCGTCTTGACCGCCGAGGCTGAGGCCGCCGATCTGGCTGAGCTTTCGGGCGCCATGCAGGATGGAATCGGCCAGCCGTGGACTACCTTCGTCACGGTGGAAGGCGCGAGCGATCAGCAGGCGCTCCACTGGAGGTTACTTGATGGAGCGCCGGTCAAGGTGCCCGGATCGCAGCGAAACTGGCGGGCTGGACTGGTGCCCATTCCGGCCACGGGTGAGCAGTCTGGCGGAGATCAGTCTGGCGGAGATCAGCCCGGCGGGGAGCCGGGCGGGTTTGAGCTGTACCTGACGCCTGATGCCCCGCTCGGCCAAACGCCAGCCCCTAATGGGGAAGTCGCCCCACGCAGCACCGAGGCGCGGTTGATAGGCCGCGATGTTGCCCCGGTCCTGCGCCAGCCAATTGCGCGCATCATCGCCAATGCCGAAACTATCCGCACCAAGATGGCTGGGCCGTTGGCCGATGAATACAGCGCCTATGCCGCCGATATTGCCGCTGCTGGCCAGCATCTGCTTGCCCTGATCGACGATCTGACCGATCTTGAAGTCGTTGAATCCGAACATTTCTCTACCGCACCAGACCAGATAGACCTGGCGGACGTGGCGCGACGCGCGGCTGGGATCCTGGGCGTGCGCGCGCGCGAGCAGGGCATCATTGTCGATCCGCCGCACGCCGATGAGGCCTTGCCCGCCGTCGCAGAGTTTCGCCGGGTTCTGCAAGTGCTGCTGAACCTGCTGGGCAACGCGATCCGCTATGCGCCGACCAATTCGCAAGTGTGGGTGCGTCTTGAGCAAAAGGGCACTGCGGCGCAGGTGATCGTGGCCGATCAGGGACCGGGGCTGTCTGACGAACAACAGGCGCGCCTGTTCGAAAAGTTCGAACGGCTGGGCCGCAGCGGCGACGGGGGATCGGGGCTTGGCCTTTATATTTCGCGCAAGCTGGCCCGCGCGATGGGCGGCGACCTGACAGTGGAAAGCGCGCCCGGACAAGGCGCGCGGTTCATCCTCAGCGTGCCCGCCGCGCCATCAACGGCGACGGGATAGCCACAGCAGCACGGCACCCACGGCAGCCAGAATGGTGCCGTTGACGGCCCACTGACGCTCGGCCAGCATGAAGCTGGATTTAGGCCACATGATCAGGCCAAGGCCTTGTCCGATCCACAGCAAGCCCAACAGCACAGCCAGCAGGCCGATAATCTGGATGACCGCGCGCATGATGTTGTTCATGCGCGCGTTATCCTCTGCTGATCAGCGGTTGTCGACCGGAATGTAATCGCGGGCAGTCGGGCCAGTGTAGAGCTGGCGCGGACGGCCGATCTTTTGCGCGGGGTCGGAAATCATTTCGTTCCACTGCGCCACCCAACCCACGGTGCGGGCAAGGGCGAACAGCACGGTGAACATCGTCGTCGGGAAGCCGATCGCCGACAGGATCACGCCCGAATAGAAATCGACGTTGGGGAACAGCTTCTTTTCAACGAAATACGGATCATTAAGCGCCATGTGCTCAAGCTGCAGGGCCACTTCGAAGACAGGATCGGTGACGTTCAGCGCCTCAAACACCTCACGCACCGTCTTTTGCATCACCGTCGCACGCGGATCGTAGTTCTTGTAGACGCGGTGGCCGAAGCCCATCAGGCGGAACGGATCGTCCTTGTCCTTAGCGCGGGCGATGTAGTGCGGGATGCGGTCAGGCGTGCCGATTTCGCGCAGCATGTTGAGCGCCGCTTCGTTCGCTCCGCCGTGGGCAGGGCCCCACAGGCAGGCGATGCCAGCCGCCATGCAGGCAAATGGGTTCGCGCCCGAAGAACCGGCAAGGCGCACGGTCGATGTCGAGGCGTTCTGCTCGTGATCGGCGTGAAGGATGAAAATCCGGTCGAGCGCCTTTTCCACCACCGGGTTGACGGTATATTGCTCAGCCGGCACGCCGAACGTCATGCGCAGGAAATTACCCGTATAGCTCAGCGAGTTATCGGGATAGACGAAAGGCTGTCCGACCGAATACTTGTAGGCCATTGCTGCGATCGTCGGCATCTTGGCGATCAGGCGGTGCGAGCTGATCCGGCGGTGTTCGGGATCGGCGATGTCGGTGGAATCGTGATAGAACGCGGAAAGCGCGCCGACTACGCCGCACATGATAGCCATCGGGTGCGCATCGCGGCGAAAGCCCTGATAGAACTGGCGAAGTTGTTCATTCACCATAGTGTGGCGGCTGATGGTGGTGGAAAACTTGGTCAACTGCTCTTTGTTCGGCAGTTCGCCGTTCAGCAGCAGGTAGCTGACTTCCATGAAAGTGGACTGTTCGGCAAGCTGGCCGATGGGATAACCACGGTGCAGCAGCACGCCTTCGTCGCCATCAATATAGGTCAGCGCCGATTCGCAGCTGGCGGTCGAGGTGAAGCCGGGGTCAAATGTGAACAGCCCGGTCTGGGCATAGAGCTTCCGGATATCGACCACGTCCGGGCCGACGCTTCCGCTCATCACGGAATAATCGAAAGTCTTGCCGTCAGCACTCAGCGTCGCGTTACCCACCTTGTTTACTCCTTGTGTCAAACTTGCACTGCTGACTGCGCAGCAATTCGGGCGAGACTTTCATCCCGCCCAAGCAAAACCAGAACGTCAAAAATCCCCGGGGATGTAGTCTGCCCGGTCAAAGCCGCGCGCAGGGGCTGTGCCAGCTTGCCAAGGCCCAGTCCCCAAGCCTCGGCGAGCGATTTGAGATTGGCCTCCAGAGCGGGAATTGTCCAGTCGCTCTGCCCGGCAAGGGCGTCGGCAATGCGGGCCAGCAGTTCGCGCGCTTCCGGCGTGAGCAGGGCGGCGGCCTTGTCTTCTAGCGCCAGTGGCCGCTTGGCAAACAGAAACGCGGCCCCCGCTGCCAGTTCGCCCACATCTTTCGCACGCACCTTCAGTACGGGCAGAGCGCGGGTCAGCAAGGCAAGGTCAGGCTCGCCGCTCATACGCGCGGCAACCATTCCGGCCAGCCTGCTGTCATCAGCCTCACGCAGGTAATGGGCATTGATATTCTGCAGCTTTGCCAAGTCAAAGCGCGAAGGGCTTTTGCCGACATCGGTCACGTCGAACCACTCCACCGCCTGCTCGCGGCTGATGAATTCATCGTCGCCGTGGCCCCAGCCCAGCCGCAACAGGTAATTGAACAGCGCCTCGGGCAGGATATCCATCTCGTCGCGATAGGCATCGACGCCCAGCGCGCCGTGACGCTTTGACAGCTTCGCGCCGTCAGACCCGTGGATCAGCGGCACATGGCCATACTGCGGCACCTGCCAGCCGGGCTCAATTCCGGCCATGCCATGCAGGATCACCACCTGGCGGAAGGCGTTGTTGAGGTGATCGTCGCCCCTGATAACGTGCGTGACGCCCATGTCATGATCGTCGACAACCACCGCCAGCATGTATGTCGGCGTGCCGTCAGAGCGGAGGAGGACGAAATCGTCGAGCTCTGCATTGCTAACCGTAACCCGGCCCTGCACGAGATCTTCGATCACCGTTTCGCCTTCGCGCGGTGCCTTGATCCGCACAACGAACGGCGCACCGGCGGGGGCGGTGGCAGGATCAGCATCGCGCCATTCACTGACAATGCGGAACGGGCGGCGCTCCGCCTGAGCCAGTTCGCGACGCGCGGCCAGCTCTTCGGGCGTCAGATAGCAGCGATAGGCAAGGCCATGTTCGAGGAGCTTATGCGCCACTTCGGCATGGCGGGCAGAGCGGGCGAACTGGAAAACCGGCGGTTCGTCACCCTCCAGCCCCAGCCAGGTCAGCCCGTCGAAGATCGCGGCAATCGCCGGCTCGGTCGACCGGGCGCGGTCCGTATCCTCGATTCGCAGCAGGTAGCTGCCGCCGTGATGGCGGGCATAAATCCAGTTGAACAGCGCCGTGCGCGCGCCACCAATGTGCAGATAGCCCGTGGGAGATGGCGCAAAACGAGTGACGACCCGGCCAGCGGGCGCGGCTGCAAGGCCGTGACCATTGGTCACTGCCGCTGCCGATGCGCTGTCGCTTGCCATAATCTGCGTCATCCTGTCCTATGCCGGAATGCCCGGCCAATCCCCAATGCAGTTGCGCGACGGCGAATCCGGCCACCCGCCAGGGCCGTTGCGCGCTGCAATGCAGCATTTGTCTTGGCGCGTTGTGGGGCGCTTGTCCAGCGGCCTTGATCGGCTTGAGCGCTTTCTGGCCGCCGCCGGGTTCGACCGCGCGCCTTGGCTGGCGGTCGCCTTTGGTCTGGGAATAGCCGCGTGGTTCATTCTGGCGAATCACTGGCAATGGCTGGCCATGATCTTCGCGTTGGTGGGGACGATGCTAAGCGCTCTGCTGGTGATGCGCGAGGATGGGCGATTTCCCTTTGCGCGCCAGGCAGTGGCGGCATTGGCTCTAGCGGCATCCGCGGGCTGCGGTACGGTATGGACCAAGTCTGAGCTGCTTGGTGCGCCGCCAATCACTCGCACGGCGACAGGCATTTTTACCGGTACGGTAACCGCCCGCGAAGAACAGTCGGCTGAGGGCCGGGTCCGGCTGGTCCTGACCATTACCGATCCCGGTGCCAAGCCGGGCAACCGGGCGCGCACGATCAGCGTGCGGATCAACGTGCCGCTGGAAAAGGACTCGGCCTTGGCTCAGGAAGGCGCGCTTGTGCGGCTCCGCGCACGGCTGGTCCCGCCTGCGCCGCCGATGCTGCCGGGCAGTTATGATTTTGCCCGTGCGGCGTGGTTTCAGGGCCTTTCCGCGACCGGGACGGCGCTTGGACCGGTTGAGGTTCTGCGCGCGGGCAAGCCGGGTGACGATTGGCTGGCGCAGTTGCAGCGGCGCATATCAACCCACGTGCGCGCGCAGATACCCGGCTCGGCGGGCGGCATCGCGGCGGCCTTTTCCAGCGGCGACCGGGGCGGCATTGCCCAGTCTGATGAGGATGCGATGCGCGACGCTGGGTTGACGCACCTGCTGTCGATCAGCGGACTGCACGTCAGCGCGGTGATCGGCGCGACATACCTGCTGGCGATGTGGCTACTGGCCCTGTGGCCGTGGTTGACGCTGCGGTTTCGCCTGCCGCTGATCGCCGCCACGCTGGGTGCGTTTTCGGGCATTGCCTATACCCTGCTGACCGGCGCGGAAGTGCCCACGGTGCGCAGCTGCATCGGTGCGGTGCTGGTGCTGGCCGCGCTGGCACTGGGGCGAGAGCCGTTGAGCCTGCGGATGCTGGCGGTGGCGGCGTTCTTCGTCATGCTGCTATGGCCCGAAGCAGTGGTTGGCCCCAGTTTCCAGATGAGCTTTGCCTCGGTCATCGCGATCATCGCCTTACACGCATCCGCGCCGGTGCGGGCATTCCTGGCCTTGCGGGACGAACCGTGGTGGCTGCGCATGGCCCGCAGCACGGCGATGTTGCTCGCCACCGGGCTGGTGATCGAGCTGGCGCTTATGCCGATCGGGCTGTTCCACTTTCACCGCGCGGGCATCTATGGCGCGATGGCCAATGTCATCGCCATTCCGCTGACAACGTTCGTTTCCATGCCGCTGATCGCGTTGGCGCTGACGCTGGACGCCGTGGGCGCAGGCGCTCCGGCTTGGTGGCTGGCGGGCAAATCCCTGGGCTTCCTGCTGTGGCTGGCCGCCTGGGTCGCGGCCAAGCCCGGCGCGGTGACGTATATGCCGGCGATGGGGCAAGGGGCCTTTGCGCTGTTTCTGGCGGGCAGCCTGTGGCTGGCGCTGTGGCACGGCAAGACGCGGCTCTGGGGGTTCGGACCTGTGCTCGCCGGGACCGCATTACTGGCCACGATCACGCCGCCGGACCTGCTGATTTCCGGCGACGGCAGGCATGTGGGCATCACCGGCCTTGCTGCGAACGAACTGGTCGTCTTGCGCGAATCACGCAGCGACTATGCCCGAGACAATCTGACCGAACTGGCGGGAATGCGCGGTGCGGTTGCGTTAATCGACGACTGGCCGGGCGCACATTGCAGCAAGGAGTTCTGCGCGCTGGAGATCGAACGAGGCGGCCGCCAGTGGCACCTATTGCTGTCTCGCGGGACTGATCTGGTTCCGTTTACCGATCTCGTCAGTGCCTGCGCTGCCGCCGACATCGTCGCCGACCGCCGCCTTCCTGCTGCCTGTCGTCCGCATATACTGAAAGCGGATCGCAACCTGCTGGACCGCACCGGCGGCCTTGCCATCGATCTTGACCGGGGGCGGATCGATACCGTTGCGGCGAATGAAGGCCGGCATGGCTGGTGGCAACCGACTATTCGGACTCCTTATAGCGGTGGCCGGGCACGGCGGCAAATTGACCCTGCAGGAAGCCCCGGCGATGATAAGGGCCGGGAAGGCGACGCGGCAGGTCACAATGCCGGAGGCTCACCACGGCGGGCGCTTCGAAATGATCCCGTGCCGTTTCATCAGTAAAGTAGAGGCGGTCGG
>JBDTUQ010000060.1:0-11213 GCA_040007615.1 Novosphingobium sp.
TCGGCCAAGGATCGCGCCGTGGTGATGATGGGCGGCCACCGCATCGATCAGGGCTATTGGTACAAGAACGGCGCGTTCGTCACGTTCAAGGACGGCGCGATTTCCCCTGCGGCGCGCCTTGAAAACACGGCACTTGCCGCGCTGATCGCCAAGGGAGCCAAGCCCTTCGCCGCCCCCGCGTGGTGCGCCGCGCGCGACCGGGCGCTGTCGGCGGGCAAGGCGGGCAGTCTGGGCACCGGGCGCTTTGCCCTGCCGCCGGGTGAACCCGATGCCTTGCGCGTATCGCCGCGCATGGACGGCGCGACGCTCGATCTGGCCGGCCGGCTGGTGGACGAGATGAAGCTGGGCCGGGGTCAGGCGCCGGATATACTCTCGGTCAGCCTCTCCGCCACGGACTATATCGGCCACGCCACTGGCCATCAGGGCATGGAAATGTGCGTGCAGATGGCCGAACTTGACCGCACGCTGGGCGCGTTTTTTGCCCGGCTCGACAAGGCGGGGATCGACTATGCCGTTGTGCTCAGCGCCGATCATGGCGGGCTGGACATGCCAGAGCGGCTGGACGAACAGGCCCTGCCGCGCGCGGTGCGGGTCGATCCGGCGCTGTCTCCCGGCGCGATGGGCAAGGCAGTGGCCGCAGCGCTGGGGCTGAGCCTGAATGGCCCGCTGGTCTATGCCGACGGCGCATTCGGTGACTGGTATCTGTCACGCGCGCTGACGAGCGCGCAAAAGGCGCAAGTCACCGCCGCCCTGATCGAGCGTCTGCGCGCCCACCCGCAAGTCGCTGCCGTGTTTACCGGGCAGCAGCTTGCCGAAACGCCGATGCCCACCGGATCGCCGCAGGACTGGACCTTGCGCGACCGCGCGCGGGCCAGCTTCGATCCGGCGCGATCGGGCGATCTGGTGGTCCTGCTCGATCGTGCGGTCATGCCGATGCCGGTGGCGGTGCCGGGCTTTGTCGCCACGCACGGCAGCGCATGGGACTATGACCGGCGCGTGCCGCTGCTGTTCTGGCGGCGCGGGCTGGCGAGGCTGGAACAACCGGCGCCTGTCGAAACCGTGGACATCGCGCCAACGCTTGCCGCGCTGCTGCATTTGCGCGTACCTGAGGGCAGCTTTGATGGCCGCTGTCTGGATATTGATGGCGGCGCGGGCAACACTTGTGGAGTCCTGCCGTGAACGCCTCCGTAACCGATCACCGCGACCTGATCATCCTTGGCGGCGGCCTTGTCGGCATGACGATGGCGCTGGCGGCGGCGCGTGAGGGGCTGACTGCCCACGTGATCGACAAGGCCGCGCCTGAAGACCTGACCGCGCCTGGCACCGATGGCCGCGCCTCGGCGATTTCCACGGCAAGCTGGAACCTGTTCGGCAACATCGGCTTGACCGGATGGCTGGAACCGCTCGGCTGCCCGATCTCGGCCATCGCGGTGACGGACGCGATGAAGCCGGGCCGCATCGATTTCCAGCCTGAACCGGGCGAAGGCACGCTGGGCCGCATGTTTGCCAACCGCGACTTGCGGGTCGCCTTGTTCGAAGCAGCGCGCGGCGAACCCGCCATCGCCTGGCACACCAGCGCCGAGGCGGCAAAACGCACGCGCGGCGATTTCGGCGTGGCGGTAACGCTGAAAGACGGACGCGAACTGACCGGCAAACTGATGATCGCCGCCGAAGGCCGCCAGTCCCCCACCCGCGACGAGGCGGATTTTCAGCTCGCCAAGTGGGAATACAGTCACCGCGCGATGGTGACCGGGCTGTTCCATGAAAAGCCGCATGACAACGTGGCGTGGGAGATTTTCTACCCCGCTGGGCCGTTTGCGCTGTTGCCGCTGCTTGATACCGCCGATGGCCGCCACCGCTCGGCGCTGGTGTGGACGGTGGCGGAAAAGGATGCGGCGGGCTGGACGGGCCTGTCCGACCGGGCCTTTACCGCCGAAGTGCAGTCGCGGGTGCGGGACATTTTCGGGACGGTGGAGCTATCCGCGCCGCGCATGTCCTATCCGCTCAATTTCCACCATTCGGGCAAGCTGGTGGCAGACCGGCTGGCGCTGATCGGCGATGCCGCGCACGGGATGCATCCGATTGCCGGGCAAGGGCTGAACCTGGGTTTGCGCGATGTCGGCGCATTGGTTGAAGTGCTTGCCGACGGCATGCGGCTGGGGCTGGACATCGGTGATGCGAGCCTGCTGGCGCGCTATGAACGCTGGCGGTCGCTGGATGCGTTCTCGGTCATGGCGGCGACCGATACGCTGACGCGCGTGTTCGGCATTCCGGGCCGCATTCCGTCCGCAATCCGGCGGCTGGGCATGGGCGCGATCCAGCGCCTGCCGACGTTCAAACGTTTCTTCATGGACGAAGCGCGCGGCATGTCCGGCGCATTGCCGAGGTTGTTGCAGGGCTGAGGAGGCGCGACCTTTGCGATCCTCCCTGTCGCGAAGCGATGGGGAGGTGGCAGACGCCGAAGGCGGCTGACGGAGGGGTTATGGCGCTGGCAAAGTACCCCTCCGTCAGCCCAAGCGGGCTGCCACCTCCCCATCGCTTCGCGACAGGGAGGACTTCAAGCATCTTTGCAAACGATATATTGGCTCTGAAGAGGAGGGGGGAATAAGCGGCAGGAAAAACCCTATTCCGTCGCCCCAATCAGCCCCGGCTGCACTACCCGCTGGCCTTCACCATTCTTCAGCGTGCGGTTTTCCAGCAACGCTGTCGTTTCGATCAGATCGAGCGCGCGGCGGGCCATGTCATAGCGGCGGGCGGCGGCGATCCAGTTCCCTGCCTCACCCGCGCCGGGCAGGCGCTGGACTTCGGCAATGGCGGCGTCGGTCTTGCCTGCGGTCAGGTCCAGCCGCGCGCGGGCGAGCCGTTCGGCGGGATCGACGCCAGGTGCGCTGTCACGCTTGACCACAAACAGCCCGGAAAATTCGCGCTTCAGCGTGCCCCAGGCACCGGCACTGGCGGGGGCCTTGATCAGGCGTGGGGTCAGCGCGTCAAGTCCGGCGGACAGCTGGTCCAGCGTCACCGGCTGGCGCGCGGCATCGGTCACGGCTTGCACTGCGTTCGGCTGCGCATCGGCAAAGCGCAGCTTGAGCTGATCCTCCAGATAGCCGAGCGGCACCCCGCGATCGAGCGCACGGCGCGCGGCGAATGCCACCAGCAGGCCTTCAGCGCGCGCGGCGTTTCCAGAGGCAGCCTCAGCCCGCAAGTCCAGATCGGCCAGCCGCTGTTCCAGCGCAGCCACGCGCGTTTCCACCGGGCTTCCGGCAACGCTATCGCTTAGCAGAGCGTTGGCCGGGGTGCTGGCCGTCGCGATTGGCGCGCCACTGGTAGCCGCCACGTTGGGCACGGCCCCGCCAGCCAGCAGGGGATCGGGTTCACGATGAACGAACGGCAGCAGACCCGCCCATGCGGCATAGCCGGCCGCCCCCGCGCCCAGCAGGAACGCGATCAGCGTCGCCATCAGCGCCACCTTGACGCTGCCGCCGCGTGGTTTGACCGGCGGGGCTGCGTTGGCAAAGAAATCATCGGGCATATTCGTGCGTTACCCCCAAGCAGGCTTTCAGGCGTCAGGCTTTGGGACGTTTTGGCACAGTTTTTCCGCCGTCGCCAGCAGAGCGGCATCGTCCGGCGTTTCGGCCACCGCCATCAGCGCCCAGCCCTGTCCAGCCGCGTCGGCAATGCGCGGGCCAAGCGCGGCAAAGCTAACGTCCGCGCGGTCAATGCCCAGCCGGTCACACTCCTGCGCAAAATGCCGCGCTGCTTCTGCCGAATGAAGCAGCACCAGCGCCGGGCGGCTGAGCAGGCGGACCAGTTGCGGCGGCATGGGCTGACTTTCGCTGGCATAGCAGACGCGCTCAGTTATCGTCACGCCGGGCGGCGGGGTCAGGGTGATGCGTTCTGCCCCCGCCAGACGCAGCAGGCGCGTGCCGGGCGGGATTGCGTCCAGCACGCTTTGCAGGCCGCCGCTGCCGGTGCTGGCGACCATAAGCCCCGCCGCGCGCGCCGCCTCTGCCGTAGTCTGGCCGACAACGTGCGCCGCCATGCCGGACAAGCGTTCCAGCCCCGGTCCGCCGTGGCGCAGGGCGTTGGCGCTGCCGATCAGCAGGGCGTCGATTTCGGAGGGGTCAACAGGCTCCCACGCGCGCGGCTGGATCGTCCACATCGGAAAGCCCATCGCATTCAGACCCCGTTCGCGGGCAGCAGCGACAGTCGCCGCGCAGCCCGGTTCAGGCCGGATCGCTATGAGCGGTATCACGGCCCGGCAAAGTGCTGCGCGACGGCGGGCACGGCGCGGCGCAACAGATCGGCGGCCAGTGCAGCGGGGGCGGCCAGATCGCTGGCGGCAAAGCGCGCGGTGCCTTCCACCCGCTCGGCCCCGTCCGGGCTGAACAGAGCGGCGCGCATGACCAGATCGCTGCCCTCGTGCGTGGTCAGCACGGCAATCGGGCTGTGGCAATTGCCCCCCAGCGCGGCGAGCAGCGCGCGTTCGGCCAGAACTGCCTGATGGCTGGCGGCGTGGTCGATTGTTGCCAAGGCCGCGCGCATCGGCGCGTCATCCGCCCGGCACTCGATCCCGATGGCTCCTTGTGCGGGTGCAGGAAGCCATTCGTCGGCGCTCAGCACATGGCCGACGCCGGTTTCGCCCAGCCGGTTGAGTCCGGCAGCGGCAAGCAGCGTCGCGTCAGCCTCGCCCGCCGCCAGCTTGGCCAGCCGGGTGGCGACATTGCCGCGAATCGGCACGACCATGAGATCTGACCGCGCATGGAGCAATTGCGCGGCGCGGCGCGGGGCGCTGGTGCCGATGCGCGCACCGCTTGGCAGGGCGGCGATGCTGGCCGCGCCGACCAGCACGTCGCGCACATCCTCACGCGGCAGCACGGCGGCGATTGCGATGGCCTCGGGCCGGATCGTCTCGACATCCTTCAGCGAATGGACCGCGAAGTCGATCTCTCCGGCTATCAGCCAGGCGTCCAGTTCCTTGGTCCACAGCGCCTTGCCGCCGATGTCTGCCAGCGGGCGGTCTTGTATCCGGTCACCGCTGGCGGTCACGGCGACGATCTCGATCCGCTCAAGAGGCCAGCCATGCGCCAGACACAGCGCCACCCTCGCCTCATGCGCCTGTGCCATCGCAAGCGGAGAGCGGCGGGTGCCGAGTTTCAGGGGCCGGTCTGGAAAAGTCGTCATGCGCGGCTTGTGCTAGAGGCCAATCTCATTCAGGGAAAGAGAGGATGCGGATAGTCCTGGGAATAGAATCGTCCTGTGACGAAACGGCGGCCGCGCTGGTGCGTGAGGATCGGGTGATTCTGGCCCAGCGCATCGCCTCGCAGGATGCCGAACACGCGCCCTATGGCGGCGTCGTCCCCGAAATCGCCGCCCGCGCCCATACTGAACGCCTGACCCCGCTTATCGCCGCGACGCTGGCCGATGCAGGGATGGAACTGGCCGACGTGGACGCGATTGCCGCTACCGCCGGACCCGGCCTGATCGGCGGAGTCATGGTCGGGCTGGTGACGGCCAAGGCCTTGGCGATGGCGGGTGACAAGCCTCTGATCGCGATCAACCACCTTGAAGGCCATGCCCTGTCACCGCGACTGGCCGATGCGGATCTGGCCTATCCCTACCTGCTGCTGCTGGTTTCAGGCGGGCATTGCCAGCTGATCGAGGTCCGCGCGCTGGGCGATTATCGCCGGCTGGCGACGACGATTGATGATGCATTGGGAGAGGCGTTTGACAAGACCGCCAAGATCCTCGGCCTCGGCTATCCCGGCGGCCCGGCGGTAGAGCGGCTGGCGGCCACGGGGGATGCCAAGGCGGTTCCCCTGCCGCGCCCGCTGCTGGGCAGCGCCGAACCGCATTTCTCGTTCGCCGGGCTGAAAAGCGCGGTGCTGCGGGCAAAGCAGGCCGCTATTCACGCCGATGCTGACATTACCGCCGCTTTCCAGCAGGCCGCCGTCGATTGCGTGATTGACCGCACGGCCAAGGCGCTGGGCACTGTCAGCGGCATGACCGCGCTGGTCGTCGCGGGCGGGGTTGCCGCCAATCAGGCGGTGCGCGGCGCGCTGACGGCATTGGCGGCAGCGCACGGGCTGCGTTTTGTCGCCCCGCCGCTGGCGCTCTGCACCGATAACGCGGCGATGATCGGCTGGGCGGGGATCGAGCGGCTGGGCCAATCGGATCCGCTCGATTTTTCGCCAAGACCGCGCTGGCCGCTCGATCCCGATGCCCAGCCGGTGCGCGGCGCGGGGGTAAAGGCATGAGCGGCATCGGCGTAATCGGGGCAGGCGCGTGGGGCACCGCGCTGGCACAAGTCATGGCGAGCCAGGGCCAGCCGATCATGTTGTGGGCGCGAGAGCCGGAACTGGTGGACGAGATCAACACCAGCCGCCGCAACAGCCTGTTCCTTCCCAGTGCCGAGCTGGCAGCTTCGATTACTGCAACCAACCATATCGGCGATCTGTCGCACTTGCCGGTGTTGCTGGCGGTGGTCCCGGCGCAGCATCTGGCGCGGGTTCTGGCGGATATGCCGAAAGGTGGAGTCGACACCCCGCGTGACCTCGTGCTTTGTGCCAAAGGCATTGAGGCGGGATCGGGCCGGTTGATGGCCGATGTTGCCCGCGATGCCATGCCCGGCGCACGGCTGGCGGTGCTTTCCGGGCCAACATTCGCGCACGAAGTCGCCGCCGGACTGCCAACTGCGGTAACGCTGGCCTGCGCCGATAGCGAGGAGCAATGGCGCCGCCTCGCCCCCGCCATTTCCCGGCCCACTTTGCGGCCCTATTATTCGGACGACCTGATCGGCGCAGAGATTGGCGGCGCGGTCAAGAACGTGCTGGCCATCGCGTGCGGCGTGGTTGACGGGCTGAAGCTGGGCCAGAACGCCCGCGCGGCGCTGATCGCGCGCGGCTATGCCGAGATGTTGCGTTTCGGCCTGTCGCGCGGCGGGCGGGCCGATACCTTGGCGGGCCTGTGCGGGCTGGGCGATCTGGTGCTGACTTGCTCGTCCACCTCCAGCCGCAACTTCTCGCTCGGCAAGGCGCTGGGCGAAGGGATGAGCGCGGCAGACGCGCTATCGGGTAAGAACAGCGTGGCCGAAGGCGCGCATACTGCCCCGGTGCTGGCCGATCTGGCGCGGCAGGCGGGCGTTGCCATGCCGATAGTCGATGCGGTTTGCCGCCTGCTTGCGGGCACAATATCGGCGCGTGATGTCGCCAGCGATCTGCTCTCCCGCCCGCTCAAGGCAGAGGGCGACCTGCCCGCATGACCGCGCCTCACATGACCGACGCGCCATGACCGAATCTGGCCAGCATCAGGACATCGCCGCCTTGGCCAAGGGTGGACGGACCAATTTCTTCGGCTTCCTGCTGCGGCTGGCAGCGCGGTTGCCGTTCCTGCTGATCGCCGGGCGCATGTATGGCGCGGCTTCGCTGGGGCGCTTTGCCTCCGCGATGGTGGTGATCGAACTGGCTGGGCAGCTGTGCACTCTGGGCCAGAAACGCGGGCTGGCGCAGCGCCTGGCAGAGGGTGAGCGTCATCCCGATGGGCCAAGCCGCCCGGCCAATGTCGTCGCCGATGCCATGCTGCTGTCGTCGCTGCTGGCGGTGGCGATGGGCGCGTTGCTGTTCCTGTTCCCCCGGATCATGTACCCGCGCGGCCAGTTCAGCGAGTGGGACTTGCTGTTACCCCTCGCGATCCTGCCCGCGACACTGACCGACATCGCCCTGTCCGCGCTCGCCTATCGCTATGACGTGGCGACCACCGTGCGTTCGCGATCAGTGGTGGAACCGTGGACCTTGTCGATTTCGGCGGGGCTGCTGTTTTTCGTCGTGCCAGAAGCGGGCCTGCCGCTGTCCTACCTTGCCTCAATCGTGACCTCTGGACTGGTCGCCTGGGTGGCGCTGGTGCGCAGTTATGGCTTGGCACGGGCGTGGAGTCCGCATCCGTCGCGGATCGGACGGCTGGCGCTGGCCAATCTGCCGCTGGCCGCTGCCGACGCGGTGGAATGGGGCACGCGCAAGCTCGACATCTTTATCCTGCGCTTTTTCGTCAGCGATGAAGTGGTCGGCATCTATTTCGTCGCCCAGCAGGTCGCCTCGCTGCCGCAAAAGCTGAAAACCAGCTTCGAGCCGATCCTTGGCCCGGTGATCACCCGCAATCTGCATGAAAAGAATTACCCGGCAATCGCCCGTCAGGTTCGGCAGGTCGGCTTCTGGATCATCGCTGCGCAGGCCGGGGTGGCGCTGGCGCTGGGCCTTCCGGGCGAGGGCGTGATGGGGCTGGTCGGGCCGACATTCGTTGGCGGCACGGGCGCGCTGGCCTTTCTGCTGGCCGCCGAAGTTGTCGCCGCAACTGCCGTGGTTAGCGAGGCGGCGCTGATCTACATGGCACGCTTCCGCAATCTGGTCGTATCGCTGGGGACGATCGCGCTGCAGGCGGTACTGACGCTGGCGGGCATCGAACTGGTCAAGGACCACGGCTACAGCCCGCTCTACGTGGCGACAATTCCGGCGGCGGCGCTGATGGTTACGCTGGCTACGGCCTCGCTCATCAAGTCGCGGATACTGGGCGGTATTTTGCGCGAATCGGTCAACAACTGGCGCTGGCCGCTGGCCTGGGCGGCGATTCCGGCGATTGCCGTGGGCGGCGCGGCGACGGGCTTCCTGCCCGAATGGGCGGAACTGCTGTTCGGCATTCCGGCCATTCTGGGAACTTATGGCTGGATCATCTGGCACAAGGGCTTCGGCCCGGAAGACCGCGTGCTGTTCCGCAAGAACGTGGGGGCATAGCGCGATGGGTAACCGGATGGCACTTATTCTGGCAGGGGCGCTCTGCTGCGCCGTGCTGACAATCGCCAGCGTGATGGCGCGCCCGCTGGTGGCAGGGGGCGCGACCAACGTGCCGCTGCTGGCCGCGATGCTGTTGCTGACGTATGGAGCGGGCCTGTCGCTCGGCTGGCTGCTGTGGAAAGGGGATAGGCGATGATTGAACTGATTCAGGCGAACCGGCTGGCTTTCGCGCTGGCCCTGCTGATCGGGCTGCTAGTGGCCTGGTGGATTTTCCGCAGCGGCAAGCAGGGTCCACGGCGCGAGTGGCGACCCGATGTGCTCGACGAAGGCGCAGCCCCGGCCCAGCGCAATCAGGCCTTGATTGACGCGCCTGTTGCCTCCTCAGTGCTGGATGTGGTGCCGGATGTGGTGCTGACTGATGCGGTCCGTTCGCCCGTTCCAGCGGGCAACACTGGCGACGACCTGACCCGGATCAAGGGACTGGGGCCGAAACTGGCGGCACTGCTAGGCTCGCTAGGCGTCAACAGCTTCGACCAGATCGCCACGTGGAGCGACGAGGACGTGGCGCGGATCGATGCGCAACTGGGCAGCTTTGCCGGACGCCCGGTGCGCGATGCTTGGGTTGAGCAGGCCAAATTGCTCGCTACCGGAGATACCGGCGGGTTCGAAAGCAAGTTCGGGAAAATCTGATCAGGCGGTTGAGCGCGCCCGGCAGGCTTCCAGCAGCTTGCCCGGTTCATTGCTGGCAGGCATCAGCAGTGTGCCGCCACCGGGCAAAGTCGCAGCAATACGGTTACCGCCGCGCAGAACATCAAGCCGCGCTGCCTTGGCCGGGACCAGCCCCTGCCATTCACCGTCCGGCCCGCCGCGCACGACATTAAGCGGCAACCGCGCCATGCGTCCGTTGCCTTCCAGAGCAAACAGCGCCTGCGCGCCCTTTTCCGCGCGGACATGGCGGGCAATGCGCAGCCATGCGGTGCCCGCACGGTCACGCTCGCAAGTCAGGGTCAGCAAGGTTTCCCCGCCCGGTACACCAAAACGCACAGCGCCCTGATCGGCCTGCCACGCGGCGTCATCCGGCTGGCGGGGCGGCGCTTCATCTGGCAGCGGAGCGGTGGGCATGACCATGCGAGCGGGATAGACGGCGGTGTTCGCCTCTGCCGGATCAACCTGCTGACCGCGCGATTCCGTACACGCCGCCAGCGCCAGCGGCGCCGCGCATCCGATAGCGATCAGGGACCAGCGGGCTAACATGAAGCCTATCTGGGTATCGCCGCACCGAAAGGCAATATGTAAATCGCAGGTTACGCCGCGCGCTTTTGCACCGTAAGCTCCAGCCCGAGCGCGCCCAGCACCGCCGTAAGCGTTTCCAGCGTCGGATTGCCCGTTTCAGACAGGGCAGTGTAAAGCGCCTGCCGACCCAGCCCGGCCTTGCGAGCGATTTCTGTCATACCTTTTGAGCGGGCAACATCGCCTAAAGCGCGGGTAATCTCTTGCGGAGTGCCATCCTCGAACCAAACTTTGATATATTCGACAATATCATCTTCGGACTTAAGGTAGTCAGCAGGGTCAAAGGGTGTTGTCTTGATTCCCATCACGAACTTTCCTTGCCAAATCCTTTGCCCGTGCAATGTCGCGCACCTGACTGTCTTTGTCTCCGCCGGCGAGCAGAAGTAAAACAATTTCATCCTTCAGCATGTAATAGGCCCGGTAGCCTGGCCCAAAAAACATGCGCATTTCACTGACACCGTCACCAACTGACTTCACATCACCGAAATTACCGGCAGCCAGTCGACTGAGCCGTTTCAGAATTCTGATGCGCCCACTGCGATCGCTCAGACGATCGAGCCAGTCCGCAAAGAGAGCGGTTTGCTCGATTGTGTACTGGCGTCCTGTATAAAGGACATCGCTGAATTCGTCAATTCGATTGCTCATCGTTTCTCTCGATTTAACTTTCGCAAGTTTCGTGCAGTCACTGATCAGGTAGCTTGCCGTTGAGGCGAAACCTCACAGGCTACCATTTGCTCATACCTGCGAATTTACCGAGTTTGAATCGAGCTGTTACCGCCGTCTGTTGTAGATTCCCCGTTCACAACAATCACCGCCCCCACTTCGTCTTACCCTGCTTTCCGAACCGCCCCTTCCTCGTCCCCGGCTTGCCTTCATTGCTGCGGCCCACCAGCGGCGCTTTTGAGCTGTCGCCCGGTATGCCGAGTTCGTTTGCCTCCAGCCGCCGGATTTCATCGCGCAACCTGCCTGCTTCCTCAAACTCAAGGTCAGCCGCCGCCGCGCGCATGCGGCCTTCCAGTTCTTCGATATAACCGCGCAAATTGTGGCCGACGAGGTTGTTGCGGTCATCGTCTTCCAGGTCGACCAGAACGCCGTCGCGGCTGGCGGTGTCGGCGATGATGTCGGCGATGCCGCGCTTGATGC
>JBDTUQ010000061.1:0-11149 GCA_040007615.1 Novosphingobium sp.
TTCGGCCTGCCACCTCCCCCAGTGGGGGAGGATTTTTGGGGGTTAGCTCAAGCGATCCCTGAAATCCTCATACCCAAACCGCTTGATGCATTCGAGGCTGTCGGTTTCCGAATCCCATAGCCAGATCGAAGGCAGCGGCACGCCGTTGAAGGTTGTCGTCTTGACCATCGAATAATGCGCCTGATCGAGGAACGCGAAGCGCGCTCCGGGGGCGGCGTCCACCGGCAATATGTAATCACCGATCACGTCGCCTGCGAGGCACGATGGCCCGCCTAGGCGCACTTCCTGCCCCTCGTTCTGCTCGCCCAGCATGGCCGGGCGATAGGGCGCCTCGATCACGTCTGGCATGTGGCAGGTGGCGGAAATGTCTGTGATGGCGACGGGAATGCCGTTGTCGTGCACGTCGAGAATCGTTCCGACGAGAATCCCAGCGTCCAGCGCCACCGCCTCACCGGGTTCCAGATAGATTTCCGCGCCGGTGTCTTCCTGCACGTCGATCAGGAACTGGACCAGTTCATCGCGCTGGTAATCGGCGCGGGTGATGTGGTGTCCGCCGCCCAGATTCAGCCACTTGAACTGGCCGAAGAACGGCTCCAGATAATCGAACGCATGGTTCCAGGTCTGGCGCAGCGGCGCAAGATCCTGCTCGCACAGCGTGTGCATGTGCAGCCCGTCAACCAGTTCGATATGTTCTGCCGTCAACTGGTCAATCGGAAAGCCCAGCCGCGAATGCGGGGCGCAGGGATCATAGCGCGGCACTTCGCCCGTGGGGTACATGGGGTTGATGCGCAGGCCGATGTCAAACCTGTCCCCCCGCGCCCGCGCCGCCTCGATAATCGCGCCGCACCGCATGATCTGGCCGGGAGAGTTGAAGATCACGTGATCCGAAATGCGCAGGATTTCGTCGAGGTCGTCGGGTTTGTAGGCGGCGCAATAGGTGGCAATTTCGCCATCATAGAACTCGCTCGCCAGCCGCGCTTCCCACAGGCCGGACGTGCAGACGCCGTCAAGATATTCGCCGATCACTGGCGCGACGCTCCACATCGAAAACGCCTTGAGCGCGGCCAGCACCTTTATCCCGGCGCGGTCCCGCACATCCGCCAGCACCGACAGATTAGCGCGCAGCCGCGCGGCATCGACGACGAAGGCGGGGCTATCGACACGGCTCAGGTCGAAATTGGCAAACGCCCCCGGATCGCCAGCTCTGGTTTCCATGCTTACTCCCTCGCCCCTTCAGGGGAGAGGGCCGGGGAGAGGGGAAATCTCAACCCGGCCCGAATGTTGTGAATAAAGGCTGACAGCCCCCTCTCCCAACCCTCTCCCCTGAAGGGGCGAGGGCTTTTAAAACTCCAGCGGCCCCGCCAGTTCCCTTACCTGCCACGGCAAGCCATGCGCGTTCAACATGTCCATATAGGGGTCGGGATCGAACTGCTCCATGTTGAACACCCCTTCGCCAGCCCACGACCCGGTCAGCATCATGGCAGCGCCGATCATCGCGGGGACGCCGGTGGTGTATGAAATCGCCTGATTGCCGGTTTCGTGAAACGCCTCTTCATGATCGCAGATCTGGTAGATGTAGAACGTCTTTTCGCCCGAGCCATCCAATGCAACCCCGGTGGCGATATCGCCGATGTTGGTCTTGCCCTTGGTCGTCGCGCCCAGCGTTTCGGGCTTGGGCAGCACGGCGGCAAGGAACTGCAGTGGCACGATTTCACGGCCCTGAAACATGACCGGCTCGATCCCGATCATGCCGACGTTGCCCAGCACGGTCAGGTGATTGATATAGGCATCGCCAAACGTCATCCAGAACCGCGCGCTTTCCAGTTCGGGCACGAACTTCGCCAGGCTTTCCAGTTCCTCGTGATACATCAGGTACATGTTCTTGACGCCGACAGCCTCGAAATCAAACTGCTGGCGGATGGTCAGGCCGGGGGTTTCCACCCATTCGCCCTTGTTCCAGTGCCGCGCCGGGGCGGTCACTTCGCGAATGTTGATTTCCGGGTTGAAGTTGGTGGCAAACGCCTGCCCGTGATCGCCGCCGTTGCAATCGAGAATGTCGAGCGTGCGGATGGTCTTCAGCTTGTGCTTCTTGAGCCACATGGCGAACACACTGGTCACGCCGGGATCAAACCCGCTGCCGAGCAACGCCATCAGGCCCTTTTCGCGGAAACGGTCCTGATATTCCCACTGCCAGCGATATTCGAACCGGGCGACATCCTTCGGCTCATAGTTCGCGGTGTCCATGTAATTGACGCCGGCGGCAAGGCAGGCATCCATGATCGTCAGATCCTGATACGGCAGCGCGAGATTGACGACGAGCTTGGGCTGGATGCGATTTATCAAAGCGGTGAGCGCAGGCACATCCTCCGCATCGATAGCATAAGTATCGATTGCAACCCCGGTGCGCGCCTTCACCGATTCGGCGATCGCGTCGCACTTGGCCAGCGTGCGGCTGGCAAGGCTGATATGGCTGAAAATGCCGCTGTTCTGCGCCATCTTGTGAACTGCCACCGAGCTGACCCCGCCCGCACCAATCACCAGAACCTTGCTCAACTTGACTCTCCTTTGCCGAAGCAGATGGGGCCATATAGGGCGCTGGCATGACAGAACAACATCTACGCGCGGCCAAGGGGCCAATGCGCGCGATTAGTTGCGTTTGACAATTGATCGCCCGGTGCGCAGTCTCACCATCGTTAGCAAGAGGGGGAACAGATGGAAGCTAAAATGCTCGCGCCCGCAGCGGTGCTCGTGCTGTGGTCACTGTTGATGATGTTGTGGATGATGCAGGCGCGCTTTGCCGCATTTGCCAAGCACAAGATCGATCTGAGCACAGCCCCGCCGGGCAGCCGGGGCAATTCGCTGGAAGGCGTGCTGCCCGATGCGGTGAACTGGAAAGCGCACAACTATTCGCACCTGATGGAACAGCCGACGATTTTCTATCCGGCGGTCGTCATTCTGGCGATCATGGGGGCCAAGCCGATCGACGTGGCGCTGGCCTGGGCCTATGTCGCGCTGCGCATAGTCCATTCCGTTTGGCAGGCGAGTGTCAACCGCATCCCGGTTCGCGCCAGCCTGTTCTTCGCCTCCAGTGCGTTTCTGATTGCGCTGGCCGTCCGGGCGGTAATCGTGACGCTAACCGCAGCTTAAGAGGGTCTTAAGCGGGGCTTATCGGCGCTCAAAAAACGAGGCCAGTTCCACATGGCTTGACCAGCGGAACTGGCCCACGGCGCGCAGCTCGACCAGCGTATAACCCGCCGCCACCAGCGTCGCCGCATCGCGCGCCCAGCTTGACGGGTTGCAACTTATGTAGACGACCTTGGCGACAGTGCTCTGCGCCACCAAGGCAACCTGATCGCGAGCTCCGGCGCGGGGCGGATCGAGCAGGACGGCGGAAAAGCGATTGAGTTCATCGGTTTGCAGCGGGTTGCGGAACAGATCGCGGTGCATGGCATGGACCGGCAACTGCGCCTGCCCCGCCGCCAGCTTGCATGCCGCAAAAGCATCGCGCGCCGCCTCAACCGCCAGCACCTTTGCCCCAGCCCGCGCCAGCGCGAACGAGAATGTGCCAAGGCCCGAGAACAGATCGGCCACCGTCGCGCTGCCCGCGAGCCAGTTGCAGGCGGCGCTGGCCAGAACCTGCTCAGCGTCAGCCGTCGCCTGAAGGAACGACCCCGGCGGAAACGGCACCGCCACGCCAGATAGAGTGACGGTCACCGGCTCCGGCTCCCACACGGCCTCACCGCCATAGCCTTGATCGATAACGATCCGCGCCAGTGCGTGCTCACGCGCGAAATCGAGCAGCATTTCGGTGGGGCCAAGGCCTTCGACGGTCAGCCCTTTTATGCCCAGATCAACGCCCTGATCGGTCAGGGCCATATCGATGTCCGCCGCCATGCGCGCCTGAGAATGCTTGGCCGCACCTTTGCCTTTGCCGCCCGCCTTGGCCTTGCCGTTGCTTTGCCCCAGCTTGATGAGCAGCTTGCGCAAGTGAGGCAGCAGCGCGACGAACTGGGGCACCAGCACCGGGCATTCCGACAGTTCGACCAGCCGGTGCGACCCCGCCTCGCGGTAGCCGATCACTACCCGCCCGCCTGAACTTTCCGCGCGCAACGAAGCGCGGCGGCGGCTGTGCGGGGGTGAGAGGTGCGGCGGCGGCATAGCCTCTGCCCCCAGCCCTTGCGAGGCCGAGGCATTGGCCACCCGGCCCTCGACGAACTGCGCCAGCGTTTCCTCGTCCAACTGCTGCAGCTGACAGCCGCCGCACTGGCCGAAATGGCGGCAGGCCGCCTCGATGTGGTGCTGGCCCCATTGCAGGCTGCCGTCTGGCATCAGCATGTCGCCCGGCGCGCTGCCCCATGAAAAGCGACCGGACGCGGTGATTCCGTCGCCCTTGGCGGCAATACGCAGGATTTCTTCGGGGCCGGTAATATCGTCAGTGTCGCTCATAGGCAGGCCGCGTAGGCGCGGGCGACCTCTCCTGCAAGCTTGCTGGCGGTAAACGCCGCGCCTGCCAGCCGCGCCGCCTCAGTGTGGAGCCACAAGCCCTGGCAAGCGGCGCTGAACGCATCGGCCCCGTTCGCCAGCCGACTGGCAATTGCCCCGGCCAGCACATCGCCCGTCCCGGCGGTGGACAGCCAGCTTGAGGCGCGCGGGGCCAGCACTGTCCGCCCGTCCGGCGCGGCAATCACGCTGTCAGGCCCTTTGGCCACGATCACCATGCCGCTGGCCTGCGCCAAAGCGCGCGCTCGGTCAGGCTTGGTGCCGGTGGAGGAAAGACTGAACGCCGCCTCCAGCGCCGCCAGTTCGCCCTCGTGCGGAGTTGCGATCAAGGCGGCCCTGCGCCCGGAGAGGTCAACCTTGCGCAACAAGATCAGCGCGTCGGCATCCAGAACGGTGGGCCTCTCAGCCGTCAGCACCGCCGACAGAGTTTCGCGCGCAGCAGCATCGCGGCGCAAACCGGGACCGACCAGCAGAGAAAAGCGCGGGTCTTTCAGCGCCTCGACCAGCGGAGCCGCATCAACCACGATGTCCGGCGGGGCATTGCAAGCGCCCCCGCCCAGCAGCTTCACATAGCCCGCTCCTGCCCCCTGCGCCGACCGGCAAGCCAGCAGTGCTGCGCCGGGCATCGCTCCACCGATCACGCCGAGCAGGCCCCGGCGATACTTGTGTGCATCCGAAGCGGGCGGATAAAGGCACGGGCGGGCGAGAACCTTTGCCGCACCGGGCACAGCGCCAACGCCGATTTCCACCAGCCGCAGAGCGCCCATCCCGGCGGCTCCCGGCATCAGAAAATGCGCGTATTTCCATGCGCCCAGCGCCAGTGTCAGGTGATAATCCGGTAGCCCTGGATTGAGCGGTAAGCAGCTGTCCGTCTCCACACCGCTCGGCAGGTCAATCGCGATATGCAAGGGGTGCGTGGCGGCAAGCCGGGTCAGCAAATCCACATGATCGCCCGCCAAAGCCCGAACGAGCCCGCTGCCGAACAGGCAATCCACCAGCACCACGCCAAGCGGAGTCGCATCCGGCCCCATAACCTCGCCGCGATAAAGCGCGCGGGCATTGCGCGCGGCATCGGTTGACGGCTCGACCGCAGCAATCACCGCCACCGCCCCGCCACGCTCGCGCAAGGCCTCGGCAATGACATAGCCATCGCCGCCATTGTTGCCCGGACCGCACAGCACCGACACCGGCCTGCCCGCCGCCGCGCGCCACACCCAGTCCGCCGCACCGCGCCCGGCCACCTGCATCAGCGCATCGACGCTGCTGCCCGCCGCGATCAGGTCGCCCTCCGCACTGCGCATCTGCGCGGCGGTGAGGATCTGGTCAGCGGGCATCGGGCTTTTGGCCAGCGGGGAAGCGATAGCGATCCTGCCCGACGGTCACTTCCAGATCAGGCCCGACGCGCGCCGCCTGCACTTCGGCCACGCCATCAGCTGTCGCAATGCGCGTACCGCCGTCAATCAGCACAAAGCGCCGGAAGCCGCCATCGGGATGGCGCACGATCACCACGTCGTCGCCGTCCTGCGCCTTGGCCAGCCGTTCGACCGCGCAATCGGGCGCGAACGCCGTTGCCCCGGCCAGTGCGCAGGCAATATGCTCGGCCCCGGCGGCCTGTTTTGGCGCTGCACCGGATGAGCAACCTGCCAGAGCAAGCAGGACAAACAAGAAAACTGCCCACCTAAACCGACCACCCTGAGCTTGTCGAAGGGCTGCTCTTTTCTTGCGGCCAAGCTCAAGAAAAAAAGAACTAGCACAGCCCTTCGACAAGCTCAGGGAAGTCGGGTGGGAATTAATGATCACCGCCCCATTCCAAGGCCCGCGCCACGCATCAGCCGCGCTTGCCGCCGGTGATCTGCGTCACATCACGCACCGCGCCGCGCGCGGCGCTGGTGGCCATCGCGGCATAGGCCTGCAGGGCGACCGAGACCTTGCGCGGGCGTTCCTTGGCGGGCTTCCATGCTTCGGGGCCCTTGGCCTCCATCGCGCGGTGCCGCGCCGCCATTTCGGAGTCGGTGATAGACAACTTGATCGTGCGTGCCGGGATGTCGATTTCAATAAGGTCGCCGTTTTCGACCAGACCGATCGCCCCGCCCTCCGCCGCCTCGGGCGAGACATGGCCGATCGACAGGCCCGATGTGCCGCCCGAAAAGCGACCGTCGGTAACCAGCGCGCAGGCTGCGCCCAGCCCCTTGGATTTGATATAGCTGGTGGGGTAGAGCATTTCCTGCATTCCCGGCCCGCCCTTTGGCCCTTCATAGCGGATGACCACCACATCGCCCGCCTTGACCTGGCCGGTCAGAATGCCGGTCACCGCCGCCTCCTGGCTTTCGAACACCACGGCGGGACCGGCGAATTTCAGGATGGATTCGTCCACCCCGGCGGTCTTCACAATGCACCCGTCCAGCGCGACGTTGCCGGATAGAACCGCAATGCCGCCGTCCTTGCTGAAGGCGTTGTCGGCAGAGCGGATCACACCCGATTGCCGGTCAAGGTCAAGCGCGTCCCAGCGCCGGTTCTGGCTGAACGCCGTTTGCGTCGGCACGCCGCCGGGGGCCGCGCGGAAGAACTGCTGCACGCCCTCATCATTGGTGCGGCTGATGTCCCACTGGTTAAGCGCGTCGGCCAGCGTCGCGCTGTGAACGGTCGGCAGATCGGTGTGGAGCAGCCCGGCGCGGTCCAACTGGCCCAGGATGGCCATGATCCCGCCCGCGCGGTGAACGTCCTCCATATGCACATCGGCCTTCGCAGGCGCGACCTTGCACAGCACCGGCACCCGGCGCGACAGGCGGTCGATGTCGGTCATGGTAAAATCGACGCCCGCCTCGTAAGCCGCTGCCAGCAGATGGAGCACGGTATTGGTCGAACCGCCCATCGCGATATCCAGCGTCATCGCATTCTCAAACGCGGCAAAGCTGGCAATGGAGCGCGGCAGGACCGATGCGTCGTCCTGCTCGTAATAGCGGCGGCACAGGTCAACCACGGTGCGCCCTGCCTGCAGGAACAATTGTTTGCGGTCTGCATGGGTCGCCAGCGTCGATCCGTTGCCGGGCAGCGACAGCCCCAGCGCCTCGGTCAGGCAGTTCATCGAATTGGCGGTAAACATGCCCGAGCACGAACCGCACGTCGGACAGGCGGACCGTTCAATCGTGTCCACTTCCTCATCAGTGTAGCTGTCATCAACGGCGGCAACCATCGCGTCGACCAGATCGAGCGCGTGCTCCTTGCCCTTGATCACCACTTTGCCGGCCTCCATCGGCCCGCCCGAGACGAACACCACCGGGATATTGATGCGCAGCGCGGCCATCAGCATTCCCGGCGTGATCTTGTCGCAGTTGGAGATGCAGACCATCGCATCGGCGCAATGGGCGTTGACCATGTATTCCACGCTATCAGCGATCAGATCGCGGCTGGGCAGGCTATAGAGCATGCCGTCGTGGCCCATTGCGATACCATCATCCACGGCTATCGTATTGAATTCCTTGGCGACACCGCCCGCTGCCTCAATCTCGCGCGCGACCATCTGGCCAAGATCCTTCAGGTGGACATGACCGGGTACGAACTGGGTGAACGAGTTGACCACAGCGATGATCGGCTTGCCGAAATCGCCGTCCTTCATCCCCGTCGCGCGCCACAGCCCCCGCGCACCAGCCATGTTGCGGCCGTGAGTAGACGTGCGTGAACGATAGACGGGCATGATCGTGGCTCCGATTGAGCAAATGGACGAGGCAAGCCGCCCCTCTACGTCAGGTGCCCGTCCATTCGAAGCGGAAAATGCGCCTTTTTCAGCTTAGCCGCAGCGCAATCTCGTTGCATAACTGGTGCAGGCGGTCGGCCCACAGGGCCTGTCCGGCTTCGTCACCGATCTGGTCCTGCCGGATTTCGACGCCAAGATAAGGCCGCCCTTCGCTTTCGCAGTGGCGGTTCATCGTCGCGTTGAGGAGGACGCCGGAGTACGGCTCTTGATCACCGACAATCAGACCTTCCTCCCGCAGGCGGGGGATGGCCATGCGCGCGGGGCGGTCGTCTGAGTTATAGAGAATGCCCACGTGCCACGGGCGCTGCTGCTCAGGATGGCTTGAAAGACACGGCGTAAAGCTATGCAAGGAAAGGACAAGTGCAGGCGGAACTTGGTCAAGCTGACAGGCCAGCGCCGCATGATAGGGCCGGTGGAACCGCGCCAGCCGCGCCTCACGCCCGGCGTGGTCCAGCGCATTGCCGGGGATGGCATGGCCGTCGCTGGCGATGGGCACCGCGCCCGGCGCGTGTTCGTCGCGGTTGAAATCACACACCAGTCGGCAGACGGTGGCCACGAAGGCGGCGGTTCCGGGCTGATCCGCCATGCGCGCAGCAATCGCTCCGACTCCAATGTCGATGCCAACGTGCTGGTCAAGCAGGGCCGGGTCTATGCCAAGGTCGATGTCGGCGGGAACGTGGTTGGATGCGTGGTCGCAAACCACCAGAATCCCCCCAAAACGCGGGCTGCCGATCATTTGCCAAGGTTGTTCGCTCATCGCAGTTTTCCGGCCATGAGCCACCAATCCGGGTGCTCTTGGCGCAGCGTTGCCACTGCACTGTCCATCGTGTCAGGGTGGTCGAACAAGGCAAAGCAGGTCGCGCCAGAGCCGGACATGCGGCAGAGCCAAGCGCCACTTTGCGCCAGCACGGCAAGTACGTCCTCGATCACCGGGCACAGCGCAATCGCCGGGGCTTCCAGATCATTACGCCCGGCCAGCGCGATTGCCCTTGCGTCGCCTTCTGGCAGAGCGCCGCGATCTAGGCCGTCCCATTGCCTGAACACCGGCCCCGTCGACATGGCTACGCGGGGATTAACCAATAGAACCAGCGTTCCAGCCAGATTACTTGCCACGGGTTCGAGTTCAGTTCCGGTCCCCCGCCCGACGCATGTTACGCTGGCGACGCAAGCCGGAACATCGGCCCCCAACCGAGCCGCCCGGGCCTGCCAGTCATCTGGCAGGCCATGCATTCGCTCCACCAGCCGGAACACCGCCCCGGCATCTGCCGATCCGCCGCCCAGCCCCGCCGCCACCGGCAGACGCTTGTTGAGGTCCACCGCCAAGCCTTGGCCATGCGGCAGGGCGGTCAAAGATTTGGCGACGATATTACCAAATGGATCAGTGAGTTCCGGGGCAAACTCACCAGATATTCTTAACTCATCGCGCGGGGCTGGCGCGGCCTGCAATTCATCGCCAGCGTCGACGAATGCAAACAGCGTTTCCAACTCATGATAGCCATCATCCCGCCGCCGCCGAACGTGCAGCGCCAGATTGATTTTGGCATAGGCGGTTTCAGTCTGGGTCACAGCCGGATCGCGCGCAGTGGTTGGGGACGATGCTCCCGATGGAACCGAACGGACTCGATGAACACCTCCTCAACCTTAGCTGATCATGAAATTCACGACCCTCCCGTCCTTCACGAAGAGGATAGCAACCCCATCCGCGTTGGTTTCGGGATCATGGATTTTGTACATGTATGTCGTGGTTCCCGAGGGGCCAGGTGACGCGATGCCAGCTGCAGAAAACAACTTCTTCGCCGCTTTGAAGGACTGGTCCTTCTCGATGGCCGCCTTAAGAGCTGCAAAGCCGACGTGTGTCGATGGGACATTTGCCCCATCGATCTGACGCACACCCGGAGCCACTTCAGTCACGCCGGGCGTGCTGTCCGACTGTGCCGCAGCCGGACAGACTACGAAAGCTGCCAGAATTGCGGCCAAGATGGTGCTGCGTCCAACCAATTTGAATCTCCTTAATATCTGAAAGTCTCACATGTTCGGATAGTTCGGTCCGCCCCCGCCCTCAGGCGCGACCCAGGTGATGTTCTGGGTCGGGTCCTTGATGTCGCAAGTCTTGCAATGGACACAGTTCTGCGAATTGATCTGCAGTTTCGGCCCTGAGCCATCCGCATCGACAAATTCATAAACCCCCGCCGGGCAATAGCGCGCCTCTGGTCCGGCATAGACCGGCAGGTTGACCGCTGTGGGGATCGCGGGGTCGGCCAGCACCAGATGGCACGGCTGATCCTCGGCGTGGTTGGTGAACGAGAACGACACCGAAGTCAGCCGATCAAAGCTGATCACACCATCGGGCTTGGGATAGGCAATCGGCTGGTAAAGATCGGCGCGCTGCGTTTCCGAAGCGTCGGTGTGGTGCTTCATCACCGGGAAGATAGGCATTTTCAGATAGCGCAGCCACATGTCGGCACCTGCCATCACCGTCCCCAGATCGCCGCCGAATTTGGCGATGATCGGCTGGGCATTGGCGACCAGCTTAAGCTCTGCCGCGATCCAGCTGCCACGCACGGCGGCATCGTATTCGGCCAGCGAATCGAGTTCCCGGCCCGCCGAGATGGCCGCCGAGATCGATTCCGCTGCCAGCATCCCGCTTTTCATCGCGGTATGGCTGCCCTTGATGCGGGGGACGTTGACGAAACCGGCCGAGCAACCCGCCAGCGCGCCCCCCGGAAAATCAAGCTTGGGCACCGATTGCCAGCCGCCCTCGTTGATCGCCCGCGCGCCATAGGACACGCGCTTGCCGCCTTCCAGAATCTCGCGGATGGCGGGATGCTGTTTCCAGCGCTGGAATTCCTCGAACGGATAGACGTAGGGATTCTTGTAATCGAGCGCGGTGACGAA
>JBDTUQ010000062.1:0-10920 GCA_040007615.1 Novosphingobium sp.
CCATCGCCATAGCCGCTACCGTCATCTGGTGGCTCAAATGAGTCCGCACCCTAGTGTCGCTCATCAGGAATCCGTTAAAACTGCTCGTCAGTTTCGCGGGCTCCCGGCCTTTACACCGATCTTGCGGAGCGAAAGTATCCTGATGCCCGATCCGATCATCCTGCGCCCGCGAATCCCCCGCCAGGGCCTGCGCTTTCCCGTGTGGATGGACGCCACCTGCCGCACATCGGAAGGCGGGGCAGAGGATGTCGTACTGTCCGACATTTCGGTTGATGGCTGCGGGCTGGTCGGCCCTGAGGGCATGTTGCAGCCGGGCCAATTGGTGATCCTGCGGATGCCGTCGCTCGAAGGGATGGAGGGCACGGTTTGCTGGGTCAAGGCGCGGCGCGCCGGCGTCAGGTTTGCCCGCCCGCTCTATGGCCCGGTGCTCGATCACCTTGTCCGCGTGCAGCTGACGGTTACCGGATAGCATCACTTGCGCTTACATCGCGGTGAAATGGCCCGCCGCGATTGAAGCGTGGGACATTCCGCGCTAGGCTGACGAAATCATGAAACAGCTTTTCCAGCACGCCGCAATCACAGATGGAATCACCGTGCGAGTCGCGGTCAATTTCCTGCCCGAACAGTCGCGGATCGAAGTGGGCAAGTGGTTCTGGGTCTATCACATCCGGATCGAGAATGATTCTGATCAGGCCGTGCAATTGCTCACCCGCCACTGGCGCTTCACCGATGGGCGCGGGCTGGTCAATCTGGTCGAGGGTGATGGTGTGGTCGGCGAACAACCGCTGATCCAGCCGGGCGGTAGCCATGACTATGTCTCGGGCTGTCCGCTGGCGACCCCGCACGGCAGCATGGAGGGTTATTATACCTTCCGCCGCGCCGATGGAACCTCGGTAAACGCGGCGATCCCCTATGTGCCGCTGGCCGCACCCGCGACTGCGGGTTGAGGGCGGACCTGACCTTCCGATGAAGCGCACGCATCTGCCGCTTAACGCCCTGCGCGTGTTCGACGCGGCGGCGCGCCACCTTTCGTTCACCCGCGCGGCAGACGAACTGGCGGTGACCCCGGCGGCGGTCGGCCAACAGATCCGCGCATTGGAAGACCTGCTGGGGGTGGTGCTGTTCCGCCGCACCAGCAAGGGGCTGGAAATGACCGAGGAGGCTGGCGCGGGGCTTGAGGCGCTGCGCAGCGGGTTCCTGCATTTTGAAGATGCGGTGCAGGCGATGCAGGCCGGGCAATCGAGCCACGTCTATACCATCGCCGCGCCGCGCGATCTGCTGGCGGTGTGGCTCGCCCCGCGCCTCGCCGCGTTCCGCGCCGCCAATCCCGAAGTGCGTTATGTCCTGCTGGATGGCGAGAACGTCGATTTTACCGAGGCCAACCTTGATCTGGCGCTGCGCTGGTCAGAGGGGCCGGGCGATCTGGAGGGCGTGATGCTGGGCACGGCCCAGCTGGCGACCGTGGGCGCTGGTGACTGGATCGCGTGGACGGGCGGCCCGGCTCCGCAGTCCGATGGCGAGGCTGATGCCCCGGTTCATGTCGGCGATGCGGGCCTGGCTATCGCTGCCGCCGCTGCCGGAATGGGCCGCGCCCGTGTGCCGCATCTGCTGGCGCAGGAATGGTACTCTGCCGGGCGACTTGAACAGCAAGAACAGGTTGAGGATTGCCGCAAGGCTTATTGGCTGGTCGCCCCCTTGCCGCAGTGGCGGCAGAAAAAGGTCAAGGCATTGGTGGCCGCGCTGGTCGCATAGGCTGGCGCGCGGGGGATCGGTTCATGTTACAGTATCGCCGGGAGATCGATGGCCTTCGCGCCGTGGCCGTGGTGCCTGTCATCCTGTTCCACGCCGGGATCAAGGTGTTCAGCGGCGGCTTTGTCGGCGTTGACGTGTTCTTTGTCATCAGCGGCTACCTGATCACTAGTATCCTGATGGCCGAGCTGGAGCGCGGCGACTTTTCCATCGTTCGATTTTACGAACGCCGCGCCCGGCGTATCCTGCCCGCGCTGTTCGTGGTCATGGCCTGCTGCATTCCCTTTGCCTGGGCGTGGATGCTGCCCCGGCAGATGGACGATTTCGCGCAGAGCCTGATCGCGGTGACTCTGTTTGCTTCCAACGTGCTGTTCTGGCGGCAGGAAGGCTATTTCGCGCCCGCTGCCGAACTGAAGCCGCTGTTGCACACCTGGAGCCTGGCAGTGGAGGAGCAGTATTACCTGCTGTTCCCGCTGCTTCTGTGGCTGCTGTGGCGTTTTGGCCGGAACCGGGCCTTTTGGGTGATCGCAGCGACTGCGTTGCTGAGTCTGGCCGCAAGCGAACTGGGCTGGCGAACCGCTCCCAGCGCCAATTTCTACCTCGCCCCGCCGCGCGCTTGGGAACTGCTGGCGGGATCGCTCTGCGCCTTCCTGGCGTTCGGCAAGCCGCAGCGGGCCAGCAACCTGCTGAGCGCGGCGGGCCTTGCGGCGATCCTGTTCGCGATCTTTCGGTTTGATGAGACGACGCCCTTTCCCAGTCTCTATGCGCTTGTCCCGGTGGTGGGCACCGCGCTGATTATCCTCTACGCTGCGCCGGGCACGTGGGCCGCAAAGCTATTGGGCACGCGCGCTTTCGTCGGCATAGGGCTGATCAGCTACAGCGCCTATCTGTGGCACCAGCCGCTGTTCGCCTTTGCCCGCATCCGCAGCATCGGGGATCCATCGCAAGGTCTGCTGCTGGGGCTGGCGGCGCTGTCGGTCCTGCTCGCATACCTCAGCTGGCGCTATGTCGAGCGGTCGTTCCGCAAGGGGGCGCAATCTGTGCTGCCGACGCGGCGAGGGGTGTTCGTGGCCAGTGCAATTGGCGGCGCGGTGTTTATTGCCGCCGGGTTGTATGGGCACATGACGCGCGGTGCCGAAACCCGTCTCCCGCCCCCCGTACTTGCCGTACTGGCCAGCACCGACCCGATCGAACTGGAAACCCGGTACGAACGGATAGGCGACACCATCGGCGCACCGGGGCGCGTACCGTCCATTGCCCTGATCGGTGACAGCCACGCCGGAAAGTACGCCCAGTGGCTTGATGGCACCGCCGCACGGCAAGGCGTGTCGGTCCGCCTGATCGCCAAGGGCTGGTGCCCGCCGCTGTTGGGACTGATTACCGACGATCCGACCAAGAACGCCCACATCTGCGCCGATGAATTCCAGCGCGCCTTGCGCCAGACGATTGCCGATCCGGCGATCAAGACGGTCGTGTTGGCAGGGGAGTGGGCGGGCTATACCAGCGGCGGCAGGCACGGCTCGACTGTCTCGACGTTCCGGGTTGTCGGTCTGGATCATCCTGTCGCGCCCGGCAATGCCGAAGCTTTTCGCGCCGCGCTCAACGAAACCTTGCGCGTGCTGAAGGCGGCGAACAAGCGGGTGATCGTGGTCGGCCCGCTGCCTGAATATGATTTTCCGATGACGGACACCGTGGCGCGGGCGGGCTGGTATGGCGAGTCTGCTGCTCAGTTGCGCCTACCAGTCAGCGAATATGTAGCGCGCAACCGCGATGTCAGTGCGGCATTTGCATCAGTGCGCGGCCAGTCCCTGTTGGTCGATCCCGCGCCCGTGCTATGCGATGTGGCTTGGTGCTATCCCTATGATAGCCAGTCGCAGCCGCTTTACAGCGACGGAAACCACTTGTCGCGCCGTGGGCTGGACAAGGTCGGGCCGCTCATCTGGAAGGCGATTGTCTCGCCCTGAATGAACGGCCCGGTGTTCAGGGATTAGCGGTAATAACGGCGGCAGTGCTTGTTGTACTTGGTGCGCGCGATCTCGTGACCGGCGACGCCGCCAGCAGCCGCGCCAACCAGCGTGCCGGTGGTATGATTGCCGCGTCCGCCGATGATATTGCCCAGAACGCCGCCCGCAACCGCGCCGACCACGGCACCTTCGGTCTTGTTAAGGCGCTTGCAGGCGCGGGCTTCGGCGGGCGAAGCGACACCCAGAGCCATCGTGGCGGCGGCGGCAACGGCAAGTGTCATCTTGCGCATGGTCATGGAAGTAGAAGTCATTGCGATTATCCCTGATTATGAAAACAGTAGGCAGACCATATCTGCGCAAACCTGCCTGCACACTGAACGAACGGCCCGGCAGATCGTTCCATCGCGCACAGGCCACGTCTTGGCGCTCAACTCGTTCGGCGCTTCACCGCCAGCGGCGATCCCGCAACGGCGGTGAGGCCGGCGGGCGTCGGCAAGGGTTCCACCGGTTCCTGATCAAACAGGGCCTTCAGCGCCGGACGATCAATCTTGAACGAGGGGTTTTTGGGCAAGGCGTCAACGAAACGCCAGTGCGCCGGAAGGTAGGTCGCCAGCACGTGCCGGCGCAGATGGTCGGCAAGTTCGGCACCGGAAGGGCGCGCCGCACCTGCTTTGATCTGAACCACCGCGCCGGGAACTTCGGACAAGCGCGCGTCAGGAACCGCGACTACGGCGGCGTCAGCGATGGCCGGGTGCAGCATCAAAGCGCGCTCGATGGGTTCGGGCAAAACCTTGAACCCGCCGCGCATGATTGCGCCATCATTGCGGCCCCGGCAGAACATGAACCCATCGGCGTCGATGCTCACCAGGTCCGATGTGCGGATCCAGTCCGGGCCAAGCCGGGGGCTGACCACTTCGAGCAGGCCAGTCTCGCCCGCAGGCACTTCCGCGCCGGTTTCCGGATCGCGCACGGCCAGACGGACGCCAGGCATTGCGCGCCCGACCGAGCCGAACTTGCTTTCTCCCCACTCAGCATGAAGCGCCGGGGTCATCGCCACCACCGGCCCGCCGAACTCGGTCGCGCCGTATGACAGCAGGACCGGGATGCCGTAGCATTCCTGAAAGCGGCGCTGGACGGTGGGATCAAGCGGTGCCGCGCCAGTGCTGAAATAGTCCAGCGAGGCCAGGTCTTCGCGTGGAACCCCCGCGTCCAGGATCATCGAGACGGCGGCGGGCGGCGCTCCGGCAGTGGTCGGACGATAGCGGCGCACGTAATCGAGCCATGCGGGCAGGGTGAACCGGTCAAGCAGGATAACCGGCTCGCCCCGCAGGAACGACGAGCAGGTCATGTACATGCCCGAAATGTTGCCGATGGGGAACGAGAACAGCATCGGTGGGCGCGTCGGGTCAGTCAGCAAGGTCTGGCCTTGCCCTTCGACAAAGCGCGCGAAAACGCCGTGCGGCACGGCAAACTGTTTGGGCGGGCCGGTGGTGCCACTGGTGAGGATTTCGACCGAGGCCGTGGCCGGAGCCTCACGCACCGCAGCTCGGGCATGGCCGGGCATGAACCGCGCGCCCATTTCGGCAAGACCGATCCCGGCCATGCGCCGCGCTTTCAGCACCGAGTCCACCTCTGGCGTGAAGTCCTCTTCGGCCATGACCAGTACCGGGGAATCGTGCCGCGCCACGGCGGCGGCCAGCGCGCTGGGCGACTGGAAGGGGTAGATCATGCGTACCGTGCGCGCACCTGCCAGCATCTCGGCCAGCGCCGCCAGTGCCGATGGTCGGTTGCGCGCGACAAAACTGATCGCGCCCCATGCGCCCGCGCCCGAATCGTCGAGCGCGCGGCGCAATTGTTCGGCAACCTGCCGAACGTCGGCCCAGGTATATTCGTGGCCGCCGTACTCTATCGCCAGACGCGCGGGGTCGCTGGCAAGGGCGGTGCGGGCATAATCGGCCAGGTTTCTGTCAATCGGCGTCATAGTGCCACTGGTGCCGGTCAAGGCCGCGTCTGGCTGCTGCATCAGTCCGGTCCCCTGCTTGCTCAACGCCAGCACTGCATGGCGCGCGGTGCCCGGTCAAGTCGCATGGCGGGCTATCGCGAGGTGTGAAATACCCTTACGGCTTGCCGGAATGAACCAGTCCAGCATCCTCGGCGTCGTCCTTGCGGGCGGGCAATCCTCGCGCTTTGGCAGTGACAAGGCGCTGGCGCGGCTGGGCGGACGAACGCTGATTGATCTGGCCGTTGAAAGCCTGGCGCGGTGGTGCGGGCGCGTTGTCATTGTCGGGCGCACCGAGGGACCAGCCCCGTGCCTGCCTGACTGGCCCCGCCCCGGCATGGGGCCGCTGGGCGGGCTGGCGGCGGCGCTGCGGCTGGCGGAAGAACAGGGCTTTGCCGCTGTGCTGAGTTGCGGCGTTGATTCGCCGGGATTGCCCGAAGACCTGCCGCTTTTGCTCGCGCCCGCGCCTGCATACTTCGCGGATCAGCCGGTGATCGGTTTGTGGCCGAGTGCCGGCGCGTCGGTGATTGCGGGGATTTTGGAGGGTAATGGCCGACACTCTATGCGCGCCTTTGCCGAGGCGGTCGGCGCGCGCGCGGTGGAGCCGCCGACGGCTCTGGCCAATGTGAACCGGGCCAGCGATCTCGCCGCGCTGGGGGATGGCTCACCGCAAGGCTGAGCGCGACTTGCCCCTTTCGCGCGGCGCTGGCATGATCACGCGGCCCATGTTTCAAGCCGATCTGATCTCTCCCCGCCGCGACCGCGTGGGCGCATTCGTGGCTGTGGCTGTGCTGCATCTGGCGCTGTTCCTTGCCCTGCTGCGCGCCTTTGCGCCGGATTTGACGCATGAGGCCGCCCGGCAAGTGCTGGCGACGTTTACCATCACGCCGCCACCCGCGCCGCCACCCGCGCCGCCACCACCGCCACCACCTCCACCAGCGAAGCCTGAGCGCGAGGGCGGGGCGGCGGCTCCGGCAGGGCGGCGGGCGGTTCCGCGCGCAGTGGTCGCGCCGCCACCCAGGATCATGGTGCAACCGCGCATTTCCGCAGCGCCAATTGCTGCCGCTGGCAATACCAATGTGCTGGGCGCAAGCGACGCGGGGGCTGGCAGCGGCGGCGGAGGTCAGGGTAGCGGAGACGGGAGCGGCAAGGGAGCCGGAACCGGTGCGCCCAGCGCCAAACTGTCAGGCGATATCAGTTCCGCGCGCGACTATCCCGCCGCCACGCGCGCCTTGCGGATAGACGACTATGTGGTGATCTACCTTGCCGTCGGCACCGATGGCCGGGCGCATGCCTGCCGGATCGCGCGGCCCAGCAAGGACGCTGCCGCCGATCAGATCACCTGTACGCTGGCCATGAAACGCTTCCGCTTTCGCCCGGCAACCGACGCGGCGGGCAATCCTGTGCCGTCCACGTTCGGCTGGCAGCAGAAGTGGTTCTATCGTTAATGCCCGGAGAGCAGCGCGTTTTGCCGCAAAATATCGTTTCCTTAACCAAACTTGCGGCACAATATTGCTGCATCGCCGTTTCTTGACCATGAAGCAGGCATTCCGATTTTTCGTTCCGGTTCCTTCCGGCGCGGCAGCAGCAGGCATTTTCCGACGATGAGCATGATTACCCCGGTCATCCTTTGTGGCGGCAGCGGCACCCGGTTGTGGCCGCGCAGCCGGGCTGACAAGCCGAAGCCGTTCCTGCCGCTGGTGGGCGAAAATACCCTGTTTGAGGCAACGCTGGCCCGCTGCGCCGATGATTCGCGCTTTGCCCCGCCTGTGGTGGTGACGGGCGAAAAGCATCTTGAACATGTCGAGGTGCAATTGGCTGGCGCCAGCGGTGCGACGGTGATCGTCGAGCCTTCCTCCCGCAACACCGCCGCCGCAATTGCCTTGGCTGCGCTACGGCTGGACCCGCAGGCGATCATGCTGGTCTGCCCGAGTGATCACCACATTGCCGATACAGGTGCTTTCACGCAGGCAGCCTGCGCGGCGGCGGCGTTGGCGGCGGATGACTGGCTGGTTTCGTTCGGGATCGAGGCCAAGACCCCGGAAACCGGCTTTGGCTATCTGCGCAAGGGCGAGGCGATTGACCAGCGCGGCACCCGCGTTGCGCAGTTCGTGGAAAAGCCGGACGCGGCCCGCGCTCAGGCATTCCTTGATTCGGGCGAATACGCTTGGAACGGGGGCATCTTTGCCTTCCGGGCAGGGGCCTTTCTGGCCGAACTGCAGGCGCACCGCCCGCTGATCGCCGCCGCCGTGCGCAAGGCGGTTGAACTAGGCCACACCGATGGCGCGCGGTTCCATCCGGACCCGCAGGCTTTTGCCGGGATCGCCAGCGAATCGGTGGACTATGCGGTGATGGAAAACACCGCCCGCGCCGCAATGGTGCCCGCCGACATGGGCTGGTCGGATATCGGCAACTGGCAGGCCCTTCACGAAGCACGGGACGTGGACAGTGAAGGCAACCATGTCACCGGCCCCGCCGAACTCATCGCCTGCCGCAACGTCATGGTCGACAGCGATGGCCCGCGCGTTTCGGTGATCGGACTGGAAGGCGTGGTCGTGGTCGTTGATAATGGCGAGATTCTGGTGACGACGGCGGCAGGCGCGCAGCTTGTCGGCAAACTGACGGGCGCGGCGAACCAGTGACCGCGCGCCTGCCCACCCGCCGCGTGGCCAAACCGTGGGGGCGCAAAGTGCTGCCTCCGCCGTTTGGCACGCCGAAGGGTGAGCGCGAGGGCGAGCCTATCGGTGAAATCTGGTTCGAACCTCCGCCATCGCTTGCCAGCCTGCTGGTCAAATATATCTTCACCAGCGAGGCGCTGTCAGTTCAGGTCCATCCGTCGGACGCGCAGCTGCCCGGTCACGGCAAAGAGGAATGCTGGCTGGTTACGGGGGCAGAGCCGGGCGCGCGGCTGGGCGTGGGCTTTAATGTGCCGCTGGATGGCGATGCGATGCGCGCCGCCGCGCTGGATGGGTCGATTGAGCATCTGTTGCACTGGTATCCGGTGGCACCGGGCGATTTCTTCTACATTCCGGCGGGCACCGTTCACGCCATCGGGGCGGGCGTCAGCCTGATCGAAGTGCAGCAGAACAGCGACGTCACGTACCGCCTCTATGACTATGGCCGCCCGCGCGAGCTGCATCTGGACGCCGGGGTCGCGGTGGCAAGGGGCGAAGAACTGCCCGCCCGCTATCGCCGGCACGTGCCCGATGGTGCGGAAGCGAAGCTGGTGGATGGGCCGTTGTTCCGGCTTGACCTGCTGCAAGGCCCCGCCAGCCCGGCGATAGCGGCGCGATACGGGCAGGGGCCGCTGCTGGTTATCCCACTTTCGCAGGGCACAGCGATCAAGGGTGAGGCGATTGCGCCGGGCGATTGCGGTCTGGCAGAGGATCTGGCCGATCTCTCGCTGGCAAACGGCGCATCCTGCCTTATCGCGCAGCCTTGCGAATAATTCATCGGCTATAGGTTCAAACCGGACGCGAATGGCTTTAGAGGTGTCGTTCAAACCTGAGAGGACCTGCCCGCGTGACCACTCATCCCGTGCCCGCCGAATGGGCGGAACGCGCCTATGTCAATGCAATCGGCTATGCCGAGAAATACCGCCAGTCTGTCGCTGAGCCTGAAACGTTCTGGCGCGCGGAATCGGCCCGGCTGGACTGGATCAAGCCCTGGACCAAGCTTTCCGGCAGCAGTTTCAACGAGGCGGATTTCGGCATCGAATGGTTTGCCGATGGCACGCTGAATGTTTCCGCGAACTGCCTTGACCGCCACCTGGCGGAACGCGGCGATGTTACCGCGATCATCTGGGAAGGGGATGACCCTAGCCAGCAGCGCCGGATTACCTATCGCGAACTGCACGGGGAAGTCTGCCGCTTTGCCAATGCGCTGAAAGCCCTTGGCGCTCGGCGCGGTGACCGGATCACGATCTACATGCCGATGATCCCTGAGGCGGCGATGGCCATGCTGGCCTGCACCCGCATCGGCGCTATCCATTCCATCGTCTTTGGCGGCTTTTCGCCAGAGGCTCTGCACGGCCGGATTGTCGATTGCGACAGCAAGCTGGTGATCACCGCTGATGCGGGTATGCGCGGCGGCAAGGTGGTGCCGCTGAAGGCCAATGTCGACGCCGCGCTGGCGCTTGGCAGCCCGGTGGAATCGGTTCTGGTCGTGCGCCACGTCGGGAGCGAGACGGCGATGGCCGATGGCCGCGATCATTGGTGGCACGATGCCCGCGCCGCCGCCTCTGCCGATTGCGCGGCTGAGGAAATGGGCGCGGAAGACCCGCTGTTCATCCTCTATACCTCCGGCTCCACCGGCAAGCCCAAGGGCGTGCTGCACACCACGGGCGGCTATCTGACCTGGGCGGCGATGACGCATCATTACGTCTTCGATTACCGCCCCGGAGAGGTCTATTGGTGCGCCGCAGACATCGGCTGGGTCACCGGGCACAGCTATGTCGTCTATGGCCCGCTGGCCAATGGCGCGACCACGGTGATGTTTGAAGGCGTGCCCAATTACCCCGATCACAGCCGCTTCTGGCAGATCGTGGACAGGCATCAGGTCAACACGTTCTACGGCGCGCCCACCGCGCTGCGCTCGCTTATGCGCGAAGGCGATAGCTGGGTGACGAAGACCAGCCGATCGTCGCTCCGCCTGCTGGGCAGCGTAGGCGAGCCGATCAATCCCGAGGCCTGGGAATGGTACTGGCGCGTGGTTGGCGAAGGCCGCTGCCCCATCGTCGATACCTGGTGGCAGACCGAGACCGGCGGAGCGATGATCACGCCTCTGCCCGGCGCGACCGCGCTCAAGCCCGGCAGCGCCAGCAATCCGATGTTCGGCGTGGTGCCGCAGCTGGTTGATGCCGAAGGCGGCGTGCTGGAAGGCGCGAATGAGGGCAATCTGTGCCTTACGCAAAGCTGGCCCGGCCAGATGCGCAGCGTATGGGGAGATCATGAGCGGTTCTTCCAGACCTATTTCACCACTTATCCCGGCAAGTATTTCACCGGCGACGGCTGCCGCCGGGATAAGGACGGCTATTACTGGATCACCGGCCGGGTAGACGACGTGATCAACGTATCGGGCCACCGCATGGGCACCGCCGAAGTGGAATCGGCTCTGGTCGCCCACGGCAAGGTGGCAGAGGCTGCGGTTGTCGGCATGCCGCACGATATCAAGGGGCAGGGCATCTATGCCTATGTCACGCTGAACGCG
>JBDTUQ010000063.1:0-10583 GCA_040007615.1 Novosphingobium sp.
GGCTTGACGCCGAACGCCTTGTACCATTCATCGAAATTGCGGACCACGCCGTTGATCCGGTAGCGCGGGGGCGAGTGGGGGTCGGTGATCAGCCGCTGCCGCTCCGTCTCCTCGCGCATCACCTGCCGCCATACTTGGGCATAGCCCATGAAGAAGCGCTGGTCGCCGGTCAGCCCGTCGATCACCGCGGCGGGCTTGCCGTTCAGGGACATGTGATAGGCGCGGTAGGCCACGCTCAGCCCGCCCAGATCGCCGATGTTCTCGCCCAGCGTCAGCCGTCCGTTGACGCAGGTTTTGCCTTTGTCGAACGGGCAATGGGCGTTGTACTGGGCAACCAGACGGTCGGTCAGACGGGTGAAGGCGGCCTTGTCCGCCGGGGTCCACCAGTCGCGCAAGTTGCCCGCTCCGTCTGACTTGGCGCCCTGATCGTCGAAACCGTGGCCCATTTCGTGGCCGATCACCGCGCCGATCGCGCCATAGTTTACCGCGTCGTCGGCCTTCAGGTTGAAGAACGGCGGTTGCAGGATGGCGGCGGGAAAGACGATCTCGTTGAAGCCGGGATTGTAATAGGCGTTCACCGTTTCAGGCAGCATGTGCCATTCGCTGCGATCGACCGGGCGGCCAAGGCGCGCCATCTTGTCCGCCATGCCCCAGCGGGTAGCCGCCATAGCGTTGCCAAAGGCCGAATCGGGGCGCAGCTCCAGCCCGTCATAGGTCTTGTAGCTGGCGGGATAGCCGATCTTGGGGGTGAATGCTGCCAGCTTGGCCTCTGCCTGTACCCGCGTTTTCGGCCCCATCCATTTCAGGTCGGTCAGATTCGCGCCAAGGGCCGCGCGCAAGTTTGCCACCAGCCGCTCCATCGCCGCCTTGTTCTCAGCCGGGAAAAAGCGTTCGGCATAAAGCTGGCCAACCAGTTCGCCCGATTGTGCCTCTGTCGCCGCGATAGCGCGCTTCCAGCGGGGGCGCTGTTCGGGCTGGCCGGTGAACATCTTGCCGTAGAAAGCAAAGCGCGCCTCGTCGATGCGGTGCGGCAGGACGGCGGCATTGCTGCCCACCAGACCGGCGGCAAGCCACGCCTGCCACGCACGAATCGGTTCGCTGGCGATCAGGTGAGCCAGCGCGGGCACGCCGCCGCCCAGCTTGGCCGCCATCGCCCGCGTATAGTGCGCAGCGGCAAGTTCGGCGGCGGTGGGCGGCATCTGGCCGACCACCAGCGCGGCGGGATGGCCCGCGCCCATCCGTTCCAGCATGGCCTTCATCGGCACTTTGGGGGCGAGCGCGGCAAATTGCTCCAGCGTCAGGCGATTGTACGTGAGATCGCGGTCGCGGCCCAGCGCCCGGTCCCAGCTTGCCGCCGCCATTTTGGTTTCGAGCGCATAGACATCCTGCGCCGCGCGGGCAGGATCGGGATAGCCTATCTCGGTGAAGATCGTCGTCAGATAGGCCTTGTACCCGGCCTGAAGTTCGCGGTTTCGGGCGCTGTTGACCAGGTAGTAATCGCGGTCGGGCAGGCCAAGCGACGGCTGGCTGATCTGCAGGATGTTGGTGTCGCTGTGCTTGGGATCGGCGTCGACATCGAAGTCCAGCGGCGCAGGCAGGCCCGGATGGGCGAACAGCGTGACCAGATCATCGACACTTCGCGCGGCGCTGATCTGGCTGAGCAGTGGCTGGATCGGCGCGATTCCGGCGCGCTCGATGGCGTCCGTATCCATGAACGCGGCATAAGCGGCAGCGGCCCGCGCGGCAGGGGTTCCGGCGGCCGGATTGCTGCGCGCCGCCTTTTCCATCAGCGTGTGCATCCGCGCTTCGGACAAGTCGGCCAGCGCCAGGAATGAACCGTATGACGTGCGGTCTGCCGGGATGGTGGCGGTCGCCAGCCACTTGCCGTTGACATAGCGGTTGAAATCGTCGCCCGGTTTTACCGAACGGTCGATCCACTGGGTCTGGATGCCCGATGCGCCCCAGCCATCGGTGGCGTCAGGGGATGACGCGGCGGGGGTTTGGGCACCCAGCGAGGAGGCAACGAGCGATGTGGCCACGAGGGCCAGCGCCAAGGCGGCAAAACTGGCGGATTTAGTAAGACGTGCGATCATCGGCGTGCTGATCCCGGACAAATGGCGGGTTGCATTTGGCAACCAATCCCTTGTCATAATCCAGCACTGCGCCCGTGCAAACCCTTTCGGCACACGCAATCGGTTGTTAGTCGAACTGCAGCGAGGCCAGCCGAGCGTATAGCCCGCCCGCAGCGCTCAGGCTTTCGTGCGTGCCCTGTTCAACCATCCGCCCGCCGTCCATCACCACGATGCGGTCGGCCTTGCGCACGGTGGCCAGCCGGTGAGCGATGACCAGCGTTGTGCGGTTGGCCATCAGCCGGTCGAGCGCTTCCTGCACCAAAGCCTCGCTTTCCGCATCAAGCGCGCTGGTCGCCTCGTCCAGCAGCAAGATCGGGGCATCGCGCAACAGGGCGCGGGCGATGGCGATGCGCTGGCGTTGCCCTCCCGATAGCCGCGCGCCGTTTTCGCCCAGAAACGTGTCCAGCCCCTCGGGCAGTTCGCGCATAAAGGCTTCGGCATTGGCATCACGCGCGGCTTGCCAGATCGATTCGTCGCTGGCTTCCCACTTGCCATAGCGCAAGTTGTCGCGCGCAGAGGCGGCGAACAGCACGCCTTCCTGCGGCACCAGGGCATAGCGGCGGCGCACTTCGGCTGGATCGGCGGATGTCAGCGGCACCCCGTCCAGCTTCAGCGTGCCGACCTGCGGATCATAGAACCGCTCGGCCAACTGGAAGATGGTCGATTTGCCCGCACCGGAAGGCCCGACGATTGCCACCGTCTCGCCCGGCTCAACCGTCAGGCTGAAATCGACCAGCGCCGGGGTTTCCAGCCGGGTCGGATAGCGGAAGGTGACGTGGTCGAACATCAGCTGTCCGCGCGCCGGGCTGGGCAGGGCCACGGGCCGCGCGGGGGCGGTGATCGAGGGCCGCTCGTTAAGCAGTTCGTTCAGGCGGCTGGCGGCACCGGCGCCACGCACCAGATCGCCGTAAACCTCGGTGAGCGAGCCGAACGAAGCGGCCACGAACAGCCCGGTGCCGACGAACTGCGTGATCACCCCGCCGCCGATCTTGCCCGATGAGACGTTTAGCGCGCCTTGCCAGATCAGTGTGGCAATCGCCCCGAACACCAGCAGCATGACGACTGATGTCATGGCCGAACGGATGGCGATGCGGCGTTTGGCGGTAAGGAAGGTGCGTTCAACGGCGAGCGAAAACCGCTCAGCCTCGCGCGCTTCCTGATTGAACGACTGGACGATCTTGGCCGCGCCCAGCACTTCGCCGGTCAATGCGCCGATGTCGGCTACCCGGTCCTGACTGGTGCGCGAAACGTCGCGCAGCTTGCGCCCAAACAGCACGATGGGCACGATCACCACCGGAATGCCCGCCACCAGCCCCAGTGTCAGCTTGGGCGCGATGAAGAACAGCACGCCGATGCCGACCAGCGCGGTGATCGCGTTGCGCAGGGCGACGGAGACTGTGGTGCCGACGACCTGCTCGATCAGCGCGGTGTCCGCCGTCATCCGCGAGGAGATTTCCTTGGGGCTGTTTTCCTCGAAAAAGCCGGGCGACAGGCGCAGCAGGTTGGCTTGCACCGCCTCGCGCACATCGGCGACGACCCGCTCGCCCAGCCACGACACGGAATAGAACCGGACGGCAGTGAAAATGGCCATGATCAGTACGTTGACCAGCATCGCCTCGTACCAGAAATCCACCGTCGCGCGGTCACTGCCCCGGGTAAAGCCGTGCTCGACGATCTGGCTGAAGCTCCACGGGAAGGCCAGCGTTGACAGCGCCGTGATGCTGAGCGCGACGCAGGCGACGGCGATCCGCGAGGGATAGCGCAGCGCGGCGGCCCAGATCATCCGCAGCGGCCCAAGACTGCGCGCAGGCGCAGATTGCGGCGTTGCGGCATTCAGCACGATTTCATCGGGCGAGGTTGTGATTTCGGCAGCTTGCATGGCCCGGCGAACTAGCGCAGCCAGCCGGTTCGGGAAAGCGGATTGCGCATAATTTCACCAGTTGATGATAATGGTGCATTGCAACATGCGCAAAAACGCGCCACCATGCTGCGCAACCGGCCCGAAAAGCCGTCGTTTCAGGAGTACTCGCGTGCTTTACAACGCCTATGAACTCAACCGCGCCTGGATGACCGGGGCCAGCGCCTTCGCCTCAGTCGGGGCCGAATTTCTGAACAACCCGGTCCTGCCGCTGGGCTATCTGGGCCTCGGGCCGGTCATGGCGTCGGCGCTCGATGTCTTTGCCCACGCCGCTGCACCGCGCGGCAAGCCGTCGTTCGATATCGATACTGTGACCGTGGATGGCGAATCGTTCCCGGTGGTGGAATCGATCATCGTGCGCCGCCCGTTCGGCAACCTGCTGCGCTTTACCCATTCCGGCTTGCCTGCCAACGCGCCCAAACTGCTGATCGTCGCGCCGATGAGCGGCCATTTCGCCACCCTGCTGCGCGGTACGCTGATGCGGATGATGGAGCGGACCGAGGTCTATATTACCGATTGGGCCGATGCCAAGCAGGTGCCGATTGAGGCCGGGGCATTCGATCTGGACGACTATATCGACCATGTCATAGGCTTTCTGGAACATATCGGCCCGGGCACGCACGTGCTGGCTGTGTGCCAGCCTTCGGTCCCCGCGCTGGCGGCAACGGCTGTCATGGCGGCGGACAAGAATCCTTGCCGTCCGGCCACTCTGACCATGATGGGCGGTCCGGTGGATACCCGCGAAGCGCCAACCAGCGTCAACGACGTGGCGATGCAGCGCCCGCTTACCTGGTTCCAGAACACGGTCATCGCCACCGTTCCCGCGATCTATCCGGGCGGTGGTCGCAAGGTGTATCCGGGATTCCTGCAGCTGGCGGGCTTCATGTCGATGAACCTCGGCAACCATCTGATGAGCCACTATCACATGTTCCGCCATCTGGTGGCCGGTGACGGTGAAAGCGCCGATGCGTCCAAGGCGTTCTACGAAGAATACCGCAGCGTCTGCGACCTTCCTGCGGAATATTACCTGCAAACCATCGAGCATGTCTTCCAGAAGCACTCACTGCCCAAGGGCGAGTTTGAGCATCGCGGCAAAGTGATCGACTTGGGCGCAATCACCGATACCGCGCTGCTGGCGATCGAGGGTGAGAACGACGACATCTCGGGCATCGGCCAGACCAAGGCTGCGCTGAAGGTGGCAACCGGGCTGGCGGACAGCCGCAAGCAATATTACCTCGCCAAGGATGTCGGCCATTACGGCATCTTCAACGGCGGCAAGTGGCGCAAGATAATCGCGCCGGTGGTGGAAGGCTGGATGGCCAAACATAGCACGCGCCGCGATCTGAAGGTCGTCGCCTGACGGCTGGCCCCTATTCACGAGATCCGGCCATTCGCGCAATAACGCGGGGTTACTAAGGAGGCTGTCTCGGCTAAGGGGGCTGCGCAGTCGTCCCTTCTTGTGAACCGTGTGATAGATCCTGATGCCTCGCTATGTCGCTTTTTTTGGTTCCCTGAACGTCGGTAGCAGCAACCGGCTGACGATGGCGGAACTGCGCCATGCGTTCGAGCGCGAGGGGCTGGAGAACGTAGAAACTGTCGTCGCCAGCGGTAATCTGCTGTTCGATTTTGACGAACGCCCCAGCGAAGGTCTGGAGGACATGCTGGCCCACGTCATGCGCGACCGGTTCGATATCGAAACCTTCGCCGCCGTGCGCAACTGGGATGAAGTTGCCGCCGCGATCAGCGAAAATCCGTTTGCTGCCGATGGTGACGAAAGCAAGGTCCATACGCTGTTCCTGTCAGCCCAACCGGACGCGGAGGCTTTTGCCAAGCTGACCGCCGATCACGCGGCGCGCGGGCCAGAAAGGCTCGCCAGTGGCGACCGGGCGCTCTATATTGACTATGTCGACGGCGCGGGCACCAGCAAGCTGACCAATGTGTTCATCGAACGGCGGCTGGCCTGCAAGGGCACCGCCCGCAACATCCGCTCGCTGCGCCGCATACTCGAAAAGATGAACACCGCTTGAAGTTCTCCATTCGCGAAAATAGGTTGCATTTTTTGTTCGCTGAATTAAGAAGATCAGGTGGAAATCCAATTCTCTAAAACTGCGGCAAAATCATTGTTGCGATCGGATAAGCGGGTTTTGATTCGCCAGAAAATTGATGAATTAGCCCAGGGCCCTCTGTCCTTGAGCGCCAATATTGTTCGCCTGCAGGGGCGCAGCGATTACCGGCTGAGGGTGCAGAACTGGCGGATTATATTCAGGATGGATGAAGCCACCCTGTGGATTGACGATATCGCGCCTCGTGGCGCAGTCTATGAGGAATGATGACGATGACTGTGCAATTCATCGAGATTGGTGGCCAGAAGATGGCAATGCTTCCGTTGGATGAATTTCACCTTTTGCGTAACGCTGGCGAGGATCAGGCTGATCTCCGGGCGGCTGCTCTGGCAGAAATGCGGCGGGTTGAAGGCGAGGAATATCTACCTGCTGATCTGGTTGACAAGTTGCTGGGCGGGGAAAACGCGCTTCGTATTTGGCGCAAGTATCGCGGCTTCACTCTAGATAGTCTTTCAAGTGCTACGGGCGTGGTGAAATCGACGCTTTCCAATATCGAGAATGGCAAGCGGTCCGGCACCGCAGCGACCTGGCGATCGCTCGCCGATGCGCTGCGCGTGACTGTCGACGATATTTTGCCGTTCGCCTGATTATGGCCAAAGCTCCCGCCAGCCCCGAAACCCGATCTGTCCGCCTTCTCAAGGTGGGCGAACAAGTGCGCCATGTGCTGTCGGAACTGCTGATCCGGCAGGAAGTGCATGACGAAGTGCTGAAACAGCACACCATTTCGGTCACCGAAGTGCGCATGTCGCCCGATCTGCGCCACGCCACCGTGTTCGTTAAGCCGCTGCTGGGGTCGGATGAGGACGTCGTGCTGAAGGCGCTGCGTACCCACACCGCCTATTTCCAGAAGGAAGTCGCCGGGCGGCTCAAGCTGCGTTTTGCCGCAAAGATCAGGTTTCAGGCCGATGAGAGCTTTGACGTGGCGGGCAAGATTGAAAAACTGCTGGCCCACCCGCTGGTAGTGCGTGATCTGGCGGCCGATGATAGCGTTGAGCAGGATTGAGCACCGCCCTGATGAGCGATGCCGACCTGTATCAAACGCTCGCGGAAGGCGATTTGCGGCTGGAGCCACTGACCGAACACCACCGTGAGGGGCTGCGGGCAGCGTGCTCTCAGGATAGCGAAATCTGGGAAATCTATCCGTTCTCCTATCTCGGCGACTTCTTCGATCCGCAGTTCGATCGCATGCTTGACGGCAGGCGGGCACGGCGCTGCTATGCGGTGCTGAGTGGCGATGAGGTGGTCGGCATGACCGGCTGGCTTGATCACGGCGCGCCCGGCTGGTCGATAGAGATCGGCAATTCCTATATCGTCCCCCGCCTGCGCGGCACCGGGTTTAACGGTCGGCTCAAGCGGCTGATGCTGGATCATGCCTTTGCCTGCGGGCTGGAACGGGTTGCGTTCAAGGTCGATGCGGTCAATGGCCGCAGCCTCGCCGCTGTGCTGAAACTGGGTTGCACCGAAGAAGGCGTGATGCGGCACGAGCGGCAGACCTGGACCGGCCGGGTCCGCGATACCGTGCTGTTCAGCGTGCTGCGGCAGGAATGGGAGCGGCGCGTTCATGAATGATGCTATTTATCAGGCCGCGACGCTGATCGTGCCGCTGGTGCTTGCCATCGTTTTTCATGAGGTTGCGCACGGCTGGGTCGCGCGGCTGCTGGGCGATCCAACGGCCTATGTATTGGGGCGGTTGAGCCTGAACCCGCTGCGGCATGTCGATCCCATTGGCACCGTCGTGCTCCCCGGCGCTCTGGCGCTGGCGGGGCTGCCGGTGTTTGGCTGGGCCAAGCCAGTGCCGGTCGACTATCGCCGCCTGAGCAATCCCAAGCGCGACATGGCCTTCGTTGGCGCGGCCGGACCGGCGGCCAACATGATCCTTGCAACATTGACCGCCATCGCCATCGGCTTGCTGTTACGGATGACTGCCACGACTGCCGGGCCGGGACCAGCGACTTTGTTCGTGGCTGAGAATCTCAGGAATTTCCTGATGATCAATCTGTTCGTCGGCGTGTTCAACCTGTTGCCGCTGCCGCCATTCGATGGGTCGCGCATATTGCGCGGACTGCTGCCCGATCGCGGCGCGGCGGTGATGGATCGGATCGAGCCACTGGGCATCCCGCTGTTCATAGGGGTATTCGTGGTGCTGCCGTGGGTGTTTCCGGGCCTGCATCTGGTGGACCGGATCGTGATTCCTCCCGTTTCTTGGCTGTTGGAGCATTTTCAGGCTCTGGCGCTGCTGATCGCGCGCTGACCCAGTGCCGCATGGCTGGATCATCCTGGACAAGCCGTTGGGCCTCGGCAGCACGCAAGGCGTCGCGGCGGTTAAGCGCAACTTGCGCGCGGCGGGCTATGGCAAAGTCAAGGTCGGCCACGGCGGTACGCTTGATCCCTTGGCCACTGGCGTTCTGCCCATCGCCATCGGCGAGGCAACCAAGCTGGCCGGGCGGATGCTTGATGCCAGCAAGGAATATGCGTTCACCGTGCAGTTCGGCGCGGAGACGGACACGCTGGACCTTGAGGGCAAGGTAATCGCGACAAGCGACGTACGCCCTACGCTGGCGGAAATAGAGGCTGTGCTGCCGCGCTTTACCGGGCCGATAGAGCAGGTTCCTCCTGCCTATTCGGCGCTGATGGTCGATGGCCAGCGCGCCTATGACCTTGCCCGCAAGGGGGAAACGGTGGAGTTGAAATCCCGAAGCGTGACGGTGTTTTCCTTGGCCCCCCTCCTCTTCAGGGGAGGGGTTGGGGGTGGGGCCTCGCCCCCAAATGCAACGCAGCGTAGTAACGATAGGCCCCACCCCAACCCCTCCCCTAAAGAGGAGGGGCTTAGCGAAATCACCCTCATCGCCCATGTTTCCAAAGGCACCTACATCCGCAGCCTCGCCCGCGACATTGCCCGCGCGCTGGGCACTGTAGGCCACGTCACCATGCTCCGCCGGTTGCGCGCCGGGCCGTTCGGGCTGGACCGGGCGATTGTGCTGGACAAGTTGAACGAAGTCGGTAAGGGCGCACCCCTTGAGAACGTACTCTTGCCGCTGGAGGCAGGGCTGGTCGACATCCCGGCTCTTAACCTCGATCCGGAACAGGCAAGCATGGTCCGACAGGGCCGGGTTCTGACCGGATTGCCCCACAACGACGGGCTACACTGGGCGCGGGTCGGCATGGTGCCGGTCGCACTGGTTGAGCTTTCAGGCGGTAGCCTGACCGTGGTGCGGGGTTTCAACCTTCCCGATGTCGCGGAGTAAGCATATGTCGATTTCGATCGAAAAGAAAAAAGAAGTCATTTCCAGCAACGCCCGCGCCAAGGGTGATACCGGTTCGCCGGAAGTCCAGGTGGCGATCATTACATCGCGCATCGTTACGCTGACTGATCACTTCAAGACGCACAAGAAGGACAATCACTCGCGCCGTGGCCTGCTGATGATGGTCAACAAGCGCCGCACGCTTCTGGATTACCTGAAGCGCAAGGACGTTGATCGCTACAACGCGCTGATCGCCAAGTTGGGCCTGCGCAAATAAGATTACCGAAGCGGCCGGCACTTGCTGGCCGTTTTCGTATCGCGTCATCCCGGCGAAGGCCGGGACCCAGTCAAAACATGAAAAGTCGCGAAGCGGCGTCTTTTTCGGGTGCTGGATCCCGGCCTTCGCCGGGATGACGAGTGAAGGGGAAGGCATCACAATTCGGTGATGTCATCTCATGGGACCAAAAGCGTCCCGCACCGGGCCGGACCGGCACCTTCCGGCAATTGAGGCCCCGCGCCGCATTGGGCCGCGCGGGTTCATAAGGAAAATCCATGTTCGACGTTAAAACCGTATCGATGGAGTGGGGCGGCAAGACCCTCACTCTGGAAACCGGCCGCATTGCCCGTCAGGCAAACGGCGCGGTCCTCGCCACTTATGGCGAAACTGTTGTGCTTTGCGCGGTTACTGCCGCAAAATCGGTGAAGGAAGGCCAGGACTTCTTCCCGCTGACCGTTCATTATCAGGAAAAGTTCTTCGCCGCCGGACGCATTCCGGGCGGCTTTTTCAAGCGTGAACGCGGCGCGACAGAAAAGGAAACGCTGGTTTCCCGCCTGATCGATCGTCCGATCCGCCCGCTGTTCCCCGAAGGCTTCTACAACGAGATCAACGTGATCGCTCAGGTCCTGAGCTTTGACGGCGAGATTGAGCCTGACGTTCTGGCGCTGATCGCAGCTTCTGCCGCGCTGACCATTTCGGGTCTGCCGTTCATGGGGCCAATCGGCGCTGCTCGCGTCGGTTATGTCGACGGCGAATACACGCTGAATCCCAAGCAGGAAACTGCCGCCAATGGCGCGCTCGATCTGGTTGTGGCTGCCACCGGCAATGCCGTGATGATGGTCGAATCCGAAGCCAAGGAGCTTTCGGAAGAGATCATGCTCGGCGCCGTGC
>JBDTUQ010000064.1:0-10462 GCA_040007615.1 Novosphingobium sp.
TCGAAACCGCCTGCCTGACCGAGGATTACGAGCTGGGCTGGCTGGTGGCGCAGCATGGCGGCACCAGCCGCTTCCTGCGCCTGCGCGACAGCACCGGGATGCTGGTATCGACGCGCAGCTATTTCCCCGCGACGATGGCCGCCGCTGTGAGGCAAAAGACGCGCTGGGTGCACGGCATCGCCTTTCAGGGGTGGGAGAATATCGGCTGGTGGGGCCGCCCGGTCGATCTGTGGATGGCACTGCGCGACCGCAAGGGACCGCTGGTGGCGATGGTTCTGGCGGTGGCCTATGCCTTGCTGGTGCTATCGCCGCTGTTGGCGCTGGGCGAGCATTTCGGACTGGTCGGCCCGCGCGTGCCTTCGCCGGTGCTGGACCTGATCGCGCCGCTGTGTCTGGCGGGCCTGCTGTGGCGCACAGCGCTGCGCTTTGTCTTCACCGCGCGGGAATATGGCCCGGCAGAGGGCGTGCGGTCGGTGCTGCGCATTCCGCTGGCCAATGTCATCGCCATCATCTCTGGCCGCCGCGCGCTGGTCGCCTATTGCCGGACGCTGGCGGGCGGTGCGGTGATCTGGGACAAGACAGCGCATCGCGGTCATCCCTCGCAGGTCGAGCCTGAAGGTCTGGTGGCATGATCGCCAAAGTCGGACTTCCTGCCGGACCCGCGCTCACGCAGCGCATCCGGCGGCGCGGACAGCCGCTTGTCGCGCTGGCGGTCATGCTGGGCGGGTGGACTACGGTTCGGGTCTGTGCGCTGACTTTGATGGGCCAGTCTGGGATGGGCCAGTCGGAAGACGCGGTAGCGCCTGTGGTGCAGGCAGTTATACCGATGCAGGCCCTCACGACTGGCCCTGTCAAACAGGCAGCGCGCGCTTCTGTCCCGTCATGGCAGGCACCCACCGGTCCCCTCGCGCCGATAGTAGCAGCGCCCGTTCTGCATCAGCTTGCGCCGCTTGCGCCCGCCAGTGCAGCCGCAGCGTTGGCCCCGCCGCCGTTGCCACCAGTGGCCGGGCCTGTTCCCCAACCGCTACCCAGTGCGCGGCTCAGGCTGGCGGGCGGGCATCAGGCGCTGTGGCTGGCGGCGCTGGGCGACATTCCGTTGCCGCCCGAATTTGCCCGACTGAAAGACAGCCCCCCCGCTCCGGCCAGGCTGGCGGCGGTGCCTGCAAAGCCCTCGCGCTGGTCGGCTGACGGCTGGCTGATGATGCGGCGCGGCGGGGGCTTGCCGGTCGCCGCCGCCGTCTTTGCCGGAAGCTATGGCGCGAGCCAGGCCGGGGCTGTGCTGCGATACAGGCTCGCCCCCGGCGATGCACACCGGCCAAGCGCCTTCCTGCGCGCGACGACGGCTTTGAATGGCCAGCGGGAACAGGAACTGGCGCTGGGCCTGTCTGCCCGGCCGCTTGCCGGAGTGCCAGTGGTCGCGATGGCCGAACTGCGCGCGGCGCGTTCGCTGGGCGGCACGCGGCTGCGGCCAGCGGCGGCGCTGGTCACCGAACTGCCGCCGCTGAAATTGCCTGCTGGTTTGCGGGCAGAAGTCTATGCGCAAGGCGGCTATGTCGGCGGGGCATTCGCCACCGCGTTCATCGACGGACAGGTGCGGCTGGATCGCAAGCTGTTCGATCTTGGCAGCCACGAACTGCGCGCCGGGGCGGCGGGGCGGGGCGCAGCGCGGGGCTTCGCGGGTTGACGTCGGGCCAAGCGCGGGGATCGTCCTGCGGCTGGGCGATGCTGCCGCCGCGCGGCTGGCGATGGACTGGCGCTTTCGGGTGGCGGGCCACGCCGCGCCCGCATCGGGGCCAGCGGTCACGCTTTCTGCCGGGTTTTAGCCGTTCGGGCACTTAACAGCGCAGCGCGACTGGGCTAGTCCTGTTGCTGCTCATGGATGTTTATCTTCCCATCGCCAATCTTGCGGTCAACGGTCTGGTCATCGTTGGCCTTGGCGCGCTGACGGGCATCCTTTCGGGCATGTTCGGCGTGGGCGGCGGTTTCCTGACCACGCCGCTGCTGATCTTCTACGGCGTGCCCCCTACGGTGGCGGCGGCATCGGCGGCCAGCCAGGTGACCGGGGCGAGCGTTTCGGGCGTATTCATCCATAGCCGCCGGAACGGGGTGGATTACCAGATGGGCGGCGTGATGGTCGCGGGCGGGGTGATCGGCACCGGGCTTGGCGCGCTGCTGTTCAACCTGTTTTCCGCGCTCGGCCAGATCGATACGCTGATCAATATCCTTTATGTCCTGCTTTTGGGCGGGATCGGCGGTTTCATGGCCCGCGACGCCATTGCCGAACTGAAATCCAAGCGCAGCGGGGTGCCGCTGCCCGCGCGCAAACGCCGCCACCACCCGCTGGTCGCCAACTTGCCGCTGCGCTGGCGGTTCTATCGCTCGGGCCTGTATATATCCCCGCTCGCGCCGCTGCTGCTGGGGGTGTTTACCGGCATCCTGACCATGCTGATGGGCATTGGCGGCGGCTTCGTGATGGTGCCCGCCATGCTCTATATTCTGGGGATGAGCGCCAATGTCGTCGTCGGCACCTCGCTGTTCCAGATCCTGTTCGTGACCATCGCCACCACCATGATGCATGCGATGACGACCAAGGCGGTGGACATCGTGCTGGCCGCGCTGCTGCTGATCGGATCGGTTACCGGCGCGCAACTGGGCGCACGGCTGGCGCAGACGGTCCCGCCGGAACGGCTGCGGCTGGTGCTCGCGGTGCTGGTGCTGCTGGTGGCGCTGCGCATGGTTCTGGGACTGACGTATCACCCGGAATCGATCTACACGATTGCGCCGCTGTGATGCGCTGGCCCAAAATGCGCTGGCCCAAAATGCGCTGGATCGCCCTGATCGCGCTGTTGCTCATGGGCCAGGCAGCCAGCGCCGCATCGCGCGACCCGATCCTTGTGCCCGAAGTTTCGCAGCACGAAGTCCAGTTGCGGCAGGGGTTCAACGGCACCGAATTGCTGCTGTACGGCGCGATCCTTGATCCGCAAGGCCTGCGCGCCGGGCGCGATTATGATATCGTCGTGGTGCTGAAAGGGCCGACCAATTCCATCATCGTGCGCGAAAAGCAGCGCATAGCCGGGATCTGGGTCAACGCGGCGAGCAGCGAGTTCCGCTCTGCCCCCAGTTATTACGCGGTTGCTTCATCGCGCCCGATTGCGCAGATTGTCGATCCGCGAACGGCGGCGATCTATGAGCTGGGGCTGCCGTACCTGCAATTGTCCCCCATCGGCGCGATAGACCCGGCGCGGCAGGCACGCTTTGCCAGCGGGCTGGTGGGGATGATGGCCACGGGCGCGCTTTACCAGCAGGACGATCACGGCGTCACGGTGAACGAGCAAGTGCTTTATCAGGCGCATATCCGCCTGCCTTCCAGCGTGCCCATCGGCGTTTATACCGCTGAAACATTTGCCATCTCGCGGGGCCGCGTGGTCGCTTCGGCGATTGCCCGCGTCTCGGTGGAAAAGCACGGCTTCGAAAAGGTCATCGCCGATTTCGCCGAGAATTATGGCCTGCTCTATGGCCTGCTGGCGGTGGCGCTGTCGATAGCGATGGGCTGGCTGGCGGGCCGCGCTTTCGTTCGGCGGTAATCATGCTTTTGGGCCGATTAGCCTATAATTAACGCATTAACCCTAACCCGGTCACCGAATAATTGACGGGGCCGAGAATGATGTCTGACATGACTCCTCAAGGGTTTGGCCGGGCCAGTCCCGCAACTCTGTCGGACATGGCCGAACTGGCCGACCTGCCGCAGCTGGACAATGCCGCCGAACCGATTGGCGTGGTGCAGGAAATCGGCGGTTCCAGTTCATCCATCGCGCTTGATCTGCAGCGCCTGCACGAATGCGCCGCCGATCTCGATCCTGCCGTGGCGCTTACCGGGCTGGTCGGTAGCCAGGTCAAAATTCGCGTCGGTCGCGGCTGGCTGCTCGCTTCGGTCCGCACCCAGCGCAACGATGCCAAGCTGGAAGGCGGCATCCACGCCTACATCGACTTTCTGGGTGAGGGGGATGAGGAACGGCTGACCGGTCGCATCAATGCCTTCCGGCGCGGGGTTACCTGCTATCCCATGCCCGGCGCGCTGGTTTATCCGGCGACCACCAACGATCTCAAGCAGATATACGCCGCCGACGGGCGCAGCTGCATCCAGGTCGGCACCGTATTTCCCACCCGCGACATCCGCGCGGGCATCTATATCGACGCGCTGCTGGGCAAGCATTTCGCCCTGCTCGGCTCGACCGGCACCGGCAAATCAACCGCTGCCTCGCTGATCCTGCACCGCATCTGCGAGATGGCGCCGCAGGGCCATATCGTGATGATCGATCCGCACGGCGAATACTCCGCCGCGTTCCGCAATACCGGCGTCATTTTTGACGTGTCGAATCTGGCCATGCCGTACTGGCTGATGAACTTTGACGAGCATTGCGAAGTGCTGCTGTCATCCGTCGGCGATCAGCGGCAGGAGGAAATGGACATCCTTGCCAAGTGTCTGCTGGCGGCGCGGATGAAGAACCGGCTGTCGGAAACAATGGGCAAGATCACCGTTGATTCCCCGATTCCCTATCTGCTGTCGGATCTGGTCACGATCCTGATCAACGAGGCGGGCAAGCTGGAAAAATCCACCAGTTCCGTTCCCTATATGCGGATCAAGTACAAGATTGACGAACTGCGCGGCGATCCGCGTTACCAGTTCATGTTCTCAGGAATGCTGGTCAGCGATACGATGGCCGACTTCATCGGCAAAATCTTTCGCATGCCGTCAGACGGCAAACCGATCTCGATCATCGACGTGTCGGGCGTGCCTTCGGAAGTGACCTCTACCGTGGTTGCGGTGCTGGCGCGGCTGGTGTTCGATTTTGCGATCTGGGGCCGCGATGAAAAGCAGCGGCCGATCCTGCTGGTCTGCGAAGAAGCGCACCGTTACGTGCCGAACGAGAAGAACGCCGATGGCTCGTCCGTTGGCCGCATCCTGTCGCGCATCGCCAAGGAAGGGCGCAAGTACGGCGTCAGCCTGGGGCTGATTACCCAGCGTCCGTCCGATCTGGCCGAAGGCGTGCTGTCGCAGTGCGGCACGATCATTTCGATGCGCCTCAACAACGATCGCGACCAGGCATTCGTCAAGGCGGCGATGCCCGAAGGCGCGCGCGGTTTCCTCGATTCCATCCCCGCGCTGCGCAACCGCGAATGCGTGATCTGCGGCGAGGGCGTGTCCATCCCCATCCGCGTGACTTTCGATGATCTGGAAGAAGAACGCCGCCCGGCCTCTGCCGATCCTTCGTTCTCAGAACTGTGGCGTCAGTCAGGCGGAGATGAGACGGCGGTGCACCGCACGGTCATGCGCTGGCGTGCGCAAGGTCGGTAACGCGCCGACGTCTCAGCCTTCCGCGTTCCGCTGATAGGCCAGGTGCCGGTTGTTCCGCCAGTTTCCGCGTGTGTAGAGCAGCCAGGTGCCGGTGATCGAAAATACCGTCGCCACCGGGTATGACCACCACAGCGCCTCTGACCCCATCCGGCCATAGGCGAGGAAATAAAAGCCCACGCGCACCGGATAGAATGACAGGAACATGATCAGCATCGGCATCCACACCACGCCATAGCTGCGCATGGTGCCGCCCACGGTCATCGATGCGCCGATGACCATGAAGCTCCAGGTGACGATATACTGGATGTGCCGGGCAATCGGCATGGCCGGACTGTCACTTCCCAGAAACAGTGCCAGCAGCGGATGCGAGGCCAGCACCAGCAGCGCGGCCAGTACGCCCGTCAGCGCCAGATTGGCGATCAGGCCCGCGCTGGTGACAGCCGAAACGCGCTTGTGATCGCCCGCGCCGATGGACTGCGCGACCATCGCACTGACGCCCGAACTGATGGCGAAAGCCGGCATCTGCAGGTAATTCCACAACTGCATCGAAGCGCCATAGGCGGCGGTTGTGTCTATGCCTTCGCGGTTGACCAGCCCGATCATGATCATCTGCGCCGATGAAACCAGCAGCATCTGCGCGCCCATCGGCATGCCCTTGCCAAGGATATAGGCGAGTTCGGCGCGGCGGGGGATCAGATAGCCGAATTCATGCCCGCGCAGCCGCAGCGGCAGATCGCGGGCATAGGCCTGCCAGATCAGATAGACCACACCGCCAAGGCCCGCGATGAAGCTGGCGATGGCTGATCCGGAGATGCCCAGCTTTGGCACCGGACCCCAGCCAATGATCAGCAGCGGATTAAGGACGAGGTCCAGCACCACAGTGATCACCGTCGCCACCATCGGTGATTTGGCATCGCCCACCCCGCGCAGGCCCATGCCGATCATCATGTTGGCGCCGCCGAACGCGATGGTGAAAAAGATCACCCGCAAATACGTCAGCGCCATTTCAAACGCCCCTTGCGGCGTCGCTAGCAGCCTGAGCAGCGCCGGAGCAAAGATCGCGCCCAGCACGCCGGCGGCTATCGCGATGCCCAGGGTAAAGCCGAGCCCGGAACCGAACGTCCGCCGCGCCGCCTCAACGTTTCCCGCGCCATAGTGCTGGCCGACGCGGACATTCGAAGACATGCCGAAGCCAAAGATCAGCGCGAACATCAGGAACATGATGCCATTGGCATTGGTCGTCGCCGCCAGCGCGTTTTCGCCCAGCAGGCGGCCGACCCAGATGGCATTGATCGACCCGTTCAGCGTCTGGACCACATTGCCGATCAGCATGGGAATCGAAAACGCGATCAGCGTCTTCAGGATCGGGCCTTTCGTCAGATCCCCTTGGCGGGGCGGCTGTTCGGCAATGGGTTCGCTCGTCGCGGCGATTTCGATGGTGGATTCGTCGGTCACGTACCCCTCGTGTCGCCAAACAGGTGGATATGCAAGCGGTCCGACAGGCGCAGTCCGTGCTTTACCGCCGCCGGGGCCAACCATCGCAGCCGCGCGGTGATCACGTCGGATGCGGTGCCCTCTGGCATGACGAATAATCGTTCGGCGGGAATGGCATAGGCATCGCGTAGGGCCAGCACTTCGACAAGGTCGGCCTCGCTGGCGACTACGAACTTGAAAAACGCGCGGGGGTCTGCCGCCCATGCCGCCAGTCGTTCAGGGATCAGCGCAAGCGTCTGCGGGTTGCCGCTGTGCGCCAGTTTCGGGCTGACGTTGTATTGATGCACCAGCACGTCCAGAGCGGGCGCGGGGGCGACGGTGCCGTTCGTCTCGATCTCGACATGAATGCCGGGCAGCCCTGTGACCATGCGGGCCAGCGCAGCGCCCTGAAGCAGCGGCTCGCCGCCGGTGATGACCAGCCGGCCCTGCCCCAGTGACAGCACACGGGCGGCCACGTCGTCTTCGTTCAGCACGAGCTGGTTCGCGCTCCGGCCAAACGTGGCGTGATCCCGGTGCGGGCGATTATCGCCGGTAAAACGCCACGTATAGGCAGTGTCGCACCACTGGCAGGCGAGGTTACAGCGCGACAGGCGAACGAAGGTGCAGGGCCGCCCGGTAGACGGCCCCTCGCCCTGAACCGAGGCGAAGATCTCCGGCTCGCCGGGGGTGGTGGTGGCGAGGGTTAGCACGGCAAATCCTCCCCGGAACGGGGAGGGGGACCGCCTGCAAGGTGGTGGAGGGGGTTATCCCCCCCACGCAAGCTTTCGCCTGTAGGTGAGCCCCCTCCACCATCCTGCGGATGGTCCCCCTCCCCGTTCCGGGGAGGAATGTGCAAACAGCCCATCACCCCAGCCGCGCCAGCGCCGCCGCCAGCCGCTCCGCCTCTGCGGCATGGGCGGCGTGATCGGCACGGGCCTTGTCGACTGCCTCGGGCTTGGCCTTTTCCACGAACGCGGGGTTGGAAAGGCGGCCTGCGAGCGATTTGGCTTCCTTGGTGGACACTTCCAGCGCCTTGGCCAGACGGGCCTTTTCAGCGGCGATGTCGATTACGCCTTCCAGAGAAAAAAGCAGCGTGACGCCCCCACCGCCAAGCGCGAAGGTCTTTTTATTTTCGATAGTTGCGTGTTGTCCATTGGGGGAGGGCAAATTAATCACCGACAAGCGGGCTCGACGCATGAGAATGTCGGAGTGCGACGTTAACAATTCCAAATCAAAATCAGATTCGGGATTGACCCAGCACTCCAGTCGTGTCGACGGAGGAATGCCTAGATCGCTGCGTGCTGCCCAAACTGCACTTATTTCGTTGTTGAGCCACTCAATCTGTTTTTTTGCGATGAGATCGATCGGAGCATTTGGCCGTGGCCAAGTTGCGATTATAAGCTCGCCTTCCCTTTGGCCTAGGGCGCTCCATAATTCCTCAGTAACAAATGGCATAAACGGGTGAAGAGTAACCAGAATTTGGTCTAGGACCCACCCTGCAACACTCATCGTTTCGACATCTATCGAACCTTTGATGTTTTCTAAGTACTGATCGCAGAAAGTTCCCCAAACGAAGTGATAAATCGCATTGGCAGCGGCATCAAAGCGCAGCTCCGCCATCGCCTTGTCCAGCGCGGCGACGGTTTCGACGACCTCGCCGATGATCCACTTGTTCACTGCCAAATTGGCCGCAGGCGCGGTAACGGACTGGCTGGCGGCGATGCCGTTCGCCTGGCAGAACCGCGCGGCGTTCCACAGTTTGGTGGCGAAGTTGCGATAGCCTTCGACGCGGCGCTCATCCATTTTCACGTCGCGGCCCTGGCTTTCCATCGCCGCCATGAAAAACCGCAGCGCGTCGGCGCCATACTGGTCGATCAGGACCAGCGGATCGACCACGTTGCCCTTGGATTTGGACATCTTCTGGCCATCCGCCGCACGGACGAGGCCATGCAGGTAGAGCCGCTTCCACGGCACCTGACCTTCATTGAAATGCATCCCCTGCATCGCCATCCGCGCGCACCAGAAGAACAGGATGTCAAAGCCTGAGATCAGCAAGTCGTTGGGGTAATGCCGGGCGAGCAAATCCTCCCCGGAACGGGGAGGGGGACCGCCCGCAGGGTGGTGGAGGGGGGGCGCCGCCAGCACCGCGCTTGCTGGCGAACCCCCTCCGTCGCTACGCGCCACCTCCCCGTTCCGGGGAGGATCTGCGGGCCAGCCAAGTGTGGCGAAGGGCCACAGGGCGGAGGAGAACCATGTGTCTAGGACGTCCTCGTCGCGATAAATGTGAATTTTCTCGAGATGTAGTTCAGGGCTTACAGCACCTCCAGAAACTACTGAGTCCCAATTGAGATAATCTTCTTCGCTGTCGTGAATGTAAAGTTCTTCAGTCGAATCATAGTAGGCTTGGACCTGCTTCTTCAGTTCGTTCTCATTCTCTACAACAAATGCATGGTCATCGAGGAGCCAGGATATATCGTTTAAAGTATCGTTTTCGGATGCTCTCTTTTTGCCATACCAAGCCGGAATCCGGTGCCCCCACCACAATTGCCGAGACACACACCAAGGCTGGATATTCTCCATCCAGTTGAAATACGTCTTCTCCCACGTCTTTGGGACAATCTCGATTCTACCAGAGCGCACCGCCTCGATCGGCGCTTTGGCCAGTTCCGCCGCGTTCACATACCATTGGTCGGTCAGCCACGGTTCGATCACCACACCGCCCCGGTCGCCGTAAGGCGTCTGGATCACGCGGTCTTCGGCGTCCTTTTGGGTGACTTCGCCGTCCTTGGCAGTGACGGAGTGCAGGACCAGCAGCCCCGCAGCCTTTAGTTCCTGCACCACTAGTTCGCGCGCGCCGTCCGTGCCATCGCGGCGGAAGCGGTGCATTCCGATGAAGCAATCAGGGATCAGGCCATCCGAAACCTGCACTACATTCGCCTCGGCATCGAACATGTTGAGCATGTCCGCAGGCTTGAACCCGGCGCGCTTGCCGACTTCGAAGTCGTTGAAATCATGCCCCGGCGTGATCTTCACCGCGCCGCTGCCCAGTTCCGGGTCGGCATGGTCATCTGCAACAATCGGAATGCGCCGCCCGGTGATCGGCAGGGTGACGAACTTGCCGATGACTGACTGATAACGCGGGTCCGCCGCGTTTACCGCTACGGCCATGTCGGCCAGCATCGTTTCGGGCCGGGTGGTGGCGACGACAATGTGATCCGCGCCATTATCCAACTGCACACCATCGGCCAGCGGATAGCGGAAGTGCCAGAAATGGCCCTTGATCTCTTGCGTTTCCACCTCAAGATCGCTGATCGCGGTCTTCAGCTTGGGGTCCCAGTTGACCAGCCGCTTGTCGCGGTAAATCAGGCCTTCATTATATAGATCGACGAAAACCTTGACCACGGCGCGCGTGAAATGCGGGTCCATCGTGAACTGCTCTCTGGACCAGTCCATCGAGCAACCAAGGCGGCGCAGCTGGCCGGTGATGGTGCCGCCGCTTTCCGCTTTCCATTCCCACACCTTCTCAACAAAGGCCTCGCGCGTGTAATTGGTGCGCTTGTCCTGTTGAGCTTCAAGCTGGCGTTCCACCACCATCTGCGTCGCGATGCCGGCGTGATCGGTGCCGACCACCCA
>JBDTUQ010000065.1:0-10358 GCA_040007615.1 Novosphingobium sp.
TCGAAGAGGACAAGGCCATGATCGAGGCGCAGCAGCACGTCATCGATGAAAGCGGGGACGACCCGATGGCCTTTATTCTGGCCGACAATGGCCTGGCGCTGGGGCGGAGGCTGATCGAGACGACCCTTGCGGAGGAAGCATCAGTCCTTGCCATTCGTGGAGGTTAAACCTCAGAGCCTGATCCGAAAGTCTGCGGGTCGGCCTGACGGGTCATTTTGCGCCTGAATGCGTCGCCGATTTTGCCAATATCTACCGGCGTGGATTTTGCATGAAAAAATCATTCCGGCGTGGTGCCCGCCGATGACGGGTGCATCAACAGTGCGCGAGCAAGGAAATTGGGGGGAGAAGCAGGCTGCGGGGTCGTGCAGATGGGGAGCTTCTCCCCCTTCCCGCCATGCGCGCTCTCCACGGAGAGAAAGAACGTCCGCGCGGGAAAACGGTGTGCGGGGCGGATGAACTGGCCGAGCCAACCAATCAATACGGGCTATCCCCTAATTCCACCGTCAGATCGGGCGATCGGCCTGTTCTTCCACAGCATCGAAATAGCGGGCCATCGCATCGGCGGCCTTGTCAGTCAGTTCGATGAAGGCGCGGCGGCGGTCGCACTGGTCTTCCACGCGCTGGAAAAGACCCGCGTCGACCAGTTGCCCGATCCAGCGCAGCGCGGTGGTTGGCGGCACTCCGGAGGCGATACACAGGCTGGTGACCGACACGCGCTTCATCTCCGCCCGAGCGGCCGTCAGGTCCAGCAGCATGTCCCACGCCGGATCGGCAAACATCTCGGCATCGAAATAGCGCGCACGCTGCTGGCGGCTGCGGATCAGGCGGCGCACCAGCCGGGGATCGGGCAGAGCCGGACGGGGTCGGCGCAGCAGTGTATCTTCTGCAGATGGTGCCTGGGCAAAGGTGAAGGCTGGTGCGGCCAGCCGTGACAGGCGCTCAGGCCGCTGCAAAGCCTCTGGCATGGACCCCAGCCGTTCGATCTGCGCCGCGATCTGGCCGATCTGTTCGGTCAGGCGCAGCAAAGCCAAGCGGTCATCCCCAGCCATTTCGCGCACCCGCCGCGCCGGAGCAGTCACGCGAACGCGGCCCAGCGCCAGCATGACATCACTACGCACCGGATCGACCAGCAATTGCGCGCCGGACTGATCAAGACAGGCAAACACATCGTCCAACGCATCCAGCCCGGTGGCGACGATCAACTGCGCCCCGGCCTGTGCCGCGCGCATATCGAGCCGGGTCAGCGCCGCAAGGTCAGCCGCATCGGGCGCGGGGCAATCGACCAGCACCACATCGCCTAGCGGCAAAGCATCGCCTTCCAGCAGGCTCATCAAGGTTTGCGACGATGTAACCCGAAAGCCGCCATTCACCGCGTCTTCGCGTATCTGCGCCAGCACGTGCGGCCTGTCAGCAAAGATCGCCAGTGAAAGATCAACATCCAGCACGTCATTACTGGCGCTGGCATAGGCGAAATTGGTTTGGGCCATACGTTCCGACTCCGTTCGTTAATGAACAGGAGTAGAACAAAAAGGGATTAAGTCAAGACTGTTCCTCAAATGATCCGCGAATTCGGGGGAAGCATACCGCCTCCCCCGGTTCGCATCAGCGGCAGTCTACCGAACCGGAATCCGCCGCAGCGCCAATTGCCGCGCCGCCTGCGGCCCCCAGGATCGTGCCCAGCGTCTTCGAATCGCCCGGCGCGATGATGTTGCCCAGCACTCCGCCAGCGATGCCGCCGACGATCAGTCCGGTCGATCCATCCGAACGGCGGCAATAAAAGCGTCCATCCTGTCCGCGATAGACCCGGTCATCGCTGCTCATCCGGTAATTGTGATAACGGCGATCGCTGCGGTAATAGCGTTCGGGATAATAGCCGCCGTAACTCGGATCGGGATTGTTGTAATCATAGTTGCCATAGCGGGTGTAATAGTTGCGGTCATAATAGCCCCAACGCGCGTATTGGTCGCGGTAGCCATCACGGTAATTGTCTGTGGCACAGCCGCTCAGCAAAGTGGCAGCGGCAAGAGAGGCGGCAAGCAGGGTTCTCATGGCAGTTCTCCATCAGCAAGCCATGCGCACGCGACTGCGCACGGGCCCGACACCAACGGACTTAAAACTGCCAAACCGGGAGATAGTTCCCGCCCGGAACGTCGCCGGGCGGGCGATACATCAATCCACGAACGGATCGCGCACCAGGATCGTGTCCTCACGCTCTGGCGAAGTGCTGACCAGAGCGACCGGCGTTTCGATCAGTTCCTGCACGCGCTGGATGTACTTGATCGCCTGAGCGGGCAGATCGGCCCACGACCGCGCGCCGGCGGTGGTGCCGCTCCAGCCTTCCATTTCCTCGTAAATCGGCTCGACATTGGCCTGATCGCCAGCGTGGCTGGGGAAGTAATCGAGCACTTTGCCGTTCAGGCGATAACCGGTGCAGATCTTCACCGTTTCCATACCGTCCAGCACATCAACCTTGGTCAGGGCGATCCCCGTCACGCCCGATATGGCGCATGATTGGCGCACCAGCACGGCATCGAACCAGCCGCAGCGGCGCTTGCGGCCTGTCACCGTGCCGAATTCATGGCCGCGCTCGCCCAGGCGCTGGCCGGTGGCGTCTTCCAGTTCGGTGGGAAAAGGCCCGCTGCCGACGCGGGTGGTATAGGCCTTGACGATGCCCAGCACGAACCCGGTGGCGCTGGGGCCAAGCCCCGACCCGCTGGCCGCCGTGCCGCTGACCGTGTTGGAGCTGGTGACAAAGGGATATGTGCCGTGATCGACATCAAGCAGTACGCCCTGTGCGCCTTCGAACAGGATGCGCGCGCCGGCCTTGCGGACGGTGTTGAGGCGCTTCCACACCGGCTCAGCAAATTGCAGCACGTAAGGCGCGATTTCGCGCAAGTCCGCCAGCAAGGCGGCGCGGTCAACCGGCGGCTGGCCGAACCCGGCGCGCAGCGCGTCGTGATGGGCGCACAGCCGGTCAAGCTGCGATTCCATGTCGTCAAGGTGCGCCAGATCGCAGACGCGGATGGCGCGGCGGCCTACCTTGTCTTCATACGCCGGACCGATGCCGCGCCCGGTGGTGCCGATCTTGCCCGAACCGGCGGCGGCTTCGCGCAGACCATCAAGATCGCGGTGCAGCGGCAGGATCAACGGGCAATTGTCGGCAATGGCAAAGTTGCTGGTATTGATGACCACGCCCTGGCCTTCCAGCTTGGCGATCTCTGCCTTGAGGTGCCACGGATCAAGCACCACGCCGTTGCCGATGATGGAAAGCGTGCCGGTAACGATGCCCGATGGCAGCAGGCTGAGCTTGTAGGTCTGATCGCCCACCACCAGCGTGTGCCCGGCGTTGTGGCCGCCCTGAAACCGCACGACGGCATCGGCGCGACTGGCCAGCCAGTCGACAATCTTGCCCTTGCCCTCATCGCCCCACTGGGCGCCGATTACGGTGACGTTGGCCATGAATGGAGTCCTTTTACCCTGCCAGGAGGATCCAAGACGCCCTTCGACAGGACTCGACGCTTGGACGTTTACCAGAGTGGGCATGATCGCCCGGAATGCGGGGCGCGCCTACCTTGGGGCCAAGGGGAAAGTCAAGATGCAAGTCATCACCTATGGCAATGACCCGAAGCAGAACAAATCTCATAACCTGCGATTACCAAAACCCGCAAGTATCCGCAGTCACCGTTACCGTGCCTAGATCATGTCCACTTATACCGACATAATCTGCACGGATTGAAGCCCCTTGGTGAAGAAGCGGGAGGAGTGCGCGTTGCGTGCAAATCGCCTTGTTGGCATCCGCACGTACAGAGTCAGAAAGTGAAGTCTGTGATCGGGGACCTTTCGCCGTCAGAACGAGCAGACTTCCTGTAGCTTCAAATCGAGAAATCGTCGTCCCGTCATCCATGAGCGTAGGTCGCGGCATAAGTTCTGCGGTTCGGCGAACAACACGTTCAAGATCGACTGGAGCCAACTCATTTGGTCGGCGCAATGCTGTCGTAACAGGCGTCGTCCCTCTTCCATATGGTTCAGCCTGATTCCCCTGCTCAGCCCGTATCGGGGTTATTGCGGTAAATGCCGGAGCTGGCGTACCTTGCTTGGCGAGTTGGAAAGCAAACGGATATTGTTCACCGTTCCATTCCACGGTAATCGTCACGCGCTGAGGCAATCTGACATCCCGTATTTTTTCAACGATGATCTTGCCGCCGTAGCTGCGCCCGGAATCAATAGTCGACAATTGCACGATGTCATTGGCCAATTGATCTCGCGTCTGATCTAACTGGTTCTGGACGGAAGCTATAGCAAATCCCGTGCTAGAGGCAATGGAATTGGCCTGCATTTGCCCGTTGATGCTGGGGGCAGTATAATAGCTGTGATAGCTGCCATATGGCGTATAAAGGGATGCACTATACGTATCACGTTGGCTAGCCGCTGCTCCTGATGCAATGCCGCCCAGCATAGCCAATCCGAATTGAGTCCACCCAGCACGATTATTCGCCTTCCTGACAAGCTGATCGACCGAGAATACAGCAAGCGTCTGTGATCCGGCCTGCACGGTAAAATTGTCACCGCCTATGTTCGCTGGCTGTATGCCCCCGTTGTAGACTGCGACGGCGAAGGCCAAACTGCCGTGGTCCATTGGCAGAGGGCGAATTTGAACTGCGCCATGTGTCAGTTTCAAATCAACCGTTGCCACACCTTGCATATATCGAACAGTCTCGGCACCGACCTGTATGGGCTGTACTTCTAGTGTGTCCGCTAAAGCGGGAGTGGCCAGCAAGAATTTGGCCGCAGCCGATGCTGCTAGAGAAATGCATTTACTCAATGTAGCCCCACTAACGCAATGCGATCCCAGAGAACGCTTTGAGCGTGACTATATCCTTGTGTATTATTAACAATTTGTTGGTCTGCAGTAAAAATTCAGCATCCATAATGCCCCCCCTTACAACCACCCGATCCGCCGGAACCGCCACCACAACCCGCCGCACGTCACGCCGATCAGGCCCAGCACGGCGAAATATCCGTATTTCCATTGCAGTTCGGGCATGAACTGGAAGTTCATCCCGTAAATCCCGGCAATCGCCGTCGGCACCGCCAGAATCGCCGCCCAAGCCGCCAGTTGCCGGGTCATTTCGCCTTGCCGGTGCTGTTCGAGCAGGCTGGCGGTTTCAACGATGCTGGCCATCGTTTCTTTCAGACCCCGCGTGCGGACCATCGTGCGGCGGACGTGATCGAGCACGTCGCGGAACCAGATGCGCGCGGCGGGGTCGACACAGGGCAGTTCAGTGGTCGCCAGCCGCTCGCAGGCTTCTTCCATCGGGCCGACGATACGTTCGAACCGGCGCAGATAGCGGCGCAGGCGGAATATGCGGCGGATGGTCGATTGTTCGGGAAAGGCATGGATCGCACGCTCCTCCATCGCCTGCACAGCTTCTTCCAGCCGGTCGATCAACGGCTGATAGCCATCCACAATGAAATCCAGGATCGCGTGGGCGACAAAGTCCGGCCCTTCGGCCAGCCGCTCGGCATTTGTCTCCAACCGCTCACGCAGTCGCAAGTGCGCGCGGGTGGAGCCGAAACGGACTGAGATCAGGTAATCCGCCCCCAGAAACAGTGCGGTCTGGCCAAAGGCGATGCTCTCCCCTTCTTCCAGCGCGGCGGTGCGGGCGACGATGAACAAGTGGCGGCCATAGATTTCCACCTTGGGCAACTGGTTGGGGTTGAGCGCGTCCTCCACCGCCAGCGGGTGCAGGCCAAAGTGCGCGCGCACCACTTCCATTTCCTCGGCCGTTGGTTCGGCAAGTCCGATCCAGTCAAACGCGCGGGGCGGCAAGTCACCGCGCGGCCCCTCGCCGATCTTCAGCGAATGGTCGCCCGGCTTTCCGGCGATATAGCGGCGTGCGGCAATGATCGGCATCGCCGCTGTTTGGCAAAGTGGCGGCGCGCTGGCAATCCGCACAGGATGGGATAATACCGGACCTGAGAAGCTGGAGCGCGCACAAGTGCAAGAACCTGATGTTTTCGACATGGTCATCGTTGGCGCGGGGATTTCCGGCATCGGCATGGCCGCGCACTATGCCGAGAAGTTCCCCGGCAAACGATACCTGCTGCTTGACCGGCGCGAGCAGCCCGGCGGCACCTGGGATTTGTTCCGCTACCCCGGCGTGCGGTCTGACAGCGACATGTACACGCTGGGCTACAAGTTCGCCCCCTGGCGCGAGGATGAGGCGATCGTCGCGGGCGAGAAGATCGTCGAATACTTGCGGCGCGTAATGGACGAACGCAACATCGGCGATCACGTCCGTTATGGCCAGCATGTGCTGGGTGCCGACTGGGACGCCGCCGCCGGGGTCTGGCGGCTGGATATCCAGCAGTCAGGCGGAGCCAAAGCTGACGGTGCAAGCGCGCAAGTGGCGGCCAAGTTCCTCTACATGGGCACCGGCTATTACGATTATGACGTGCCGCATGACGCGGCGATCCCCGGCCTGTCCACGTTCAAGGGACAGGTCATCCACCCACAGTTCTGGCCTGAAAACCTCGACTATAGCGGCAAGCAGGTAGTGGTGATCGGATCGGGTGCAACGGCAGTCACGCTGGTTCCGGCGATGGCGGGCAACGCGGAGCATGTCACCATGCTGCAACGCACGCCGACATGGATGGCTGTGCAGCCCGCGAAAGATGCGCTGGCCAACAAGCTGCGGCGCTGGCTGCCCGAAAAGTGGGCCTATGCCATCAACCGCAAGCGCATGGCTCTGCTGCGCGAATTCGTGTTCAACCGGTCACGCAGCAAACCCGCCGAAATGGCTGAATTGCTTACTAATGGCATACGCCGCCAGCTTGGTAACGCCTATGTCGCCGAAGACTTCACGCCGCCTTATGGCCCGTGGGAACAGCGCATGTGCCTGGTGCCGGACGGCGATTTCTTCAAGGCGATGCGCCGGGGCAAGGCCTCGGTCGTCACCGGGCAGATCGAGCGTATCGACGAATCCGGTGTGCTGCTGGACGATGGCCGCCGCCTGCCCGCCGATGTGATCGTCACCGCGACCGGCCTGAAGCTGGCGGTACTGGGCAAAGTCGCGATCAGCATGGGGGGCGAGCCGGTCAACTTTGCCGAGCATTTCCAGTACCGTGACTGCATGTTCTCGAACGTGCCGAACTTTGCCGCGATGTTCGGATATCTCAACACCAGCTGGACCCTGCGCGTTGACATCGTGGCGGAGTGGCTGTGCCGCCTGCTGCGCCAGATGGATGCGTGGCACATGGATGTCGCCACTCCCGCCCTGCCCGCCGATCATGATCTGATCGAAGACCAGCCGTTCGACCTGCTTTCGTCGGGCTATCTCAAGCGCGGGCGGCACCTCTTGCCGAAAAGTTCCACCACCGCGCCGTGGCAGATGCAGATGGACTATCGCACCGACCGGCGCGAACTGGCCGCCGCGCTGATCGACGATGGCTGGATGGCGTTCACTCGCCTGCCCCGCGCGGCGCGCGCAGCGGACCTTGCCCCTGTGCCTGCGCTGAACTAGGGCTGCCTGACATGGCCCAATCCCGCATCTACACCGCCGCGCTCGTCGTCATCGGGGACGAGATCCTTTCAGGCCGCACGCATGACAAGAACATCGCGCAAGTCGCGGCGTGGCTAGGAATTCAGGGCATCCGGCTGAAGGAAGTGCGCGTGGTGGCTGACGAAACCCCCGCGATTGTCGAGGCGGTGAACGTGCTGCGTGCGCGCCACGATTACCTGTTCACCACCGGCGGCATCGGCCCGACTCATGATGACATCACCGTGGACGCCATTTCAGAGGCGCTGGGCGTGCCCGCCGTGGTCCACCCCGATGCCCGCGCCATCCTTGAAAGCTATTACGAAACGCGCGGCGGATTGACCGAGGCGCGGCTGCGCATGGCGCGGGTGCCGCAAGGGGCCAGCCTGATCCCCAACCGCTACACCGGCGCGCCCGGCATCCGCTATGACAACGTGTTCATCATGGCGGGCGTGCCCCAGATCACTGCCGGAATGCTGGAGGCGCTGACCGGCACGCTGGAAGGTGGCGCGCTGCTGCTTTCCGAAACGCTTGGCTGCTGGGTGAGCGAAAGCGAAGTGGCGGAAATCCTGCGGTCGGTAGAAAGCGCCCACGCCACGTGCCAGATTGGCAGCTATCCCTTCTGGCGCGAAGGCAAGACGGGGGCCAACTTCGTGATCCGCTCAACCGATTCGGGCGAACTCGCCGCCTGCATGGCCGCGCTGTCCGCCGCACTGGAGGCGCATGGCCGTCCTCCTGTGCCCGGCGGGATCTGACGTCGGGCCGGGGCTGCGGGCATGGCGCATCTCCCGTCCCGGGCGACCATGGCCTCGCTTGCTCTGGTTGATTTGATGGCCTTGCCAGGATGCAACGGCGCGCAGGGGGCGGGCCTGGCCCGGTTCGAGGCGGCACTGGCCGCGCAGGACAGTGCGACTGCCGCGCTGGCAGGGTGGTGCGTAGCGCAGGGATTCGCCCGCGATCCGGTCATCACCGCGCAGATTGTGCGCGGCAAGGACGCGGTCCCGCCGCCGGACCTGCGCGGTTTGCTGGAAGTGGGCGCAGCGGAAGCCATCGCCTATCGCCACGTTCGTCTTTCCTGCGGCGCAACCGTCCTGTCGGAAGCGCACAACTGGTATGTTCCCGCGCGCCTGACTGCTGACATGAATGCGCTATTGGCGGGCAGCGACACGCCGTTCGGCAAGGTCGCCGCGCCGCTCCGCTTCCGCCGTGTTCCTTTGGCCACCGCGGGAGGCCGCATCGCCCCCTGCCCGCCCGGAACGATATCCACTCACCGCGCGCTGCTGCGCCTTCCGGAAGGCGAGCCGCTGGCGCTGGTGGTCGAATGCTATACCCCAGCCAACCTGAGCCGCTGATCGGCGATCGGAACACCGGGCATCCGGTGCAAATGTGAAAAGGCCGGGAAGGTTTCCCCTCCCGGCCTTTCGCATTGATTCAGGCGTAAGCCCTTATCCGGCGTAGACTTGTGCCACGTCAATCTTCAGGCCGGGACCCATCGACGAGGACAGGCCAACCTTGCGCAGGTACTTGCCCTTGGCGCCAGCAGGCTTGGCCTTGATGATCGCATCGACGAATGCATCGAAGTTGGCGCGGATGGCTTCGTCGGTGAAGCTCATCTTACCGATACCGGCGTGGATGATGCCGGCCTTTTCGACGCGGAACTCGATCTGGCCGCCCTTGGCAGCCTTGACCGCTTCGGCGACGTTAGGCGTAACCGTGCCCAGCTTGGGGTTTGGCATCAGGCCCTTTGGACCCAGTGTCTTGCCCAGACGGCCAACGATGCCCATCATGTCGGGCGTGGCGATCACACGGCCGTAATCGAGATTACCGGCCAGCATGTCTTCCATCAGGTCTTCGGCGCCAACCTTGTCGGCACCAGCGGCCAAAGCCGCTTCGGCCTTGTCACCGCGTGCGAACACGGCAACCTTGACGTCCTTGCCGGTGCCCGAAGGCAGCGTCACCATGCCGCGAACCATCTGGTCGGCATGGCGCGGGTCAACGCCCAGGTTCATCGCAACTTCGATCGATTCGTCGAACTTGGTGGTCTTGAGGTCGCGCAGCAACTGCAACGCTTCGTCAACGCCATAGAGCTTCTGATTGTCACCCAGCTTGGCGGCCAGCGACTTCTGCTTCTTGGTGGGGTTTTGAATGGTCATCGGATCAGCCCTCCACAACCTGAAGACCCATCGCGCGAGCGGAGCCTTCAATAATCTTCGTAGCAGCCTCAAGGTTGTTGGCGTTGAGGTCGGCCATCTTCAGCGTCGCGATGTCAGCCAGCTGCGAACGCAGGATCGTTCCGGCAGAAATCTTGCCCGGCTCTTTCGAACCCGACTTGAGGTTGATCGCCTGCTTGATCAGATACGAAGCTGGCGGCGTCTTGGTGATGAACGTGAACGAGCGATCCGCATAGACCGTGATCACGGTCGGGATCGGCATGCCCTTTTCCAGTTCCTGCGTGGCGGCATTGAACGCCTTGCAGAATTCCATGATGTTCACACCGCGCTGACCCAGCGCAGGCCCGATCGGCGGGGATGGAGTGGCGCTGCCGGCCTTGACCTGCAGCTTGATGTAACCTTCAATCTTCTTGGCCACGATGGACCTCCTTTTCTTCCTGTCGGGAGCAAAAGCCCCCTCAGAGTGAGCGGTCAGACGAGGTTGGCTGTAGGGGCCAGAACCTCTCCCGCACGGAATCACCTGCCTGTTGCCAAGCCTGCGAAGACGGCGCCCCTAGCGCACTATGTCGCCGATGGGAAGGGCTGTTTGCTGCTCCTGCGCCGCGCCCACCAATCCCTGATGGCCACGCGGGCTGGCTGTTCGATCCAG
>JBDTUQ010000066.1:0-10201 GCA_040007615.1 Novosphingobium sp.
GAACTTCCCGCGCTTCAACAAGATGAAGGGCATGGGCCAGATCGTCACCTGGTCGGTCCGCGATGAAAGCCTGCACTGCGAAGGCATCACCCGCCTGTTCCACACGTTCGTCAAGGAACGCGGCTGCCTGACCAAGGCGGTGAAGGAAGACATCATCGATTGCTGCCAGAAGACCGTGCGGCTGGAAGACGCCTTCATCGATCTGGCATTCGAACAAGGCCCGGTTCCGGGCATGAGCGCCAAGGAAATCAAACGCTATATCCGCTACATCGCCGATTGGCGGCTGGGCCAGCTGGGCCTGCCATCGGTCTACATGATCGAAGACCACCCGCTGCCCTGGCTGACCCCGCTGCTCAACGGCGTGGAACACGCCAACTTCTTCGAAACCCGCGCGACAGAATACTCCAAGGGCGCGACCAAGGGCGACTGGAACTCCGTCTGGTCAAGCTTCGACCAGCGCCGCAAGGCCGGCGACAGCGCGAATGATCTGGGCGAAGCGGCCGGGTTGGACGCGGGCGAGGGGACAGGGGATATGTTCGCGAACGCGGGGATTGCGGCGGAGTGAGGTTGACAAGAACGAAATAAGAACATAGCCTGCAAAGAGGCGGGAGAAGTTCATGCAATCCATCGAATTTTGTGCGGGCGCTGGCGGGCAGGCGTTGGGGCTTGAGCAGGCAGGATTTCGCCATTCTGCACTGGTGGAGATTGAGCCGGATTACGCTGCAACCTTGCGTCTCAACCGGCCATTTTGGAATGTGCATACGGCGGACATGAATGAATTTGATGGGCGACCTTTCAAGGGAGTCGATCTGTTGGCAGGAGGTCTTCCTTGTCCGCCCTTTTCAGTCGCCGGCAAACAGCTTGGTGACAAGGATGAGCGCAATCTGTTTCCTGCGGCGCTGCGCCTGATCGATGAGATCAGACCAAAGGCGGTGATGATTGAAAACGTGCGTGGATTTTTGTCCGCAGTGTTTGAGGATTACCGGCTTCAGTTGAAGCAACAATTGCACAAGCTTGGCTACCATACCGAATGGAGGCTGCTTAACGCTTCCGATTTCGGAGTTCCGCAATTGCGCCCGCGAGTAGTGATTGTGGCTATGCGTCGGGATTTGGTCGAAATGTTCGATTGGCCTGATGTTATGCCACACAACCCACCAACTGTAGGCGAAACGCTTAAAGACCTTATCGGTGTGAATGGCTGGAAGGGGGCCGATCGCTGGGTAATGCAAGCAAGCGATATAGCCCCCACTATCGTCGGTGGATCAAAGAAACACGGCGGGCCTGACCTTGGTCCAACGCGCGCGCGCAAGGCTTGGGCATCATTGGGTGTTGAAGGACGCAGCTTGGCCGAAACGGCACCCGAAGCAGACTTCTGCGGCATGCCGCGTCTCACTGTTCGGATGGTCGCGCGTTTGCAGGGTTTTCCTGATGACTGGGCATTCTCCGGTCGTAAGACAGCGGCATATCGACAGGTGGGCAATGCCTTCCCGCCCCCTGTTGCAAAGGCCGTTGCGCAGAATCTACGGATTGCGCTGCAAGCTCAAAAAGTCTTTGCTGTCCGGGCGGTGGCGTGAGTCAGTTAACGTCGAACGGCTATCGCCCCCTTGTCGAAGGCCACAAAGACTATCGCGAATTGGCCGGGCTTGAATTGGATTTGATGCAGGCCGTGGGTGGCCAGGAACGCTTCGAAGAAAAGCTCCGCTCATTTTTCCGTTCGGCCATCGATGAAGTCATTGATACGGCGCGCACGGGGCGGCACTTTTTTCACCAGCTGGAAAAGACGGAAAAGACCTATCTTGGCACCAAGTTCGAAATCCTGCTGCGGGATTGGCTGCAGGTTCCTCGAGGTGTGCGTCTCGACTTGCTGATCGGCGAACGTGAAGTAGATGTTAAGTCGACAACGGGCGGCGGATCGGGCTGGATGATACCTCCCGAAGCAATCGATCAATTTTGTGTTTTGTTACGGGTCAACGAAGCATTGGCTAAATGCGCTTTTGGCATCGTTCGCGCGCGCAGGGAGTTTCTGCGGAACAGCGAAAACCGAGACGCCAAGACTTCGTTTTCAGCGGCTGGCACGGCCAATATCTGGTGGCTTGTTTCTGATTTTGATTACACGCCCAATTTTTGGACGCGCATCGAAGAACCACTTCGACATAAAATCATGACTGCTGGCAAGGGAGCCAAGCGCCTCGCTACATTGTTTGAAAACTGCTTGGGGATGGCCGTTTCTAGGGTTCAGGTAGCAGCTATCGCTGCACAGGATGATTACATGAAGCGCATACGGCGCAACGGTGGTGCACGGGACCTTCTTGCTCCGAAAGGTATAGCCGTCCTATATTCTGAAAATGATCGGGACCTCATGGTGAAAATGGGCCTTACTTTTGGTTTCCGTGAATTTGTTTCGTGTCGGCCAGAGACTGCAGAACAGGAAGGTTGGCTGCGGTCGAGTGGGCATATTGACTGAAGCCCCCCTACCCCCCCAATCCCCCATCCACACACCAATCGCTTCGCCGCCCTTTCCACGTCTCGGCCAGCCCTTCCGCCACCAATTCGCCGCCAAGGCTTTGTCCGCCTCGCACTACAGTGCGCAGGCTTCTGCCGTATTTGTCGGTTTCGCGGGGGCCGGACTGGAGTTCGAAGGGGCCTTTGTTGAGCAGCACGATCAGGCGGCGGGTGGCGGCGTTGCCGAGTTGCTGTTCGTAGGCGCACCTTGCGCCGTGGGTTTCGGGGGCGTTGATGTCGGCGATGCGGATCTTCTCGCCCGATAGCCAGAAGGTGTCGCCATCGACGACGCAAGTGTTGCGGGGGCCAGGCGCGCAGAGAGCGAACAGGGCGGCGGACAGGATGATCGGGTGTGCCATCGTGGGTAAAGACGATGGAGGGACGGGCGGTTCCATCCGGGCGAATGCGTGGTTTTCCTCCGTTTTGGATGCTCAAGGCGCGGTTTTCTGCGGTTTTTGAATTGCTCGGGCAGTGTCTGGGAATGTTTCGCGCGGAGACGCGGAGAAGAAAAATGCGCAGAGACGCGGAGATGGTTTTTGCTGCAGGGCCGCGTTTTTCTCGACTGGTCTTGCGCGGGGCGATGGAATTGCAGGGGAGGCCTGCGGCGCGGCGCGGCCTCTCTGCGTCTCCGCGCATTTTCTTCTCCGCGCCTCTGCGAGAAACTCCTTCCACACGCCGCCCCCGCCACAAGAACGAAAAACGGTTCCCACTTTTCCCCGCGATGCTAAAGGCCGTGGCATGACGAATCCCCATGATCCCGCGATCCTCGCCAAGGCCGAAACGCTGATCGAGGCGCTGCCTTACTTGCGGCGCTATGAAGGGCGAACTTTCGTGGTCAAATACGGCGGCCACGCGATGGGCGATCCCGATTTGGCAGAGGATTTCGCGCAGGACGTGGTCTTGCTGAAAGCGGTGGGGATAAACCCTGTCGTCGTCCACGGCGGCGGCCCGCAGATTGGCGCGATGCTGAAGAAGCTGGGCGTGGAAAGCCGCTTTGTCGATGGCCTGCGGGTGACTGACAAGGCCACCGCCGAAGTCGCCGAAATGGTGCTATCTGGTGCGATCAACAAGCAGATTGTCAGCTGGATCGCAGGGGCCGGCGGCAAGGCGGTGGGCGTTTCGGGCAAGGACGGCGGCCTGGTCACCGCGCGCAAGGTGACGCGCACGACGCGCGATCCCGATAGCCAGATCGAACAGGTGGTCGACCTGGGCTTTGTTGGCGAGCCAGCGCATGTCGATACCACGCTGATCGAAACCATCTGCGCGGCGGGCATGATCCCGGTGATCGCGCCGATCGCGGTGGGCGAAGATGGCGAGACGTACAACATTAACGCCGATACAATGGCGGGTGCAATCGCCGCCGCCATTGGTGCAGCGCGGTTGTTTCTGCTCACCGACGTGACTGGCGTGCTGAACAAGGCGGGCGAACTGCTCACCGATCTTACCCCGCAAAGCATCGCCGGATTGCGCGCCGATGGTACGATCAGCGGCGGCATGATCCCCAAGCTGGAAACCTGCGTCCATGCGGTAGAGGCGGGGTGCGATGCGGCGGTGGTGCTGGATGGCCGGGTGCCACACGCGATGCTGCTGGAATTCTTCACCTCGCGCGGCGCGGGCACGCTGATCAAGGCCGAGTGATGCGGGGCCTCGCGCGCTTTGCTGCCGTGCTGGCGCTGGTGACGGGGCTTGCCGCTTGCGATGCCCAGCCCACCCCTCAGCCTTCACAGTCGACGATTGCCCGCATTCCCGAGCCTGAACCAAAACCCAGCGCCACGCGCTTGGTGCTGGACTATGCCGCGCTTGACCAGCACGACCCTGACCGCGTGCTGGCGTTTTATTCCAGCGCGCTCGCCACCGCCGACTGGCTTGGCGCGGCGCGCGTCTGGGGCGAGGGCGCCGGGGTTGACGCCAAGGCGCTTGAACGCCGCTATGGCCAGGTGGAATCGCCCACGCTGCTGTTCGGCAAGGGCGAGGCAGAAGGGGCCGCCGGTTCGCTTTATTACGAAGTCACCGCCACCCTTACCGACGGGAGCGGCGCGGTGCTGGGCAAGGGCACGGTCACGCTGCGCCGGGTAAACGGCGTTCCGGGCGCGACGCCATCGGCGCTGCGCTGGCACTTCGCGGCAGGCACGCCGGTTATTTGAGGCGCGGCCCCACTGAACGCGGCCCCACTGAACGCGGCCAAGGTTGCTAGTTGGGCTGCGCATCGGCTATCAGGCGTTTCCATCCAGAGCCAAGGACCGCGCTCCGTGATATTCATGACCCTGTTCGAAATTGTTGGTTACCTGATATCGATCGTCGTTACCGTGGTGATCGTGCAATTCGTGCTCAGCCTGCTGATCACCTTCAACGTCGTCAGCCTGCATAACAATTTCGTTGCCGCAATTTGGCAGGCTGTGAACGCCATCCTGGAACCCATGCTGCGCCCGGTGCGGCGGTATATGCCCGATACCGGCACGCTGGACCTGTCGCCAATGGTGCTGATCATCGGGCTGACGGTGCTGCAGATCGTGCTCAAGAACCTCGCCTATGCGAGCCTGGCATGACCGCTGCGGTAATTGACGGCAAGGCCTTTGCCGAGGGTTTGCGCGCGCGGATCGCGGTGCAGGCCGCCGCTTTTGAGCAAGCCGCCGGGCGCAAGGCGGGGCTTGCCGTGGTGCTGGTGGGCGAAGATCCGGCGAGCCAGGTCTATGTCCGCAGCAAAGGCAAGCAGACGGTGGCTTGCGGCATGTCCAGCTTTGAACACAAGCTGCCGGAAGATACCGTGCAGGACGCTCTGCTGGCGCTGGTTGACCGGCTGAACGCCGATCCGCTGGTTGACGGCATTCTGGTGCAGCTGCCCTTGCCGGGCCATCTGGACGAGCAGGCGGTGGTCGAGCGGATCAGCCCGGACAAGGATGTTGACGGGCTGACCCCGCTCAGTTCGGGCCGGTTGGCGCTGGGCCTGCCGGGGCTGGTCCCGTGCACGCCGCTGGGCAGCCTGATGCTGCTGAAGGACCGGCTGGGATCGCTCTCGGGCCTTGATGCGGTGGTGATCGGGCGCTCTATTTTGGTGGGAAAGCCGATGGCGCAGCTGCTGCTCGGCGAAAGCTGCACTGTCACCATCGCGCACAGCCGGACGAAGAATTTGGCCGACGTGGTGCGGCGCGCGGATATCGTCGTCGCTGCCGTCGGCCGCCCGGAAATGGTCAAGGCAGACTGGATCAAGCCGGGCGCCTGCGTGATCGATGTGGGCATCAACCGCGTGCCTGCGATAGAAGCGGGCAAGACGCGGCTGGTCGGCGATGTCGACTATTCAGGCGCGGCTCAGGTCGCGGGATCGATAACCCCGGTTCCCGGAGGAGTTGGCCCCATGACGATCGCGGTTCTGCTGCGTAACACACTTGTCGCGGCATCACGCAATGCCGGGGTGCGGATCGAAGAAGCGGCGCTGTGATGCGCCGGGCCGCTGCCGTTTTCACGCTGGCGGCGGCGCTTTGTACGTTGCCCGCATCTGCTCGGGAGCAGCGACCCGGCACCGGGTCCGCCAACCCCAGCGCGGTGATCGCCGCCGAACTCGCCTTTGCCCGCGCGGCGCAGGAAAAGGGGCAGTGGACCGCCTTTGACGAAGCCGCCGCGCCCGATGCGGTGATGTTCGTGCCGGGGATGGTCTATGCTCATGGCTGGCTGAAGGGCCGCGCGAATCCTCCCGCCGCAGTCAAGTGGCAGCCGCACGAAGTCTGGTCCAGCTGCGACGGATCACTCGTTCTCAGCCACGGCGGCTGGCAGGGCTCGGGGCAGGGTGCGCGGGCGACCGGTTATTTCACCACGCTGTGGCGGCGGCAGAAGGACGGCAGCTACAAATGGATCGTCGACGCTGGCGATGCGCTGGCGCAGCCGCTCGCCGCCCCGGAAATGGTCAGCGCGCATGTTGCCGATTGCCCCGCCCGGCGCAGCGACGACGAAAGGGCATCGGCGCACCCGAAGCAGGCTTCGCAGCGCGCGCTTCCCCCGCTAGATCCCGCGCACCGCGATGGCCGGTCGGACGATGGCACGCTATCGTGGACTATCACGATGGCACCGGACGGGGCGCGCAATCTCAGGGTCCAATGGACCAATGACGGCGCGCCGCGCGTTGCGCTGAATGAAACCGCCGCCGCGCCTCCGGCAGCACCAGCAAAGGCCGCTCCATGATCCCGATTTCCGTTCTTGATCTGGTAACCGTGCGCGAAGGCGGCACCGTATCGCAGGCACTGGCGGACACCGCCCGGCTCGCGCAGGCAGCGGAGGCGGCAGGCTATCACCGGTTCTGGGTCGCAGAACACCACGGCATGCCGGGCATTGCAGGCGGAGCGACCTCGGTTGTGCTCGCCCACATTGGCCACGCCACCAGCACCATCCGCCTCGGATCGGGCGGGATCATGCTGCCCAATCACAATCCGTTCGTTATTGCCGAACAGTTCGGCACGCTCGACGCGCTGTTTCCGGGGCGGGTTGATCTGGGGCTGGGCCGCGCGCCGGGGGCCGATGGCCGGGTCGGGCAGGCGCTGCGCAAGGATCTGATGCGCGTGTCCGAATATTTCCCGCAGGACGTGGTGGAACTGCGTGCGCTGTTCCAGGGCGACCCCCGCCTGCCGATCATGGCGACACCGGGTGTGGGCGCGGCGGTGGAGATGTGGATTCTCGGCTCAAGCCTGTTTGGCGCCTCGCTGGCGGCGCAGCTTGGCATGCCGTTCGCCTTCGCCTCGCACTTTGCGCCCGATCACCTCGATGCGGCGCTGCGCCTTTATCGTGAGCGGTTCGAGCCTTCGGAGTTCCTCGAACGCCCGCACGCGATGGCGGCGATGGCGGTTTATACAGCGGAAACCGATGCCGAGGCGCAGTATCTGGCATCCTCGCAAGACCAGAGCTTCGTCGCCCTGCGCACTGGCAATCCCGGCAAGCTGAAACCGCCCGTGCCTGATTACCGCGCCAGCTTGCCCTTGCAGGCATCGGCCATGCTGGCGCACATGGATCAGGCAAGGGCCGTCGGCAGCCCACAGACGGTGCGCGAGGCAATTGGCCGGTTCATCGAACGCACCGGGGCGGATGAACTGATCGTCGCGGGCGCGACCTTCGATGCCGCCGCGCGCTGCGCATCCTTGGCGATGACGATGGATGCGCTCGGTTAGAGCATTGCGTCAAAAAGTGGGAACCGGTTTTTGGCAAAAAGCGATGCGGCAACGAAAGCTTACTGAAGCGTAACCCGGTCGTCGTCGCCATCGCGCCGCCCGAAAAACTGCATCAGTTGCACCATCAGCTCGCAGCGCGTGGAAAGGTCGGGTGCCTCCAGCAGCGCCTGCTTGGCGGCGGGATCGAACGGGGCGACCTGCGATACGCCGTTAATCAGTGAAGCATCGTCCAGCCGGACCACAGATTCCCAATCGACGCTATAACCCTGCGCCTCGGCAAATGTCCGCGCCTCACGCTCGAACAACGCGCGTTCGACAGAGGCGAGCGCGGTGTCTTCCATCTCCTCAAACATTTCCGCCTCGACCTGGCGGAAGGGCGTGGTGACATCCAGTTCGCGCAAGATACGAAAGCGCGCCTCGCCCACCAGCACCAGGTTGAACCGCCCGTCATCCAGCGCCACGAACTCGCCGATCTTGCCAAGGCAGCCGATGGTGTAAAGCGGCGAATTTTCGCCCGGGCGCTGCGGCTGGATCATGCCGATGCGGTTATCACGCGCCATTGCGTCCTGGATCATCGCTTTATAGCGCGGCTCGAAGATATGCAGTGGCAGGTGCATCCCCGGCAGCAGGATGGCTCCCGGCAGCGGGAAGATCGAAATGCGCTTTACGGTCATCGCTGCGGCTTCAGCCGAACAGCACAGTGGAAAGCTTGCGCCGCGTCGCCGCTACCCAGGGGTCTTCCAGCCCGATCGCTTCGAAGATCTGGAGCAGCTTGGCGCGGGCAGCGCCCTCGTTCCAGTCCCGGTCGGCGGTGATCATCCGCAGCAAGGTTTCGGCAGCGCTGTCACGCTCACCGGCGGCAAAGGCCGCTCCGGCATAAGCGAACTGCGCATCCATGTCGGCGGCACTGGCGGCTGCTGCCGCGCGCAGGGTCGCCAGTTCGCTGTCGTCGGGCTTGTCTTTCACCAGCGTGAGTGCCGCCTTGGCGCGGGCTATCGCCGGATCGGCGGCAAGCTTTTCATCCAGCGCCGCCAGCGCGGCTTCGGCTTCATCATAAAGGCCGCTGCTGGTCTGCGCTCGGATCAGGCCGGCATGGGCGGCGGCGTTGTCAGGCGCCATTTCGATGATCTGCGCGAAAATACCCGCCGCCCGCTCTGCATCGCCGCTGTCCAGCACTTCCTCGCCCATTGTGATCAGCGGGGCGACATCCTGCACCACCTCTGCGCCGCCGGGCTGTACCGGGAACTTCGCCAGCATCTGGTCGAGCATACCTTTAAGCTGCGATTCGCTGCGCGCATTGGTCAGATCGGCGACCGGCTGGCCCTGAAACATGGCATAGACGGTGGGGATCGACCGCACCTGGAACTGCGCGGCAATGAACGGTTCCTCATCAACGTTCAGTTTGGCGAGGACCACGCCCTTGTCGGCATATTCGCCGCAGACCTTTTCCAGCAGAGGCGTCAGCGCCTTGCATGGCCCGCACCATTCTGCCCAGAAATCCAGCACCACAATCTGCGTCATTGACGGCTCGACAACGCTTGCGCGGAACCGGTCCACGGCCTTCTGTTCGTCGATGCTCAATCCAAGACTTGCCACTCGTTCACTCCATTGCCCCCGCGCCGGGATGCGGCGCGCTGATATTTGCCTGCCCTGCCGGTGATTTTCCTGCCCGGGATGCTGAGTGCGAATATGGTCGTTTTGTCTGAATTGTGAAGGGCGGACGGAATTGAATGGCAGAACATGATTTTTCCGCTTGGCAAGTGCCAGACCCGATGCTAACCGCGCGCCTCACCCCGACCATCCGGCAACGGAATGGATCGCAAAACGTTCGAGCGGGCGTAGCTCAGGGGTAGAGCACAACCTTGCCAAGGTTGGGGTCGAGGGTTCGAATCCCTTCGCCCGCTCCAGTTTTTCCAAGCAAAATCAATACTTAACGGCGCAAGCCGAGATTGATTTTCGTATTACGTGCCTCAAAATTGGCCCCGCGTAACAGTGGCGTAATATGCTGGGAAGGAATGGCCGGATGGCCGTAGCGCAGGTTTGGACAGCCGTTTCGGCGTGACCAAAACTCTCCCACTCATTCTCGAAGCCGGTCGCGACCCCGTCGCTTGATTGCGGTCTGGGTTTTCGATCGTCGCCCGCAGCGGTTTCGGTTCTGGACGCTGCTGGTGAAAACTCAGTCTGGCCAACCGCTAGCGCGACCCGATAAGAGCTACGCACTTCCTCACCTCAGGCAGGTGCATCTTCCCGCCATGCCTCCCTTCAAAGCTGCGGCGCTCCATCGGCACAGGTTCGGGGATGCTTGTTCATATGAACCTAAATGCCGGTTATGACGGTCATGAAATAGCTTCGTGACCGCGATAACCGTCATCAGCCTGTTCAGAGGATGCAAAAATCAGCATCGGAGAGAACCGCGAAGTTAGCTGTTCGCAATTGGCATAGCTCGAACCGCCGCAGAACCACTCGCTCGCATTAGCCGCTGATCCCTGGGCGCGAAGCCTGTCCTCCTTCAATCAACCCGTGAAGGGTCCGCTACGCATGCGCGTGCG
>JBDTUQ010000067.1:0-9607 GCA_040007615.1 Novosphingobium sp.
CCGTCAGCCCAAGCGGGCTGCCACCTCCCCATCGCGTTGCGACAGGGAGGATTTTACGCATGTTTGCAAACGATATAATCACCTCTTCAGGTGAGGGGCTTTCAGCACGCCAGCGCTTGGATGGGTTGGCTTCAGGTGCCGCCGTTCATGCAGCAGCAATCCGGCGGGACTTAGCAAATCAGCCTAGGGGCTCGGCCATTTTCGGAGCATGTCATGCGTCCATATTATCTGCTTGCACTGCCCGCCGCCGCCTTGCTGGCAACTCCGCTGATGGCCCGGCCCGGCGGGGGTTATGGAGGGGGCTGGGGCGGCGATCCGTGGGGGCCGTCCTATGGCGAGCGTTCATACATCCGCAGCCGCCAACCCGGCCCGGCAGAGGGCAAAGTGGAAGTCACCCGCTTCGTTGCCGACAGTCAGGCAGCCGCGCTGCTGGCCAAGGGCGGCGTATCGGTAGTCGCCGCGCCCACTGGCGGCGGGGTGGATGACGTGGAACTGCGCACGTATGAGGCTGCGGTGATCGACCGGCTGGCCGCAGTCGGCTATCAGACTGCCACCACCACTGATGCCGCCAGCCAGACCGCCGAACTGCGCGTCACTCACGATACTGTCGTGCCAGAAGAAGCCTCGCACAAGCCAGTCAGCGGCGAGATGACGATGGGCGTCTCCAATCGCGGTTCCATGCTGGGCATGGCGGTGAACATCGACATGACCAAGCCGTTAAAGGCCATGATCGGCACCCGGCTGGAAGCGCGCATTCGCGACAAGGCCACGGGCGCGGTGCTGTGGGAAGGCCGGGCAGACATCACTACCCGCGAAGGCAGCGCCAAGTGGACTGACGGCGTGATTGCCACGAAACTGGCGCAGGCGCTGTTCGCAGATTTCCCCGGCCGATCAGGCGAAACGAAGACGGCGCTGCGGTAGGCACATTGGTCGCTTGAATTACGCCTTCGTAGCGGCCACTCTGCGGGCCAGCTTGCGAAAGTGTGCGGGACATGAAACTTCGATCCACCGTAATGCTCTTGGCGCTGCTCGCGCTGGCGGGCTGCGTCGCGCCGACCGGGCCGGTGCAGGTGACGCGGTTTCACACACCTGACGTTGCGCCGCTGGGGCATGGCTCTATCGCGGTCGAACCGGCGGCGGGGATGGACGGCAATTCGCTTGAGTTCCGCAGCTTCGCCGCCGCTGTCGCCCGCCAGTTGCAGGTGGTGGGCTATGATACATCAGGTCAGGGCAACGGTGATCAGGTGGCACAGGTCAAGCTCTCGCGCAGCACATATAGGCCCGTCAGGAACGGCAGCCCGGTCAGCGTCGGGCTTGGCGGATCGGCGGGCAGCTATGGCTCCGGACTGGGCGTGGGCATCGGCATAGACTTGTCAGGCCCCCCGCCAGAGCAGGTCGATACCGAACTTGCCGTTTCCATCAAAGACCGCAAAACCGCCGCCGTACTGTGGGAAGGCCGCGCCAGCTTTACCGTGCGCGCCACCTCGCCCTTGGCCGATACCCAGCTTGGCGCGGCGAAGCTGGCTGAGGCGCTGTTCAAGGGCTTTCCCGGCAATTCAGGCGAGACGATCCAGGTCAAATGAGCAACATTCAGGTTCACGCCGATTTCGATTCCGGCAATATCGAAGTCCTGTCGTTCGACGGCGCAGAGGCGCGGCTGGCGATCCGCAAGGACAAGGACGCGGATTTCTTCCAGTGGTTCCATTTTCGCGTTTCGGGCGCAAAAGGCCGCGAATTGACGCTGAGACTGACTGGATTGGCCGCCTCCGCCTATCCCGGCGGCTGGTCAGGATATCGCGCGGCGGTGTCTGAAGACCGGGAATACTGGGGCCGCGCCGATTCCACTTGGGAGCCGGATGCCGATAACGGCACGCTAACCGTGCGCTATCGGCCCCTTAATGACGTGGCGTGGTTCGCCTATTTCGCGCCCTATTCGATGGAGCGGCACCACGATCTGATCGCCGCCGCTGCCGGGGAACCGGGGGTGGAATACCGCTGCCTTGGCACCTCGCTTGATGGCCAGCCGATAGATTGCCTCGAACTGGGCCAAGGCAGCAAGCAGGTCTGGCTGTTCGCCCGCCAGCATCCCGGCGAATCGATGGCCGAATGGTGGATGGAAGGAGCGATCGACCGGCTGACCGATCCCGCCGATCCCTGGGCGCGCAAGTTATTGCAACAATGCCGTTTTCACATCGTCCCCAATGCCAATCCGGACGGTTCGCGGCGCGGGCATTTGCGCACCAATGCGGTCGGCGCGAACCTCAACCGAGAGTGGGCGAACCCCACACCGGACCGCTCACCCGAAGTCCTGGCTATCCGGGGCGCGATGGATGCCAGCGGCGTGGACTTCGCCATCGACGTCCACGGCGACGAAGCAATCCCGCATGTTTTCCTAGCCGGGTTCGACGGCATCCCGTCATGGACCGAGGAGCAGGGACAGGGCTATTACCGCTACCGCGAAATCCTCGCCCGCCGGACACCTGATTTCCAGACAAAGCACGGCTATCCCGTGGCCGGCAAAGGCCGCGCCAACCTGACTATGGCGACCAACCAGATTGCCGAGCGTTTTGCCAAGTCGCATGGCTGCGTGGCGATGACGCTGGAAATGCCGTTCAAGGACAACGACGACCTGCCCTGCCCCGATCAGGGCTGGAGCCCGGAACGCAGCCGCCAGATGGGCCGCGATTGTATTGCTGCGCTGGGTGAGTGGCTGGCGACCGAACCTTCCTAAATCCTCCCCGTTTTTGCGCAGCACAAATGGGGAGGTGGCAGACGCGAAGCGGCTGACGGAGGGGTGCTTTCCATCTCCAAGACCCCCCTCCGTCTCGTCCTGCGGACGATCCACCGCCCCATTTGCACTGCGTGAAAACAGGGAGGATTTAGTGAAGATTTCTCAGCTTTCGAGCAACATGCTGTAGTCGCGCATGAATTCCTGGCAACGGCTCTGGATAACCATCAGCTTGTCTTCGTCAGTCAACCCCAACTTGCGGCGCAGCATCCGTATCACGGACTTCTGGCTGGGCGCGGACATCTGGTGGACCGCCGCCAAAACCTCGGGATTGTGGGCAAAGTTGCCGTCGATCAGCACATCCAGGTTTTGCGGGTGATAGCCAAAGCCCATGAATACCACACGCTGCGCCTTCATCATGGCGCCCCGCACCTGGGTCAGCGCCGCGCGGTCGCCCATCAGCTCTCCGTGTGTGCGCAAACTCGATAGCAAGCTGAGCATGTTCCACGGCGCATCGTTGCCCCATTCCACGTCCGGCCCCTCGCCCGCCTGCCACGGCAACCGCCCGATGGTGCCATAAGGATGGACGATCTTCAGCCGCTGAGTGACGATCCGCTGCGCCTCAACCAGTGTCATCCCATAAGCCGTAATCAGCGCGTAGGGCAGGAAATGCTCAATCGAGCGATCATAATTGAACGACACGATGGTCAAATTTTCAAAACATTGCTCGACCTTGGATCGCGGCACGCCGGTGGTCATCAACCGGCCGAGTTCGACCAGCCAGTAGTCGCCGATCAGCAGCGGCAATTCGCCTTCCACCTTGGGCGCAGGGCGCAGGCTGGCCTTGGCCTCGCCCTGGCAAATATAGTGCAGGATCGCCAGCTTGCCGCAGAGCGTGACCAGCGGATTGTCGTCGTTCTGCTCGATAATCGTGTCGATCATCTGGCCCAGACGCGATGCGACACGCAGGCGTTCAGTAGCGGCGTAGAGCTTTTCCTGATTGTGGCCGGGGCGTTCCGTCAGCTTGTTGAGATAGCGCAGCAGGGTCGAGCTGTCCTTCGACATCCGTTCCCCGCCAAAGCGATAGAAATCATAGCCCGATGCAATGCGATCAAGCAGTTCCGCGCTGCTGGGCATCTGCATCTCGCAACTGGCCCCGGCCCCGACGACCAACGTGGTTTTGGTCCTGATCATTGCGAAGCCAGTTGCCGTTCCTTGCCCGGTGCGCCGCCGGGTGTTTCTGCCAGCCCCGGTCATATGCGGGAATGGTTAACCCCGGGATAATTTGCCGGGATCGGCCGGTCCCAACGCGGAGGGGCCAAAGGCATGGGGCAGCAGTTCCGACAACCGCAGTTCCAGCGCCTCGCCCCCGCCCACGCACCATACCACCGGATCGGTGCCGCCCAGTTGCGCAAGTTCACTCAAGACCTGACGGCAGCGCCCGCAAGGCGTGACCGGAGCCGCGCCGGGCGTCTGCGGATCCATCCCGCCGACAACGGCGACAGCCACCAGCCCGCCGCGCTTGCCCGCGTTCATGGCCGCAGCCACCGCTGCCGTTTCCGCGCAGAGCGACAAGCCATAGCTGGCGTTCTCCACGTTTGCGCCGCAGACTACCGAGCCATCGGCAAAGCCCAGCGCCGCGCCAACGTGAAATCGCGAATAGGGCGCATAGGCTTGCGCCGATGCGACACGGGCAAGCGCAATCAGGCTATCGCAGTCAATGGTCTTATCTCTGTCGATAACTGTACCTTTCTATCATTAGGCGTAGTGTCCATGCCCCAAATCCCGACTTCCCTGAGCTTGTCGAAGGGCCGTCCTTTTCTTCCGATCTTGCGCATAGGCCAAAAACAAGTGCAGCCCTTCGACAAGCTCAGGGAAGTCGGGTTAATTTTCCCAGATCAATCCATCAAGCCGCTCACCGCTGCACCACCACCCAGCGCAGCGGCGTTTCGCCCGCTTCGCTGGTCAGCGCGGAATTGGCGGTCCACATCGTCCACGGCCTGCCCGCATAGTCAGGCTCAAGCCGGTCGCGCACCAGCCACAAGTTGCGGTCAAACGCCGAAGCCAGTCCATAGCGCGCCTGAAACGCGGGTGTGACTTTCAGCACGATGCGCTTGCCGGTGTGGGTTTCGATCTGGTTGAGGAACGTCATCAGCTCACTTTCCACCGCCGCGTCGCTGACCTTGACCGGGCAATCGTCCGCCGTCCGGTCAAGCTCTACCGCTGGCGGCAGCATCCGGGCATCGCGGGGCACTACGGTAACAAAGTTGGCGGCCTGCCGCTCGGCTGGCTGGCAGGGATCGTACAGATGCACCGCGCCGACTTGCAGATGCGCAGCGCGCGCGTCCTCAAGGTTCTGGACGAACGCCGGATCGCGGGCAAAGGCGCTGGCGCTGGCATCAAGATAGACGAAATCAGCCCCGATGGCCCGGATCGCGGTAAAATCCACCGCCCCGTCGCGGGTGCCCAGTTCAGCCCCCTGCTCACGGTAAGCGGCGCGCGGCGGGGTCCAGTGGCGCAAGTGCCACCACAGCGCCGTGCCGCCAACCAGCAACGCCAGCAGGCCCAAGGCGGCCAGTCGCAGCCGCCACGGCTTGCCTTTGCTTCGTGCCATACGGCTCTAACCCCTGATGTGCAGAACGCAGACGAGGGTAAACAGCCGCCTGCACGTGGCAAAGTCTGTCTCCACTTTACCCTCCAGCCGTTCCAGCAGCATCTCCGAAGCCTCGTTATGAATGCCGCGCCGGGCCATGTCGATCGTCTCGATCTCCGCCGCAGAAGCCTTGCGCACGGCCTGATAATACGAATCGCAGATGGCAAAGTAATCGCGGATCGAGCGGCGAAAGCGGCCCAGCCCCAGCACCAGCGTTTCCAGCAGCGCGCCGCCGCTGCCATCTGCAGCTTTCGGCTCGCAGATGTCCATCACCAGCCGCCCGTCCTGCACGGACAGTTTCAGGTGATAGGGGCCAGCGTGGCCTGCGGCATAGGCGCGCAGCGGCTTGAAACTGTTTTCCTCGATCAGGTCAAAGATCGCGATGCGCCGTTCCTGTTCGATATCGGCATTGCGCCACAGGATGGTCGCATCGTCGAGTTCGATTTCACTGATGCGCGGCGCGGTCATGGGCCGCGTGTCTCGCAGATGCCACATGGCAGGGCAAGCGCAGACTTTCCGGGAGGGAATGGCTGAAACGCTGGTTTACGAAGGGGGCAATTCTCCCCGCTATCCACAGGGCAAATCGCGCGCAGGGAGATTGCGAAACGAACCGGTTCGGCGCATTGATCCGCGCCTGATATGACAGAACAGGCCATCCTCTTTCGCCCCGCTGACGCCCCTGATACAGCGGCCATGCGCTCCCTGCCCGCCAATATCGAGGCGGAGGCAGCGTTCCTCGGCGCGATCCTGATCGACAACCGTGTGCTGGAAGAACTGGGCGTGCCGCTGCGCGCCGACCACTTCTTTGAACCCGTGCACGGCAAGATATTCGAGCGCGTGACCCAGTTACTTGATCGCAAGGCCGTGGTCACCCCCGTCACCTTGCGCCCCTATTTTGAGGCTGACGAGGCGCTGAAGGCGCTGGGCGGCGTCACTTATCTGGCCCGCCTGACGGCTGATGGCCAGGGCCTGCTGGCCCCGCGCGAACTGGCCGAGCAGGTCTATGAACTGGCCCTGCTGCGCGAACTGGTGGTGGTGGGCCGCAACCTTGTTACCAAGGCGATGGACACGTCGGAAAGCGTCGCCCCGCTGGAACAGATCGAACAGGCCGAATCGGCGCTCTATGCCGTGGCCGAAGGGGCATCGACGCAAAGCCAGGCGCAAACCTTTGGCGAGGCGACCCGCACCGCGATCATGGCCATCGAAAAGGCGCTCAATTCGGGCGGGCATATTGCCGGCAAGACCACCGGCTTTACCAGCATCAACGAAAAGATCGGCGGCCTGCACGATTCCGACCTTATCATCCTCGCCGGACGTCCGGGCATGGGCAAGACCGCGCTGGCGACCAACATCGCCTTCAACACCGCCAGCCGCCTGCTGAACGACCTCGCCGACGGGATCGAGGAAAAGGCCTCAGTCGGCGCGGCGGTGGCGTTTTTCAGCCTGGAAATGAGCGCCGACCAGCTCGCCACCCGTATTCTTGCGGAAAGTTCGGGCATCAGCAGCGAATCACTGCGCATGGGCAAGATCAGCCGTGACGATTTCCAGCAATTGTCCTTCGCCAGCCAGCGTCTGGCCGAACTGCCACTGTTCATCGACGACACCCCGGCGCTCTCCATCGCCGCCCTGCGCGCCCGTGCGCGGCGGCTGAAACGCAAGCACAACATCGGGCTGATTGTGGTCGACTATCTGCAACTGCTGCAGGGGTCTGGACGCGCGACTGACAACCGCGTGAACGAGATTTCGGAGATCAGCCGAGGTCTGAAATCGCTGGCCAAGGAACTGAGCGTGCCGGTGATCGCGCTGTCACAGCTCAGCCGCGCGGTGGAACAGCGCGAAGACAAGCGGCCGATGCTGTCAGACTTGCGCGAATCGGGCTCGATCGAGCAGGACGCCGACATGGTGTGGTTCGTGTTCCGCGAAGACTATTACATGCGCGCAACCGAACCGCGCACACCCAGCGACGGCGACGCGGCAGATGTCCACGAAAAGCATAACCAATGGGCTGCCGAGATGGAAAAGGTTACCGGCCTTGCCGAAATGATCGTCGCCAAGCAGCGCCACGGTTCCACCGGCAAGGTGCGCCTGCGCTTCGAAGCGCGGATCACCAAGTTCTCTGACCTCGCGCCCGAAGACATGCGTCAGGACAAGTATGATTGATGCGCCGTCGCTCCCTTGGCTCGGCCCTTGCCCGGCACGTCGCCGATTACCTTGACTTTCACCGCCGCGCAGCCTAGCTGCCCGGCTTCCCGAAGATTCCAGACTATCGGAGTGCCCTATGGCGCGCGTTACCGTCGAAGATTGCGTCGACAAGATCCCTAACCGTTTTGACCTGGTCCTGATGGCCGCCCAGCGCGCGCGCGAGATTTCGGGCGGCGCGGAACTGACCATCGAACGTGACCGCGACAAGAATCCCGTCGTCGCCCTGCGCGAAATCGCCGAAGAAACCGTGCGCCCGACGCTGCTCAAGGAAAGCGTGATCAGCTCGCTGCAGCACGTCCAGCCGGACGATGATGATCAGGTCGATGAAATCGGCTCGCTCAGCCAGTCCGCCGAAGCCCTGCGCATCACCGCAGCCGCGCCGGTTCGCAACACCTCGATCGGCGGCGACTACGAAGGCTGAGGCTTACTGCGCCGGGCGAAATCCGGGCGCGACTCACTTTGCAAAATCAAACAGGGCTCCGGTGCAAACCGGGGCCTTTTTGATTTGGGCATTGGCGCTGATTACTCGCCCGGAGGATATTGACGGCGGGTGTGCATTACGCTGACAATTTCCACCGTGTCTGCGCCAACACGGTAGACCAGAACATAATTTGGATGAACCACAGCCTCCCGCGTCCCTGGAACCCGGCCCGTGCGATAGATATATGGGTGGTCAGTCAGGTGCTCGACGCAGCCAAGAATTTTGGACTGTAAATTGTTGGCGGTGAATTCATTGCGCTCAGCAATAAATCCAAGGATATCATGCACATCATTACGCGCCGAGTCGCGCCAAACAAGCTTCAGCATGTAGTGCCTGAGCGCTCCGCAATAAGCTTTCGCATTTCGGCCACGACTTCATCGTGCGGAATGCATGGCCTGCCGTCGTTCAATGATGCCTGGACTTTGGCTTTGAACCAAAGATCATAAGCCTCAGCCTGTTCAGCAGTCTCAAACTCCGACACGATGGGCGAAAACTCATTCATCGCGTGACAATACGCCTTTCCACCAATGAAGCCAAGTCTCGCCTACGCCCCTTGCGGCGCCTCGCCAGTAAACCGCTTGCCCGCCTTGGGAATGGCCGAGCCGCGCACGGACACCGGCTTGGCCGGGCCGCTGGGGGCATCGGGCCGGTCGATCTTGCCGGTTTCGACAAGTTGCTTGATCTCGTCCCCGGTGAGAGTTTCGAACTCAAGCAAGGCACCCGCAACCGCGTGCAGCTGATCAGTATTGCCCTGGATCACCTCACGCGCCCGCGCCAGACCGCCTTCGACCAGTCGCTTGATCTCCTTGTCGATCAGAAGCGCAGTCTCGTTCGACATGCTGTGGCGGACGGCCTGTGAATAGCCCAAGAAGCCATCACCCTGCTGGTCTTCGTATTCCAGCGGGCCAAGCGCGTCCGACATGCCCCAGCGCAGCACCATAGCCCGCGCCAGCTTGGTCGCCTGCTTGATGTCACCCGAAGCGCCAGACGAAACCTTGTCATAGCCGAAGATCACTTCCTCGGCCACGCGCCCGCCCATGACGGAGGCGAGATCGGCATACATCTTGTCGCGGTGATACGAATAATTGTCACGTTCCGGCATCGACACCACCATGCCCAGCGCGCCGCCGCGCGGGATGATCGTGGCCTTGTGGATCGGATCGGATGCGGTTTCAAAGATGCGGACCAGCGCGTGCCCGGCCTCGTGATAGGCGGTCATGCGCTTTTCTTCGGGGGTCATGACGAGCGATTTCCACTCGGTGCCCATGATGATGCGGTCCTTGGCCGCTTCGAATTCGGCCATCGCCACCAGCCGCTTGTTGCGCCGCGCCGCCATCAGCGCCGCCTCATTGACGAGGTTGGCAAGGTCCGCACCCGACATGCCGGGGGTGCCGCGCGCCAGAGTCCGCGCCTCTACATCGGGGGCCAGCGGCACCTTCTTCATGTGGACGGCGAGAATCTTTTCGCGCCCCTCGATGTCGGGCAGCGGCACCGTCACCCGGCGGTCAAACCGGCCGGGACGCAGCAGCGCGGGATCGAGCAC
>JBDTUQ010000068.1:0-9328 GCA_040007615.1 Novosphingobium sp.
CCGATCCACCACCATTTCGAACAGCTTGGCTGGAAGGAATCGACCGTGGTGATCCGCTTCTGGATCGTCTCGATCATTCTCGCCCTGCTGGGCCTGGCAACGCTGAAGGTCCGATGATCACATCGCCGCACTTTGCCGGTAGACGCTATGCCGTTCTGGGCCTTGCCAGATCAGGCCTGTCGGCAGTGCGGACGCTGGTGGCGAGCGGCGCGTCGGTCATGGCATGGGACAGCCGCGAGGAGCCACGGTTGCAACTGGCCGCCGAAATGGGCGAGAAGGTGGACATCGCCGATCCGCTGAGCGCCGACCTGACAGGTTTTGACGGTATCGTCGTTTCCCCCGGCGTGCCGATCAACCGCCATCCGATTGCCGAACAGGCGCAGCGTTATGGCGTGCCGCTGATCGGCGATATCGAACTGTTCGCGCTGGCCCGGCCCGATCTGCCAGCACACCGCGTCGTCGGCATCACTGGCACCAACGGCAAGTCCACCACGACGGCGTTGATCCACCACTTGCTGAAAAACGCCGCCGTGCCGGTGCGCATGGGTGGGAATATCGGCCTGCCTGTGCTGGGGACCGAGCCGCTGCCCGCTGGCGGGGTCTATGTGCTGGAACTGTCGAGTTATCAGATCGATCTGACGTTCAACCTCGCCTGCGAGGTCGCTGTGCTGCTCAACATCACGCCCGATCATCTCGATCGCTATCCCGGTTTCCCTGAATACGCCGCTTCGAAAGGCCGGTTCATGGCCATGCAGCAGCCGGGGCAAGTGGCGGTGTTCGGCACCAGCGATGCTGAAACACTGGCCTTTGCCGCGCGCGAGGAACTGCGCCATGTGCCGAGCACGGTGCACCGGGTAACCGGCGCCACCCTTGCAGAATTGCAGCGCGACTGGCCTTCGCTGCAAGGCCCGCATAACCTGCAGAACGCCGCCGCCGCAATCGCCGTGGTCGAGGCGCTGGGGCTGACCGAGGCACAATGGCGCGCCGCGATGCCGGTGTTCAAGGGCCTGCCGCACCGTATGGAGCGTGTTGCCGAAGAGAATGGCGTGCTGTTCATCAATGACAGCAAGGCCACCAACCCGGCCTCTGCCGCGCCGGCACTCGCCGCTTTCCCGCCCCGGCCAGATCGCCGCGTTCACTGGATTCTGGGCGGGCTCCCCAAGGGTGACAACCTTGACGAATGCATGCCCTTCGTCGGCAATGTCGCGGCCGCTTATGTGATCGGCGATGCCGGGCCGCTGTTTGCCGAATTGCTCGCCCCTTTCGTGCCGGTGCACCGCAGCGAGATGATGTGCGAGGCGATCCGTCAGGCGATAGACGCGGCAAAGCCCGGCGACGTTGTCCTGCTATCGCCCGCCTGCGCCAGTTTTGACCAGTTCCGCGATTACGAGGCGCGCGGCGATACGTTCCGCCAGATCGTCGGCGCACTGCTGGCGGGGGAAGAGTGCTGATGGCCAGCCAGCCGCCCTATGTCCCCCGCGCCGGGCTTTCCCCTGCCTCCGCCAGCCAGCGCCGCAACCAGCGTCACGAATTTGCCGTGTGGTGGCGCGAGATTGACCGTGTGCTGCTGTTTCTGGTGCTGTCGCTGATGGTGATCGGCGCGGCGGCGGTGGCGGCGGCATCGCCTGCCAGCGCGCGGCGGCTGCATGTCAGCGATCTGCATTTTTTCAGCCTGCACCTGAAATGGCAGGCGCTGGGCCTGATGGTGATGTTCGGCGCGTCCGCTCTGCCCAAGGAACTGACTCGGCGGCTGGCGATTCTGCTGGGCTTTGCCATGATCATCGCTTTGGCGCTGGTGCCGGTGGTGGGCAGTGAAGTGAACGGGGCGCGGCGCTGGTTGAATCTGGGCGTATCGTTGCAGCCGTCAGAATTTCTCAAGCCCGCGTTTGCCATCGGCCTGGCGTGGATCCTGTCGTGGAAAGCGCGCGATCCGGCAATGCCGGTGATCCCCATCGCCACCGGTGTCATGGGGCTGGTCGCGGCGCTGCTGATGGCGCAGCCGGATTTCGGCTCGACCGTGCTGTTTGCCGGGGTGTGGTTCGTGCTGGTGCTGCTTTCGGGCATTGAGGTAAAGCGCATAGCGGCGCTGGGCGGGGCTGGCGTGGTGGCGCTGGTGGCGACCTATTTCCTCTATGACAACGCCCGCCATCGCATCGACAGTTTTCTGGGCGGCGGCACCGCTTATGATCAGGTGGACCTGGGCGCCAAGACCATTATCGCGGGCGGCTGGACCGGCAGCGGGCTGTGGCTCGGCACGCGCAAGCTGGCCCTGCCGGAAGCGCATACCGACTATATCTTTTCCGTGATCGGCGAAGAATTTGGACTGCTGGTGTGCATGGTGATCGTTGCGCTCTACGTCGCCATCGTTACCCGCGTGCTGCTGCGACTGACCGAGGAAGAGGATCTGTTCACCGTGCTCGCCGCAACCGGCCTTATCGCGCAACTGGGCGGGCAGGCGTTCATCAATATACTGGTGAACCTGCAACTGTTTCCGTCCAAGGGCATGACCCTGCCGCTGATCAGCTATGGCGGATCGTCCACCGTGGCGCTGTGCCTTGGTGTGGGCTTCCTGTTGGCGCTGACCCGCCGCAATCCATACCTGAAGCGCGAGAAATTCAGCCTCAAGCAGGCGGGGGCCGTGCAATGAGTGTGGTGAGCCGCCATTACGTTCTGGCCGCAGGGGGAACCGGCGGGCACCTGATCCCGGCCTTTGCGCTGGCGAGCGAACTGGAGCGGCGGGGGCACCACGTTGCGCTGATAACCGATGCGCGGGGCAGCACGATCCCCGGCAAGCCCGCCGCGCTGACCGCGCATGTCCTGCCCGCCGGGCGCTTGCAAGGCTGGAACCCGCTGGGCTGGTTTCGCGGTATCAAGGCGATCCTTGAAGGCCGCCGCATGGCCCTGCGCCTGTTCAGCAGCTTTCAGCCATCTGCGGTGATCGGCTTTGGCGGCTATCCCGCGCTGCCCGCTCTGCTGGCGGCAAGATCAGCAGGCATCCCCTCGCTGATCCACGAACAGAACGCGGTGCTGGGCCGGGTCAACCGCTTTCTGGCGAGCCGCGTCGATGCGATAGCTACTGCCTACCGCGAGGTTGACCGCCTGCCCGAAAAGGTGGCGGGCAAAGTGCATCTGGTTGGCAATCCGGTGCGCGGCGAAGTGCTGGCCCTGCGGAGCGAGCCATATCCGCCCTTTACCGAGGACGGCTTGCTGCGCGTGCTGGTCACCGGCGGCAGTCAGGGCGCGCGGGTGTTGTCTGAGGTTGTTCCTGACGGGCTGGCCATGCTGCAACCGGCGCTGCGCACGCGCCTGCAAGTCACCCAGCAATGCCGCCCCGAAGACATAGAGGCCGTGCGCGCGCGCTATGCCGGGCATGATATCCCCGCCGAACTGGCGACTTATTTTGAAGACATGGCAGGCCGCCTGGCCGACGCGCACTTGTTCATCGGCCGCTCTGGCGCGTCGACCATTGCCGAGCTGACAGCCGTGGGCCGCCCGGCGATCCTGATCCCGCTACCGATCGCGACGGATGATCATCAGGCCGCCAATACCCGCGAAATGGTCGAGGCGGGCGGCGCGCGGGCAATCAGGCAAGAAAGCTTTACCGCTGTGGAGCTTGCCAAGCAGATTCAGGCTATGGCGCAGCATCCCGGCAGTCTGGCCAATGCGGCCCATGCGGCATGGAACTGCGGCTATCCGAATGCCGCGCGCGATCTGGCCGATCTGGTCGAAAGTTTCGGCGCAGAGCCGCTGATGGACGTGATCCGTTCAGTTGGACAGGTTTCCGCGACGGGTCAGGAGGCTGTGGCGTGAGTCTGGAAAGTGTATCGCGCAACATTGGGACAAAGGCATGAAGGGCGTCGGCACCGACATCGGCACCATCCACTTCGTCGGCATCGGCGGGATTGGCATGTCAGGCATTGCCGAAGTGATGCAGAACCTTGGCTATGCGGTGCAGGGCAGCGACATTGCCGAGGGGTATGTCGTGGAAGGCCTGCGCAGCCTGGGCATCAAGGTGATGATCGGGCACAAGGCGGAAAACCTTGGCGACGCCGCCGTTGTCGTGACCTCCACTGCAGTTAAGCGTGACAATCCCGAAGTCGCGCTGGCGCTGGAAACGCGGGTGCCGGTGGTGCGGCGGGCGGAAATGCTGGCCGAACTGATGCGGCTGAAAAACACCGTTGCAGTGGCTGGCACGCACGGCAAGACCACGACCACGTCGATGGTCGCGGCGCTGCTCGATGCGGGCGGGGTCGATCCCACGGTGATCAACGGAGGTATCATCAACAGTTATGGCTCGAACGCGCGGCTAGGCGCGAGCGACTGGATGGTAGTTGAGGCTGACGAGAGCGACGGCAGCTTTCTGCGGCTGGACGGCACGATTGCCGTCGTCACCAACATCGATCCCGAACATCTCGATCACTACGGCAGCTTTGATGCGGTCAAGCAGGCGTTCGTGGAATTCATTGAAAACGTGCCATTCTATGGTGCGGCAGTGCTGTGCATCGATCATCCCGAAGTGCAGGCGGTGATCCCCAAAGTGCGTGACCGCCGGGTCATCACTTACGGCTTTTCAGCCCAGGCTGACGTGCGCGGGGAAAACGTGACCCCGGTTCCGGGCGGCAACCGCTTTTCCGTGGTCTTGCGCCAGCGGGACGGTTCTTCGCGGCGGATCGAGAATATCGAACTGCCGATGCCGGGCCGTCACAACGTCCAGAACGCACTCGCCGCCGTGGCAGTCGCGGTAGAAATGGGCTGCGATGATGCCGTGATCCAGACAGGCTTTGCCAAGTTCACCGGGGTCAAGCGCCGCTTTACCAAGGTGGGCGAGGTGGCAGGCGCCACAGTGATCGACGATTACGGCCACCACCCGGTCGAAATCCGCGCCGTTCTGGCCGCTGCTCGCGAGGGCGTTACCGGACGTGTCATCGCCGTGGTCCAGCCGCACCGCTACACCCGGCTGCGCGATCACATGGAAGACTTCCAGGCCGCGTTCAACGATGCCGACGTGGTCTATGCCGCGCCGGTTTACGCGGCAGGCGAGCAGCCGATTGACGGCATTTCATCTGATGAAATGGTCGCGGGCATGAAGGCGCGCGGGCATCGCAGTGCGCAAGTGATCGCCGGGCCTGATGCGCTGGCCGATGCGCTGGCGGTGTCGATCCAGCCGGGTGACATGATTGTCTGCCTTGGCGCGGGTGATATTACCAAGTGGGCGGCTGGTCTGGCCGATGCGATTGCAAGCCGGAGGGCGGGATGAACGTTGCCCCCAACCCCGTCTTTCCTGAGCCTGTCGAAGGACTGTCCTTTACTTCGTCGGATGCTCACGGCGAAGCGAAGCAAGAGCAGCCCTTCGACAAGCTCAGGGTAGGCGGAGTGCGCGGCAAGCTGACCCCGAATGCGCCCTTGGCCCCACTCGTCTGGTTCAAATCCGGCGGCGCGGCAGAGTGGCTGTTTGAGCCGAAAGATTTGGCTGACCTGCAGGCCTTCCTGCGCGCACTTGATCCCGCGACCCCCGTCATGGCGCTGGGCCTAGGCTCAAACCTGATCGTCCGCGATGGCGGCGTGCCCGGCGTGGTCGTGCGGCTGGGCAAGGCGTTCGCGCGGGTAGAGCCGGTGGACGACACGACACTGCAATGCGGCGGCGGGGCTTCTGGCATCCTCGTATCCTCAACCGCGCGTGACAAGGGCATCGCCGGTCTGGAATTTCTACGCTCGATCCCCGGCACAGTCGGCGGCTTCGTGCGGATGAACGGCGGGGCATACGGCGCTGAAGTCAAGGACGTGCTGGTCGATTGTGACGTGGTGCTGCGTTCGGGCGAACTGGTGACGCTGCCGGTGGCCGATCTGCATTACACGTATCGCCATTCAGAACTGCCCGAAGGCGCAATTGTCGTGGCTGCGCGGTTCCGGGGCCGTCCGGGCGTTGCGGATGACATCCAGGCCGAAATGGACCGCATCAGCGCCAGCCGCGAAGCCTCACAACCGCTGCGTTCCAAGACTGGCGGGTCGACGTTCAAGAACCCTGAAGGCCACGAGGCATGGGAACTGGTCGACAAGGCCGGATGCCGGGGGCTGACCTTGGGCGGCGCGCAAGTCAGTGAAAAGCACACTAATTTCCTCATCAACACCGGCGACGCCACCAGCACCGAGATCGAGGCGCTGGGTGACGAAATACGGCGGCGGGTGAAGGCGCATTCAGGCGTGGAATTGGAATGGGAAATTCAACGGGTGGGTCAGCCATGAAGGGGTTTCTGACCAAAATATTCGGCCCAAAGCTTGACCCCCATGAACAGCGCGTCTTGAACAACATCCGCGATCATGGCTGTCAAGTGCAATGGGTTTTCGATGACAAAGGCCAATTGCCTGAATTTACCTATTCAATTGGCTTCCCAACAACGGTTGGTCAGCCAGAGGTGTTGGTTTACGGGCTGCGCCAAGAAGTGATGCACTTCATGGTCAATGAGGTGCGACGGCAATGTGCCGAGGGGCTCGTCCTGGCGGACTGGGTGGTTGTCAGCGGCCTCATTGAGGGGTTCGACTGCGTGCTTCGCCATGTAACTGACCAAAAAGCCATCAAGGACCATTTTGGTTGGGCCATTTGGTATCACAGAAACCAAAGGCGTGTCGAAATAGACGAAGCATACCAGATAGTCTGGCCCGGAGCGCAGGATGGTTTGTTTCCTTGGGACAACGGGTGCAGCGAGTTCGTAATTCAGGTGCAACCCCCGCTTTACCAAACGAGCTTGCAATGATGACTCTCCCCAAACTTCACGTCGCAGTCCTGATGGGCGGCTGGTCGAGCGAACGCCCGGTGTCGCTGATGTCCGGCGAAGGCGTGGCCAAGGCGCTGGAGGCGCGCGGGCATACCGTCACCCGGATCGACATGGACCGCGATGTCGCCTCGCGGCTGGTCGAGACCAAGCCCGATGTCGTGTTCAATGCTCTCCACGGCTCGCCCGGCGAGGACGGCACCGTGCAGGGCATGATGGACCTGATGGGGCTGACTTACACCCATTCCGGCCTCGCCACTTCGGTGATCGCCATCGACAAGGAACTGACCAAGCAGGCGCTGGTGCCGCACGGGATTCCGATGCCGGGCGGGCGGATTGTCAAAACAGCGGAACTATACGAACGCGATCCACTGGCGCGGCCCTATGTGCTGAAGCCGGTCAACGAAGGCTCGTCCGTGGGCGTGGTGATCGTCACGGATGAAGGCAACTATGGCAACCCGATCAGCCCCGATGCCAAGGGGCCGTGGCAGGAATTCGCCAGTCTTCTGGCCGAACCGTTCATTCGCGGGCTGGAACTGACAACCGCCGTCATCGGCAACCGCGCGCTGACGGTGACCGAACTCAAGCCCAAGTCTGGCTTCTATGATTTCGACGCCAAATATACCGATGGCATGACCGACCACATCTGCCCCGCGCAGATTCCGGACGACATTGCGCAGGCCTGCAAGGACATCGCGCTGCGCTCTCACCAGTTGCTCGGCTGCAAGGGCACCAGCCGCTCGGATTTCCGCTGGGATGACAGTCAGGGCCTGGCCGGTCTGTTCCTGCTGGAAGTGAACACCCAGCCCGGCATGACCCCGCTCAGCCTCGTCCCCGAACAGGCGCGGCACTGCGGCATGAGCTATGAAGACCTTGTAGAGGCGATCATCGCTGAGGCGTTGGCCGACAAAGCGCGAGAAGGGGAGGGGGCATGAGCAGCCGCACCGTCAGCCGCAAGGCCCCGCCCGTCCGCAAGGTTGCCGCCGCGCAGAACAAGGCCCGGCGCGTCAAGTCGGCCAAGGCGAAAACCGGATCCGCGCTAGATGCCGCGATGGCGTGGTTGCCGTTCAACGAGCAGCAACTTCACCGCATCTTCATGTTCGCCATCTTTGGCGCGGCGCTGGCGCTGGTGTGGACGGTGGCGGTCGTCGCCGGGGTGCCGCAGATCGCCACGCAGCAGATCGCCAATGTCGCCGCGCAGGGCGGGTTCGTGCTCAACGATGTGAAGCTGAACGGGGTCAAGCACCTCAACGAGCTGAAGGTTTACGAACTGGTGCTGAGCCAGCGCCACCAGCCGATGCCGCAAGTTGATGTCGATCAGATCCGCACCCAGTTGATGCAGCTTTCGTGGGTGGAAGACGCCCGCGTTTCGCGCCAGTTGCCCGATACGCTGGTGATCGACGTGGTTGAACGCAAGGCTCATGCGGTGCTGAAAAAGGCTGACCGGCTGGTGCTGATCGACGCTACGGGCCACGAATTGCAGGTCATTTCGGCTGAACGCGCCAAGGGCAAACTGGTGGTTTCCGGGCCTGGGGCGGGGCAACAGGTGGTGGCTTTGGCCAGCCTGCTCGAGGCCGCTCCGGCGCTGAAACCCCAGGTGGCCGAGGCCGAATGGGTCGGCAATCGCCGCTGGAACCTGAAGTTCCGCACCGGCCAGATCCTCGCCCTGCCTGAAGGTGACCGGCTGGCCGCTGGCGCGCTGGTATCGTTTGCGCGGCTGGACGGCGTCAATCGTCTGCTGGGCGGCAAGGCGCTGGCGTTCGATATGCGCGCGCCGGACCGCATCTATTTCCGTGTGCCTGAGCACAGTACCGACGCGCCTGCCGCAGGCGCCACCGCTGCGGCTTCGCTGGCGGTCAAGCCTGCCGAGACGGCCGAAAGCAAGAGCGACAAGGCCGACACCAAGCCCGAAGCAGACGACAAGTCTGACAAGGAAGCAGCGCCCAAGTCGGCTTCTGCCAAGACGGCAAAGACCGCCACCGCCAAGACCCCGTCCACCCGGAAACCGGAGCACGATTGATGTCCACTCCGCGCATAGTCCGCGCCTTTGGTGCGGTGAATATCGGAAGCTTCCGCATATCCGCGATGATCGCGGGACTGACCGAGACGGGCGAAATGGTCGTGCTGGGATCAGCCCACCGCGCGGCCCAAGGCGTCAGGCGCGGCTATGTCACCGACATGACCGCCGCGACTTACGCAGTGCGCGATGCGGTGGAGCGGGCGGAAAAGATCGCCGGGGTGAGCGTCGATTCGGTCTGGATCGGCACGTCCGGCGCGGGACTGACCAGCCAGATTGCCCAGATAGAGGTCGATATCGGCGGGCGGCGGATCGAACAGGACGATATTGACCACCTGCTGATTTCGGGCCGCGATGTAATCCAGCCCGAAGGCCGCATGGTGCTGCACGCGCAGCCCGCGCACTATACGCTGGACGGCGCGCACGGCGTCGCCAATCCACGCGGGCTTCATGCCGAACGGCTGGGCGTCGATATCCACGTCATGCTGGCCGACGGCGCGCCGATCCGCAACATTACCGAGGCAGTGCAGAACGCGCATCT
>JBDTUQ010000069.1:0-8865 GCA_040007615.1 Novosphingobium sp.
GATCCTAGCTTACTACGAGGGCAGGCTATCTTCACTGACCGAACATACGGTCTAGGGGACGACAAGCCGGGGGGGGCTCAACGCAGCATGAAATAGCGCAGGAAAAGCACTTCTGGATGACGCTCACCAATGCCAATGAAGACATGTTTTGCCAGCCAATCGTATTTGCCTAGCGGTGCCTCAAATCGTGTGTACGTGCGCAAATAGTACGCATCCGGATTAACGACGCTTTGCTTTGCGTCGAGTTCGGCCAGGGCTTCGGGCTGAGCATGACGATAGCCATTATTGTAGATGTTGATGAACACGCCGTCGTCAGTTTCCAGCGTGTAGCGTGCATCGACGAGGCCCACGCCGTCAGGACGAACCAATGGCCAGTCGCCTCCGCCGGGAATGATCTTGCCCTTCAGTTTCGGGCCATCAAAGTCGCCGCCCCAGATCTGGAGCATCTTGCGGTTGCCCATACCGCCAACATTGCCGAGATCGTGCAGCACAGGGTTCACCAGCACGCGCGATTGCATCAGGAATTCCATTTGCGGCTCACGGGTTCTTGTGGGCTGGACGTCGGGAGTTAATTCGATGGGCACTTTGGAGAGACTCCTATGAAATCAGACGGGCAATCAGGCGCGATTGTGTTGTGCTCGATCGATGTCCCGAGCGACAAAGTCACCGGCAATCCAGTAGAGTGCCCCGCCGACAATCGCTCCAGCAGCTGGCACAAGCAGCGCATAGCGGAGTGCTTCATCGCCATATTGGGCTGTCAGCAGATCGCTGATTCCGCCCACGATGACTGATCCTATGCCAAGACCGAACAGTTGCGTCAGCGAAACAAAAATTGCGGCAGCGAAACCGCGACAGCTGACCGGCGCAACCATCTGCACTGCCGAGAATACCGGGCCGAGCTGCATTCCCACCGCCAAATTGACAAGTGCGAGAAATACTATCGCAACCGGAAGGCTGGGTGAGAAAAGAAAGGCAATCATGGTCAGGCCTGCCCCAAGACATGCCAGGGCTGGAAAGCGTGTGAACCAGCTTGGCCCGCGCCGCGCAACCATCAGGCTGGCCAAATAGCCACCAAGCAGCGCCCCCGATACCGCCAGCACGGTGCGGATGATGGCCATCAATGACCCAATTTCGGCGGTGTTGAGATGATAGATCCGCTTGAGGAAAGCTGGTCCCCAAACTTGCATGGCGAAGAATTGGAGGCCCATCACCATACTGGCAAGGACCGTCAGCACGAAGCTCTTTTGTCGCCAAAGCACGCCGAAGGCTTCGGCAAAGCTCAGTTTCACTTGTGCCGCTGGTTTGTCATCCGCCCCGCCGCGTAGCGGTTCCTTGAGTGTCGCAACCAAAAGCAGGGAAAGCAGAGCGCCCGGCATGCCGGCGACAACGAATGCCGCGCGCCAGCCATAGGCATGGCTGACCCAACCACCAATCAACAGGGCAGCGATGATGCCGATTTCTCCACCCGCCGCCATGATCGAAAATGCCCTTGGCCGCCTTTCAGGTGCATAGAAATCTGACAGCAGAGAGTGTGACGGCCCTGTCAGGCAGGCTTCTCCCACGCCCACGCCCATCCGCGTGACGGCCAGCAGGGCGGCGCTGGCCGCAAGTCCGCTAAGCCCGGTCATCACGCTCCACATCATCAGCCCGCCAGCCAGAATATAGACCCGTTTCGCGCTATCGGCCCAGCGCGCGATCGGGATGCCCAACACGACCTGAAAGGCCGTGAAGCCCAGCCCGGTGATCATTCCCAGCACCAGATCGGATAGCTGGAATTCTGCCTTGATCGGTTCCAGCAGCAGATTGATGATGTTGCGGTCGGCATAGCCAAGAGCATAGACCGTGGTCAGCAGGATCAAAGCATAGCGGGCTTGGCGGTCTGCAGGTGCGCTGACGGTTGGTGTGGTGTCGCTCATCATGCCTGTCCCGGCTCCTGGCGTGAAACCTTGATGTATCGAAACATGCCATTTTCGACCGTATAAAAGGCGAACATTTTCATTGTGAAGCGGCGGCTCTTTCGCTCGAAGTTGATGTCTCGCGCGTAGAACCGGACTGTAAGATCGTCGACGTTTTGGGAATTGAAGCCCTGAACATAGTCGGCAAACAATTTACGGCTCGCAGCTTCAGTGGACGAATCCTGACTTGTGGTTGCCACCACATTGACGTGACTCTGGTCACCCTGCATCCCCTTTTCGCCTGTAGCTGGCTTGCCAGGCGCATTTTCCACGCCTGCGAAAGTTCCGATACGATCAAATAACAAATTTCATTAGTTGTTAACATCGAAATATTTGCTTGTCGCCAATTGCGCTCTGAGCGTAATTGGTTATAATCGCCGGAGCGTCTGCCACCCTCAGGGCGCCCGTTCCCGGAACGAGATCAGGACATTCATGGCTACTGTAATTGCACTTTCGCCTGAGAATGAACTGACACGCGAGCGGATCATTGACGCGGCAGAGGAACTGCTACGCCGCTATGGTCCGGCAAAGACCAAGGTTGTCGATGTCGCCCGCCATCTCAGCATGAGCCACGCCAACGTTTATCGGCATTTCGATAGCAAGGCAGACATCAAGGATTTGGTCGCTGCGCGTTGGCTGACGGGAATCAGCGATCCGTTGGAGAAGTTCGTCAGCAAGCGTGGCAGTGCGGCAAAGCGTCTGAGAGACTGGGTGGATGCCTTGATAGCGATCAAGGCTGAAAAGGTTCGCGATGATCCTGAGTTGTTCGCAACTTACACCGCGCTGGCCGATGCTTCTCGCGGTGTGATTGCAGAGCATGTCGAGCATCTTAGGGTGCAGCTGGCAGCGATCATCGCCGACGGGGTCAAGCGCGGTGAATTCAAGGTGAAGAATGCAGTTCGGGCCGCCCAGGCAGTCCACGAGGCGATAACGCGATTCCAGCATCCCTACTTTGTAACGCGCAGCGAGATGCGCAGCGATGGGGCTTCTGCGGTGATGGATCTGCTGATTGCAGGCTTGAAGGCAGGCGTTATCTGAGCGCCAATTCAAGCACCATTTTTTGCAAGCTCAAGCTGCTGGTGCAGACAATCGCGCGATGCCCAGGCGCTGTTCGGGCTGTGATTGCACTCGTGAGTGGGACTTGTTGGGGTAGGACTGGGGACCATTCTCCCAAAGACTGTTAGAGTATCCGTGGCTTGACCATCACGGATGCTCTAAAGGCGGCCTGCCGCGCCGGGGCGCATCGGTGCTCTCCAGACGCACACCGCGCCGAGCCAGGGCCTCGCGCAGCAAGACCTCCACCTCGGCGTTGACCGAGCGGAAATCGGCCGCTGCGACCCGTTCCAGCGCCGCATAAAGCGCCGGATCGAGCCGCAGGGGAAAGGCTTTACGGGAGACCGGCGGCATGGCCAGATCAGTACAGCGAGCCCGTGTTGACCACCGGCTGGGTATCGCGTTCGCCGCAGAGCACGACCATCAGGTTTGACACCATCGCTGCGCGGCGTTCCATGTCCAGTTCGACGACGTTCTTTTCCGCCAGCAGCGCCAGCGCCATCTCGACCATGCCCACCGCGCCTTCGACCAGCGTCTTGCGCGCGGCAACCACCGCCTCGGCCTGTTGGCGGCGCAGCATTGCTCCGGCGATTTCCTGGGCATAGGCAAGATGGGTAAAGCCGCATTCGTCCACCGTGATCCCGGCCAGTTGCAGCCGCGCGATCAGTTCGGTGCGCAGTTCCTGCCCGACCTGATCGTGATTACCGCGCAAGGTGATCTCGGAATGGCTGAAATCGTCATAGGGATAGCGCGAGCCGATCGTGCGCACCGCTGCCTCTATCTGCACCATGACGAAGGCCTTGTAATCATCGACATCGTAAAGCGCCTGCGCGGTATCGACCACGCGCCAGACGACTTGCGCCGCCATCTCGATCGGGTTGCCGCGCAGGTCGTTGACCTTGATCTTGTCGGACACCAGATTGTTGGCGCGGACGGACACCTTGGTCTTGCCCATCCACGGCCAGACCCAGCGCAAGCCGTGGTTGCGATCGGTGCCACGGTATGATCCGAACAGCGTGATCGCCGCCGCCTGATTGGGCTGGAGCATGTAGAAACCTGATGAAATAAGCATCATCGCCACGATGCTGAGGCCCGTGCTGACCACCAGGCTGAACGGTGAAGTGGAAGCCCCGTCCGTCCCGGCAAAAGTAACGACGCGCCACAGTGTGCTGACCAGCAGCACGATGAACAGGCCGAACATTAGGTAGCCGCTGGTGCTCCATGCAGCGCGTTCGCGGCTGGAATTCATGGCGGTATAGGCGTCGGTCATCGGTGATACCCCTCAACGTGATATCACATTAATATCACTTCAAGGAGAGTGGTCAAGCAGACCTGCTCAAGGCGCGGTGTTCAGCAGCTGACCGGCGCATCACCCATCAACACGTGGCTGCAACCCAGCACCGCCGCGTCGTCATCTGCCGACAAGGCGGCGACGGTGCGCCAGCCCTCGGCGCGCAGCCGGGCTGCTGCCGCCAGATCATGGCCCATCGGCAGGAACAGCGCATCGCGGGCAGGGGCGGCGCTGGCCAGCAAGTCAATCAGCGGGCCGGGGTAGAGCGAAAAGCCGGTCGCCGCCTCGTCCTGTCCGGCCTCGCGGCCCAGGATGCGGTATGTCCCGCCCCGGCCCAGCGCGCCCGAAACGCCTTGCGCATAGATCGTGAAGCCGAACCAGCTCTGGTATTCAAAGCCGTGGCGTTCCGATGGGTCGAGCGTCACCCGCGCCATACCGGAAACCCGCGCCGCGATATCGCGCAAGGCGGCGATCCGGCTGGCCAGCGCGCCTCCCCCTGAGTTTTTGGCAGCATCAATTGCGGCAAGGCGCTCTATGGCGATGTCAAACGGCCCGATAGCGGTAAGCAGTGGCAGGTAAGCCTCTCCGCCTGCCGCCTTCAGTCCGCCAGCGTCCTTGGCATCCAGTTCGCGGCGCACGGCCTCGATCTGGCCTGCCGCCAATGGCAGCGCCTTTTCGGCCAGAGTATCGACCAGATCAGGCAGGGTGAAATCAACCGAAATCCCGGTCGCGCCCGCCGCTGCCAGCGCCTCGATAGCCATAGCGACAATCTCTGCCGCAGCGGCCACGGCATCGCTGCCGATCAGCTCCGCGCCCAGTTGCAGCCGCTCACGCGTGGGATCAAGCCCGTCGCCCTTGATCGTCAGCACCTGCCCGGCATAGCACAGCCGCAAGGGCCGCGCGGCACCAGCCAGCGATGTGGCGGCGAGGCGTCCAACCTGCACGGTAATATCGGACCGCAGTGCCAGCGTGCGCAGGCTGGCCGGATCGACGAAGCGGAACATGCGGCGCGGCTGCACACCGGCCATGCGGCTGGCCATCGACTTTTCAAATTCGATCACCGGCGGCTGAACCAGATCATAGCCGTGCCCATCCAGCACGCCCAGAATGGCCTGCGTCGCCCGCGCCGCAGCGGCGGCGGCGGCGGGCAGCCGGTCTTCAAGTCCTTCGGGCAGTAAATCGCGGTCGGTATCTTGCATGAAACTATCCCAGCGAAGCAATTAACAGCATGGCCAGCGCAAGCGCGCCCAATCCGGTACGCACGCCATGCAGCCTGTTCCAGCGTTGCAGCAGCGCGGCAACTTGCTGGTCAGATAGACTATCGGAATCCAGCAACCGATGATTGGTTGGCATGATCGCCAGCATTGTAAACGGCCAGTTTGCCAAAAGAACCAGCCCGCCGAGCAGCCACAGGCCGCCTCCACCCAAATACCACGCTGCAATCGCGCTGACCCCGCCGACAATTGCCAACGTCGCCTGCATCGCAAAGCCGCGCTTGTATGATGGTGCCCACTGGCGGACTGCCAGCTTCGGGGGGAGCGCCATGCGCGCCGGATGTTCCGCAAAATTGATGTAGAACGCCGCACTCGCGAATGCGGCGGCTACAATCAGGGCGACTTGTCCGGCTAGCATGACGTATTCCCCCTCCCACCGCTGGAGTTTGGGCTACTCCCGATCAAAACGCCAGCGCGCGAACGGTTTTCACACCGGGCAGCTTGCAGGCGGCGGTCATCAGCTCCTGCGGGATCGGCGCATCAAGGCTGAGCAACAACACCGCCTCGCCGCCCGCATCGCGGCGACCGAGGTGGAAGGTGCCGATGTTGATGCCGCTTTCGCCCAGAAGAGTGCCGATGCGGCCGATGAAGCCGGGGGCGTCCTCGTTGACGATGTAAAGCATGTCGCCCGCCAGTTCAGCCTCGATGCCGATGCCGAAGATTTCCACCAGACGCGGCTGATCAGCACCGAACAAAGTGCCCGCAACCGAACGGTCGCCTTGGCTGGTGGCGACGGTGACGCGGACCAGCGTGTGGTACACGCCTTCCCGGTCATGCCGCACTTCGCGCACGTCCAGCCCGCGTTCCTTGGCGAGGAAGGGCGCGTTGACCATGTTCACAGTGTCCGTATAGCGCCGCATCAAGCCCGCAAGAACTGCGCCGGTGATCGGCTTGATGTTAAGCTGCGCCGCTGCGCCTTCAACCTCGATGCTGATCTTGTCGAGATTGTCGTGCGCCAGCTGGCCGACCAGACTGCCCAGGTTTTCCGCCAGCTTCATGTAAGGCTTCAGCTTCGGCGCTTCTTCTGCCGAGAGCGACGGCATGTTGAGGGCATTGGTCACCCCGCCAGAGAGCAGGTAGTCCGAAAGCTGCTCCGCCACCTGGATGGCGACGTTGACTTGCGCCTCATCCGTCGATGCGCCCAGATGCGGGGTCGAAATGAAGCCCGGCGTACCGAACAGCGGCGATTCCTTGGCCGGTTCCTTCGCGAATACGTCCAGAGCCGCGCCGCCGACCTGGCCGCTGTCCAGCGCCGCCTTCAGAGCTTCCTCGTCGATCAGCCCGCCACGCGCGCAGTTGATGATCCGCACGCCCGGCTTGCACTTGGCGATGTTTTCCGCCGACAGGATGTTGCGCGTCTGGTCGGTCAGCGGGGTGTGCAGGGTGATGAAGTCAGCCCGCGCCAGCAGGGTATCCAGATCGGCCTTCTCCACGCCCATTTCCACCGCGCGTTCCGGCGTCAGGAACGGATCGAATGCCACGACCTTCATCTTGAGGCCCAGCGCGCGGCTGGCGACGATCGAGCCGATATTGCCCGCGCCGATCAGGCCCAGCGTCTTGCCGGTGACTTCGATACCCATGAAGTCATTCTTCGGCCATTTGCCGGCCTGCGTCTGCGCATTGGCTTCGGGAATCTGCCGGGCGAGCGCGAACATCAGCGCGATGGCGTGTTCGGCAGTGGTGATCGAGTTGCCGAACGGCGTGTTCATCACCACGATGCCCTTTACCGAGGCAGCGGGAATGTCGATGTTGTCGACACCGATACCCGCGCGGCCAACCACTTTCAGGTTGGTGGCGGCATCGATCAGTTCCTTGGTCAGCTTGGTGGTGGAACGGATGGCAAGGCCATCATACTGGCCGATGATCGCCTTCAGTTCCTCGGGCGTCTTGCCGGTAATGACATCGACATCGCAGCCGCGTTCGCGAAAGATCGCTTCGGCCTTGGGGTCCATCTGGTCGGAAATAAGTACGCGGGGCTTGGTCATGATTTTGTTCCTTGGTCCGTCACCCCGGCGAAGGCCGGGGTCCAGACGCTCAAAAAGAAGTCGCAAAGCGGCAAATTTGTTGGTGCTGGATCCCGGTTTTCACCGGGATGACGATTAGGGACGAAGCGAGGCGTAAGCCCAATCGAGCCACGGGCCGAGCGCCTCGATATCGGCGGTATCGACGGTGGCGCCGCACCAGATGCGCAGGCCAGCCGGGGCATCGCGGTATCCGGCGATGTCATAGGCCGCGCCTTCCTTTTCCAGCAGCGCGGCGAACGATTTGATGAACGCCTCGTCCGCGCCCGCTACCGTCAGGCAGACCGACGTTTTCGAGCGCGTGCTTTCATCCAGCGCCAGATGGCCCAGCCAATCCCGTGTCGCCACGATCTTTGCCAGCGCATCGGCATTGGCGGTGCAGCGCGCCTTCAATGCCGCAGCGCCGCCGATCGACTTCGCCCATTCCAGCGCAAAGATCGCATCTTCCACCGCCAGCATGGACGGAGTGTTGATCGTCTCGCCCTTGAACACGCCCTCAGTCAGCTTGCCCTTGGCGACCAGACGGAACACCTTTGGCAGCGGCCATGCGGGGGTGTAGCTTTCCAGGCGTTCGACTGCGCGAGGGCCAAGGATCAGCACACCGTGGCCGCCTTCGCCGCCCAGCACTTTCTGCCATGAGAATGTGGCGACGTCGATCTTGTCCCACGGAATGTCATAAGCGAACACCGCGCTGGTGGCGTCGGCGAACGACAGCCCTTCGCGGCTATCGGAAATCCAATCACCATCGGCAACGCGCACGCCAGAGGTGGTGCCGTTCCAGGTGAACAGCACGTCATCGGCCCAGTTTACCTGATCGAGATCGGGAAGCTGGCCGTAATCGGCGCGCAGCACGGTGGGATCAAGCTTCAGCTGCTTGACCGCGTCCGTCACCCAGCCTTCGCCAAAGCTTTCCCACGCCAGCGTGGTCACGCCGCGCGCGCCCAGCATCGTCCACATCGCCATTTCGAAAGCGCCGGTGTCCGATCCGGGCACGATGCCGATGCGGTGCGTTTCGGGCAGGTTCAGCAATTCGCGCATCAGATCGATACAGTATTGCAGGCGCGTCTTGCCGATCTTGGCGCGGTGCGACCGGCCGAGGACTTGGGTATCGAGCTTGTCGGGGGAGTATCCGGGCGGCTTGGCGCAGGGGCCGGATGAAAAGAACGGACGCGCAGGTTTGCGCGCTGGCATTGCAACAGACATGTAGTCTCTCCTTACAGAGAGCACGCGCGGCGTTGGGACCGCGTGGCCCGGCGCCGCTGTTAGTGCTG
>JBDTUQ010000070.1:0-8799 GCA_040007615.1 Novosphingobium sp.
CCATCGCCATTGCCGCTACCGTCATCTGGTGGCTCAAATGAGTCCGCACCCTAAACCACCCAGCCTATTCCGGCGTCATCGCAAACAGCGCCCACGCCAGCCCGGTGGAAACGAGGAACAGTGGCCACGACCAGTAAAAACTGACACCATGCACCGTCATGTGAAAGATGTTCAGGTAGCCGCCGGTCGAATGATTGGCCCCCAGAATACCGCACAACACCAGCGTCAGAAGCGTCGACGGGATCAGCGCCTTGAACAGGTCCATCGTCAGTCCTTAAAGAATATCGTTCCACCCGCGACCCGGTTATCACGCGGACGGCGGTTAACGCAAATCAGCCCAGCGCGGCGGCCCATTCATCAGGTTTGAAGCCGACCAGCAAACCGCCGGGATATTCGACAACCGGGCGTTTGATGCAACTGGGATTGGCCGCCATCACCTGAACCGCCTTGGCCGCATCCAGCCCCTGCTTGTCCACATCGGGCAGCTTGCGGAAGGTCGTCCCGGCGCGGTTAAGCACCTTCTCCCAGCCTGCCTGTGTGACCCAATCGGCAATTCTCGCGGCGTCTGCACCTTGTTTCTTGTAGTCATGGAACGCATAGGCAATCCCCTGCCCATCCAGCCAATCGCGGGCTTTTTTGACGGTGTCGCAGTTGGGGATGCCGTACATTGTTAACATCAGAAATGCCCTTCAGAATACAACTTCTTCTCAGTTTAACGATGCACGTAGAAAGATATATAGGCCTGCAACCGGTGCTTGCAGTCACCCGCTGATCGTGCAAACTAGGCTAAGTCGGTTGACGAATGTTCCTCCGCGCATACCGCATCAAAAAGGGGAAACGCCATGAAGTCAGCTTGTTGCTTGTTCGTCGCAAGTTTAACTCTCCTAGCCCTTCCGGCGACCGCCCAAGGGAAAGGCATTGTCTATGACTGCGATACAGCCGCCGATCATTTCTCTGAATTGAACCTACCCACTGAAGGCGTATCGTTCACGGTTTCCGGGAACGTCCAATTGAACGCGCTTGTTAAAAGCACGACTTATGCCGCCCTTGCCCGAATTCAAATCGCGTCGTCTGCAGCGCCGGGCCAGTCTCCAGATTTCTTTGCTGGATTTTCGCTCACCGCGCTGCCCGCAGACGCTATGAAGACGTCGTCGGGGGCACCGGCAATCCAAATGCTAAGTTACAATTTCAAAGGTAAAGAGGACGAGGCTCTGCCATTATCATTGCTGACGAAACCGGGCACTGTTCAACCCTTCACGTTATCATATGACGGCAACAAGGTTCTCGTGAACCTTGGAAACGAAACCAAGAGCTTTCCCCTGAAAACTATTGATCCTGTTGTACGAATCGTTTGTTCAACGGGCGAATTTTTGTTCACGGATTTGAAGATCACGGGTTCGCGGTAACGCCGTGGACTGCACCCTAGCTAAAACAGGCGTTGCAGCGACTTTTTAGAGGGTGATGGTCATGCCGGGTGGTCCACCTAAATAAGTCTCGACAGCACCAGGCACCGCACCGAAAACCGCCAAGTGTGGACAAACCCGGCAATCTAAGCAAAAGCGCGAGGCATGAGCGTCAACAGCTTCGGCCACCTTTTCCGTTTCACCACCTGGGGCGAAAGCCACGGGCCTGCGCTGGGCGCGGTTGTGGATGGGTGTCCGCCGGGGCTGGCGATCAGTGAGGCGTGGATTCAGCCCTTCCTGAACGCCCGCCGCCCCGGCCAATCAAAGTTCACCACCCAGCGGCAGGAACCCGATGCGGTGAAGATTCTTTCGGGCGTGTTCGAAGGCAAAACCACCGGCACGCCGATCAGCCTGATGATCGAAAACGTCGATCAACGATCAAAGGATTACTCCGAAGTCGCGCTCGCCTATCGCCCCGGTCACGCCGACTATGCCTATGACGCCAAGTACGGCTTCCGCGATTATCGCGGCGGCGGGCGCAGTTCGGCGCGCGAAACGGCGGCGCGGGTGGCGGCGGGCGCGGTGGCGCGGCTGGTCATTCCCGAAGTGACAATACTGGCGTGGGTGAGTGAAATCGGCGGCGATGCGATTGATCCGGCCAATTTTGACGCTGGCGAAATCACCCGCAACCCGTTCTTCTGCCCCGATGCCAAGGCCGCCGTCCGCTGGGAAAAGCTGGTCGACGATGCGCGTCTGGCCGGATCATCACTGGGCGCGGTTGTGGAAGTGCAGGCCACTGGTGTCCCCGCTGGTTGGGGCGCACCGCTTTATGCCAAGCTTGATGCCGATCTGGCCGGTGCGATGATGGGGATCAACGCAGTCAAGGGCGTGGAAATCGGCGACGGTTTCGCCGCCGCGCGGCTGACCGGCGAGCAGAACGCTGACCCCATGCGGCCCGGATCAAGCGGCAGCGGCCCGCAGTTCCTCGCCAATCATGCAGGCGGCATCGCGGGCGGTATCTCTACCGGGCAGCCCGTACATGTGCGGGTGGCGTTCAAGCCGACCAGTTCGATCCTGACGCCGGTTGAAACCATCTCGCGCAGCGGCGAGGCGGCGGAAATCCGCACCAAGGGCCGCCACGACCCCTGCGTCGGCATTCGCGGCGCGCCGGTAGTAGAGGCGATGATGGCGCTGGTGCTGGCTGATCACAAGCTGCTCAACCGGGGCCAATGCGGCTAGAGCATCGTGCGTAATATCTGAACCACCCGTCATCCCGGCGGAGGCCGGGACCCAGCCGTTCTGAATACTAGGCCGCGAAGCGTCGCTGCTTCTTGGTTTGGACGCTTCTTGGTTGGGCTGGGTCCCGGCCTCCGCCGGGATGACGATTCAGATAAAAGGCAACTTGCTCTAATAGGCTGGCAAGATCAGTGCGCGTCGGCCATCATCGCGCTGGCGGGCATGGCTCCATCAGCGCCCGGTCTGCGGCTTTTCATCAGATAGACCAGCGGGACCGTGGCAACGGCCAGCAGAGAGGCAACCCACAGCGTATCGATCGTGGCCACCATCGCCGCTTGCCTTCCGATCTGCCGACTGATCGCGACCAGCGATGCGGTCGTGTCAAAATCGATTTGCGGCGCTGACATCTGAAGCTGCGGATTGTCGGGCCTGACACCCTCGGTAAGGCGCGAGGTGACGGCGGCCGTATTGTGAATCGTCAGTACCTGAATGGCTGATATGCCAAGCGAAGCGCCGATGTTTCTAGTCAGTGCGAAAATGGCCGCACCTTCGTTGCGTAAACGGGTTGGCAGGGAGGAAAAAACCAGCATCGAAAGCGGCGTCATGATAAAGCCGCCGAACAGGCCCTGGATAAAACCGGCAATGCGCAATGGTAACTCATCGGTATCGAGCGAGATGCGGCTGAACAGGAACAGGCCAGCGGCGCTTCCGATCAATCCGATCGACAGCAGCACTTGCGGGCGTACCCGGGTGATCATAATGCCCACCAGAATCAGCCCGACCACCGATCCTGCCCCACGGGGCATACTGACGAAACCGGAATGAAACGAGGTATAGCCCAACTGCGCCTGCATCATTACCGTGACCAGCGGGACTGTCGCGAATACGACCAGACCAAAGATTGCGCCGATAATGCAGCCGATGGCAAAGTTGCGGTCGGCGAACAGTTCTGCCCGCACGAAGGTGTCTTTTGCCGTCAGCATGTGAACCACGCCCAAAAACCCAGCCAGCAGCATAAGCCCGGTCTCGATGCAGACTTCGGTGGAATCAAACCAGTCCAGCATCTGCCCCCGGTCCATCATCAGCTGGAAAAAGCCCAGAAACAGGGAAACCGTGGCAAAACCGAAACCGTCAAACTTGCCGATTGCCCGGTCACGCAAGTCGGGCAGGTAAGCCCATATCCCGGCGAAAGCCAGAATACCCAGCGGAATGTTGATCAGGAAAACCCAGCGCCAGCTGTACGAATCGGTCAACCACCCGCCCAGCGACGGCCCAATCAGCGGCCCGGCCATTGTCCCCAGACCGGCAATCGCCATCGCCTGGCCCTGTCTTTCGGGCGGGTTGATATCGAGCAGGGTGGCCAGCCCCAACGGGATCAGTCCGGCACCGGCGATCCCCTGCACGGTGCGCGCGACGACCATCATCGTCAGCCCGTTTGACAGTCCACACGCCAGCGAGGCCGCCGTGAATATCGCCGCCGAAAGCCCCATGACCAGCCTGCGACCATAGCGGCTGGCCAGCCAGCTCGACAACGGGGTCATGATGGCCGAAGCGAGCAGGTACGATGTCAGCACCCAGATAATCTGCTCGGATGAAGCCAGCAGGCTGCTTTGCATCTGCGGCAGCGCCACGTTGGCGATCGTCATGTCGAGCGCGACGATCAGCGAGGCCAGCATCACCGACCCGGTGATGACCAGCCGCCTGCCGGGGCTAGGGTATTCCGGTTGGGCAGGAATGGCAGGGGGCACAAGGTTCTCCGGCGCGCTGCCGGTCATGCAGCGCGCGAGGCAGATATACTAAGCATGGCTATTAATTGCAATGGCTACAAAGGTACTCAGGGAATTTGTGTTGCCTGAGCCGGGGCTGCTACGGGCAAGGTTGGCGGCGGGGCCGCCACCCGGCGCACGGTAAGGATCCGCACGCCCACGTCCAGCATCTGGCCTTTCATCACCCCCTGCCCTTTCGTCAGACTGAGCGGCGAGTCATAGATCCGGCGCACCACGTCCATGCCCGAAGCCACATGCCCGAACGCGGCAAAGCCTGCCTGCTGTTCTGGATCGGCCGACGAGGGATCGGCATCCAGCCCCGGCATGGCCGACAGCAGGATGGAAAAGTCAGCAGTTGCCGTGCCCGGCGCCCAGCGCGCCATCGAAATCGCGCCGGGGGTGTGCAGGATGCCGGTCATGCTGGTCGGCTCGTGCGCAACGGGTTTCAGCACTTTGGCCGGATCGCCCGACAGCCCGCCCTGGATCAGACCGTTGGGCTGCTCGCCCCATTTCAGGCGCATGACGCGGTAGAACGCGGTGCCATCCAGCCGCCGGCTATCGACATAGCGGACGAAGTTTTCGACCGTCAGCGGAGCGTGTTTGTGATCGAGGTCGATCTCGATCGTCCCCGCCTCAGTCACCAGCGCGACCCTGACGATATCGCCCAGCGGTGCGGGCGGCGGGGCTGATTTCGCTGGCAGCGCCGGTTTGCGCGGGGTGGCGGCGGTGAGTGCAAGCATCAGCGGCAGGGCAAACGGGGCGAGCAGGGCGAATCGGCGGTTCATCGCGCGATCATGCCGCGCCAAAGCCCGCGCGACTAGGTCTGGTTATTGCGACAAGTCGCCGGGGCCGGAACACTCGGCACCCGCCTTGCCCACTTCTGCCGCATCAACCCATTGCAGATCTTCATAGATCAGCGCCCGGCCATCGGCGGCCTGGATGATGATCGGGGCCACGGGCAGACAATCGCGCCGGTCGACCAGCACGGGATTGGACTGCACGCCCAGGCCATAGCGTTCGCCCCACTGGCGCAAGCAGATCAGCGCAGGCAGCAGGTCCATACCCTTGCGCGTCAGCACGTATTCCACCTTGCGGCGATCTTCCTGCATCTGCGCGCGTTCAAGAATGCCGTGCGCGGTCAGCTTCGCAAGGCGGTTGGCCAGGATATTGCGGGCGATGCCGGTGGCGGTGAGGAAATCCTCAAAGTGACGCAGGCCGTTGAAAGCCGCGCGCAGGATCAGAAAGCTCCACCGTTCGCCCATGACTTCCAGCGCCATCGGCAACCCGCAGTCAGCTTGGCTCAGTGGTTCACGTATCCTTCCCATGAGCGCGCCTTAGCGCATTGGCGGCTCAGCGTGAAATAACTAATGTTTCTGGTTGCAAATAAAAACTGATAATTATAAGTAGCGAATCACAACTGAATGGCGCCGCGCCTGTGCGGACTGAAAAACAGAGGGATCACAAACATGAACACCGCGCTTTCGCGTCTGCTGCCGCGCGCCCTGGGCAATGCCGGATTTGTGCTGGCCGCTATCTTGGCAACGCTTTCACCCATCATGACCCCACCTGCCGAGGCATCTGCGGCGGAGTGGTCGGCAAAGCTTTCGGCACCCCTGCCCGCTCCCCGTCAGGCCATCGTCAACAGCGTGCTATGGAAGTGCGCTGGCGATACCTGCGTCGCCCCCGACCAGGGATCGCGGCCCGTTCTGGTGTGCCGCAGCGTAAGCCGCGCGTTCGGCCCGGTCGCACGATTCGCATCGTCATCAGGCGAACTGGCGGCGGAAGACCTTAGCCGCTGCGCCGGAAAATAAACGCTCAGATCAGGCCGCGCGCCTGCAAATCAGCGGCGAGCACAGGCGCATCGCGAAAGTGATGCACCTGCCACCCCAGACGCGCCGCCGCAGTGATGTTGGCGGCGTTGTCGTCGATGAACAGCATCCGTTCCACCGGGCGGTCAAACCGCCGCTGCGCCAGATCGAAGATCGCCGGGTCAGGCTTGGCGATCTTTTCATCCCCCGACACCACGATATCGCGAAACAGGTCAAACACCGGCTGCCCCGCACGAAATCCGGGCCAGAAATCCGCGCCGAAGTTGGTAATGGCAAACAGCGGCACGCCCTGCTGATCCAGCGCGTGAACCAGTTCAAGGCTGCCCGGCACCGGCCCCGGAATAGTCTCGACAAACCGGGCGGCATAGGCCTGGATCAGCGGCGCATATTGCGGAAACTCGGCAATCCGTTCGGCCAGCATCTCGCGCAGCGGGCGGCCCGCGTCGTGCTGGAAATGCCACTGTTCGGTCACGACATTGCCGACGAACCATTCCAGCTCTGCCGGATCGACGATCAGCTTGGCGAACAGATGACGCAAATCCCAGCGGAACAGCACCCGCCCGACATCGAACACTACCGCATCTACCGGCGCAAGATCAGGCAGCGATTCGCTCATCAGGAAGCCTTAAACAGCAGCGGCCCGCACTCCGGTCTGGAGGCGGGCCGTTGATGGGTTGGCGGCCTTGCGGCCAGCCGGGATGATCAGCCCTGACGCGCCTTGAAACGGCGGTTGGTCTTGTTGATCACGTAAGTGCGGCCACGGCGGCGGATGACCCGGTTATCCCGGTGACGACCCTTGAGTGACTTGAGGCTGTTACGAATCTTCATCTTTTCCTCGTGTGGTCAGGCCACTGCTTAAGTCTGCGCGGTGTTGCCGCATAATTCGAAGCCGGGCCGTTAAGGGCAGCGGGCGGGTAAGTCAACCTGAGTCTGGCGGCTTTGGGGCATATTGGTGGTGCTTTTTTGAGGGAAGTTGTTTCGCGCGGAGACGCAGAGTTTACGCAGAGGCGCAGAGACGCAGAGACTTCCCAAATGAAAGGGGCCTGCGCCCTCAAAGCCCAGCCACCAAAGGCAATCCCATTTGAAAATTTCTTCGTCATCCTGAACTTGTTTCAGGACCCATTTCGCCGCGCATCCTGCGCTCGAAAGGTCGAAAAGTGCTTACGGCATTGTCTTTTTGGGACATCCTGGCACTGCGCAATTGGCACAATGGGTGCTGAAACAAGTTCAGCATGACGAATAGTAAAAGGAAATTTGGGTCGGAATATTTATATGCGATAGCCCGGATCCAGCCCCACTGCGTCTCTCTCCGCTCCTCCGCGTCTCCGCGCGAAACCCCTAACTACCCCAGCATCTCCCCCAACCGCCGCTCCCACGCCAAAGCATGGCCGACAATCACATCAAGGTCCGCATATTGCGGCTCCCAAGGCAGAGTCGCCCGAATCAGGCGATTGTCGGAAACCAGCGCCGCCGGATCGCCCGCGCGGCGCGGTTCCATGCGGCGGTTGATCTTGCGGTTGGTCACCCGGTCTACCGCGTCCAGCACTTCCAGCACCGAAAAGCCCCGGCCATAGCCGCAGTTCATCGTTAGCGAAGCGGCAGGCGAGGCGATCAGCGCCTCCAGAGCCAGCACATGCGCGGCGGCCAGATCGGAAACGTGGATATAGTCGCGCACGCCCGTTCCATCAGGCGTTGAAAAATCGGTGCCGAACACGCCGACATGGCTGCGCTTGCCCAGTGCAGCCTCAACCGCAACTTTGATCAGGTGCGTGGCCCCAGCCGTCGACTGACCCGCCCGCGCCTGCGGATCGGCACCCGCGACGTTGAAATATCGCAGCGCGCAATAATTGATCGGATGAGCCTTGGCAGTATCGGCCAGCATCACCTCGGTCATCAGCTTTGATGTGCCATAGGGGTTGATCGGCACTTGCGGGCAGGTTTCGGCCACGGGTGATGTTTCCGGCTCGCCATATGTCGCCGCCGTGCTGCTGAAGATGAAATGCGGCACCCCGGCAGCCACGGCAGAGGCGATCAGCGAGCGGCTTTTGGCGGTGTTGTTGTGATAGTATTTTAGCGGATTTTCCACCGACTCAGGCACCACGACCGATCCGGCAAAGTGCATCACAGCGCGCGTGCCCTGTTCGGCAAAAATCCGCGCCAGCAGGTCCGCATCCTCGATATCGCCCTGATAGAACGGCACGCCGTCCGGCACGGCATAGCGAAAGCCGGTAACCAGATTGTCTATCACCGCGACCGGCCAGTCGGCGTCTTTCAGCGCCAGTACAGCATGGCTGCCGATATATCCGGCCCCGCCGGTCACCAGTACGGGGAGCTTGCTGTTCATCAGGCGAATCACTTTCCGTGCAATATCAGTGTGTCCCATAGCAGCAGAAGGCGACTTACGGATTAACGGGGCGCAGACACTTTATACTATCCCGCGCTTGAAGCGACTCTTCCCCGCTCCTCTGAATAGGCGATCGTGTAGTTTGCAAACTCAACTTGTTTTGATCCTCCCTGTCGCAACGCGATGGGGAGGTGGCAGACGCCGCAGGCGGCTGACGGAGG
>JBDTUQ010000071.1:0-8774 GCA_040007615.1 Novosphingobium sp.
AGATCAACCCGCTGGTGCCGGTCAATCTGGTGATCGACCACTCGGTCATGGTCGACGAATTCGGCCACCCCAAGGCGTTCGAACAGAACGTGGAAATCGAATATCAGCGCAATATGGAGCGTTATGACTTCCTGAAATGGGGATCAAAGTCGCTCAACAACTTCTACGCCGTCCCCCCCGGCACCGGCATCTGCCATCAGGTGAATCTGGAAAACATCGCGCAGACCGTGTGGACTTCCACCGATCAGTCGGGCGCGATGGTTGCCTATCCTGACACTTGCGTCGGCACGGACAGCCACACGACGATGATCAACGGCCTTGGCGTGCTGGGCTGGGGCGTCGGCGGGATTGAGGCTGAGGCCGCGATGCTCGGCCAGCCGGTTTCCATGCTGATCCCCGAAGTCGTCGGCTTCCGCCTGACCGGCGCGCTGATGGAAGGCGTGACTGCCACCGATCTGGTGCTTACCGCCACGCAGATGCTCCGCGCGCATGGCGTGGTTGGCCGCTTTGTCGAGTATTACGGCCCCGGCCTCGCCTCGCTCAGCCTTGCTGACCGCGCGACGCTGGCCAACATGGCGCCGGAATACGGCGCGACTTGCGGCTTTTTCGGCATTGATGACAAGACGCTGGATTACTTGCGCCTGACTGGCCGCGAGGAAGACCAGATCGCTCTGGTCGAGGCTTACGCCCGCGAACAGGGCTTCTGGATTGAACCGGGCGCACCCGATCCGATCTTCACCAGCACGCTGGAACTCGACATGAGCACCGTCGTCCCGTCGCTCGCCGGGCCAAAGCGCCCGCAGGACAAGGTCGCGCTCACCCAGGTCGACGACGTGTTCAACGCCGACATGGCCAACCTGTATAAGCGCGCCAACACCCGCGTACCGGTCGCAGGCGAAAGCTTTGACATCGGCGACGGCGACGTAGTGATCGCGGCTATCACCAGTTGCACAAATACATCGAACCCCGGCGTGATGGTCGCCGCCGGTCTGGTCGCCAAGAAAGCCAACGAACTGGGCCTGAAACCCAAGCCGTGGGTCAAGACCTCGCTGGCCCCCGGCAGCCAGGTCGTCACCGACTACTTCGCCAAGGCCGGACTGACCGAGCATCTTGACGCGGTGGGCTTCAACCTGGTCGGCTATGGCTGCACCACCTGCATCGGCAACTCAGGCCCGCTGGCCGAACCGATCAGCGCGGCGATCAACGGCAACAACATCGTTGCAGCATCGGTCATTTCGGGCAACCGCAACTTCGAAGGCCGCGTCTCGCCAGACGTGCGCGCCAACTTCCTCGCCTCGCCGCCGCTGGTCGTCGCTTATGCGCTCAAGGGCACGGTGATCGAGGATTTCATCACCACACCGATCGGCACCGGCAGCAACGGGCAGGCCGTGTTCCTCAAGGACATCTGGCCGACCAACGATGAAGTTGCCACCACGATGGCCGGCTGCATGGACCGCCCGATGTTTCAGGCGCGCTATGCTGACGTTTACAAGGGCGATGTCCACTGGCAGGCAATCAACGTCACCGGCAGCGACACCTATCAGTGGCGCGCGGGATCTACCTACATCGCCAACCCGCCGTATTTCGATGGGCTGAGCATGACCCCTCCGGCGCTGACCGACATCGTTTCGGCCCGTCCGCTGGCGATTCTGGGCGATTCGATCACCACCGATCACATCAGCCCGGCCGGCAACATCAAGGCCGATTCGCCTGCCGGCAAGTATCTGATGGACCATCAGGTCGCCAAGGCTGACTTCAACTCATACGGCGCGCGTCGCGGCCACCACGAAGTGATGATGCGCGGCACGTTCGCCAATATCCGCATCAAGAACGAAATGGTCCCCGGCATCGAAGGCGGCATGTCTTCCTACAAGGGCGAGACGATGGCGATCTATGACGCCGCGATGAAGCACAAGGCCGATGGCACGCCGCTGGTGGTGGTCGCGGGCAAGGAATACGGCACCGGATCGAGCCGCGACTGGGCGGCCAAGGGCACCAACCTGCTGGGCGTGCGCTCGGTCATCGTCGAAAGCTTTGAGCGCATCCACCGCTCAAACCTCGTCGGCATGGGCGTGCTGCCGCTGCAGTTCAAAGACGGTGACACCCGCCTCAGCCTTGGCCTGACCGGCGATGACAGCTTCACCATTCTGGGCATTGCAGACCTGCAACCGCGCCAGGACGTGGAAGTTCTCGTCACCCGCGCCGATGGCTCCACCTTCACCTTCACCGCCCTGTGCCGCATCGACACCGCGAACGAGGTTGAATACTTCCGCAACGGCGGGATTCTGCATTACGTGCTACGGAAGCTGGCGGCCTGAAAATGGGCCGGACTGCCAAACCGCAGTCGGTGAAGGCTCTGGAAGAATTAGGACGGCGGCAATTGTCGCCGTCCTTTTTTATGCGCGATTTCCTTTTTTCAGACATCGCGGCCATTCACGGCTTGTCGAACGTGCCCGATAATCCCGATCTTGCCGTCGAGACGGGTTCGATGCTTTGCACGCAGTTGTTGGAACCGTTACAGGAAAGGTTTGGCCGGATTGCGATCCGCTCAGCATACCGTTCTTGCACAGTAAATGCGTTTGGCAACGAGCGCGGCTATAAATGCGCCAACAATGAAAAGAATTTCGCAGGGCATATCTGGGATGTGCCAAATGCCACCGGCAAAGGCGCGATGGCGTGCATAGTGGTTCCGTCTTTTGCCAATCACTTCAAAGCAGAAGGCGACTGGAAGAAACTAGCCTGGTGGATTCACGACCACCTGCCCTATTCGACAATGGAATTTTTCCCGTCGCTGTTTGCATTCAATCTTGGCTGGCACGAAAGCCCCGTGCGTTCAGTCTACAGCCACATTCCGGGATCGCAGGGATATTTGACCCGCCCCGGCTTTGATAACTACGTCGGACTTCATGAAGCAGAATGGGCCGGGTTGTTCGACTGAAAAAGCAGCGTAATTTGAGCGGGCAGCCCTGTTGCAGCAGGCCATTGACTAAAAGCTTATCGTCACCTATAAGTGACAAATGTATGAGGTGCAACAAACCTCGGTTTTCGTCGCTTGGCACAAGGCGTTGCGGGATCGACAGGCGCAGGGCCGCATAACGGCGCGGCTGTTGCGCTTGGCGTTGGGCAACTTTGGCGATGCGAAGCCCGTTGGCGATGGTGTGCATGAACTGCGGATGACATTTGGCCCCGGCTACCGCGTCTATTTTGCCCGGCGCGGTGAACGAATTATCCTGCTGCTCTGCGGCGGCGACAAAGGTAGTCAATCGCGCGACATCGCCCAAGCCAAGCAAATGGCCTCGGAACTGGAGTGACGCATATGCCCGTAACAATCACCAAGTGGGACGCTGCCGAGTATCTTGACAGTGACGAGGCCATTGCCGGGTTTCTGGACGAGATTATGGAGACCGGCGATCAAAAGCTGATCGTTGAAGGCCTCAACACGGTCGCCCGCGCGCGTGGGATGACGCAGATCGCCAAGGATGCGGGGATCGCACGGCAGGCGCTCTACAAGTCGCTCGGCGAAGGCGGCAACCCCACGCTGTCCACGCTGATTGGTGTGCTGAAATCGCTCGGCCTGACGCTGGCGGTCAAGGCTTAACGCTGCCCAATCCCGCCACAGCCTCACCAACCACCGCGCCTATGGTGTCCAGATCGTCCTGCCCGATGCAATAGGGCGGCATGGCATAGACCGTGTTACCCAGCGGGCGCAGCAGGACGTTCGCCTCGCGGAAGTGGGTCAGTAGGCGGGGGGCGACCTCGGAAAGGTAGCCTGCACCTGATGGCGCTTCTACATCGATGGCTATGATAGTACCGATCTGGCGGGGGTTTATCACCCCCGGCAATTGCGCGAATCCTGCCAACAGCGCGGACTGGCGGGCAACTAAAGTGTCGATCCGGCCTTGCACCGGCTCATCACGCCACACGGCCAGATTCGCATTGGCCGCCGCGCAGGCGATGGCGTTGGCGGTGTAGCTGGATGAGTGGAAGAACTGCCGCGCGCGGTCAGTTGAATAATGCGCCTCGAATATCGCTGGGGTCGCCATTGTCACCGCCAGCGGCAGTGATCCTCCGGTCAGCCCTTTGGCAAGACACAGCAGGTCCGGCACTACCCCCGCCTGTTCGCAGGCCAACATTGTGCCGGTGCGGCCCCAGCCGGTCATCACTTCGTCTGCGATGAACAGCACGCCATGCACGGCGCAGATGCGGCGCATTTCGGCCAGGACCCAGGCTGGATAGACCAGCATCCCGCCCGATCCCAAGACCAAAGGCTCGACGATAAACGCGGCGGGCGCTTCGCTGCGGCAGGCCAGTTCCAGCGCATCCAGTGTCGCTTGTTCACGCCCAGTCGCCGGAAACGGCACGGTGCCGACATCGAACAACAGCGCCGCATAGGGCTGGTTGAACACCCCCCGCGCGCCCACTGACATCGCGCCGATGGTGTCGCCGTGGTAGCTGTGCTCCATAACCATGATGCGGTGACGCGGCTCTCCCCGGTTGGCCCAATAGCCCAGCGCCATCTTCAGCGCGACTTCGACGCAAGTGGAGCCGGAATCGGAAAAGAACACATGCGCCAAGGGGGCCTGGCCATGAAGATTTGGCATCAAAGCCACCAGATCGCGGGCAAGCGCTTCGGCGGGTTCGTGCGTCCACCCGGCGAAGATCATTTGATCCAACCGCCCCGCGTGCGCCGCAATTGCGGCCATGATCGGCGGATAGCAATGGCCGTGCGTCGTCACCCACCAGCTGGAAATCGCATCGATCACCCGGCGGCCATCGCGCGTATAAAGCGCCGCGCCTTCCGCCCGCTCAACCAGCGGAATCGGCTCGCCAAGGCCGTGCTGCGTGAAGGGGTGCCAGATCGGTGAGGTCATGTCAGGCAGTCAGTGCGGATATTGGCGGCGAACGCGGCGGCCAGCGTATCGGCATCCAGCGGATCAAGCCACGGCAACCGGCCCAGATGGCGGCACGCGCCAAAGCGGACAATCGCCGCTTCGCTCGCCACATTTTCGGGGCCGGTGAAGGCCACTCCGGCGACCGCAAGCCCGCGCGCGCGCAAGGCCTCCAGCGTCAGCAGGCTGTGGTTGATCGTCCCGAGCGAAGTGCGGGCAACGATGATCACCGGCAAACCCCATGTGGCAAACAGATCGGCTGCAAGGTGATCCGGACTGAACGGCACCAGCGCGCCGCCCGCACCCTCGATTACCAGCGGGCCATCTCCAGCAGGGGCGACAAGGCTGGCGGGATCAATCGTCACCCCGTCAATCCGCGCGGCTTCGTGCGGCGAACAGGGTGTGGTAAGCCGCCAGACTTCGGGCAGAACCGCCGCCACGCGCCCCCCGGCCAGCCGCATAACAGTCTGGCTATCCGTCTCTTCATCAAGGCCCGCCTGAACCGGCTTCCAGTATCGCGCACCCAGGTACCCGGCGAGACCAGCGGCGAACACCGTCTTGCCGACGCCAGTATCGGTGCCCGTGACGATAAACCCCTGCGTCACGCTGCGGCCCTGTCCAGTTCAATGCTCGCCTCTGCCAGCACCGCGCCCAGCCGCTCGATCTGCGCGGGCGTGACGTTGCGGGTGATCGACACCCGCAGCCGCGAGGTACCTTCGGGCACTGTCGGCGGGCGGATGCCGCGCACGTCTAGCCCGGCAGCCTGGCAGTGCGCGGCCAGCGCCATCGTCCGGTCGTCTCGCCCCACGATTACCGGGATGATCTGCGCGCCTTTTGCCGCGCCGCCCAGCGGGGTGAGCACTTGCTCTGCCCGGCGAACCAACGCCCACAATTCATCGCGCAGGCCCGGCATATCGCGCACCAAACCCAGCGCAGCGCGGGCAATGGCCGCCATCAGCGGCGATGGCGCGGTGGAAAAGATGAAGCCGCGCCCGCGATTGATCAGGAAATCGCGCATCACCGCCGGGCCGCACAGGATCGCCCCTTCGCAGCCAAGCCCCTTGCCGAAAGTACGCAGCGTAATGACGTTCCCGCGCCCCTCAAGGTGCGCCGCCAGCCCCTGCCCTTGCGGACCGAACAGGCCGGTCGCGTGGGCCTCGTCGATCAGCAGGACGCCGCCGTTCTGGTCGGCCAGGTCCATCAGTCCGTCCAGCGGCGCGAAATCGCCGTCCATGCTGTACAGGCTTTCAACCGCGATCCAGATCGTACCGGTGCCGCCATTGGCGCGATAATCGCGCACGATGCGGGCAAAATCTTCAAGGTCATTGTGCCGCGCCGCCACGGCCTGCGCCCGGCCAAGCCGCATGCCTTCGTGCGCGCTGGCGTGGATCAGTTCGTCGTGTACGATCAGATCGCCGCGCTGCGGCAGCGTGGAAATCAGCGCCGAGTTGGCGGCAAATCCGCTGGAAAAGAACAGCGCGCTTTCGCAGCCGAAATACGATGCGGCATCTGCCTCAAGCGCCTCATGCTCGGCATGGTTGCCGCCCAGCAGGCGCGATCCGCCAGAGCCGACCCGCACCCCGCGATCAATCGCAGCGCGCGCCGCGTCGGCCAGCAGGCCAGAGCCGCCAAGCCCCAGATAATCGTTCGACGCAAAATCCGCGCCTTCCGGCAGGATCAACCGTCGCCGCCGCGAAACGGCGCCCAAGGCAGCTAGGTCCGAAGTCTGGGCCGCAAAAACTTCGCCCGGCGTGGTCACTCAGCCGCTTCCAGTTCGTCGGCAGCTTGCGGGCCTGCGCATTTGCGCATCGGCTCTGGCCCACGCATCGCGACAATGCCCAACCGGGCGAACAGCGCCGCGTCGGCATCATCGCCGGCGTTGGCGGCGGTGAGCAGGCGGTCGCCAGTGAAGATCGAATTGGCCCCGGCCATGAAGCACAGCGCCTGTGTGGCATCCGACATCGATTCGCGGCCTGCCGACAGCCGCACCATGCTGAGCGGCATGGTGATGCGCGCCACGGCAACCGTGCGAACGAACTCGATATCGTCAATCTTGGCCAGCGGGGTATCGGCCAGCATGTCACCCAGAACCGTGCCCTTTACCGGCACCAGCGCGTTGACCGGCACCGATTCGGGATGGCGCGGCAGGGTCGCCAGCGTGTGGATGAAGCCCACCCGGTCAGCCCGGCTTTCGCCCATGCCGACGATGCCGCCTGAACAGACGTTGATCCCGGCATCGCGAACGTGGCTCAGCGTATCGAGCCGGTCTTCCATCGTGCGGGTGGTGATCACTTCGGCATAGCGTTCGGGCGAAGTGTCGATGTTGTGGTTGTAATAATCCAGCCCCGCCTCGGCCAGCATTCCGGCCTGCGTTGGGGTCAACATGCCCAGCGTCATGCAGGTTTCCATGCCCATCGCGCGCACGCCGTTCACGATCTCGACGATGGCAGGCATGTCGCGATCCTTGGGATTGCGCCATGCCGCGCCCATGCAGAACCGCTGGCTGCCCGCATCCCGTGCCTGCGCCGCTGATTGCAGCACCGCGCGCACGTCCATCAGCTTGGTCGCCTTGATCCCGGCGTCGGCATGGACCGATTGCGCGCAATAACCGCAATCCTCGGCACAGCCGCCGGTCTTGATCGACAGCAAAGTGCAAAGCTGGACTTCGCCCGCCGCGTGGTTTGCCCGGTGCACTTCGGCGGCGCGAAACACCAGTTCGGTGAACGGCAGCGCGAACAACCCGGCGATTTCATCGCGCGACCAGTCCGTGCGGGGGGCGGCTTGCGGGCTGGCGGCTTGCGGGTTGACTGGGGCAGGCTGGGTCATGGCGATGGTTCCGGGATACTGGCTGCTTTGGCCTTCCCCATAGTTTGTGCGGTGCGAAATATCCAGATGGACTTGTGATCCGGGCCGGGCAGCAAAAAGGCCCCCGCTTTACCAGCGGGAGCCCCTTTGCCGTAGCAGTGCCTGACCGCTCAGCGCGCCTTTGGAGCCGCCAATGCTGCGTTGTCAGGCAGGCCGCCCAACTGGGTTACCAGCTTGGTATAGGCATCCAGATAGGCCAGCACGATAACCTGGCCGATGGCCGTATCCTGATAGCCGGCGCCGCCCGCTGCCGCGAACGTGCCGCCGCCGAACAGGCCGCCACCGCCGCCGCCAAAGCTGAGGTCCGACTTGCGGGCATAGCCCTGAGTCAGCGCCTCTTCCTCGGTCGTGCGGGCGTTGACGATAGACAGTGTGACGTTGGCTTCGCTCTTCTTGACGTTGATGCCGCCCATGATCGCACCAAAGCCGTGGCCGAACATGCCGCCAAGGCCGCCCAGCACCGCACCGGCACCGCCGCCGCCAGAGTTCTTGTTCGAGCTGACGATGTCAGGCTCAAGGTAGTAATCAGCCGCCTTGACCTGGCCCTTGCCCAGGTTCGAGCCGCGCTGCAGTTCGCCTTCATCGGCCATCGCGCGTTCCATTGCACGGCTCTGCATCGCGCGCCCGCGATTGACCAGGCGGAAGCAGCCGGACTGCTGGACGAAAACCTTGAGAATCGCCTCGGGCGAACCCAGGTTCAATTCACGCCACCACTGGTTTTCCGGCTCGACAATCGCAAGCGTGCCGATGTTGCGCGTGCAGTGCGGAATCTGCTGCTCGCCCTTGGCCTGTGCCTGATGGCCCGACGAGCCCTTGTCAGCCGCCTGCACCGCAGTCGCGCCGCACACGGCAAGGCCTGCCGCTGCAAGGCCGAAGATCAATTTGCGCATGATAGTCATACTCCCCAAATTATGACGCCGGTCCATTTCAAGACCTGCTGCACCCTGCACGAGCCGGTACGCGCCGGAAAACCGAAAAAACCATGCTCTTCTTAACCCGTTCATTGCTTCGCGCAAATGA
>JBDTUQ010000072.1:0-8167 GCA_040007615.1 Novosphingobium sp.
GGCCTCCGCCGGGATGACGTTTGCTTTTAATGGAACGAACTTCGAATCCACCACATTAGAGCCAGATGACGTCATCTGGCTTTATCCCCGCGCCACGGCCTCTGCCGCGATCATCCGCGCCTCACCGTCCAGCCCGACGCGGTGCAGCGCGCTGACGATGTGGAACAGGTTGCGGGCGGTCATCTTGTCCCACCCGGAACCCTGCATCCCCGCCCCGGCCAGCAGGCAGACCAGCGCCGGGTTGCCGACTTCTGCCGCACCGTCGATCAGTTTGCTCCAGCGTGAGGCGCGGTCCAGTTCAAAGCCGTATTGTGTCGCCAGTTCCTGCGCCGTGCCAGTGGGCAGGCGGCCCAGTGCGGCAAGCCCCGCGATCAGGAAGCGCGTCTTGCGCTGATCGGCACTGGGATCGGCACCGTGGAAATCGTCGATCGCGCTCTTGTCCACCTGACCTGCGCGGCTTGGCGCTGCCACCGCCAGCAAAGCCCAGCCCTGGCTGCCACCCGGCACCGTCGCGCCCCAGCGCAGCGCGTTGGCATCAAGCCCTGCGCTCAGCATTGAGGCTATCAACCCCGGCGCATCGTCAAGGTAATCGGCGGAAACCGGCAGGCGCGCGGCGGCATAGGCCGTCAACACCTGACGCGAATAGGTCGTCACGGGATCGCCGCCATCGCCCCACAGCGCCTTGATCGCCGCGACGCGGTCCTTCGGCGCATCGCTCAGATAGGCGGCGCGCAAATTAGCCGAGCGTTCTGGCCAATCGCCCTGCTGGCCTTCAGTGGCATAAATCTGGCTGTAGAGATCGACCATCGCCGCGCTCGACAGGATGCCTGCCGCCCCGGCAACATCCGCCGCCGCCGCGCGCGAATTGAGCGGCAGCATCGGCGCAGTGGCAGCGGTCGCCATATAGGCCAGCCCGGCGTTCTTCATCAGCGCGGGCGGAGGCTCAAGCCCCACAGCCAGCGTCATGCCATAACGCCACGGAGTCATGCGATCGACGCCGTCCCACTCGATCTTGACCGCACGCCGCGCCTTGCCCGCAGCCCCGGCATACTTCTGCGTCAGCAACAGATCGATCCGGTCAAACCCCTCGCCCGGACCCTGCCGGTCAAGCACAGTCATGCCGTGGCTGCCCTCGCCCGCGAATGTGTCGCAAATACCTTGCAGCAGCCGCCACTGCACGTCGCGGCGAGCGTTGCCCTGCCAGCGCACTATCGGGCAAGCGCCAGTGAAATCGGCGGTGGCGACATAGGCATCTATCGCCGCCTGCACCAGTTCGGGCGAATAGCTGGCGGGATCGACATCCTGAGCAATCGCGCGCGCCGCCTCTCCCTCGCCCATGCGGACGAGCAGCGCGGTGCGCAGCGCGGCGAATTCCGCCGGGTCCATCCCTTGCGGCGCATCCAGCCGCGAAGCCAACGCGCGGCGCATCAGGATATGGCCCCAGCGCGAGACCATCTGGCCCTGATTACCCGCCAGAACCGCGCGCACCAGCGACGGACTCTGCTTGCCCAGCGACCAGAACGGCAATCCGCCTTCGTGCTCGTCAATCGCGCCGATGTGGGTCATCGCCCGGCGCGCGGCGGGGGGAATGTCAAATTTGGGCTTCATGCCCAAAAGCGCGGCCAGGTCCGATGGCGACATCGTCTCCAGCTTGTCGAGCGGGGGCAGGTTTGCGGGCAGCGTGATCTTGGCAGACGGAGCCGCAGCTTCACCGCCGCTTACGGGAACTGGCTGGATCACCGGGGTCGCGCCGGGTTCGTCAGGCACGGTGCGGCGCGCTGGCGCAGCAGCTTCGGCAGGGCGCGCAGCAGGCCTTGGCGCAGGGCGATCAAAACCGGGCGGCAGCAGCGATTCGGGGCCATTCTGCGCCAGAGCCAACGCGGAAGTCAGCAGCAGAGCGCCGCTCAATGCCAGAGTAGCGCGCTTCACCGGCCAATTCCCGATGCAGAACCCGGAACGGCAACCGGCTCCGAAATCTCGTGCAGCGGCTCCCGCCCGGCATTGCGCCACGCCAGCGCAGCGACCAGCAATACTGCGGCGATCAGGAGAATCGCCAGCCGGTCCTTGCGGAATTTCAATGCCACTTTGCGCCTTCCATCAATACCCGACAGCTTTTGGGCATCCTGATGCGATACTTGCACCTACAGCCACATGCTTGCACCTTCAGGTAGCCTAACTATAGGCAGGCCTGCAATGGACCACGACCACGACTTGCACCCCAGTGCCGAAATAGCGGCGCTCGCCCGGCGGATTGACCGGCCTATCGTGCTGGTCGGCATGATGGGCGTGGGCAAAACCACCGTAGGGCGCAAGCTGGCGCAGTTGCTCGACGTGCCTTTCGTCGATGCGGACGAGGCGATCGAGCAGGCCGCGCACATGACGATCCCGGAAATCTTCGCCACTTATGGGGAGCCATATTTCCGCGATGGCGAGCGCCGGGTGATCGCCCGGCTGATCGCAGACGAAACCGGCCACGGCACAGCCAAGATCATCGCCACCGGCGGCGGCGCGTTCTGCAGCGAAGTTACCCGCAAGCTGGTACTGGAAAAGGCCATCGGCGTGTGGCTCGATGCCGATGTCGAAGTGCTGCTCGAACGGGTCAGGCGCAAAAACAACCGCCCCCTGCTGCAACAGGGAGACCCGCGCGAAACGCTGACCCGCCTACGTAACGAGCGCCGCGACTTCTATGCCGAGGCGCCAATCCACATCACCAGTTGCAACGCCCCGCATGCGCGCACGGCGCTGGAAATCCTGAAGGAAGTTGACGCATGGCTGTGATCCCGGTCGCCCTGGCTGGCCGCCCTTACGAAGTGCGCGTCACCCCCGGATTGCTCCACCGCGTGGCTGAGGAATGCGGCCCCCGCCTGCGCAAGGCGCGCGTGCCGATCATTACCGACAGCAACGTCCATCACGCATGGGGGCAGGCGGTCGATGCTTCGCTGCGCAGCGCCGGGTTCGAACCGCGCTGGCGTATTCTGCCGCCGGGCGAAGGCACCAAAAGTTGGGCCGAACTTGCCGCTACGGTTGACTGGCTGCTGGCCGAAGATGTTGAGCGAGGCGATCACGTTCTCGCACTAGGCGGCGGAGTGATCGGTGACCTCACCGGCTTTGCCGCCTCCATCCTCAAACGCGGCTGCCAGTTCATCCAGTTGCCCACCACGCTTCTGGCACAAGTCGATTCGAGCGTCGGCGGTAAAACCGCGATCAATACCACGGCGGGCAAGAACCTGGTCGGCGCGTTCCATCAGCCCGCCTTGGTTCTGGCCGATCCCGATGCACTGGACACCCTGCCGCTGCGCGATGTGGCCGCAGGCTATGCCGAAGTGGTGAAATACGGCCTGCTGGGCGACGCCGCGTTCTTTGACTGGTGCGAAGCCAATGCGGCCAAGCTGCTGGCGGGCGATCCGCAGGCGCGCGAATATGCCATAGCTCGTTCAGTAGAGGCCAAGGCGCGGATCGTGGCGCTGGACGAGCGGGAGACTACCGGCGCCCGCGCACTGCTTAATCTTGGCCACACGTTCGGCCATGCGCTGGAAGCCCAGACCGGATTTTCCGATCGGCTGCTGCATGGTGAGGGCGTGGCGCTCGGCATGGTGATGGCGGCGCGCTATTCCGCGCGGCGGGGTCTAATGTCGGCGGCTGAGGCTGACCGCGTGGCCGCGCATATCGCCTTGACTGGGCTACCGGCGAAACTGTCCGCGCTGGGCCTCAACTGCACCGGCCAGACCCTCACCGCGCATATGCTGCACGACAAAAAGATGGACGCCGGCACGCTGCCATTCCTGCTGATGCGGGGGATTGGCGAGGCATTTTTGGCCAAGGACGTGGCACTGGACGACGTGGCAGAATTTCTGGACGGGGAACTGGTGGGTTAGTCAGCCAAAAACGGCAATCGACTGCATCCCCGACATCACCGGCACCCCCTCGGCATTCCAGATGTCCATCAACTGACTGGAACAGCCGTGTTCGGCATAATCGGCGCTGGATCGGGCCAGCCACCAGCCGTCATGCGTGGTCAGCGCGGGGGACAGCAGGTTCGCCTGCCAATTCATCGAACTGACCGGCATACTGCGATCCGCCAGCGGCATGATCCCCGGCGGCAAGGCGTCGGCAAGCAGCAGCAGCCCGGCCATCATATCCTGCGAGCCGTGGTCTTTCAGCCGCACCCACCAGCAAACTTCGGCGCGCGGTGGTGTGCTGGTGTCGCGCGGTACGGCAAACCGTGCCTCGAAAAACTGCTTCAAGAACATGGGTGTGACCAGGCTGAACGGCACAGGTAACGCCTGCTCCACCGGGATCAACCCGTCCGGCACCGGCCGGTTATTCAGATACACCGTGCTGGCAATCGACCCCATGAACACGAACGTGGCGGTCATCCCCACCTCGCCGTCGCGCGTGATTTCCACCGCGATCCACGTCGCGTTCTTGCCCTGCCGCAGCAGCCGTGCCCCCACCTCTATCGAGCCATACAATGGCCCGACAAAACTGACCGCCACCGAACGCAGCGGCGGCAACCCTGCCCCACCCAGTTGCTGAGCCGCCGACAGCGCCAGCGCCGACGAAAACCCACCATAGGCCGTACGCCCCTGATGCCAGCCTTCCGGCACGGTCAGGGCAAATCCGCCCTCAATCGGCGCGGCTGCGGACAGGCTTTCGGGAAAGTTCATATCCGCCGCTGTCCGGCGCTACTCCAGTTCAAGGATAATCGCGTCCACTGCCAGACTCTCGCCCGCAGCGTGATTGACCGCCTTTACCGTGGCGCTCTTTTCGGCGCGGAGGATGTTTTCCATCTTCATCGCCTCAATCACCGCCAGCGGCTGACCAGCCTCAACCTTGTCACCCACCTTGACGTTCAGCGATACCAGCAGCCCCGGCATCGGGCAAATCAGGTAGCGCGACAGATCAGGCGGGATCTTTTCGATCATGTGCTTGGTCAGCGGAGCGACATGGGCGGGCAGGATTTCGACCTTATGGATCGCGCCGCGGGTGGTCATTTTCAGGCCGGTGCGGGTGGGTTCCAGCTTTACACTCATCAGATCACCGGAGACTTCGGCCTCAACCAGCCGGTCGCCCGGCGTGTATTCCATCTCCAGTTCAATGGCCTGACCATCGACAGTCACATCGTCCTGATCCAGATTGACCATATGCACCTTGCCGCCGATCTTGACCGCCCATTCGCTCGGCGGGGCCAGTTCGCGGGCCAGTTGCCCGTCAACCCGGCGTGACCGATCAGCCCGCGCCGTGGCGACAAAAGCCGCGATGGCCGCCAGCTTGACCTTGAGTTCGTCCGACGTCGCCGCGCCGGTAAAACCGTCGGGATATTCCTCAGCAATGAAGCCGGTGGTCAGTTCGCCAGAGCGGAAACGCGGGTGCTGCATGATGGCGGAGACGAAGTCGATATTGTGACCCAGCCCCTCAATCTCGAAGGCGTCAAGCGCGGCGATTTGCTTGTCCGCCGCCTCATCACGGGTTTCGCCCCAGGTCACCAGTTTGGCGATCATCGGGTCATAGAACATCGAAACTTCGCCGCCTTCATAGACACCGTCGTCCACGCGGACGCCGTCAACGCCCCGGCGGCCATTTTCCGCGCCGTCATCTTCCCAGCCAGCGACGGGCGGGCGATAGCGGGTCAGCCGTCCGGTGGAGGGCAGAAACCCGCGATAGGGGTCTTCGGCATAGACGCGGTTTTCGATCGACCAGCCGCTGATCTTGACGTCATCCTGCGTCATGCTCAGCTTCTCGCCAGCGGCCACACGGATCATTTGTTCGACCAGATCGATGCCGGTAATCGCCTCGGTAACCGGATGCTCCACTTGCAGGCGAGTGTTCATTTCAAGGAAGTAAAAGCTCTCCCCCGTCGGGTCCGCGCCCGATACGATCAGTTCCACCGTACCGGCGCTGAAATAGCCGACCGCGCGTGACAGCGCGACGCACTGCTCGCCCATCGCTTTACGCATCTTGGGCGTGACGAACGGCGAAGGCGCTTCTTCCACGACCTTTTGATGGCGGCGCTGGATCGAGCATTCGCGCTCGTTCAGATACAGGATATTGCCGTGCTGATCGCCCAGGATCTGGATTTCGATGTGGCGCGGGTTGAGGATGAACTTTTCGATAAACACGCGGTCATCGCCGAACGAGTTCAGCCCCTCACGCTTGGTCGCCTCAAAGCCTTCACGCACGTCTTTTTCGTTATACGCCAGCCGCATACCCTTGCCGCCGCCGCCTGCTGAGGCCTTCATCATCACCGGATAGCCGATCTCGTCAGAGATGCGCACCGCATGTTCGGTATCGTCAATCTCACCGACAAAACCGGGGACGACATTGACGCCAGCCTTCAGCGCCAGCTTCTTGCTCTCAATCTTGTCCCCCATCGCGGCAATCGCGTTCACCGGCGGGCCGACAAAGGCGATGCCCTCTGCCGCCAGCGCCTCGGCAAACGAGGTGCGTTCCGACAGGAAGCCATAACCGGGATGCACCGCATCGGCCCCGGTCTGCTTGGCCGCCGCGATGATCTTGTCGGCAATCAGATAGCTTTGCGCGGCAGGCGACGGGCCGATGTGAACTGCCTCATCAGCCATCTGCACAAACGGCGCGCGGGCATCAGCATCGGAATAAACCGCAACGGTCGCAATGCCCATACGCCGCGCCGTCTTGATGATCCGACAAGCAATTTCGCCACGGTTGGCGATGAGGATTTTTTTGAACATTCAGAGATCCTTGGGAAGTTCTGCAAGCGTCCGAGTGCGCTCGATGGTCAAGTCGGTGCGGCAAAAAATATTCAGCATCTTGTCGAGTGATACGCCGATGTCGAAAGGATGTTCTGCATCGCATTCAGCGTCACGGTAGACGATCCAAGCCCGCTGTGCGGTTCGCAATCTCGACGCATCATCGGGGGATTGATTAGCGAAAGCCCTGAAAGTGATCTCCCACTGGTCATTCAGCGCAGCATCGGCCTTGGTTAAATCGGCAAGCGCGCATTCGTTCAATTCAGCCTGAGCACTTGTTTTTGCACAGTTGATCGAAGGGGCAGCAAGAGCGGCGGCAAGAATAATCAGACTCACAACCCGCCCCCTGCATCGTCACCCTGAACTTGTTTCAGGGTCCATCGCCCCCCAAAAACCAACTGCGCGTTGGGAGAAATGGATGCTGAAACAAGTTCAGCATGACGAGGCAAAATGGCAGTCAATGCCTCACTCCCCCAGCGGCGGCATATTGTGCCCCAGCAGCCGCAGCATGTCCGCCGCGCACTCCACCACGTTCGAACCCGGACCATATATCCCCTGCACCCCGGCGTCGCGCAGGAAGTCATAGTCCTGCGGCGGGATTACGCCGCCCGCGACGACCTTGATGTCACCGCGCCCGGCGTCTTTCAGCAGGCGGATCAATTCGGGGATCAGCGTCTTGTGCCCTGCCGCCAGTGACGACGCGCCCACGGCGTCCACGTCATTGGTCATCGCGATCACCACGGTTTCTTCCGGCGTCTGGAACAGCGGGCTGCTGGTCACGTCAAAGCCCATGTCGCTGAAGGCGCTGGCGATCACGTTGGCACCCCGGTCATGGCCGTCCTGCCCCATCTTGGCGACCAGCATCCGGGGCGGGCGGCCCAGGCGGCGGCTGACGGATTCCACGCCGTCCAGTACCTGCTGGTAACGCGCATTGCCCGCATAGGCGCTGCCGTAGATGCCTGAAACCGGCACCGGCTGCGTGCCATAACGGCCGAATACCACCTCCATAGCGTCCGAAATTTCGCCCAGCGAAGCCCGATGCCGCGCGGCTTCCACCGCGAGGGCCAAGAGGTTATTTTCGAAACCCGACTGTGCTGAGCTTGTCGAAGCATCGTTCTTCGCTTCTGCCGCACTAACAGAAAAGGACGAACCTTCGACAGGCTCAGGGCGGTCGGTTTTGGGGGAACCGTTGCGAGCGCCTTCGGTCAAAGCGCGTAAGGCTGCCTGGCACTTCGCCTCATCACGGCTGTCGCGCATTTTCTTCAGGCGGGCGATCTGGCCTTCGCGCACGGCGACGTTGTCGACTTCCAGCGTTTCAAGGTGGTCTTCGGTGCCGAGGCGGTACTTGTTGACGCCGACGATGACATCGTCGCCCTTGTCCACCCGCGCCTGACGGCCAGCGGCGGCTTCCTCGATCATCGCCTTGGGCCAGCCAGCGGCCA
>JBDTUQ010000073.1:0-8151 GCA_040007615.1 Novosphingobium sp.
TTGCGGATGGCCATCTTTTCCACGACCGTGCCCGAATATTCATCGTCAACGTCGATCATGACGACTTCGTAAGGCTCGGTGCGCTTGCCGTGGTCGTCTTCACCGAAAAGCACGCGCGGGCGGCTGATGCCCAGTTCAAAGCCTTCGCGGCGCATGGTTTCGATCAGCACGCCCAGCTGCAATTCGCCGCGCCCGGCGACTTCGAAGCTGTCCTTGTCGGCGCTTTCGGTGACGCGGATGGCGACGTTCGATTCTGCTTCACGCTCAAGCCGGTCGCGGATCATGCGGCTGGTCACCTTGGTGCCCTCACGGCCCGCAAACGGGCTGTCGTTCACGGCAAAACGCATCGACAGTGTCGGCGGATCGATTGGCTGCGCGTAAAGCGGCTCGGTAACTGCCGGATCGGCGATGGTGTTGGCCACGGTGGCGATGGTCAGACCGGCAATCGAGATGATGTCGCCAGCGCGCGCTTCTTCAACCGGCACCCGCTCAAGCCCGCGATAGGCCATGATCTTTGATGCGCGGCCAGTTTCGATCACCTTGCCGTCGCGGTCAATCGCGTGGATCGGCATGTTGACCTTGATCGTGCCCGACTGGACCTTGCCCGTCAGGATGCGGCCAAGGAAGTTGTCGCGATCAAGCAGCGTGACGAGGAACTTGAACGGACCGTCAAAGTCGGCAGCAGGTGCAGGAACGTGCGCAACGATCTTTTCGAACAGCGGCGTCAGGTTGCCTTCGCGGGCGTCCATGTCTTCGCTGGCATAGCCGTTGCGGCCCGAGGCATAGAGCACGGGGAAATCGAGCTGTTCGTCATTGGCATCAAGCGACACGAACAGATCGAACACTTCGTCCAGCACTTCCTGAGCGCGGCCATCGGCACGGTCGATCTTGTTGACCACGACGATGGGCTTAAGGCCCAGCGCCAGAGCCTTGCCGGTAACAAACTTGGTCTGCGGCATCGCGCCTTCGCTGCTGTCAACCAGCAGGATCACGCCATCGACCATCGACAGGATGCGTTCAACCTCGCCGCCGAAATCGGCGTGTCCGGGGGTGTCGACGATGTTGATGTGCGTGGTGACGCCGTCAGTTCCGGCGTATTCAACGCTTGTGCACTTGGCGAGAATGGTGATGCCGCGCTCTTTTTCCAGGTCGTTGGAATCCATCGCCCGCTCTTCAATGCGCTGGTTGTCACGGAAAGTGCCGGACTGGCGGAACAACTGGTCGACCAGCGTGGTCTTGCCGTGGTCAACGTGGGCGATGATGGCGATATTGCGCAAAGGTGCAGTGGCGGACATGGAGAAATTCGTCTTTCAATCAGGCGACGGGGCAGCTGTAAGCTGGCGGGCGGCACTTCGCTGCACCGCAACATGCGCGCGCCCCTAAACCATATGGGCCGCGCGGGCAAGGGATTGCCGCCGCGGAGCTTGCCATCCTTGATGGAACATTCACACGGCCTACCTGTGTCTACCTTGCCACAGGTTACCCAGGGAGCGCCGGGAATCCGTCATTCCGATTGCGCAGGATGCCGCAGATTCCTATGATTTGCCAACAACAAGGGGATCGGGAACCAAGCTGCAGCCATGCCGTAAGGGTAACCGTCCCAAGCAGAGAGGATAGCCGCACATGAAACTGGGTTCATCGATTCGCGCGTCACTGCTGGGCGGCGTTGCTGCTCTGGTCATCATGGCCCCCTCCGCTGCCCTGGCCCGCGCCGCGCAGGCCCAGGAAGAAGCGCAGCCCGCCCCGGCTGCTGCCGAGTCCGTTGCCGACGGCAACGAGATCGTCGTCACCGCCACCAAGCGGGAACAGACCCTGCAGGACGTGCCCGTCGCCGTCAGCGTGACCACCGCCCAAACCATCGAACGCGCGCAGATCCGTGACATCCGCGATCTGTCCACGGTCGTCCCCTCGCTCCGCGTCAACCAGCTCCAAAGCTCTGCCAACACCAACTTCTACATTCGCGGCTTCGGCAACGGTGCCAACAACGCCGGGATCGAGCCTTCGGTCGGACTGTTCATCGATGGCGTCTATCGTTCGCGCTCTGCCTCGATGATCGGCGACATGCCCGATATCCAGCGCGTCGAAGTGCTGCGCGGCCCGCAATCGACGCTGTTCGGCAAGAACGCCTCGGCCGGCGTGATCAGCTTCACCACCCGCGAGCCGCAGTTCAAGCTGGGCGGGAATCTGGAAGCCAGCTACGGCAATTTCAACGCCTTGATTCTGAAGGGCGTGATCACCGGCCCGCTCAGCGACACGATCGCCGCCAGTATCGCGGGCGGATATAACCGCCGCGATGGCTATGTTAAAGACGCCGGATCGAACACCAAGGAAAACCAGCGCAACCGCTGGTTCGTGCGCGGGCAGGTGTTGTTTGAACCGTCGAGCGACCTCAAGGTCCGCCTGATCGGCGATTACAGCAAGATCGACGAGAATTGCTGCGCCGTAGTCAACTTGCGAGCAGCCGCACCTACGGCAGTGATTTTCGCGCTGGGCGGCAAGGTCAACCCGGCCAGCGCGCCATTCAGCGACGTGATCTACAACAACTTTCCATCGACCAACAAGATCGAGAACTGGGGGCTGTCCGGCCAGATTGACTACCATGCCGGGCCGATCAAGCTGACTTCAATCACCGCGTATCGCCGCACCGGCGCGATCACCAATCAGGACTCCGATTTCAGCAGCGCAGATTTGCTCAGCCGCAATTATCAGGATTTGCGCATCAATACCTTTACGCAGGAATTCCGCGCTTCTACCGATTGGGACGGCCCACTGAACCTGCTGATCGGTGCGTTCTATTTCAATGAAAAGATCGCCCAGTCGAACCTGATCAACTGGGGCACACAGGCGCGCGCCTATGCCAACCAGCTGGTTCTGGGCGGCACGAGCGGCGCGCTCAATATCGGCAGCGGCAGTCCCACTTCCGACCTTGAACTGATTTTCGGCGGATCGGAAGCAGCCGCCGCAGGCAACCCCGCCCTGGCGGGCAAATACGTGGGCAAATTCTTTTCCAACGGCAGCGGATTCACCGAGGCCTATGCGTTGAAGGATGAGAGCTTCTCGATCTTCGGCCAGACCGATTTCAAGATTTCGGACCAACTGACGCTGACTGCGGGCATCAACTATACGCATGACAGCAAGAATTTCAGCACTAACGCCGTTTCGAATGACGTGTTTTCAGCGGTCAACTTCGATGATCCGCGTTATGGCCCATTCCGCAATCAGTTGCTGTTCAAGGGTGCTCTGGCCCAGCAGGTTGGCGCTCAACTCGGTCTTGGGCGGAGCGCGACGGCGCTTGAAATAGGCGGCTTTGCCGGTGCCAACCCGGCCCTTTACGGCGCCCTTGCAACGGGGTCGCAAGCCTTCGCCAACGCCAATCAGAACGTCCCGCTGGCCAATCCACTCAACGCTTTGCGGCCGCTGCAGTATTTCCCGCAGTTCCTCAACGTTCCCAATTCGGTAGAGTCAGGCAAAGTCAGCGACGGTGATTTCTCATACACCGCAAGACTGGCTTTTGAATTCAACAATCACCTGAACGCCTACGTCAGCTATGCCACCGGCTACAAGGCAGCATCAGTAAACCTGTCGCGTGACAGCCGACCGACGCCATCGGACCTGATCAAGATCAACGCCGCGGGACTTGGCGTCGCAAACCTTACTTCGGGCAGCCGCTATGCCGGTCCGGAAGATTCCACGGTTTACGAATTCGGCCTAAAGGGCAACTGGGGCGTCGCCTCGGCCAACCTCGCGGTGTTCAAGCAGAGCATCAAGGGCTTCCAGTCCAACCTGTTCACCGGCACCGGGTTCTTCCTCGCAAACGCGGGCAAGCAGTCTGCTTTCGGCATCGAGTTTGATGGCATGGTCAAGCCGACATCTGAACTGACCTTCACGGTGGGAATGACTTACCTCAATCCCAAGTATGACGACTTCGTCCTTTCAGGCGTCGGAAACCTGACCGGCACCACGCCGGGCGGTGTCACCCCGCTTTCGGCCACGTTCGGCGCGGAATATGACCACGAAATGGGTAATGGCGATCACGTCATCCTGCGCGGCGACTTTCACTACGAAGCTCCGTTCGCACTAGTTGAGGGCCTGCCGAACCTGACGATCAAGAACGCCGCAGGGCAAGTGGTAGACGCCACTGCAGCCATCCAGGCCGCGCGCGATTTCAAGCAGGAAATCAATCAGGCCAGCGCCTCACTGACTTATGCGATGCACAATGGCATGGAACTGACCGTGTGGGGCCGCAATATCCTGAACAAGCGGACCATCCTGCAAATCTTCGATTCGCCCGCGCAGACCGGATCAATCTCGGGCTATCCCAGCGAGCCGCGCACTTACGGTGTGTCCGCACGCTACCGGTTCTGAAACCAGCTTCATTGAAAACATGAAAGGGAGCCTTCATCGGCTCCCTTTTTGTTTGCCCTAAAGCTCCCGCAGCGCCTGCGCCGGTCTGGTCCGCAACACGGGCAGCGAAGCGCCAAATGCGAAGATCAGCACCAGCGCGATGCCTGCACCCAGCACGCCCAGAACCTGCGTCCAATCAGGCAGCCATTCGAAATCGAACACCTGAACGATAACGCCCCAGGCCAGCGCGCTGCCCAGCCCCAGCGAAACCACGCCCAGCAGCAGCGCTAGGATGCCGTATTCGCCGATCTGGATCAGCAACAACTGACGGCGGCTGGCCCCCAACACGCGCAGGATCACCGTATCATAGCTGCGACTGGCCCGCGCCGCCGCGATGGCCCCCAGCAGCACGGCGATGCCCGCCAGCACCGCGACCGATGCCGCCGCTAATATCGCCAGACTCATCTGCCCCAGCAAATTGCGCGCATCGCGCAGCAACGGCCCGGTTTCGATCACCGAGCTTGACGGGAAAGCCCGCGTCAGGCGGCGGAGCAGATCGCCGCTGGCGCTTCCAGACGGAAGGTCAATCGTCGCGGCCAGATTGTGCGGCGCATCTGCAATGGCATTGGGTGAGAACACCAGAACATAGTTGAAGCCCATCGAATCCCAGTCGATCCGGCGAAAACTGGCAATTGTCGCGCTGCGCTCCACGCCCAGCAGACCGATGTTCAAGCGGTCGCCAAGATGCAGGCCCAGCACCTGCGCCAGCTTTTCGTCGATCGAAACCAGCGGCGGCCCGGCATAAGCGCGCGGCCACCACGTCCCGGCGGTCAGGGTGTTACCCTCTGGCAGTTCGTCGGCATAAGTCAGCCCGCGCTCGCCGCGCAGGGGCCAGGCATCGTCGGGAATGGCCTTCATATCGGCGACGCGGATCATCGCATTGGGCGGTCCATAAGCCAGAATCGCCCCGCGCAAGGCCGGAACGGTACGCAGCCGCGCTTGCGGGGCAGCGGAATGAACCGCTGCGTCAAATTCGGCCAACCGGTCCTTGGGCACGTCCATGACGAAATAATCCGGCGCACGGGCGGGCACGCGGCGGGCAATATTGGCGTCAAGGCTGCTCTCCACCGCCGCCAGCAGCACAAACGTCGTCAGCCCGAACCCCAGCGCGGTCACCAGCGCGCCAGTCTGCGCACCCGGACGGTGCAGATTGGCGAGCGCGGCGCGTAGCAGCGGATTGGCCGGACGCGGCAGACGGGCGAAACCTCGCCGCAACAACCAGCCCAGCCCCGCGAGCAGCGCCAGCATCACCGCCGCTCCCGCCAGAAAACCCGCCGTGACCAATGGCTGCGCGGCGCTGAACATAGCCAACGCGATAATCGCCGCCAGCCCTAGCCCCACCGGCAGAGCGGCATGACGCGCGGCGCTTCCGGTCGGGCTGACCCGCGCGCGCAACAACGCCATCGCCGGAAACGCGCGCGCGCGGGCCAGCGGCGGGGCGGTGAATACTAGCGCGACCAGCAGGCCGTATGCCGCAGCCCTGAGCAGCGCCGCCGGATCGATGCGGAACCCGCCCTCCACCGGCAGCAGGCCCGAAAGCGCATGGGCCAGCAGCGGGGTAATCATCACCCCCGCCGTCAGTCCGGCCAATGTGCCGATCAGCGCCGCCGCCATGATCTGCAACAGAGTGATACGGGCGATATCGCCGCTGGTCGCGCCCAGCACTTTCAGCGTGGCAATGCTGCCGCGCCGCGCCTCAAGCCAAGATGACACGCCGCCGCCGATGCCTATCCCGGCAATTGCCAGCGCCTCCAGCCCAACCAGCACCAGGAATTGGCCCAACCGCGATATGAACCGCTCGGCACCGGGAGAAGCGTTGTCGCGCGTGCGGACTTCAAAGCCGGCCGCCGGAAAACGCTTTTGCAATGCCGTGCTCACCGCCTCGGCATCGCGGGGGGCGGCAAAGGCGATGCGGTATTTGCTGCGGTACATTGCGCCCGGCAGCAGCAGCCCGGCCTCGGCGGGCAGTTCAGCGCGGACGATGGCGACGGGGCCAAGGGTAAAGCCCTCACCCAGCCGGTCAGGCTCTGAACCAACGATGCCCGCCAGCCGCAGCCTTGCGCTGCCAATGGTGAAGCTGTCACCCAGCCCGATGCCCAGCCGCGCCGCCGCGCCCTCGCCAAGCCACGCCGCGCCGGGGGGCGGCGCACCGACCCGGCGACCATCCTTCAGCGTCATCTGCCCGTAAAGCGGCCAGGCCTCGTCCACCGATTTCAGCTCAATCGGGGCGGCAGCATCGCCCGCCACTGCCATTGCCTGAAGCCGCTTGCCGCCTGAAACCTTGCCGAGAACCGAAAACGCAGCCAGTTCGTCCGCCGTGGCTTCGCGCTGCCAGACGGCAAGTTGCACGTCGCCGCCCAGAATTTCCCGGCCCCGGCTGGACAGTTCATGCTCGATTGCGCCGGTCAACGTGCCGATCGCCGCCAGCGCGCCAACGCCCAAGAACAGGCAGACGAGCAGCAGGCGCAGGCCCTTGAACCGCGCGGACAGGTCACGCCGCGCGATGCGCCATGCGGCTGACCACGGCAGCGCAGCGGAAGCGCCTGCCATCAAGGCGCGCTATCGCTGACGCTTTGCCCGTCGTCGCTAACGATGCGCCCGTCGCCCAATGTCACCACTCGCCCGCAGCGGGCGGCCAGATCGGCATCATGGGTGATGATCACCAGGGTCGCCCCGGTTTCGGCACGGCGAGCAAACAGCAGGTCAATGATCTGCGCGCCCGTGGCGGCATCCAGATTGCCGGTCGGCTCGTCCGCAAAGATCAGCGCCGGGCGCGGCGCGGTGGCGCGAGCCAGCGCCACGCGCTGTTGCTCTCCGCCAGAAAGCTGCGCCGGGTAATGGTCCAGCCGGTGACCTAGGCCGACAGCGACCAGTTCTGCCGCTGCCCGTTCCCGCACATCAGCCATGCCCGCCAGTTCCATAGGCGTGGCGACGTTTTCCAGCGCGGTCATCGTCGGCAGCAGGTGAAACGCCTGAAGCACCACGCCGATCCGCCCACGCCGTGCGCGCGCCAGCCCGTCCTCATCCAGCGCGGCAAAGTCCTGCCCGGCAACGGTCAGCTCACCCGCCTGCGCCCGTTCCAGCCCGCAGAGCAGCGCCATGAGCGAGCTTTTGCCCGATCCGGACGGTCCCAGTAGCGCCAGGGTTTCCCCAGCGGCAACCGTCAGGTCGATGCCCTTCAGGATTTCCACCCGGCCAAGCGTAAGTTTCAGATTGCGGGCGATGATCGCCGGACCGGTTTGGCCAGTTACGGCGGCAGTGGCGGCGGCGGTGGTCTGATTTGTGCTTGTCACGCCGCTTCGTTGGCATAGTCAGGGGCCGCACGGCAAGGAGTCATCATGTCGAGAATTGTATCAGCCCTGCTTGGCGTCTTGCTGCTCGCCGCCTGTTCGCGCGATCCGCAGCCCGCGCCGCAGCCTAGCGAGAGCGCCCTGTCGCACGATGATCCGCTGCCCATTCCGGGGCCGGAGCGCCATATTCTGGCGGTGGGAGACAGCCTATTTGCGGGCTATGGCCTGAACCCGGGCGAGAGTTACCCCGCCCGGCTGGAAGCCGCGCTGCGCGGGCGCGGGATCAATGTCCGCATCCTAAATGCCGGGGTTTCGGGCGATACTTCGGCAGCCGGAGCGCAGCGTCTGGCCTTTGTACTCGTTAGCCAGCCCGTGCCGCCTGACCTTGTCATCATAGAGTTTGGCGGCAATGACATCCTGCGCGGCCTGCCGCCCGAACAGACCCGGCAGAACCTTG
>JBDTUQ010000074.1:0-7896 GCA_040007615.1 Novosphingobium sp.
AACGCCTGCGGGCTGGTGACTTCGTGGACGAGGTGACGGTCGATATAGATCAGGCAGGTGCCATCGTCGCGGCGTTCCACCACGTGGGCGTCCCAGATCTTTTCGTAGAGTGTGCGGGGTTTGCTGGCCATGAGGCGACCTAGGCATTCCGCCGCGAAATCTCAAGAGCGAAAGGGCGCCACCGAACTTTCGGCGACGCCCTTGGCAGTTTCCTTGCGGCGATATTACATGCGGTGATCGTTGCGATCACGGCGTTCGCCATGCAGCCGACTGCGGATGTTCTCGATCCGGTTTTCCAGCTTGCGGTATTCCCAGTTCGACAGGCCATCACGGCTGAAATCGCGGAACTGGATTTGCAGGCTGCGGACGTCGTTGCGCAGGCCGCGTGCCTCACGCTCGGAAATCCGGTCACGGTTGTCGCTGCGATTGACCGCGTTCTGCAGCTGGTCGATCTGATTGCGGACCTGATTTACCTGGCCGCGATCATCATGACGGTTCCAGTCGCGGGCCATCGACGGAGTAGCCGCGCCCAGTGCCATAGCGGCAACCAGAGCCGGGGCGATGAATGTGTTGAGCTTGCGCATGATTGAAATCCTTTGCTTAATTAATCCGGGCTGCCCCCTCACGTTCATGGATAGGGCAGAAAAGATGAACGCGAGCGAAACCGTGAGGTTCCCTGAAAGGCGGTTTTTGTAAGAATTTGTCGCAGGCGGGCGGGAACCGCGCTAGGATGGGGTATGTCCGCGACTGCCGCCTTCCTGACCGTTATCGCCGCCGCGCTCGCTATGGAGTTCGTGGCGTGGAGCAGCCATAAATACGTGATGCATGGGTTCGCCTGGGGCTGGCACCGTGACCATCACGAACCGCATTCAGGCTTTTTCGAGAAGAACGACCGCTTTGCCATTGTCGGCGCGGCGATGAGTATTTCCATGTTCGCCGTGGGCAGCCCGCTGGTGCGCGGGGCAGCCGCGTGGGAGCCGGGCACTTGGATCGGCCTCGGCATTCTGGTTTACGGCGTGATCTATACCCTGGTCCACGATGGGCTGGTGCATCAACGCTGGTTCCGCTGGGTGCCGCGCCGGGGCTATGCCAAGCGGCTGGTGCAGGCACACAAGCTGCACCATGCGACCATCGGCAAGGAAGGCGGGGTCAGCTTTGGCTTCGTGTTTGCGCGCGATCCGGCGGTGCTAAAGCGCGAACTGGGGCAGCAGGCGAAGTCGGGGATTGCCGTGGTGCGCGACGCGCTGGGCGGGGACTGACTACTCAATCCTCCCCTTTTGGGGGAGGTGGCAGCCCGCAGGGCTGACGGTGGGGGGCAAACACACGCCCCCTCCGCCTCCACTTCGTTCCGGCACCTCCCCCAGAAGGGGAGGATTTAGGTATTATCCCGCTGCGATTCTTGCCGCTGTATCCTTGATCAGCGCGATCATGTTCGGCACGCCTTGGGTGCGGTTCGACGATAGCTGGTTTTTCAGATCAAACGGCGCGAGCGCAGCGGCGACGTCCATTGCGGCCACTTCGGTGGCGGGCTTGTCCTGCACCGCTGAAAGCACCAGCGCGATGATGCCCTTGGTGATGGCGGCGTTGCTGTCGGCCAGAAAGTGCAGCCGGTCGTCCGGGGCAGGGGTGGGATAGACCCACACGCTGGCCGAACAGCCGCGCACCATCGTGGCGTCGGTTTTCAAGGCATCGGGCATCGGCTCAAGCGCGCGCCCCAGTTCGATCAGCAGGCGATAGCGTTCGTCGCTGTCGAGGAAGTCATATTCTTCGTGGATGTCTTCAAGTGTGCGCATGGCCGGGCATCTAGCGCCGCCCGGCCTATAGGTCGACCCCCGCCGCGATGGCTTCCAGCTTGCGGATGCGTTCCTTCAGGTCGGCCATCTCGATTCGCACGGTCATGCTATCCGGGGCGGGTGATTGGCCGTGCTCGGCCTCGCGCAGCTTGAGTTGCAGCCAGCCGAGCCAGCCAGTCAGCGCCGCCATTGCGACGATGGCAAGGCCGACCAGCGCAGCGCAAGTGATCACCAGAATCGGGCCGGGCATGATGGTTCCTTTCCGGTTGGGCTGTTGTCAGCCGACCTTGTCCTCGATTCTTGCGTCGCTGCGGCGGGTGTCGCGCAGCGCCTCGATCTGGGTGGCGACATCATAGCCCTTGTCGGTGATGATGCGTTCCAGAACGCGCAGGCGGTCTTCCAATTCGGCCGTGTGGGCCTGACTCTGCATGGCCTGATTGTCACGTCCGCGCGCCTGAATCTCGGCAAGGGCACGCTGGTGCCTGGTCCAGATGGCGATGATCGGGATCGACAGCGCCAGAATCGGTATGAACATTGCGATAAGTTCGGGCATGGATATTCCCCCAGTTTGAAGCTCTGTTAACGCAATCCGTCAATCTCGGCGGACAGGCGGCTGTTGCCGGAAACATAGAACTGTTCGACTTCGGCAAGGCGGCGGTCAAGGTCGCGGAACTCGGCGCGAACTTCGCGCGCGGTGCGGCCAGGCGACTGGCGCACCCCTTGCCAGAACTGCTGCTCGGCCCGGTCGGCATAAAGCGCGGCCGGTTTCTTGTCGGCAAGGAAGCCAATGACGAAATAGAGCGGGATGCCGAACCCGGTCGACAGCGTCAGCAAAACCGCGCCAACGCGGACCCACAGCACGTCCACGCCGGTATAGTCGGCGATCCCGGCGCAGACGCCCATGATCTTGCCGTTGATCTTGTCGCGGTAAAAACGGGTGCGCAGGCTGTTCACTGGGGCGTCCTTCCTGATCTGGCGAGCATGTCTTGCAGTTCGCGCAATTGCTGATTGTCGGCTTCAAGATTGGGCGTCACGCGCGCAGGGGTGAAGCCGGGGTTATCGGCGGCGACCAGCCGTTCGACCGTGTCCATCCGCGCATCCAGCCGCTTGGCGACCTGATACAGTTCTTCCAGCAGCGCCTCGTCCCCGGTGGTCAGGGTGGCGGCGGTCTTCCAGCGGGTGATGTAGTGCAGGATGACCCACGGCAGACCGACGAACAGAAATCCGCAGACGGCGATGGGAACGATAATGTCCGACATGATCAGCCCTCCTGGCCGGTGTTGCTCTGGCCAGTGTTGCTCTGGCCGGTGTTGCCTTTCATCGCCTGCTTCATGGCTTCCAGCTCAGCATCGACAGAATCGCTGCCCGCCAGTGCGGCGATTTCGTCGGCCAGAGTGGGCTTGCCAGATGACGCCAGGCTGAGCGCGTCGGCGCGGCCTTCGGCGTAATCGACACGGCGTTCGAGCTGGTCGAACCGGGCCATCGCCTCGTCCACCCGTTCGCTGGCGAGCAGCGTGCGCAGTTTGACGCGGTTTTCGGCGCTTTCCAGCCGGGCGGCGATGGCTCCCTGCCGGGTGCGGGCTTCGCGCAGGCGGTTCTGCAGCTTTTCGATGTCGGCTTCATAGGCGCGCAGGGCGTCGTCGAGCACCTTGATTTCAGCGCCAAGCTGTTCGCCCATGTCGGCGGCCTTGTTCTTTTCGACCAGCGCCGCGCGGGCCAGATCCTCGCGGTCTTTTGACAGGGCGAGCTGGGCCTTTTCGCCCCAGTCGGCCTGAAGCTGGTCCAGCTTCATCGTGTGGCGGCGCATTTCCTTCTGGTCGGCAATCGTCCGTGCGGCGCTGGCGCGCACTTCGACCAGGGTTTCCTCCATCTCGAGGATGATCATGCGGATCATCTTCGAAGGATCATCGGCCTTGTCGAGCAGGTCGTTGAAGTTCGACGCCATGATGTCGAGCGTGCGGGAAAAAATGCCCATCAGGGGTACTCCGGAATGCGAGGTCTTGGGGGTTTCGTTGGCAGGTTGCGGCCTGGTGCGCAGGCGGTCAATGTCGCGGTCGATCCGGCTGGTGCGGGCCGGTTCGACTGCATCAGGCGGACCGATCGGGGGGAAAGGCGCGGGGGCGTTCATGGCGGTTCAGGCCTGCGTCGTCAGGGTGACGCTGCTGGTGGCCAGCTGCGGAACGGCTTGCAGTTCGATAGCCAGCGCGGTCAGGCTCATCGCCGTGGTCGCCAGAACGCTGGCAACGACAGCGCGGTCCAACAGAGTGGCGGCGGGCCGGAAACGGCGGAGGCAGACAAGGCGATCTGGCATTGGACTGGCTTTCCCAAGCGACCCCGAAGCGGGTTTCCAGCAGTATAGCAAACGGCGTGCCAATTCACGCGAAACCCCGAATTGCGCGCTTTGGGGAGAGTCTGGCATAGGGTTTGTTGGGATATATTGCGAAACAGCGGGAAATCGTGCCATATATTGGCAATGGACCGCGAAATTCAATTCATCGGCCAGTCGGGCGCTTTCCTGGACGCGGTCGAACGTGCCAGCCGCGCCGCGCCGATGCGCCGCCCGGTGCTGGTGGTGGGGGAGCGCGGGACTGGCAAGGAACTGGTCGCCGAACGGCTCCACCGCCTTAGCCCACGCTGGGGCGAGCCGCTGATCGTTCTGAACTGCGCGGCGCTGCCCGAAACCCTGATCGAGGCGGAACTGTTCGGCCACGAAGCGGGCGCGTTTACCGGTGCCACCCGTGCGCGGGCCGGGCGGTTTGAGGAAGCCGACAAGGGCACACTGTTCCTTGATGAGCTCGCCACGCTGTCAATGGGCGCGCAGGAGCGCCTGCTGCGCGCGGTGGAGTATGGCGAGGTGACGCGCATCGGCTCATCCCGTCCGATCCGCGTCGATGTGCGTATCGTCGCCGCCACGAACGAGGATTTGCCGCGCCTGGCGGAACAGGGCCGGTTCCGTGCCGACCTGCTAGACCGGCTGAGCTTTGAAGTCATCACCCTGCCGCCGCTCCGCGCGCGGGAGGGTGATGTGCATGTGCTGGCCGATTTCTATGGCCGCCGCATGGCTGGCGAACTGGAGTGGGAGGCATGGCCCGGCTTCTCACCCCATGCGCTTAGCGCGCTGGAACAGCACCCCTGGCCCGGCAACGTGCGCGAACTGCGCAACGTGGTGGAACGCGCGGTCTATCGCTGGGCGGACTGGCAGCGGCCGATCGCGCATGTGGTTTTCGATCCGTTCGAATCGCCGTGGAAGCCGGTTGCCGCGCAACGTCCTGCCGAGCCTGCAACGCCGGGCGCACCATTGCCCGCTGCATCGGCCGGCGATTTCGATTCGATCTGCGATCTGCGCGCCGCGGTGGACGCGCACGAGAAGGCGCTGCTTGAACATCATCTGGGCAAGCAACGCTATAACCAGCGGCTGACCGCCAAGTCACTCGGCCTCAGTTACGATCAATTGCGCCATGCCATGAAAAAGCATGGGTTGAATGAGAGGGGAGCGTGATGAAGTGGTTCATTAAAGCATTATTTGCATCGGGATTTTTGACTTTTACGACGCCGGCGATAGCGGCCCCAACGCCTGCGGAGCTTGCTGGGGCCAGTGTAGCGGAAAAGACCGGTGCAGAAATGTATGCCTATGACCAAGCGGCATGGCACGCGACGGATCGTGTCTTGGATGACGCCAAGGCAAAGGGTCTAAGTCAAGAACAACTGCGGGACATGGGCTGGCAGGGATATATCATAGAACCCGAAGCCGACGGCAAGTTGGTCGCGACGTTTTATGGCGTGAAGAGCGCATCATCATTTGCGATAGCGCGCTACGTGGTCTCCGGTAACTCCGTAGTCAACGGCGGTTTTGTGGAAACGCCTGGCGAAAAGCCCTTATCGCCACTGGCGCTTCGGATGATCGCGGCCAGAAATAAGGCAATAAAGGCCATCGCTGACGCCAAGTATGGCCTTTGTTCCGGAAGTCCGGCAAATTCCCTAGTATTGCCTCCGAGGAGTGATGGTACACTTCCTGTCTATATTTTAACATCGACTGAAGATTGGAATATCTATCCCGCTGGTGGGCACTTCCGTTTTGATTTCGACAAAGATGGCAACCTTGTAAGTCAGCGACGGTTTATGAATTCATGCTTTCCGATCGACCTCAGGCCAAAAGATGGCATTCGTCCCGAACTCATGGTTCTCACACACTCGCTGGATGGTCAGCCGACTGAGATACATGCATTCGTCAGTCTTAATATTCCAATTTCCCTGGTGGTTATAACGGTGGGAAATCGCTCAGAATGGGCGATAAGTCACGGCCATATTCAATACGCTCAGGATGTTCCTCTGAAATAGAATGGTTTGAATGAGCGCCCCCTTGTGACCGGACCTGACTGACAGGGTTAATTCCGGTCTAAGGCGGGGTTAAGGCACTTGTAACGCGGTGTAACGTAGTTTCCCCTACGGCAAGGGGTGCCTGAGGGGGTTTTGGCAATGATGGAATTCGCGCGTTGGGTGATCCGTAACCGGGTGTTGGTGATTGCCGCTTTTGCGGTGGCAATATTCATGACATCGGGCTACAAGCAACCGGCACAGCCCGCCAACGCCTGGTCGGCCGCTCCACCCGCAGGCGCTGCAGAGACGGCCTCGTATGGTGAGCCGAAGCAGCAAACCTTTGGTCAGGCAGCGGGCAAGGCGCTGGTTATTGTGGCAAAGCAGGTCGGCGTAGAAAAGGCGCTTCCTGCCGATCTTGTCGATCAGACCAAAGGCAACTGGGCCGCTGCCGATGATGCGGTGAAAACTGCTACGGCCAGCAATTGACCCGCGCGGGCTTGCAGGCCGCTTTCCGCGCCTGATCAAGCCGACGGGCGAAACCGCCTGCAACACCGCATCGGTGCTTGCAATGACGGGCGATTGCGCGTAACGGGCGGTCAATCCAGACATTCTCAGTAACGTCCGGGCTGGCGCCGCAAGGGGCCGGCGCCGATCCTGCGTTGCTGCCCCGTCTGGCTCTTGGAGCGTTCATGTCCGATATCGCGCGTATTGTCGAAGTTGTGGAGCCAGAGGTTAAAGCCCTCGGCTTCGAACTCGTGCGCGTGCGGCTGTTCGGCAAAAGCGAAGTGGGCGATGAGGAACACACCCTGCAGATCATGGCCGAGCGCCCCGAAACCGGGCAGCTGGTGATCGAGGATTGCGCCGCCCTGTCGCACCGTGTTTCCGACCGGATCGACGAACTGGAACTGGCCGGTGAAGAACTGATCGAAGGCGCTTATCGGCTGGAAGTCAGCTCGCCGGGGATCGACCGTCCGCTGACCCGGTCAAAGGATTATACCAACTGGTCCGGACACGAAGTCCGCATCCTGCTGGCCCAGCCGATCGAGGGTAACCGCAAGTCATTGCAGGGCGATCTGATCGGCCTTGAAGGCGATCAGGTCCAGCTTGACGATCGTAAGTCCGGGCCGGTTTCATTTCCGCTGGCAGATGTGCTGACTGCCAAACTGGTCTTGACCGACCGCCTGATTGCCGCCACCCGCCCGCTTGACAGCAGCGGCGCTGACGAGATTCTCGAAGTAGAGGAAGACTGAACGATGGCCAGTGCGATTTCCGCCAACCGTGCCGAGCTGCTCGCGATTGCCACTGCGGTCGCGACCGAAAAGATGATCGACAAGTCCATCGTCATCGAGGCGATGGAAGAAGCGATCCAGAAGTCGGCCCGCAACCGCTATGGCGCGGAAAACGACATTCGTGCCAAGCTTGATCCGCGCACTGGCGATCTGCGTCTGTGGCGCGTGGTCGAAGTGGTTGAAGAGGTTGAGGATTACTTCAAGCAGGTTGACCTTGTCGCCGCGAAAAAGCTGGATGCCGCTGCCAAGCTGGGTGACTTCATCGTCGATCCGCTGCCGCCGGTGGACCTGGGCCGTATCGATGCGCAGTCGGCCAAGCAGGTGATCTTCCAGAAGGTCCGCGATGCTGAGCGTGACCGTCAGTTTGAAGAGTTCAAGGACCGCGCCGGGGAAGTGATCACCGGCGTGATCAAGTCAGTTGAATTCGGCCACGTCATCGTCAACCTTGGCCGCGCCGAGGGTGTGATCCGCCGCGATGCGCAGATCCCCCGCGAAGT
>JBDTUQ010000075.1:0-7485 GCA_040007615.1 Novosphingobium sp.
AGCGTCTTGAGACGCTTGATCGAACCCGAGATGGTCTTCCAGTTGGTGAGCATGCCGCCCAGCCAGCGGTGGTTGACGAAGTGCTGGCCGCAAGCGCGTGCGGCATCGGCCACCGGCTGTTGTGCCTGACGCTTTGTACCAACGAACAGTACCTTGCCGCCATTCTGGACAGTGGCCGAGATGAAGTCGAGCGCGCGAGCAAACAGCGGCACGGTCTGCGACAGATCGAGAATGTGGACGCCATTACGCGCGCCGAAGATGTACGGCTTCATGCGCGGGTTCCAGCGGTGAGTCTGGTGGCCGAAGTGCGCGCCGGCTTCAATCAATTGCTGCATCGAGACGGTAGGTGCCGCCATAAGTAAAGTCCTTTCCGGTTGAGCCTCTGGGATGCTGGAACCGTGCGGTGGGAGAAAACCCTTGGCCCGCTGCGGCACCGGTGGAAGTGCATCCCATGTGGATTTGATTCCGAAGTCACTGGCCGGAATGGCCCGATTCTCCGCAGTCGAGCGCGCCACTAGCCGGTTTGGCGGACGATTACCAGTGCGGAAAACGACTATTCGGGCCGTCGCCATTGATGACGCCAGTACGGGGGTATTCTTTTTGCGCTTGACATGTAGGAACAAAAAGTGAACATTTGGAACAACGCAAGGAATACGGGGTTTCCAACCTCATAATCCTCCGCTTATCCCCCGGTTGTCCACAAGTTTGGCAACAACCGGTTCGCACTGGAAGGGATTGTTTCATGGGTGTTTCCGGAAACCTGCAGTTCGCGCTCGATCTGCTTTTTATCGCTGCGGGGCTGTTTGCCGTCGCAGTCATGCTCCGTGCGTGGCGTCAGGCACTGCCAACGATCCGTGCCCTGGCACAGGAAATCGCGCTGCTGGACAACGTGCATGAGCCGGTCTGCGACGTGCGCTTTCAGATTGACGCGGCGGGCGTGCTGCCCGCCCATGCGCAAGCGATCCCGCCCCGCCAGCGCGTAGTTTCCGTCAGGAAGCCGTATGGCCGGACGTTTGTGCCGATTGCCGGGCGGCTCGCTGCCGCCTGATCCGGGCATAGCTGAAAATGCCATAAGGAAGCAGCAGCAGGTATAACGCGCTGATCCCGACCAGCGTCCACCACGGCTCAGTCAGCAGGGCAGCGCCGATCATGGCCAGCAGCGCCAGCAGTTCAAGCCTGACGCTGCGCCGGGGACGCAGCGAGGTCCAGGTCAGGGTCGCCACGTTGGAGATCATCAGGAAAGCGATCAAGGCCAGCCAGATGCCGACGACAACCGGCTCACGAAATTCCGCCCGGTCGCTCACCACCCACAGGTACATCGGCAGGAACGCCAGCCCGGCACCGACCGGAGCCGGAACCCCGGTCATGAACCCGGCCGACTTGTGCGGCTGGTCAGCCATATCGATGCGGGCATTGAACCGCGCGAGTCGGAGCGCGCAGCAGATGGCGAAGGCCAGACAGGCGAACCAGCCGAGACGCGGCAGGCCTTGCAGTGACCACAGAAACAGAATGAGCGCTGGGGCAACGCCGAACGAGACATTGTCTGCCAGACTGTCCAGCTCTGCGCCAAATCGCGACTGCGCTTTCAGCAATCGCGCGATGCGGCCGTCGATCCCGTCGAGCACCCCGGCGAGGATCACCGCCAGCACCGACTTTTCCCACTGGCCCATTACAGCAAACCGGATGCCGGTGAGGCCAAAGCACAGCGCCGAGGCTGTGATCGCATTGGGAATAAGCGCGCGCAGGGTCAGGCCGCCGGGCAGCACCCCGCCCTCATCCTGCTCGCGCGGGGCGTTCACTGGCTCACGCCCTCGATATGCAGTTGCTCATTCAGTTCGGCGAGCACGGTTTCACCGGCCACGGTCTTCTGCCCCAGCAGTACGCGCGGTTCGGTTCCGGCGGGCAGGTATACGTCGACCCGGCTGCCAAAGCGGATCAGGCCCACCCGTTGCCCGCTCGCCAGCATATCGCCCGGCTTCACGAAGGGAATGATTCGCCGCGCCACAAGTCCCGCAATCTGGGTAAAGCCCAGCCGGGTGCCGTCCGCCCGCTCGATCAGGAAATGCTGCCGCTCGTTATCTTCGCTCGCCTTGTCGAGATCGGCGTTCATGAACTTGCCGGGGATATAGACGACGCGCCGCACAGTGCCGCCAATTGGCGCGCGATTGATGTGAACGTCGAACACGCTCATGAAAATGGAAACTCGCGTCACCGGCACGTCGCGCAGGCCCGGTGTACCGCTGCCATCATCAATCACCAGTTCGCGCGGCGGGGCGACTTGCTGGATCAAGGTGACGAGGCCGTCGGCAGGGGCGACGATGAACCGATCGCCCTGCGGCGTAACCCGCACCGGATCGCGGAAGAAGGCAAGGATGCACAGCACCAGCAGGCCAAGCGGCCAGGCCAGCGTCTCCCACCCCAACAGTGCCATAGCGAGCGAAGCCGCTGCGGCGATCAGGGCGAACTTGCGCCCTTCTGGATGGACGCTGGGCCAGTGCCAGCCAGTTTCACCGCGACCACGGTTATCGGTTATTTCTCCGGACATGCCGCCCATCTAGGGCTGCCGGGCCACCGGGACAAGGATAATGCGAGGGCTATCAGCAAACCGCGCCGTCAGTCCGCCGCCTGCCGCCGGAACCGTTCCGCCAGCACCGCGCAGACGAACAGTTGCAACTGGTGAAAGATCATCAGCGGCAGCACGATGAACCCGGCGCTGGCGGGCGCGAACAGCGCCGCCGCCATCGGCACGCCTGAAACCAGACTTTTCTTCGACCCGCAGAACAGCAGAACAATTCCGTCCTCTCGCGCCAGCCCGGCGGCGCGGGCCGCAACGATGGTGGCCAGCATCACCGCCGCCAGAATCACCGCACTGGCCGCCAGCACGAACACCAGATCCGCCCCGCTCACCCGCGTCCAGATGCCCCCGACCACCGCCGCGCTGAATGCCGAATAAACCACCAGCAGGATCGACCCCCGGTCGACCGGCTGCAGCACCGCCTTGTTGCGCGCGATGAAACCGCCGATAAGCGGGCGGAGCAAGTGCCCGGCCACGAACGGCACCAGCAGTTGCAGCGCAATTGCCTTAACCGAGGCCCATGACGACACCGCCCCCTGCCCGTCCACCTGCATCAGCAGCGACACCAGCAGCGGCGTCAACACAATGCCCAGCAGGTTTGACAGCGATGCACTGCACACCGCCGCCGCGACATTCCCCCGCGCCATCGCAGTAAAAGCAATCGAGGATTGCACGGTAGACGGCAGCAGGGTGAGGAACAGAAGGCCTGACAGCAGCAGCGGGTTAACCCAGCCGCCCGCCAGATGCACCAGCGCCAACCCGATGCCGGGAAACAGCACATAAGTAGACGCCAGCACCATCAGATGCAGCCGCCAGTTACCCATCCCCTGCACAATCGCCTCACGCGACAATTTCGCACCGTGCAGAAAGAACAGCAGCGCAATCGCGCCGTCAGCCAGCAGTCCGAACCACTCCGCCCCGGACCCATGCACCGGCAGGACCGAGGCCAAGCCCACCACAGCCGTGAGCATCAACAGGAACGGATCAAGAGCCGCAACCAGCCGCGCGGTTCTTGCCAAATGAGCCCTCATGCCCCCGGCGCCCGGTCTTGTGCGGCTGGCATAGGACGAAGCCCTACGGAGCCGAATTCGAACTCATAGGCGGTGCTGGACAGCGAGCGAAACAGGATCACGCCCGGCGCTGCAAAGGCGCAGAGGTATTGGATCGACCAGAGGGTGCGGCTGCTGTCGGCCATTGTTCCCGCGCTTTGGCTAGCCGGAATGCCCGGTTCGCTGGTGGTGGACAGGGCTGGATTCGAACCAGCGTACGCTCTCGCGGGCAGATTTACAGTCTGCTGCCATTAACCACTCGGCCACCTGTCCACACCAGCAAGCCGGCAACGGGTCACCCCGCAAATCGGCCCCCAAAAGGGAGCCTTCCAGCCGAGAGGCCGCGCTTTGGCGAAGGGAGGCTTGCCTGTCAATGGGGCGAAGGGCATGAGCGCGCTATGGCACGCCCTTGGCGGCGATAAGTAAAGGACAAGAGCATGAACTATTCCGCCTCAGGCAAGCTGGGCCAGCCCAAGTCTGGCAAGGCCCTGCGCGGGCGCGCGGGCCGTATGCAGGGCGGGCGCGGCAGTGGCCGGGCCTCCGCAGGGGCGGTGCGGTTATGGGGACGCCATGCGGTGGAAGCCGCGCTGCTGAACCCCGACAGGGTCCACCGAAAGCTGTGGGCCACGCGCGAAGGCATCGAATCGCTGGACGGCGATCTGCCGGAAAATTTCCCTGTGGAATATGCGCAGGCAGCCGATCTGGGCCGACTGGTCGCGCGCGATGCGCCGCATCAGGGGCTGGTGCTCGATTGCGATCAACTGGCCGACGTGTTTCTGGATGACGTGCTGACCGGCGATCCGGCCCGGCCGCTGGTGATTCTCGATTCGGTCACCGATCCGCACAATGTCGGCGCGATCATGCGCTCTGCCGTGGCGTTCAACGCCTGCGCCATTGTTACGCAGGACCGGCACGCGCCGCCCGAATCGGGTACGCTGGCCAAATCAGCATCGGGCGCGCTGGAGGTGCTGCCGTGGGTGCGCGTGGTCAACCTGGCCCGCGCGCTCGATGAGGTGGCCGAGGCGGGATACTGGCGCATCGGGCTGGACGGCAAGGGCCAGTCTACGATTGCCGAGGCCCTGCCCGCCGGTCCGGTCGCGCTGGTACTGGGTGCGGAAGGTGACGGTATGCGCCACAACATCGTCCAGCATTGCGACGCGCTCGCCCGGTTGCCGATCAGTTCAGACATGGAAAGCCTGAACGTATCCAATGCTGCCGCAATTGCGCTTTACGCTGCGGCAACGCGGGCGGGGATTACGGGCGAGTAAACACTTCGAGCGAGTTACCGGGGGGCAAGCGAATGCGAGAGATGTCATTGCGGCGCATGGGCGCGATCGGACTGGCGGCAGGGCTGGCGCTGCTGCTGTCCGCTTGCCTGCTTGCGCCGGGCAAGTTCACCTCGACGCTGGACCTCAGGCGCGACGGGCGGTTCAGCTATGCCTACAAGGGCGAGATTTTCATGCTGGGCCTCAGCAAGCTGGCCGAAATGGGCCGGGCAGAGGCGAACAAGCCGTTCACAGGCAAGCCATGCGAAGATGACAATATGGATGCGCGCAAGTGCACCGCCGCCGAACTGGCCGAGCAGAAGAGCGTCTGGGCCGAAGAACAGCGCACCGCCGCTGACAAGGCCAAGCGCGACGCCGAATCGATGAAGGCGATGATGGGCGGGATCGACCCTACCAATCCCAAGGCCGCCGAGGAATTGGCCGCGCGGCTGCGGCGGCAAGTCGGCTGGCGCAGCGTGGTCTACAAAGGCGACGGGCTGTATCTCGTCGATTTCGCCATCACCGGGCGGATCGACCATGACTTTACCTTCCCGACCATCGAACGCTTTCCGCTGGCCGATGCCTTTGTGCAATTGACCCGGCGGAATGACGGCACTGTGCGGATGGATGCGCCCGGCTTTGCTCCTTCAGCGGGTGGATCGCCCTTTGCACAGATGATGGGCGGCGGCATGATGGGCGGTCTGATGGACGGTGCCAGCAGCAGCGGCGACAAGAGTGCCAAGCCGGGGTCAGCGATGCCGGTGATTGACGGTCAGTTCACCTTGACGACCGATGGCGATATTCTGGCCAACAACACCGACGAAGGCCCGCAAGCCGACACGACCGGTAAGCGCCTGCAGTGGACGGTCAGCCCGCGCACCACGGCGGCTCCTACGGCATTGGTCAAGCTGGGCGGTTAAGCACTGGGCGTGTGCGTCGTGCCCCAAAAAGCAAAACGCCGCGCCGGAACCCGGACGCGGCGTTTTGTTTGCAAGGGGGTTGCCCCCGCTGAATGGATCAGTTCACGGCGTCTTTCAGACCCTTGCCAGCCTTGAACTTGGGCTGGCTGGACGCATTGATCTTCATCGGTTCACCAGTGCGCGGGTTGCGCCCTGTTGAGGCTTTGCGCTTGGCAACGGAGAACGTGCCGAAACCGACCAGGCGAACTTCATCGCCCTTGGTCAGCGCGCTGGAAATCGCATCAAATACACCATCTACCGCCTTGGTCGCATCGCTGCGGGTCAGTCCGCTGGATTCAGCGACCGAGCCGATAAGTTCGTTTTTGTTCATGTGGCTACCCCTGACTGTCGTTGGAACACTAATGACGTTAAATCGGTGTTCGCCAATCACGCCCTTGAACGCGCCACGAACCGGGCGGGAATTGAGCGATTTTTATGGCTTCTGTCAAAGCCAAAAACAGCGTGATGTGAGTGATTCCAGCTAATTTCGTCCCTGAAATCGGGGATTTTTACATCTCGCTCACACGCCGATGGGCTGATCATCTGATTACGACAATGCCGCGAGCCGGATTTCTCCGATTCGCGGCATTGCAGCATTTATGCGTAGCCCTGCAGCATGACTGCAACATCAGTGCAGCATTTTGCGCCCGTAACCTAGTGAGCAGTCACCGAAGGCGTCACGCCACCCTGAACCAGGCCGCCGGGCTGGCTGGCCAGATCGTCCTGCTCGGTCCACTGGATCGGCTCCACCGGAGCGGTCAGGGCGCGGGCCAGAACTTCGTCGACATGGGCGACCTGGATGATCTCCAGCCCGGCCAGAACATTGGCTGGAATCTCGGCCAGGTCCTTGCGGTTCTCTTCCGGGATCAGCACCGTGGTGATGCCGCCGCGCAGCGCCGCGAGCAGCTTTTCCTTCAGGCCGCCGATCGCCAGCACCCGCCCGCGCAAGGTTACTTCGCCGGTCATCGCCACGTCCTTGCGCACCGGGATGCCCGTTAGGGTGGAAACCATCGCGGTGACCATACCGACACCTGCGCTCGGGCCATCTTTTGGCACCGCGCCTTCGGGCAAGTGGACGTGCAAGTCCTTGCGGTTGAAGATCGACGGATTGATGCCATAGGCAGGTGCGCGCGATTTGACGAAGCTGAAGGCCATTTGCACGCCCTCGCTCATCACTTCGCCAAGCTTGCCGGTGGTCTTGGCCGCGCCCTTGCCCGGCACTGTCACGGTTTCGATGGTCAGCAGTTCGCCGCCAACTTCCGTCCAGGCCAGGCCGGTGACCGCACCGATCTGGTTTTCCTCTTCCGATATGCCGTGGCGGTACTTGCGCACCCCGGCATAGTCGCCCAGATTTTCCGGCGAGATGGTGACACTGGTTTCCTTGCCCTCAAGGATCTTGCGCAGGCTTTTGCGCGCCAGCTTGGCAATCTCGCGCTCCAGCGTCCGCACCCCGGCCTCGCGGGTGTAATAGCGGATCAGATCGCGCAAGGCGTCATGCGACAGCGTGAATTCGCCCGCCTTCAGCCCGTGCGCCTCAACCTGCTTGGCCAGCAGATGCCGCTCGGCAATCTCCAGCTTCTCATCCTCGGTATAGCCCTCCAGCCGGATGATCTCCATCCGGTCGAGCAGCGCCTGCG
>JBDTUQ010000076.1:0-7187 GCA_040007615.1 Novosphingobium sp.
CCGTTGGGATCGACCGGGTTCGAAATGAAGCCCACCGTCGGATAGCCCGAGATCTGGATGTTGTAGATCGCCCCGGCAACGCAGCGCCACGGTGCGTTCACGTCACCGCGAATGTGCACCTGAGGAATCTTGTCCGGATCGGCCTTCATTGCTTCCGCACCGCCCGCGCGCTTGACGATAAGGTCAAGCCGCTTGAACGCCATGTCACGCAGTTCGACCGAATCGACCGGCGTGATGTTGTTGAAATAGATGCGGCATTCGCCATTACGCGATGCGCCTTCAAAACCCGGTTCGCCCGCGCTGCGGCCCGCACCATCGGTGGTGGCCACAGTCAGCAGAAGGTTTTCCACCTTGTCCTTCGATTCCTGCGAAACCATGATCGGCAAGCGCAGCTTCTCGATTTGCTGGATCGCGATCGGAACCGCGATCAGGAAGATGATCAGCAGCACCAACATCACGTCCACGAGCGGCGTGGTGTTGATATCCGACATCGGTTTTTCTTCCGCGCCGGCCCCGCCCATCGAAATCGCCATAGTTACATCCTATCGTATCTGTTCGCCCGAAACCGGGCTGCCTGCCTGGCGGCTTTAGGACCGGTTCCTGCAGCGGGCACCCGAACCCGGGCGCCCGCTGTCGTCAGGTGCTTACTTGGTAGGAGCAACCGGGGCAGGCTTTGCAGCAGCCTTCGGAGCAGCGGCAGCAACAGCAGGCTTAACCGCACCCTTGGAGTTGATGTAGGCCAGCACATCGTTCGAGAAGCCCGACAGGCTCTCAGCGATGTTCTTGTTACGAGCCTGCAGGTAGTTGTAGGCGAGCACGGCAGGAACCGCGACGAGCAGACCCATAGCGGTCATGATCAGCGCTTCACCGACCGGACCGGCGACCTTGTCGATCGAAGCCGAACCGGCCAGGCCGATGGCGATCAGAGCGCGGTAGATGCCGACCACGGTGCCGAACAGACCGATGAACGGCGAAGTCGCACCGACGGTGGCGAGGAACGGCAGACCCGAAGCGAGGCGAGCGTTGACCGCGCCTTCCGAACGGGCGAGCGAGCCGTGCAGCCAGTCATGGGCTTCCATAGCATCGGTCATCTGGCCGTGCTGTGCTTCAGCGTTCAGGCCGTCTTCGACGATCTGGCGCCATGCGCTGTTCTTCTCAAGCTTGTTGGCGCCTTCGCGCAGGCTTGGCGCGCGCCAGAAGTTGGCACGCAGATCTGCGCCCTGCTTCATGATCTTCGACTGATCGAACCACTTGGTGAACAGGATGAAGAACGAACCGAACGACATGATGCCGAGGATGACAACAGTCGAGATGGCGATGAAGCCGCCCTGCTGGAGAGCTTCGTACAGGCCGAACTTGTTCTGCGGAGCTGCGCCAGCTGCTGGTGCGGCTGCGGCGAGAAGTTCAAAAATCATGCGATAGTCCTCTTCAAGAATTGGTTTTTGGTATCAGCCGGATCGCCGGCAGCAAAACCCGGCCCGATGCCGGACTTCGCAGGAATTCATCAGTCTTTCGGAATAACCCAACGGACAGCACTGGCGAAAGTACCCGTGGTGGGCTGGCCTTCGCCATCCATTGCCGGGTTGAACCGGGCGCGCTGCTTGATCTTGGCACATGCGGTTGCGTCAAGATCAGGGCTGCCACTTGATCCGGTTACCTGGCAATCGGTTACCCGTCCGTCAGCTCCCACACTCACGCGGAAGCGGGTCGTGCCTTCGCGCTCTTCACGCAGGGCCTGCGAGGGGTAGTCGTTAGACGTTGCCCAGTCACCCGGACGCCCCTTGGGCGTTGCGGATTTAGGTGAGAACCGGGGCGCAGGCGGCGCTGGCGGGGCCAGAATGATCGCAGGCGGCGGCGGAGCCGCTGGCGGCGGTGTCTGCACTGTCTGAACAATCGGCGGTGCCACCGCAATGGTGATCTTGACCGGCGGAGCCACGATCGGCGGCGGCGCGGCCTGCTTTGGCGGCGGTGGCGGCGGGGTATCCTTGGGCTTTTCAGGCTCCTTGATATCCACCGTCGTCAATTTCTTGATGACGTTGCGCGCACCTTCATAGGCAAGCCCAGTGACCAAGGCGTATCCGACAGCCACGTGTATCAGTGCAACGATGACAAAGGCGGTAGCGCGGCTACCACTCATCTGTTGGTCAGCGTAAGCCATTCAGACGCATCACTCCATAACTAATGCCCGGACCGATCCCGCAAACGGAACGGTCCAAGGCTTCCTACGGCATACAGGCGAACTGCATGCCGAAAGTGCGAAACTAATTTTCCACCCTGACGGATATTTCGGCAACCACTCCAACCCCGAAGCGATGGGGATAACCGTGGGCCTGTTGTTGTTTGTTGGCCCGTCTTATGAACCCGCAATAACGGCGAGTGATCCGCCGTGCAACGCCTTAATCCGTGCAAAAGGCGGGTTAACTGACGATTCACATATGCTAGGGCTAAATCTGGTCAGCCTGCGGACATTTGAACGCCGCTATTCCACATGCGCGAATCGCCTGGCGGACTGCTCGCACAGCCTGCCCGCACCAATCGAAAGGATGGAAATGATGGGATTTCGGCTCTCGCGCTGCGGGGCAAAGCCTGTCGTTATGGCGGCATTGTATTTTGCGTTGCCTGCAATGGCCGCATCCCAGCCCGCTATACAGCCCGCCACACAGGCCCTCACTTCCCCCACTCAATTGTCTTATGCCGACCTCGTCGATCTGGCTGAGGGCGCGCCGCAGATCATCAGGGCCAAAGTGCGCAGCCAGGCCGAAGTGGAACCTGCCCGCGCGCCCGGCCTGCGCCCCGGCTGGTCGCGGCTTTATATACAGGCAGTGACCGAAAACCTGCTCACCGGGCCCACAGCCGTTGGCGGCACGCTGACTTACCTTGCCGACGTGCGCCGCGATTCGCGCGGGCGGGCACCCAAACTGACCAAGCAATCGGTCCTGCTGTTTGCCCGCAGCGTCGCTGGCAGGCCGGGAGAATTGCAACTGGTCGCGACTGACGCGCAGATCATGTGGGATGCATCTACCGATGAACGCCTGCGCTCCATTCTGGGCGAGCTTTTTGCCCAAGGCGCGCCGGGGCGGATTACCGGCGTGGCCGAGGCGATACATGTGCCCGGCACTTTGGCGGGAGAGGGCGAGACGCAGCTATTCCTGGCCACGCCGGACAATGCCCCTGCCACTATCACCGTGCTTCACCACCCCGGCATTCCCGCGCACTGGAGCGTGTCATTCTCTGAAGTGGTGGACAGCACCGGCCTGCCGCCGCCACACGATACGCTGGCGTGGTACCGCCTCGCCTGTTCGCTGCCACCAGCCCTGTCACCTACAGTCAACGTATCATCCACCTTTGAGGACAAGGCCAGCGCGGAAGCGGATTATCAGCTGGTCATGGCGGGCCTTGGTCGCTGCACACGCACGCGCTGACAGAACGCTCTGGCGCGCTGATCGCGCAGGCTGGCCTTTCTTCGCGCGCTGCCCTAGGGGCGCGGACGAAAGGGAGCATCATGGCTGAACCGCTTCGCATCGCACTGGCAGGACTGGGAACCGTAGGCGCAGGCGTCATCCGCCTGATGGAGGCTAACGCCGCACTGATCGCGCGCCGCGCCGGGCGGCCACTGGTGATTACCGCCGTCAGCGCGCGGGATCGCAGCCGGGATCGCGGCGTCGATTTGTCAGCCTATGCCTGGGAAGACGATATGACCGCACTGGCAGCCCGCGATGACGTTGACGTCGTGGCTGAGCTGGTGGGCGGCTCCGAAGGTCCCGCACTGGCGCTGGCGCAGAGCACGATTGCCCGTGGCAAGGCGCTGGTTACCGCCAACAAGGCGATGATCGCGCATCACGGTCTGGCGCTGGCGACGGCGGCAGAGGCCGCGCGCGTCGCGCTGAAGTTCGAGGCGGCGGTGGCGGGCGGCATCCCAGTGATCAAGGGCCTGCGCGAAGGCGCGGCGGCGAACAAGATCGAGCGGGTTTACGGCATCCTCAACGGCACCTGCAATTACATCCTCTCGACAATGGAAGACACCGGCCGCGACTTTGCCGATGTGCTGGCCGAAGCACAGGCCAAGGGCTATGCCGAGGCTGACCCGGCGTTTGACATCGAAGGCACCGATGCGGCGCACAAGCTGTCGATTCTGGCGGCGATTGCCTATGGCGCGAAGATCGACTTTGCGTCGGTCGCCACCACCGGCATCACGCGCATTCTGGCTGCCGACATCGCGCAGGCCGATGCGCTGGGCTTTGTCATACGCCTGATCGGCATGGCCGATACTGATGGCGGCAAGCTGTTCCAGCGCGTCCAGCCGCACCTGGTACCGTTCGATCACCCGCTGGCCCATGTCGACGGAGCGACCAACGCGGTCGTCGCGGAAGGCAACTTCTCGGGCCGCTTGCTGTTTCAGGGCGCAGGTGCGGGCGACGGGCCGACGGCGAGCGCCGTGGTCGCCGACATCATAGATATCGCGCGCGGAGAGATCGGCGCGCCGTTCTCTGTCCCCGTGGCCGAGCTTGAGGCACTGCCCCCCGAAGCATCAGGCCACCGGATGGGCCGCGCCTATATCCGCTTCATGGTTGCCGACCGGCCCGGTGTGCTCGCCGAAATCACTGCCGCCCTGCGCGATGCCGGGGTTTCGATCGAAAGCCTGATCCAGAAAGGCCAGTCGGCCACCGGCGGCGAGGTCATGGTGGCGATGGTCACGCACGAAGTACCCGAGGAATGCGTGACCAAGGCGCTGCACTTGCTTGAAGGCTCTGCCAGTCTGGCGCAGGCACCGCTGGTCATGCAGATTCTGGGAGAATAGCGCCACATTAGCGGGTTTTGGTTTTTCATCTGCCCAAAAACCGACTGTCCTGAGCTTGTCGAAGGATCGTACTTTTCTTCGTGCCGTCGCGGTTAGAGCAAGTTGCCTTTAATCTGAATCGTCATCCCGGCCCATCGACTTCGCTCTGGATAAACTTCCGGCCCCTTTGGCCGGAAGGCCGGGACCCAGTCCCAACCAAGAAGCGTCCATACCAAGAAGCAGCGACGCTTCGCGGCCTGGTATTCAGAACGGCTGGATCCCGGCCACCGCCGGGATGACGGGTGGTTCAGATATTACGCACGATACTCTAACCTCAAGAACGAAGGACAGTGCTTCGACAAGCTCAGCATAGTCGGGCCTGAGGGACGGCGGATCTATGGTGCAGCTATTGGCGCGATCAGCGGTCCGAGATTTCCCCGTTGGCGACCTTCTCCGCGTCGGAGCCTTTGGGCGCGTCGGGAATGTCCTTCAGATCAATGATATAGACCGGCGGCGGGCCTTTGCCGATGCCGATGCAGCCGCGCGCGCAGCCCGGTAGACCACTGACGTTGGGCGCGCGGGGAACGCCGGTCCTCATCGCCTCACGCGAAGTCGGATCGCTATCCGTGGTCGAGGGCACGCGCACATCCTCGCCATGATCGGCGGCGCAGACCACGATCTCGCCCTTGCTGTTTTCAAATCCGCACTGCCTGTTGCGCCGGGCCGCCGGGCCGTAGAGCTTTTTTTCCTGGGTGATGAACACCTGGATCTGCGGATTGGCGGCATCGTCCTTGGCGGCGGTGTCTGCCTGCCCGGCCTGGGCAAACGCAGCCTCGCTTCCCGTAATAGCTCCCGGCGTAATGGCCAGCAGCGCGGCCAACACCGCAAGCCCACAGGCCCTGAGCAGCCTCATATCGTCGGTCCCACCGCTTTTGAATGTGCTTTTGAACAAGTCGTTCTCGCCATAATCACGTGAACAGCAGATGACCATACTCGACAGAGCGGCCTGCGCTGTTTAATCGGCCTGACGAATGCCCGGCGTCCGGCCCTCTGCAACCCAGGAAAATAGCCACACCATGACCAAAACTCCCGCCAGTAAGGTTCTTGATCGCGTTCTCGTGCTTGAAATGGTCCGCGTGACCGAAGCAGCGGCCATTGGCGCCGCCCGCCTGATCGGCCGGGGCGACGAAAAGGCAGCCGACGCCGCCGCTGTCGAGGCGATGCGCGCCGCATTCAACGAACTGGCGATCGACGGCACCGTGGTGATCGGCGAGGGCGAACGCGACGAAGCGCCGATGCTCTATATCGGGGAAAAGGTCGGCAACGCGCAGGGCACCGGACCAAAGATCGACATCGCGCTTGATCCGCTGGAAGGCACGACCATCACCGCCAAGGCTGGCCCTAATGCGCTGGCCGTGCTGGCGATTGCCGAAGAAGGCAACCTGCTCAACGCGCCGGACGTCTATATGGACAAGCTGGCCGTCGGCCCCGGCTATCCCGAAGGTGTTATCGACCTTGCCAAATCCCCGACCGAAAACGTCAAGGCGGTTGCCGCCGCCAAGGGTGTTCAGCCGGACGAGATCATCGTCTGCGTGCTTGACCGCCCCCGTCACGCTGAACTGATCGCCGAACTGCGCGGCATCGGCTGCGGCGTCGTGCTGATCGGTGATGGCGACGTGGCCGGGGTCATCGCGGTGACTGACGAGGATACCACGATCGACATGTACATGGGTTCCGGCGGCGCACCCGAAGGCGTACTGGCTGCGGCGGCGCTGCGCTGCGTCGGCGGGCAGTTCAATGGCCGCCTGCTGTTCCGCAACGATGATGAACGCGCCCGCGCCAAGAAGTGGGGCGTGACCGATCTGCACAAGATCTACAAGCTGGACGAACTGGCCAAGGGCGACTGCATCTTTGCCGCCACCGGGGTAACCGACGGTTCGCTGCTGGCCGGTGTAAAGCGCCGCAAGGACGGCACTATGACCACCGAAAGCGTGGTCATGCGCGCCTCGTCCGGCACCGTGCGCTGGGTGAAGAGCGAGCGCCGCAAGGGGCATTGATTGTCCGCCAAACGGCTGATCCACGGGTTTTGCCGGGGTAATTGTTGCAATCCGGGCGTGCTTGGCTAAGGCGCTCGCGCGTTACAGTTCAGCGACAAAGAGGGTGCACGCGATGAAAATCATGGCCGGGAATGGCAATCTGCCGCTCGCACGGGCAATCGCGGGTTATCTGGAAGTGCCGCTGACCGACGCCAGCGTCCGCCGGTTTGCCGACGAGGAAGTCTTCGTCGAAATCCACGAAAACGTGCGCGGCGAGGATGTGTTTGTCGTCCAGTCGACCAGCTTTCCGTGCAACGACAACCTGATGGAACTGCTGATCTGCATCGATGCGCTGCGCCGCGCCTCGGCCAAGC
>JBDTUQ010000077.1:0-7112 GCA_040007615.1 Novosphingobium sp.
CAATCTGAATCACCGCCAATCCTCCCCGGCACGGGGAGGTGCCCTGAAAGGGCGGAGGGGTCCCACCTTTCCCCACCCGCTGCATATGGCGATAGGTGGGCCCCCTCCGTCAGCCGCTTCGCGCCTGCCACCTCCCCGTGCCGGGGAGGATCTGGTTCAGATTTACCGGATGAGGCTCTAGCGGTACTTCGCCAGTACGAAACCCCTTCAAGCGCCTTTCAAGCCCTAGGCGGTTGCCTGCGATAGCTAAGCGCCTCAGCTATATGAATGCGGCCCACCGTCTCCGCACCCGCCAGATCGGCAATCGTCCGCGCCACGCGCAGCATCCGGGTATAGCCGCGCGCGGACAGGCGCATGGCTTCGGCGGCCTGCGCCAGCAACTTGCGCCCCGCCTCGTCAGGGGTGGCGTGTGTTTCCAGCCCATCGCCGTTGAGTTCCGCATTGGTCCGCGCGCCGGTGCTTTCCGTGCGGGCCGCCTGCACCAACCGGGCGCGGGCAACACGCGCGGCGACCTGCTCCGAACCTTCGGCGGGCGGCGGCAGTGAGAGATCGGCGGCGCTGACGGGGTCGACATCGACATGCAGGTCGATCCGGTCAAGCAGCGGCCCCGAAACGCGGCTCTGGTAATCGGCCCCGCAGCGCGGCGCGCGGCTGCAACCCAGCGCCGGCTCTCCCATGTGACCGCAGCGGCACGGGTTCATCGCCGCGATCAGCTGCACCCGTGCGGGGAACGTGACATGGGCATTGGCCCGCGCCACGGTCACTTCGCCGGTTTCCAGCGGCTGGCGCAGCGAATCGAGTACCGGGCGCTGGAACTCTGGCAGTTCGTCAAGGAACAACACGCCCAGATGCGCCAGACTGACTTCGCCGGGCCGTACTTTCAAGCCGCCGCCGGTCAGCGCCGCCATCGATGCGGAGTGGTGCGGAGACCGGAAAGGGCGCGTGCGGCTGATCCGCCCTTCCTCCAGCGTTCCGGCGACTGACGCCACCATTGACACTTCCAGCGCCTCTGCCGCCGAAAGATCGGGCAGGATGCCGGGCAGGCACGATGCCAGCAGCGATTTACCCGCGCCCGGCGGCCCGATCATCAGCAGGTTGTGGCCGCCCGCCGCCGCGATTTCCAGTGCGCGCTTGGCGGTTTCCTGCCCCTTGACCTGCTTCAGATCCGGCCCGCGCACTGGCGTATCAGCAATGCCGGGCGCGGGGGGCGACAACACTTGCGTCCCCTTAAGATGGTTGAGCAACGACACCAGATCGGGCGCGGCCAGGATGGTTATGCCGCTGGCCCAGCTGGCCTCTGCCCCTTGCGCGGCGGGGCAGATCAGGCCCTTGTCGATACCGCTGGCATGGATCGCGGCCAGCAACACGCCGGGCGATGAGATGATCCGGCCATCCAGCGCCAGTTCGCCCACCGCGACGTAATCCGCCAGTTGCTCGGCATCGGTCACGCCCATCGCCGCCAGCAGCGCCAGCGCAATCGGCAGATCGTAGTGCGATCCTTCCTTAGGCAGATCGGCGGGCGACAGGTTGATGGTGATCCGCTTTGGCGGCAGCGACAGCCCGAGCGAGGCCAGCACCGCACTGACCCGTTCGCGGCTTTCGTTCACGGCCTTGTCCGGCAGGCCGACCAGATTGAAGCGCGGCAGGCCCGGCGCCACCTGACACTGCACTTCGACCGCGCGGGCCTCCAGCCCGAGATAGGCAACCGTCGATACCAGCGCGACCAAGTGAACACCCCTATTACTTCCCCTAACCAGTTGATGGCGAAGGGAACGGCTGCTGTCGAGGGGCTGGGCGGAAGATTACGCCGTTGTGGAGCCAGTTACGCAGTCACACGTAGGCATCGGCAAGCAAATCTTAACGCTTTCCATGAGGACGCCGGTAGCAGGTTGGGGTCCATTCCGGCAGGATCATGCGCCGCTTTGCCCACCTCGCCCTCACCTTGCTCGCCGCGCTGGCGACCCCGTGCGCCGCGCAGACTGTGGTTTATGAAGTGGTTGAGGAATACGAAGTCAGCGACGCCGGTTCAGACCGCTTCGTCGCCTCCGCTCCGGTGCAAGTGCCGCACGGCATCGCGCGCTTCGGACCGTTCCGCGTGCTGGATAGCGGGCATGCCGCACTGGTTGACGTGACGGATGAGCGCAGCCCCGCTGCGTTTTCCGCCATGCTCGCCGCCTATCCCGGCATTACCGCGCTGGAAATGCTTGAATGCCCCGGCACCGATGATGACCGCGCGAATCTGCGGCTGGGCCGGATGATCCACGCACGCGGACTGATGACGCATGTGCCAAAGGGCGGCTCGGTGCGGTCAGGCGCGGTCGAGCTGTTCCTTGCCGGAAGCCGCCGGGTGGCCGATCCCGGCGCTGAATTTGCCGTCCATTCGTGGGCCGATAACCTTGGCCACGAACCGCGCGATTTTGCCATGAACGCCCCGGAAAACCGCTATTACCTTGATTATTACCACGAGATGGGCATGAGCGCGGTTGAGGCGCGGGCGTTTTATGACATGACCAATTCGGTGCCTAACGCCTCGGCCAAATGGCTGAACGCGGCGCAGATGGGTCAGTGGGTGCGGCTGGACCAAGGCGATGCAAAATCCCGCGAATCTCTTGACTCACGGCTGGCGGTTCGTTAACGGCCCGCTCCAGTCTACGGTCGCCTTTAACGGCGGCCCTTTTTTGTTCGAATTCGAAAGTTGATCCGATGAAGCGCACTTTCCAGCCCAGCAATCTCGTGCGTGCGCGCCGTCACGGCTTCCGCACCCGCAGCGCAACCGTTGGTGGCCGCAACATCCTGCGCGCCCGCCGTGCGCGCGGCCGCAAGAAGCTGTCTGCCTGAACCAGTCGGCTGACGGTGCGCTTCCCTCAGGACCGGGCCTTAAGCCCGTTGTCCTGAGCAAGCGCGCTGATTTCCTTGCCGCCAATCGCGGGACTCGTGTAGCCCGCCCCGGTTTCGTCCTGCTTGCCCGCCCCAATGATGGCGGGCAATTGCGTTTCGGCATCACCGTGACCAAGCGCATCGGCAATGCCGTGGTGCGCAACCGGATGAAGCGGCGTTTCCGCGCGCTGCTGCGCGAACTACTCCTCACCCACGGCCTGCCCGGCCACGATCACGTGATGATCGGCCGCGAAGGCGGGGTTGAGCGTGATTTTGCCGTGCTGCGCGATGAATTGACCGCCGCACTTGCCCGTGCCGCCGCAGGCAAGGGCGATACGCCAAGGCCGGGACGCAGCAAGCGCCCGCCGCCAAAGCGTTGAAAAAGTTACTTATCCTGATCGCACGCGGCTGGCAGCTTGGCCCTTCGCGGGTCTTGCCGTCATCGTGCCGTTACCTGCCGACATGCTCGGAATATGCCATTCAGGCGCTGGAGAAATACGGCGCGATTAAGGGTGGCTGGTTGGCGGCGAAGCGTCTATTGCGCTGCCACCCGTGGGGCGGGCATGGCCATGACCCCGTACCATGACGCGGCAACACAGCCGCCAGAACTGAACTAGGGACGTCTTCGTGGAAAACCAGCGTAACCTGATCCTCGCGGTGATTCTATCCGCGCTGCTGTTTTTCGGCTGGGACGCGGGGATGAAGCATTACTACCCGCAGGCTAACAAGCCAGTGGCGACGCAGGCCGCGCCCGCAGCGACAGCCAGCACCGCGCCCACGCGCGAAGGCGGACTGGCAAGCCCGGCAGACCGCGCGGCAGAGGCGCTGGACCTTAAGACCGCGCTGAACCCGGCGGGCCGCGTGCCCGTGGCCGCGCCCGGCCTCTCCGGCTCGATCAACCTGACGGGTGCGCTGCTGGATGACCTGACGACCAACCGCCACACCGCCTCGCTGAACAAGGCTGACGGTCCGGCGCGCGTATTCTCGCCCGCCGGAACCCCGGCGCAGCACTATGCACAGCTTGGCTGGGCCGCAGCAGGCAATACGCCGGGCGTGGAACTGCCCAGCGCCGCCACCGTCTGGACCGCGCCCGCTGGTGCAAAGCTGACCCCGCAGACGCCGGTAACGCTCACCTGGGCCAACGCCACCGGTCAGACTTTCGCCATCCGCTATGCCATCGATCAGGATTACATGATCACCGCCGATGCCGTGGTCGCCAACCGGGGCACGGCGCCGGTCGCATTGCAGCAGATCGCCCAGATCAACCGCACCGAAAAGACCGCCAGCATCGATATCTGGAACCTGCATTCCGGACCGTTTGGCGCGTTTGACGGATCGGTATCGTTCAAGCCCAATTACAAGGACGTCACCGCCGCCCCCGGCGGACTGATGACCAACGAGGGCACGGCCAACTGGCTCGGCTTTACCGACATCTACTGGATGAGCGCGCTGATCCCTGACAAGGGCGTCGCCAAGTCCGATTTCCGTACTTCGGGCGATGGTTTCTACTTCGCCCAACTGTTCTATGCCGCCGATACCGTCGCACCCGGTGCGCAAGTATCGCACACCACTCGCGTCTTTGCCGGGGCCAAGGAAAGCACCGTGCTCGATCGCTATGAAGCGGCAGGCGTGACCAATTTTGGCAAGGCGATCGACTGGGGCTGGTTCTTCTGGTTTGAACGGCCGATCTTCTGGCTGCTTACTGCGCTGGTAAAGGCCGTCGGCAACTTCGGCGTCGCGATCATCCTGCTGACGGTGATCGTGCGCGGGATCATGTTCCCGGTCGCCCAGCGCGGCTTTGCCAGCATGGCGGCAATGCGCGCGGTGCAGCCCAAGCTGAAAGTGCTGCAGGAACGGTACAAGGACGACAAGCCAACGCTTCAGCAAGAAACCATGAAGCTGTACAAGGACGAAGGCGTCAATCCGCTTGCGGGCTGCCTGCCGATGTTCCTGCAGATTCCGGTGTTCTTCGCGCTGTACAAGGTGCTGACGCTGACCGTGGAAATGCGCCACCAGCCGTTCGTGCTGTGGATCCATGATCTTTCTGCGCCTGATCCGGCGCATATCCTCAACCTGTTCGGCCTGTTGCCGTTCACTCCGCCAAGCTTCCTGGGCATCGGCGTGCTGGCGGTCGCGCTGGGGGTGACGATGTGGGCGCAGTTCAAACTGCAACCGTCGGCTCCCGATCCGATACAGCAGCAGGTGTTCTCGATCATGCCGTGGATGATGATGTTCGTCATGGCCAGCTTTGCCTCTGGCCTGCTGATCTACTGGATCACATCAAACATTCTGACCATCGCGCAGCAGAAGTACCTTTACTCCAAACACCCGCAGATGAAGGCTATGGTCGATAAGGAAAAGTCGGACGTTGCGGCGGCGATAAAGGCTAAAAAGTGAATCCTGAAACCAATCTTGCCGAACTGACCGAGCGCGCCCGGAAGCTGTTTTCCGGGCGGGTGGAGTTCCTTAAATCCGCTCCGGCGCTGGAGTTCCTGCCCGCGCCCGATTTTCCCGAAATTGCCTTTGCCGGACGGTCGAACGTCGGCAAATCGTCGCTGCTGAACGCCGTGACCGGCCGCAAATCCATCGCCCGCGCCTCGGTCACGCCGGGGCGGACGCAGGAACTGAACTTCTTTGACGTGGGTGAGCCTTGTGTGATCAGGCTGGTCGATATGCCCGGCTACGGCTTTGCCAAGGCCCCGCCACGTGTGGTGGAAAACTGGCGCAAACTGGTGCGCGATTTCCTGCGCGGTCGCGTCGTCCTGAAACGCACCCTGCTGCTGATCGACGCACGCCACGGGCCAAAGCCGGTGGATGCAGAGATGATGCAAATGCTCGACGAAGCCGCCGTCGGCTACCGCATAGTCCTGACCAAGGCCGACAAGATCAAGGCCAGCGAACTGGCAGAGGTGATCGCGCGCACAGAGGCTGAGGCGCGCAAGCATCATGCGGCGTTCCCGCAAGTGCATGTGACTTCGGCGGAATTGAAGATGGGCATCGATGAACTGCGCGCGGCGGTGCTGGGGGATTCGGAGATTTAGAGGTAGCTAATGGCGGCTCCGCGCTTAGAGTCTCGTGCCTGCAATCTGGATCACCGCCAATCCTCCCCGGCACGGGGAGGGCTATCGCATTTGAAAATTTCTTCGTCATGCTGAACTTGTTTCAGCACCCATTGTACCGATAGTGCAGGGTCGGGATACCCAAAAGGACCGTGCCGCAACCACTCTTCGACCTTTCGAGCGCAGGATGTGCGGCGAAATGGGTCCTGAAACAAGTTCAGGATGACGAATAGTGAGGGGGAATTTGGATCGGAATGTTCATATGCGATAGCCCTGCCGTGCCGGGGAGAATTTGTTCAGATTTACGGCACGATGCTCTAAACACAGAGCCATATGAATCAGAGATCACGCCATTTGGGATCCTGAATATCGACCCCGCCTAGTAGCCAAGCTTGGCGAGAATCTGCTCGGTTTCGATCCACAGCCGTTCAGCAGCTGCTTCATCTTTGCCGTGTGGTGGCACGGGTTTCTCTTCCATTTCGTAGAACATTCGTCCGCCCGGCGCGCCAGTTTCCTTTGAGGTCGCCAGCCAGACAAGTGTTTTGGCGACCTCAGCGGAGGTCAATCCGGGCGTTTCTTTCACGTACTGCTTGATATGCTCATCACCGTGCGAGCTGAAGTTGGTGTGGACCACGCCTGGCACAAGGGCCTGCGAAACGATGCCGCTCTCGGCAAGCCGCTTGTTGAGCGCCACGTTGAAAAGCTGGTTCGCAAGCTTGGCCTCGCAATAGACTGAGCCAGCTCGGAAATTGCCTTCCAGATGTTGAATGTCCCCATAGTTCAGTCCGCCCGCAGCATTGGCGAACGCGATTGAGGACACCGCGATAATGCGCACCGATTCAGGCGGGCTTATGGCCGCTGTCGCCTCGATCAACGGGAGTAGCTCGCGCGTCAAAAGGAATGGAGCGATATGATTGGCTGCGAAGGTTTCCTCGGTTCCTTCGGGCGTCACATACTTCTTGTCGCGGATACCGCCGGCATTGTTGATGAGTAAATCTATGCGGCTCTGGCCAGATTTGATCTTGTCCGCCAGGGTCCTGGTCTCGCTCATCAGTGAGAGGTTCGCGCGCAGGAATTCCAGTTTGCCGCCTTCTCTGCATTCGTTGCGTATCGCTGCCTCCGCCGCCTCGCTGCGACCTGCATCGCGGCCCTGACCGATCACATGCCACCCCATTC
>JBDTUQ010000078.1:0-6621 GCA_040007615.1 Novosphingobium sp.
GGAAAACCGAAAAAACCATGCTCTTCTTAACCCGTTCATTGCTTCGCGCAAATGACGAATATCGTTATTATGCGTGCCGGATCGATCCAGTCGATCAGGCAGCCATGTTATCAATCAACCGCGCCTTGCCGATTCGCGCCGCCACCAGCAGCCGCGCCGCGCCGCTGCCGCGCTCATCCAGCGGGGCCAGAGTATCGGCATCGCACAGCGCCGCATAGTCAATCGAGGCGAACCCGGCGGCCAGCAAATCCTGTCCCAGCATCGCCAACGCCGGGGCGACCGGATAATCGGCAGCAATGCGCGCAATCGCCGCCTGCATCGCGGCGGGCAGCGCAGCGGCGGCGGCGCGTTCTGGCGTGGTGAGGTAGGCATTGCGCGAGCTCATCGCCAGCCCGTCTGCCTCGCGCACGGTTGGCACGCCGATGATGTTGGCGGCGATCGGCAGGGTAAGGTCCAGATCGCGGGCCATGCGGCGGATCACGGCCAGTTGCTGCCAGTCCTTTTCGCCAAACAGCGCCATGTCGGGCAGAACCTGATGGAACAGCTTGCATACCACCGTGGCCACACCATCAAAGTGCCCCGGCCTTTCCGCCCCGCACAGGCCATCGCTGACGCCGGAAACGCTGACGTTGGTGGCATAGCTCGCCGGGTACATCGCGGCCACGTCTGGTGCCCACAGCAGCGCCGCACCTTCTGCCTCCAGCATGGCAGAGTCGCACTTAAGCGGGCGGGGATAGCTGTCCAGATCCTCGTTCACGCCAAACTGGCGAGGATTGACGAAGATCGAGACGACGACATGATCGGCCAGCGTTTTCGCCTGCCGCACCAGTGTCATGTGCCCTTCATGCAGCGCGCCCATTGTGGGCACCAGAGCCACTGTCCCGCTTTGACGCAAGCGGCTGACGGCATCCCGTAGTGGATCAATGCGATTGACGGTTTGCACCTTGGGAGTCCCTTGCGATATGAGGCTATAGGCGGCGTTCTAGCGCCGCTGCCGTCTGCATTCAAATCGCGCGTTCACTGCAAGTCTTGCGCGTCCCTCAAGTCAAAGGCCCGAAAAGCCCTGTGTTCAACCTTCCTGCCCCGCACCGCATCGTTTTCGCCAATGAAAAAGGCGGCACCGGCAAATCGACGACGGCGGTGCATATCGCCATTGCCCTGGCCTATCAGGGCGCGAAAGTGGCCGCGATCGATCTCGATCCGCGCCAGCGCACGTTCCACCGCTATCTGGAAAACCGCGCAGAAACCGCGCACCGCCGCGAAATCCAGCTGCCGAGCGCGCACTTTGCCGTGTTCAAGGGCGATACGGTGGAACAACTCGATGCGCTTGCCGCGCAAGTGGGTGAGGGCATGGACTATCTGGTGTTTGACACCCCCGGCCGTGACGACGAATTCGCCCGCCATATCGCCACTACGGCAGACACGCTGGTCACACCGCTGAACGACAGCTTCGTCGATTTCGACCTGATCGGCCAGGTCGATGCCGAGACGTTCAAGGTCAAGCGCCTGTCGTTCTATGCCGAAATGATCTGGGAAGCCCGCAAGACCCGCGCCAAGGCAACCATCGCCGAAAAGCGCCGGGAAATGGACTGGGTGGTGGTGCGCAACCGCACCCAGCACGTAGAGGCCCGCAACATGCGCCGTCTGAACGATGCGCTGACCGAGCTTTCCAAGCGGGTCGGCTTTCGCATCGCCAATGGCCTGTCAGAGCGCGTGATCTACCGCGAACTGTTCCCATCGGGCCTGACCCTGCTCGACAAAGGACATCTGGGCGAACTGGGCACCAGCCACCTTGTAGCCCGACAGGAACTGCGCCAGTTGCTCAGCGGGCTGAACCTGCCGCCGCCGGTTGATCGCGAGCCGGAACTGGCGATGCCCGCCCACGCGGCCCCCGCCACTGCCGCCGCCGTCTGACGCGAACGGGGCGGAACCTATGACCAAATTCATCGTTCTGCTGCTGATCGTTTCCTTTGCCTGCAAGCAACTGGCGGGCCGCTGGCCTTGGCAATTGTGGGCAGCTTCGGAACGGTCGCAGGCCGAAGCACAGGCGCGCAGCCTGCTGGAGGTGGATCGCGGTGCCAGCTCGCAGGCCATTACCGATGCCCACCGCCGGTTGATCGCCCGGGTTCACCCCGATCGCGGCGGCTCCAGCGAACAGGTCCACGCCGCCAATGCCGCGCGCGACCTGCTGCTGGCCCGCGCGGCACGTCTCGATATGGAGAATCCATGACTCATCAGTTCCATTCCACCAGCCTGCGCGAATACGACATTCGCGGCATTATCGACGAGACTTTGGGAGCGGACGATGCCCGCGCGATTGGCCGTGGCTTTGCCACCCTGCTGCGCCGCGATCTGGGCGATCAGGCCGCGATCAAGGTGGCGGTCGGCTATGATGGCCGCGTCAGCTCAACGATGCTGGAACAGGCGCTGGTCGAAGGGCTTAACGCCAGCGGAGTGGATGCCGTGCGCGTCGGCATGGGGCCAACGCCGATGCTCTATTACGCCGAAGCCTCAATGCCAGATGTGCAGGGCGGCATTCAGATAACTGGCAGCCACAATCCCGCCAATTACAATGGCTTCAAGCTGGTATTTCGGGGTCGTCCTTTCTTTGGCAAGGACATCCAGATGCTGGGCACGATGGCCCTCGCCGGGGACTGGATCAGCGGTCATGGCCAATCCGAGCACCGCGAGATCATGGGCGAATACGTCACCCGCCTGCTGCGCGGGCTGGACGGGCTGGACCGTGACGCCCTCTCCCGCCTGCGGATCGGCTGGGATTCGGGCAACGGCGCCGCCGGCCCCGCCCTCGAACTTCTGACTGCGCAACTGCCTGGCGAACACCATTGTCTTTACACCCAAGTGGACGGCACGTTCCCGAACCATCATCCCGATCCGACCGAGGAAAAGAACCTCGCCGATTTGAAGGCTCTGGTCGCTGACAAGTCGCTCGATTTTGGAGTAGCTTTTGATGGCGATGGGGACCGCATCGGCGCAGTCGATGGTCTGGGCCGGGTCATCTGGGGCGATCAGCTGCTGATGATCTATGCCGAAGACTTGCTGCGAATGGTGCCAAACTCCACGATTATCGCCGATGTGAAGGCATCGCGCGCGCTGTTTGACCGGGTGGCAGAACTCGGCGGAAAGCCGCTGATGTGGAACACAGGGCACAGCCTGGTTAAGTCCAAAATGAAGGAAACTGGTGCGCCGCTGGCGGGCGAGATGAGTGGGCATGTGTTTTTCGCCCACGAATACTACGGTTTCGACGATGCGCTCTACGCCGCGATCCGGCTGATCGCCGCCTCCGCGCGACTCGGCAAATCGGTCACGCAACTGCGCGGTGAGATGCCGCCGATGATCAACACGCCCGAACTGCGCTTTCAGGTCGACGAAAGCCGCAAGTTCGCGGTGATTGATGAGGTCAAGGCGCGGCTGGCGGCTTCTGGTGCAGACGTCAACGATACCGATGGCGTGCGCGTCAATACGCCCGATGGCTGGTGGCTGCTGCGCGCGTCAAACACGCAGGACGTGCTGGTCGCCCGCGCGGAGAGTGAGAGCGAGGCCGGGCTGGACCGGCTGATGGCGCAGATCGACGAGCAACTGGACGCATCGGGGCTTGAACGCGGACCGCAGGCTGGTCACTGACCGCATGCAACCGTGGACGACCTGATCCCGCCAGAAATCGCGGCATGGTTCGCGGGCCGGGGCTGGCAGGCACGGCGGCATCAAGTCGATATGCTGAAGGCGGTAGCGGCGGGCCAGCATGCCCTGCTCACCGCCGATACCGGCGCGGGCAAGACGCTGGCGGGGTTCCTGCCGACACTGGCCGATTTCGCGCCATCGCGGCTTGCAGGAGCGCCGCCGCCGGATGGCCTGCACACGCTATACGTCTCGCCCTTGAAGGCGCTGGCGCATGATGTGCAGCGCAATCTCATGGCCCCGATAGAGGAGATCCGTCTGGCTGTGCGGGTGGAAACGCGCAGCGGCGATACGCCGTCTGACCGCAAGGCCCGCCAGCGCGTGCGCCCGCCGCATATCCTGCTGACCACGCCCGAATCGCTATCCCTGCTGCTGAGTTACCCAGAAAGTGCGGCCCTGTTCGCCACGCTCAAGCGCGTGGTGATCGACGAAATCCACGCCTTCGCCACCGGCAAGCGCGGCGATCTGCTGGCGCTGTCGCTCGCCCGGCTCCAGGCACTGGCCCCCGCCATGCTGCGCACCGGTCTGTCGGCGACGATTGCCGACACGCAAGCCTTCCGCGCATGGCTGGCGCCTGAGGGTGAGGCTGATGCCGTCGTTCTGGTCGAGGGCGAGGCTGGTGCGCCGCCCGAAGTCAGCCTGATGCTGCCCGAAGGAGAGCGAGTGCCGTGGAGCGGCCATGCCGGGGCCTGGGCGCTGCCGCAGCTTTACGCCGCTATTCAGGCCAACCGCACGACTCTGGTGTTCTGCAACACGCGGTTCCTGGCGGAATATATCTTCCAGTTGCTGTGGAACGCCAATGATGACAACCTGCCCATCGGCATACACCACGGTTCCTTGTCCAAGGAGGCCCGGCGCAAGGTGGAAGGGGCGATGGCGCGGGGGGAACTGCGCGCGCTGGTCTGCACCGCCAGTCTCGATCTGGGGGTCGACTGGGGCGACATCGATCTCGTGGTGCAGATGGGTGCGCCCAAGGGTTCATCCCGCCTGCTTCAGCGCATCGGGCGAGCGAATCACCGGCTCGACACGCCGAGCCGGGCGGTGCTGGTGCCGGGCAACCGCTTTGAATACCTTGAGGCGATGGCCGCGATTGAGGCGGTCGAGGAAGGACAGCGCGACGGGGAGGATTTCCGTCCCGGAGGGCTGGATGTGCTGGCACAACACGTCATGGCCTGCGCCTGCGCGGGTCCGTTCGATGAGGCGGAATTGCTGCGGCAGGTGCGAGCTGCATGGCCTTATCGGTGGGTGGATGAGGCCGTCTGGCAGCGCGTGCTGCACTTCGTCGCCACGGGCGGCTATGCGCTGAAGGCCTATGACCGCTTTCACCGCATCGTGCGGACCGCCGAGGGCGTGTGGCGGCTGGCGCACCCGGAAATGGCCGCGCGGCACCGGCTGAACGCCGGGATCATCGTCGATGCCGAAATGCTGCGCGTGCGGTTTCGCAATGGCCGCGAACTTGGCAAGGTGGAAGAGGCGTTCGGGGCCAGTCTGGCACCCGGCGACACCTTCCGCTTTGCCGGGCTTGACCTTGAGGTTGAGGCGGTGCGCGATCTGGAACTGATCGTCCGCGCCGCCCGTCGTGCAGGCACGATCCCGAGCTACATGGGCGCGCGGATGCCGATTTCCACCCATCTGGCGGATCGCGTGCGCGGTCTGCTGGTCGACCGGGCGGGCTGGGCGCGCTTTCCTGACGACGTGCGCGAATGGCTGGAGATGCAGGACTGGCGATCGCGCCTGCCGGGGCCGGGGCAACTGCTGGTGGAGAGCTTTCCTCATGGCGGGCGGCATTATTCGGTATTCTACACGTTCGCCGGATGGCCCGCCAATCAGTCGCTGGGGATGCTCATAACCCGCAGGATGGAGCATCGGGGATTGGGTCCGCTGGGGTTCATCGCCAATGACTATGCCCTTGCCGTATGGGGCCTGCGCCCGGTCGACGATCCGGCGGCGCTGCTGTCAGCCGACATTCTGGCGGACGAATTTACTGACTGGGTGCAGAATTCCTACCTCCTGCGCCGCGCCTTTCGTGAGGTGGCGATAATCGGCGGGCTGATCGAGCGCCAGCAGCCCGGTGCGCGTAAATCGGGGCGGCAGGTCACCTTTTCCACCGACCTCATTTACGATGTGCTGCGCAAGTACGAGCCTGACCATGTGCTGATCGAGGCCGCATGGGCCGATGCGCGCGCGAAGATGACAGACCTGGGGCGGCTTGCCGACTTGCTTGACGGCGCAGCCGAGCAGCTGGTCCATGTGCAGCTGGAGCGGGTCAGCCCGATGGCGGTGCCGGTGCTGGTGATGATTGGCCGCGAGAGCCTGCCTGCCGGGGCCGCTGATGACGAATTGCTGGTAGAAGCCGAAAGCCTCGCCGCGCAGGCCATGCGGCCTCAGCGCGACTGATGCGGCTGGCATAGCGACACAAAAAAGGGGACGGATCGCTCCGCCCCCTTTTCTTATGCTTTATTCAATCTTGGCCCGGACCTTCAGGCCAATGCTTACGGCGTTATTCAGCCTTCGGAGCGTTCGGGGACTTGCCGAATTCCGAATAGGCTTCATTGCCGACAAAGCCGAACTTGGTGACCCCGGTCTGCTTGATCCAGTTGAGCACATTGACCGACAGGTAGTAGCTGGCGCCCTGTTCTGGCTGATACTGCAGCTCTGGCTCGGGCTTCATCTTGGCAGTGGTCTTGAGCAGGCTGATCAGGTCATTGTCCGTGATCACCCGGCCATCCCAGACGATCTGGTCGGTATCGGTGATGACCAGCTTGTTCTTCACCGTATCGGGCGGCGGCAGCTGATCGGGTGGGGTTGGCGAAGGCAGATCGATATTCACCGCATGCGTCGCCACCGGGATGGTGATGATGAACATGATCAGGAGAACGAGCATGACGTCGATCAACGGCGTCGTGTTCATTTCCATCATCGGCG
>JBDTUQ010000079.1:0-6342 GCA_040007615.1 Novosphingobium sp.
ACCGCCGACACCATGATTTTCAGTCATGTGCTCTACCAACTGAGCTACCCGGGCAACGCTGCGGCTGCGGTCTTTCGAGGGTGATCGAATGACCGGCGAGCGGTTGGAGCGCCGCCTATGGCGAACGCATTCCAGCTTGGCAAGCAGGAATTATTGCTCGTCGTCGTCGCTGCTACCAGCAAGCGGATTAGCGGTCGGGCCGGGCAGTGCATAGCCATCGTCAAGCCACTTGAGCAAGTCGCGGTCGCGGCAGCGGGTGGAGCAGAACGGCGCATGTTCGGGCACGCGCGGCTTGCGGCAGATCGGGCATTTGCGGGTGGTCGCGGTCATTGCGTCACCGCCTGCGCGAAGCTGCCGTCAAGCGCAAGCGCCGAATCGGCCTGCCATTGCAGCCGCCGTCCGGTACGCCGCCCCAGCTCTGTCTCCCACGCGGGAAGTACGGCAGCGCGGACGGCGGGATGGGCGGTGAGCAGCAGTTCGCCCGGCTCGTCCACGCCCTCAGCGCGGCGAAGCAGCAGGCGGGCGGCGGCTCCTGCGCGGTTGAACGCCAGACGGGCGACAAGCGAGGGACGCTCAAGCCGCGAGACGAGCTGGACGAAGCCGAAGCCGTTCATCGCCGTGCGTTCATGCGGCCAGCCCGCCAGCGCGGCGGCCAGTGCCTCATCAGTGGCGCGGCGATCGGCCTTGTCGGGCAGGGTGGGGAAATCGATACCTAGGCTACCGCTCAGATCGAGGCGGAGTACGGCATCGCCGACAGCCTTGGCAGCGGCGAGGGCGAGGGCTGGCGGGGCGAGTGTCCCGTCGATGTCGATCACCGTCATTGCCGGGGTCGGGCTGATCGTCAGGCTGCCGCCGGAAAAGCCGATTTCGCCCGCCCATGCGTCAGCAAAAACATCCTCCCACGCGCCGCCGGGAAAGCAGCGGACGGTGCGGGCGGGAGTGCCGGATGCGGAGAGTTGTTCGGCCAGCGTTGGGGCGGGGCGGGGATCATCGCTGACTGGGCGGGCGCGGGCGTGTTTCAGGCGGCCTTGTTCGGCCATTGCAGCCCGTGTCACCCGCAGCCGCAGCGGCGCGCCTTCGCGGGCATCGCGCGGCAAGCCATCAACCAGCGCCTCCTCGCCTGAGGGGAAGCGCGATGTTCCGCGCGGCGATCCAGCCATGCGCGAGATCAGAACCGCGTCGCTGACAAGGCCTGCCGCCAGCTTGCCCGGCCAATCAAGCCGGGCCGCAGCAACATCGCCGTTATCGAGCAGAATCGCGCGATGTTCGGCGATGCCTTCCTCGATCAGCCATTCAGCCAAGGGGAAAGCCCGCCGCGCGCAGCAGGGTGCGGGTTTCGTAGAGCGGCAGGCCCATGACGCCCGAATGGCTGCCATCGATGCGGGCAATCAAGGCCTCGGCGCTGCCCTGAATGGCATAGCCGCCTGCTTTGCCGTGCCATTCGCCGCCCGCCAGATAGGCGTCGACTTCGGCGGGGCTAAGTTGTTTGAACTGGACCATCGTATCAGAAATCCGCGCTCGCAAACTGCCGTCGGGCGCGCGCAGGCATATGGCCGAGAGGACATGATGGCGGCGGCCAGAAATCAGTTCGAGGCAGCGCCGTGCAGTCGCCTCGTCCTCGGCCTTGGGCAGGATGCGGCGGCCGAGCGCGACCACGGTATCGCCCGCGAGGACGAATTCGCCGTCTGCCGAAACCGCCAGCGCCTTTTCCTGCGCCATGCGGGCAGCATAGACGCGCGGGACTTCGGCCTTGGCAGGAGTCTCGTCAATATCCGCAGCGGCAATGCGCGCAGGGGTAATCCCCAGCCGGGCGAGCAATTCGCTCCGGCGCGGAGAGGCTGATGCCAGGACCAGCAGGGGCGCCGAAGCCGAAATGGGCATCCGCGCCGCCGTTCTTAAAACTGACCGGGTCCGCCGCGACCGGGCATGAAGCGGTACGTGATCCGCCCCTTGGTAAGGTCATAGGGGGTCAGTTCGACCAGCACTTCGTCACCCACCAGCACGCGGATGCGGTTCTTGCGCATCTTGCCAGCGGTGTGGCCGAGGATCTCATGATCGTTTTCCAGGCGGACACGGAACATCGCATTGGGCAGCAGCTCGACAACGGTGCCGCGCATTTCGAGAAGTTCTTCTTTCGCCATCGGCGACAAATATCCGTCTAACATGAGTTCAGGTGAGGCGGCCCATAGCCTTGGACCCGGCAAAAGGGAAGCCTTGTTGATCAGCCACCTGCCAAGCCCGCCACCGGGCGGCAAATGTGCCACAGGAATGCAACGCTTCGCCGCTAGCAGCGCAACCATTTGAGCGACAGTTTGTTACGACCTGCGACTTGAAGCCGCCTCATCGCGCGGCCAAAAGCCGACAGCGCGCCAAAGGCTGCGTCTAAGGAATTCAATATGCGTCTTTTTTACAGTCTGCCGCTCAGCGCGCTGGTTTTTGCCGCCCCGGCCTTGGCCGATCAGGCGCCTATGGTGGTGCAGGCCCAAGCCGCAGCACCCCAAGGCGCGCCGACAGCTGCAGTCCAGCCTCAGCCGGATGATCTGGAGCCGCTGGCCAATGGCCTTGATCAGGCCGGGGAGATCGTTGTCATCGCGACGCGAATCAAGGGCCAGATCGACGCGCCGCAAGCTCCGATCCAGACGCTCAACGAGGAAGATATTGCTGCCTATGGCGTGACTTCGGTTGCCGACCTGATCTCTGCGCTTGCGCCGCAGACCGGCACCGGGCGCGGGCGGGGCGGCGGGTTTCCGGTCATGCTGCTGAATGGCCAGCGGATTTCCAGCTTTCGCGAGATGCGTAACATTCCCCCCGAAGCAATCCGCAAGATGGAAGTGCTGCCCGAGGAAGTGGCCCTGCGCTTTGGTTATTCGCCCAACCAGCGCGTGGTCAACATCATCCTCAAGGACAAGTTCGCGGCCACGACGGCGGAGCTGGAATATGGCCAGCCCGACCGGGGCGGCACATCGACGACCAAGGCCGAGGGATCGCGGTTCAGCGTCAACGGGCAGTCACGCCTTAACCTGACCGGCAGCTATAGCCGCACGACGCCGCTTACCGAGGCCGAACGTAATGTCATCCAGACCCCCGCCAGCCTGCCCACTGTCAGCACCGATCCCGATCCGGCTGTGGCCCGCACGCTGGTTTCGCGCAGCAACGATGCGCAGTTGAACGCCACTTGGGCGCGGGGGCTGGGCGAAAAGGGCCTTGATGGTTCGCTGACGCTTAACGGATCGGTCGAGCGGACCAACAATCTGTCGCTGTCCGGCCTCAATATAGTGGTGTTGACCGACCCGAACGGAGCCACCGCGACGCGCACGTTTGGCGCTCCGCTGACACGGGCAACGCGGTCGACCACGGTTTCGGGAGGAGTGGGGCTAAACAAGCCGCTTGGGGACTGGCAGCTTTCCGCCACCGTGGACGCCAGCCATGCCTATACCACGACGATGACTGATACCCGCGCGAATGTCTCGGCGCTGGTTTCGGCGGCGGCGGCGGCGACGGGGACTTTGGCGATTGGCGGTGCGCTGCCAACTGTAGCGACCACCGCGCCGGACCGCGTGCAAGTGGCGAGCGATTCTGCGACTGGATTGATTACGTTGGTCGGTCGTTCGCTGCGTCTTCCGGCGGGGAATGTCGTGGCTACAGTCAAGACGGGGTTTGCCTATACCGGCATTTCCAGCCTCGATTCACGCAGCGGCGCTGGGCAGGTGTCGCTGCGGCGCGGGGACTTGTCTGCCGGGATCAACCTTGGCGTGCCATTGACCAGTCGGCGCGAGGGTTTTCTGGGCGCAATTGGCGACCTGACGCTGAACCTCAGTGGCGGACTGGACCGGTTGTCCGACTTTGGCACCCTGACTGACTGGAGCGCGGGCCTGACCTGGGCTCCGACGGACAAACTGAACTTTCAGGCGAGCTATATCGTCAACCAGCAGGCGCCGTCGCTATCCAGCCTTGGCAACCCGATGGTGACGACGCTGAACGTGCCGGTCTATGATTACACGACCGGGCGCACGGTGTTGGTAAGCGTCATTTCCGGCGGCAATCGGGGCCTGCTGCGCGAGACGGACCGTGACCTGAAGCTGGGGATGAACTGGCAGTTGCCGATTCTGAAGAACTCCAATCTAGTGGTCGAGTATTTCCGCAACAACTCTGACAACGTGACCGCATCGTTCCCTGTGCTGACCCCGGCGATCGAGGCAGCCTTCCCCGGCCGCGTGGTGCGGGACGAGGCGGGCAATCTGGTGTCGATCGACCAGCGTTCGGTGACGCTGGCCAACGAAACGGGTTCGCGGCTGCGGTATGGCTTCAACATTGGCGGCACAATCGGCAAGGCGAGCGCGGATCAGCCCGGTGGCGGCGGACGTGGTGGCCGCATGGGTGGTCGTGGCGGCGGTGAAGGTGGCGGGATGGGCGGCTTTGGTTCAGGCGGGCGGGGCGGCGGGCAGGGGCGCTGGAACCTGGCTGCCTATGATACGCTGCAATTCTCAAACCGCGTTCTGATCGCGCCGGGAGTGCCGGTGCTCGATCTGCTGAACGGCGATGCGTTGACCGCTGGCGGTGTTTCTCGGCACAACCTGACGCTGGAAGGCGGCGCGTTCTACAAGGGCGTGGGCCTGCGGATGAACGGCACTTACGTCACCCCGGTCGACGTGCGTGGCAGCGGGGCGAGCGACCTGCATTTTGGCGGCCTTGCGCGGTTCACCATCCGGATGTTCGCTGATCTGGGCCAGCAGAAATGGCTGACCGGCGGCAATCCCGATACCTTCTGGAAAGGCGCGCGGTTCCAGCTCAAGATCGACAATGTGTTCGACGCCCGGCAGCGGGTGACCGACCAGAACGGGCTGGTGCCGATCAGCTATCAGCCAGACCTGATCGACCCGCAGGGCAGAATTATCGGTATAGAATTGCGCAAGCAGTTCTGATCCCTCGCCAAGCGAAGCCGTCCTGCCTATCTTGCCGGAATGGTTTCCCCAGATAATTCGCCTGCGCCGCAATCCTCAGATCGGTTCCACGAGGATCGTGCGTCCTATACCCTGCGCGGATCGGACCAGCCCGACATCGATCAGGGCGTCGCGGCAATACGCGAGACGCTGGCGACTCTGCCGCCGCGCCCGGGGGTGTACCGGATGCTCGATGCGCGGGGCGACGTGCTTTATGTCGGCAAGGCGCGGGCGCTGAAGAACCGGGTGGCGAATTATACCCAGGTCGATCGCCTGCCGATCCGGCTAAAGCGGATGGTCAGCCAGACCCGGTCGATGACCATCGTCACCACCAATTCCGAGGCAGAGGCGCTGCTACTTGAAGCGCAGCTGATCAAACGCTATCGCCCGCCCTATAATGTGCTTCTGCGCGACGATAAATCGTTTCCGTTCATCCTTTTGCGCACCGATCATCAATTTCCCCGCATCATGAAGCATCGCGGTGCGCGGCGGGCAATCGGCAACTATTACGGCCCCTTTGCCAGCGCCGGCAGTGTCAACACCACGATCAACGCGCTGCAAAAACTGTTCCTGCTGCGGAGTTGCACCGATAGTTTCATGGCCCGTCGTGACCGGCCCTGCCTGCTTTACCAGATCAAGCGTTGCTCGGCCCCGTGCACCGGGCGCATCGACGCAGAGGCTTACGACGAACTGGTGGGTGAGGCGCGGGACTTTCTGGGCGGCAAATCCTCCGCCGTTCAGGCGAAGATTACCGAGCAGATGGACGAGGCCGCTGCCGCGCTCGATTTCGAACGCGCCGCCATGCTTCGCGACCGGCTGCGCGCCGCATCCTTCATTCAGGCCAGCCAGGCGATCAATGCCGAGGGGCTGGGCAATGCCGATGTCTTTGCAATGGCCGCAAAGGCCGGTCAGATCGGCATCCAGGCGTTTTTCATCCGGGGCGGGCAGAACTGGGGCCACCGCGCGTTCTTCCCAGCGCATACCGAGGGATTGGAGCCGGAAGAAGTGCTGACCAGCTTCCTCGCGCAGTTCTATGAAGAAGTGCCCCCGCCGCGCTGCATTTTGGTCGACCGCGTGCTGCCCGAAGCGGAACTGTTGGCCGAGGCCTTGCGCGAGGGTGCGGGTGGGAAGATCGACATCTCCGTCCCACAGCGCGGCGACCGGCGGCGGCTGATCGATCAGGCGGTGCGTAACGCGGTAGAGGCGCTCGACCGGCGGCTGGCCGAAACCGGGACCAAGGCGCGCACCTTGCGTGAGGTGGCCGATTTCTTCGAGCTTGCCGAAGTGCCTCAGCGGATCGAGGTTTACGACAACAGCCACATTCAGGGCGCGCACGCACTGGGCGCGATGATCGTCGCCGGACCGGACGGGATGATTAAAAACCAGTACCGCAAATGGAACA
>JBDTUQ010000080.1:0-6261 GCA_040007615.1 Novosphingobium sp.
AACCATCGCCATAGCCGCTACCGTCATCTGGTGGCTCAAATGAGTCCGCACCCTAACTTTCAAACCGGAGGAAAAAACAGGGAGGACGTCAAGATTCGAAGTTCGTTCCATTATAAAGTAATCGCCATCCCGGCGGAGGCCGGGATGACGGGAATTTAACAATGCGAACTTCAGATTCAGGACCCTAGACTTTAGAAGTGGAAGCCCAGCGTCGCACGGAATGTGTGGAAGTCATATGTGGTGTCCGAAGGACGCGCGCTGACGCCACCGGCAAGGACGAACGGGTTGGTTGCGCCTGCTGTGCCTTGACCGATTGCAACCGAGTACTTGTTGTCGTTGTAACGGTTGTAAAGGTATTCCATGCCCAGCGACACCCGGCTGCCCAGCATCACTTCAGCACCGCCGCCAGCTTGCCAACCCCACACCATATCGCGATCCTTGTTGGCGGTGAAAGTGTTGGAGGTATTGGTGGTGGTGAAGCCGTGCTTGATACGTGCATAGCTGCCACCGCCGGTCGCATAGAACATGCCGCGATTGCCTGGTGCGAAACCGAGCCGCGCCCGCGCTGAAATCGCATAGTCGATCCCGCGAGTGAAGCTGTAACCGGCCGGGGTCGTGCTGAATGCGGTGGTGGAGTCGGTCGCATTGGTCGTGCTGCCTTCAATCAGCAAACCGCCAACGATATTGCCGTACCGCTTGTCGAAGCCAAGGCGCACAGCATATTCGATGTCATCTTTGTCGCCAGTGCATGCCGACGTCGTTATCGAAGTATCTGTCGACCGGCCATCACAAAAGCCCGGCGAAAAGGCGTTGGCGCCCGTGCTGGTGGTGACAGTGTTGTTCGGGCCTGAATCGCGCGCAGTATCGAAGATTACAGTATTACTGCCGTCATGCGAGCGGTTGACGAGACCTACGGCGCCCGAAATGTAAGGCCCGTCAAAAGTGCGCAGGGTATCGCTGTCTTGCGCAAAAGCGGGGGTTGCCAAGCTAGCCCCGACCGCCAGAATCGGCAACGTAAGGCGATGAAATCTGATCATTTTTTGAAGTCCTTTTTGAATTCCTGCAATGGTCGCAAGCGACCATGAGTGCAGAAACAGTCGAGCAACGTGATTGGACCCATGCCCGCTGCAATATTTTTGAGTTTGCTGGATATGCCCGCAAAGTGTTGCCTTGGCGCACCATTATCTGCCGACAGCATCCAGTGCCGCCGTTCACACAACTTGCAACAATCCTGAACGATAGCTGCAAGTCTACCCCACGTTCCGTTCAGGCGAATCGGGGCATATGCATGTCCAAGCACCGCATCGCGTCGCAAAAGTGTCGCCGCACGGAGCTTCGGAGATTTGACATGGCTTCCAGCTTTAAGAAGTTCGCATCAAAGGCCGCTCTGGGTTCCGCGCTGGTTGCAACGGCCCTTGTCGGCGCCACCCCGGCAATGGCCGACAGCTATCGCGGCAGCCGTCATCACGACGATGGCGCAGGCACCGCCATCGCGGTTGGTCTGGGCATCCTGGGCATTGCCGCCGTCGCGGCCATCGCCTCCAACCATGATCGTGATCGTGACCGCGATTACAACGGCACCTATTACTACGACAACGGCGGTTACAATAACGGTGGGTACTATAATGGCGGCGGCTATTATGACCAGAACCGCAACTGGCACCGTCGGGATCGCGACCGTCGCGGTTACGAAGGACGTGGTTACGAAGGACGGGGCTATGACGGTCGCGGCTATTATGACCGCAGCCAGAACCACGGCTATCGCGGCTACTGATCCGCAGCTTGTCTGAATGAACGAAAGGGCGCGCCGGAAATGGTGCGCCCTTTCTGCTGCGACGTTTGCGCGCATCGCGGCGGTGATCGCTCCGCCTACCCCTACCGCCGCAGTCGTCTGCCCGCCAAAAGCCGCTAAGATGCTCCCCACTGCAATGCGCTGGGGGAATATCTGTTATGGTCACCGAAATTGCCACGATCACTGTTGCCGAGGGCAATGAAGCGGCCTTTGCCGCCGCTATGGATGACGTTGGCGGTCCCGCCTTGCGCGCCTGCCCGGGTCTGCTCGTGCTGCGCTATGGGCGCGGTGTGGAAAATCCTGTCAAGTTCGCCCTGGTTATCGAATGGGAATCGATAGAGGCGCACAACGCCGTGCGGACGAACGAGGAATTCAAACGCTTTCGTGCGGCTATTGCGCCTTATGCCGTGGGCGGCACGATGGAGCATTTCACCTTGGGTTGAGCGGCCCTTTACCCGGCACTCGCCAAACGGCATCGCAGCGGCTAATGGCAGCGGCGATGGCTGAAAAGACCGCTTCCTGCGCCGAATTGCGCATCGCTCTGTTCAGCGGCAACTACAATTACGTCCGCGACGGGGCCAATCAGGCGCTTAATCGGCTGGTCGGTTACCTGCTGCGGCAGGGGGCACAGGTCCGCGTTTATTCGCCGACTGTTGATGAACCGGCGTTCCCGCCAACCGGTGATCTGGTCAGCCTGCCCAGTTTCGCCATTCCGGGGCGTGACGAATACCGTTTCCCCACCGGGCTTTCGCTGCGGACGAAGCGTGATCTGGCGGCTTTCGCGCCCAACGTGGTTCATGTCTCGTCGCCAGACATTGCCGCGCACCGGGCGGTTACCTGGGCGCGAAAGCACCGCCTGCCGATCCTGGCATCGGTCCACACCCGGTTTGAAACGTACTTGCGCTATTACAACATGGCGTGGGCAGAGCCGATCATGGTCGCCATGCTGCGCCGGTTCTACCGCCGGTGCAGCGCGCTCGTCGCGCCGTCGGAATCGATGGCGCAAGTGCTGCGCGATCAGCGCATGAACCACGACATCGGCATCTGGTCGCGCGGGGTAGACCGCGAGATATTCCATTCCGGGCAGCGCGACATGGTGTGGCGGCGCGGGCTGGGCATCGCTGATGACGAAGTGGTGATCGGTTTCCTCAGCCGGCTGGTGATGGAAAAGGGGCTGGATGTCTTTTCCGATGCCATTGACGAGCTGAATCGCCGGGGCATCGCCCACCGAGTGCTGATTATCGGCGAAGGCCCGGCGGGCGAATGGTTCCAGTCACGTCTGCCTGATGCGCTGTTCGTCGGCTTTCTGGGCGGGGCGGATCTAGCGCGCGGGGTCGCCTCGATGGACGTGCTGTTCTTCCCCTCGGTGACCGAGACTTTCGGCAATGTCACGCTGGAAGGCATGGCCTGCGGCATCCCGGTGGTGGCTGCTGCGGCGACCGGAAGCGAAAGCCTGGTCGAGGACCACGTCTGCGGCCGCCTGATCCGTCCCGGCGCGGTCCACGCCTATGCCGAGGCGCTGCGGCTTTATATCGAAGACCCAGAACTGCGCCGCCGCCACGGTAAGGCCGGGGAAAAGCGCAGCCTTGATTTCAGCTGGGACCGGATCAACCAGGCCGTCGCCGATACTTATTTGCGGTTGATCCGCCACAAGGGCGCGGCGAAAACAGGATCAGCGCAGCAACCCGCGCGCCGCTGACGCCCGCGCATACCACCAGAAGAACACGACCGCGCCAAGAATGATGACCGTCATCAGCCAGTCCTTGCCCACATGCATTGACCCGGCGGCGAACTGATAGGCAAAGCTGGCCGCCGCGCTCACAAGCGACACAAAGAACGCCGCTACTGCATGGCGGGAGCGCACAAGCAGCAGGACCGATCCGAGCACTGATCCCCACACGCCCAGCGCCCACAGGGTAGTGGCCCAGACGGGAAAGGCATCGATAACCGCCAGCATCCGCTCTGCCTCTGCCCGCGATCCCGCTGCCTTGGTCAGGTAATCTAGGTTGCGCAGCTTGGTCATGGTGTAATCCACCCCGCCAAACCCGTTCCACACGCTACTCACCACCGCGACTGCCCAATAGTGCCACGGTGCCTTTGCTGCCTGCCCGCTCATCTTCGCCCCCTCGTTCGCCCACTCCGGTTGCGGATGATACTATATGCAGGCAGGCGGTGCAAATCGCCGTGTGGTGCGTTAGGGTTGGGATATGACCGGCCTCTTTCCCGACGAAGCACCCGTGCCTGTGCCAGATGAACCGCGCGACGATGCCCCGTTGGCTGACCGCCTGCGTCCGCGCGCTTTGGGCGAGATTATCGGCCAGCAGCATCTGACCGGGCCGGAAGGCGCAATCGGGCGCATGGTGGCGGCAGGACGGCTTTCGTCGATGATCCTGTGGGGGCCGCCCGGCACCGGCAAGACCAGCATCGCCCGCCTGCTCGCCGATGCGGTGGGGATGCGCTATGTCGCCATCAGCGCGGTGTTTTCCGGCGTTGCGGACCTGAAGAAAGCCTTCGCTGAGGCTGAACTGGCGGCCAGGGCAGGCCAGCGCACGCTGCTGTTCGTCGACGAAATCCACCGCTTCAACCGCGCGCAGCAGGACGGCTTTCTGCCGTTCGTCGAAAAGGGCGTCGTCACGCTGGTCGGCGCGACGACCGAGAACCCGAGTTTTGCCCTGAACGCCGCGCTGCTCTCGCGCGCGCAAGTTCTGATACTCCACCGGCTGGATTTCGCCGCGCTCAGCGAACTGCTTACCCGTGCCGAAACGCTGGCAGGTCCGCTGCCGCTCACCGCCGATGCGCGCGAGGCGCTGGTCGCGTCTGCCGATGGCGACGGGCGTTTCCTGCTCAATCAGGCAGAAACGCTCTATGCCGCCGCGATTGCCGAACCGCTTGATCCGGCGGCCTTGGGCGCGTTCCTCCAGCGCCGGGTCGCGGTGTACGACAAGGACCGCGACGGGCATTACAACCTGATCTCCGCGCTGCACAAAAGCCTGCGCGGATCGGACGCGCAGGCCGCGCTATATTACCTCGCCCGGATGCTGACGGCGGGGGAAGAGCCGCTCTTTGTGCTACGACGGCTGGTGCGCTTTGCCTCGGAAGACATCGGCCTCGCTGATCCGCAGGCGCTGGTCCAGTGCCTTGCGGCGAAGCAGGCCTATGAGTTTCTTGGCAGCCCCGAAGGCGAACTGGCCGTGGTCCAAGCCTGCCTCTACCTCGCCACCGCGCCCAAATCGAACGCCGCCTATGTGGCGCAGAAGACGGCATGGGCAAGCGCCAAGGAAACCGGGTCGCTCAGCCCGCCGACGAATATCCTCAACGCCCCCACCAAGCTGATGAAGCAGATCGGCTATGGCGCAGGCTATGCCTATGATCCCGATGCGGAGGACGGCTTTTCCGGCGCGGATTACTGGCCAGAGGGGATGGACCCGCAAACCTATTACCGCCCCGTGCCGCGCGGTTTTGAACGCCAGGTGATTGAGCGGCTGGAATGGTGGGACAAGAAACGCCGCGAGAAGGCGTGACCCGCTTCCGCCACTTCGCCGCGATCGACTGGTCGGGCGCGGCGGGCGAACGCCATCGCGGCATCGCGGTCGGCCTGTGCGCCCAAGGCACCGGCGCCCCCGAACTGGTCCGCCCCGGCCACCGCTGGTCGCGCAGAGAGGTGGCGGATTGGCTGCTGCATGACCTTCCGCCCGATACACTTGTCGGGCTGGACCTTGGCATTTCGCTGCCCTTTGCCGATTGCGGCGCGTTCTTCCCCGGCTGGAACGAAAGCCCCGCCAATGCCCGCAGCCTGTGGACGCTGGTAGAGCGCATCTGCGCCGATGATCCGCACCTGTCTGCCTCCAGTCTGGTCAATCACGATCAGGCCGCACGCCACTATCGCCGCCACGGCGGGCGGCAAGGCGACTTGTTCGGCGGCGCAAATCCGGCTGACGGGCGGGGCCGCTTTCGCCAGACCGAACTCGCGCAGCAGGCGATGGGCTGCCGCCCCTACAGCAATTTCAACCTCGTTGGCGCGGCGCAAGTGGGCAAGTCCAGCCTTACGGGAATGCGCCTGCTGCACGCCTTGTCATATCGCTTGCCGGTATGGCCGATTGATCCGGTGGGGACCAGCGGCAGTGTGATCACCGAAATCTACACCACCATCGCCGCGATGGCCGCAGGCCGCCCGCCCGGCCGATCCAAGATGCGAAGCCTGCCCGAACTGAATCAGGCGCTGGCAGCACTGGGCAGCGCGGACGTGCCGAGCGGTAGCCACCCGATCGACGATCACCAGACCGATGCCCTGCTCACCGCCGCGTGGCTCCGCGTGTCAGCCCACCGCCGCGAACTGTGGAATCCGCCCGGATTATCGGCCGTTGCGCAAACCGAGGGCTGGACCTTTGGCGCGACCTGAGGCAAGGGGCTGGCGGGGCCGGCTTAGCTCAGTTGGTAGAGCACCTGATTTGTAATCAGGGGGTCACGAG
>JBDTUQ010000081.1:0-5988 GCA_040007615.1 Novosphingobium sp.
GGACATCGTCGCGTCGCTGGGACGGGCTACCAGCCCGCCCTGCGCAACGCTCCTTGCCGAGACGCTTCCTGACGCAATCCCGGCGGTGCAATCTAACGTCATCTGGCTTTAACTCGATCAATCCTTGGCGTTCTTCGCGCGTTCGATGGCTTCGAGAATGACGCGGCGGGCTTCGGAGGCGTCGCCCCACTTGCCGACGCGGACCCACTTTTCGGCTTCCAGATCCTTGTAATGGGTAAAGAAGTGCTCGATCTGCTTGAGCACGATGTCGGGCAGGTCGCCGCCTTCAAGCACGTCTGAATAATACGGGAAAGTCGCGTCGTCAGGCACGCAGATCAGCTTTTCGTCGCCGCCGTGTTCGTCTTCCAGGTTCAGCACGGCGATGGGCCGGGCGCGCACGACGCAGCCGGGGACGAAGGGCGAGCGGGCAACCACCAGCGCGTCCAGCGGATCGCCATCGGGCGATAGGGTGTGCGGAACGAAGCCATAGTTGGCCGGATAGCGCATCGGTGTGTGCAGGATCCGGTCGACAAACAGCGCACCAGACGCCTTGTCGAATTCATACTTCACCGGTTCGCCGCCAAGCGGCACCTCGATGACGACGTTGAGGCTTTCGGGCGGGTTTTCCCCTATGGGAATCAGGTCAATACGCATGGGTAGGGCCTCTAGCCCCAGTCATATTGCACCGCAACATGTTATCCGCCGCTAAGTGCATTGATCGTGAAGGCAATCACGCCGATGTTGAAAATGAACGATAACAGGCACTGGACCACCAAAACCCGGCGCACACGGCCGCACAACACGTTCACGTCTGATGCGGCAAAACTCATGCCCGCAGTGAACGAGAAATAGAGGAAGTCCCAATAGTCAGGCTCGGGCGTGCCGGGAAACTCGAACCCGCCGTGGTCGCCAACTCCCGTATCTGCGGGACCATAGTGGATGTGGGCATAGTGCAGGGTGAACACCATGTTGGTGAAGGCCCAGGCCAGCGACAGCGTGAACACCAGCTTGGCCACCGCCATGTTGTTGCCGTGCTTGGCAAGGCTCAGGTCGTTGGCGATGGCGGCCATGATCGCCAGCATGACGATGCCGGTGATCAGCAGCACCACCCCCCGGTTGGCGTTGTTCTGCGCGGCGTGGACGCGCATTTCATCGGCCCGGTGATCGCGCCCCAGCGGCCATAGCGACAGTATGAAAGCCACGGCCGCAACATCGAACCCGCGCATCAGCGCGGCCGACCATGCCGAGCCAAGTCCCCAAACGCTCCACCCCAGCACCGCCAACAACAGGACGATGAACAGCACAAAGCGTGGCGGGGCAATGCGGTTGCCGAGTTTCAGCTTGCGCTTATCGGCAGGCAAGGAAGGGCGCGCAGTCATTTGCGCGCCGATGCGGTGCGCGGGGCGAGCAGCAGGTCAAGCCCGGCAGGCGGTCCACCGGGGGCTATCCGTTCCAGCCAGGGATAGCGCAGCCCGCCGTGGTAATCGATCGGCACGGTCTGGAACCGGTCGCCGCGCTGAATCAGCAGTTCGAGGGGCTGCTTGCCGGATTTGGCGGCAGTGATCGCATCGCGCAGGCCATCAGCATCATAGGCAAGCCCGTTTACCGCAACCAGCTTGGCGCCGGAAACCACGCCCGCGTTGAACGCCGGGCTGCCCCACAGCGCCGCCGTCACAATGTTTTCGCGGCCCACCGTCAGCCCCAGTGAATAGGCGAACGACGTGCTTTTGGCCTTGGCTGCGCGGCCTGCGTCATAGCCGTTTGGCTGGTCACGCCAAACCAGACGGTAGCCCGCGCGCTCGATCCCGGCTGAGGGCACCGGCTGGCCTGGGCGGTTGAACCGGGTGTCCAGAAACGTCGCCCAGTCATAGGGATAGACCGCGTTCAGCGCCGCCACGACATCGCCGAATTCATACGTCAGCTCGCCCCAATCGCCGTCACGCATGCCGAAAAAGCCGCGCGCGAAATCGTCCAGTCCGCGCCGCCCTGCGGTGCCAGAGCGGATGATCTGGTCCGCTTCAAGCCAGACCAGCGCGCCTTCCTGATAGTAATCCTCGGTCCGGGCGAGCGAGGCATAGGGCTTTGGCCGCCGCGCCGCCATGACCGGGTCGAGCGTGGTATCCTCGATCGATCGCCAATCGCGCCCGGCCTGATAGGTATAATTGGCAAGGTAGCTGGCCAGCATATCAAGCACCGTCTGCTTGCTCTGCACGCCAGACCGCGCCGCCAGCACCAGCCCCCAGAACTGGTTCTGCCCTTCATAAACCCACAGCAGGTTGCCCTGCATCGGCTGGCGGTAATCGGGCGTCCACAGCCGGGCCGGGCGGCGGAACTTGCCGTCCCAGCTGTGCGCAAATTCATGCGGCACGACATTGCGCGACCAGTCAAATGCCTCCCACTTGGTGAGTGCCTCAGTCTCGAAGGTGTTCTCGCTGGAACGGTGATGCTCAAGCCCGATGTCGCCCAGCTTGTCAGATACGGCGAGCAGGAAGTCATAGTGATCGAAGTGGCGGCTGCCGAAGGTGGCGACGGCCTCATCCACCATAGCGCGGAACCGCGCGGCGTTGGCGGGGGACAGGTCAAGCATGGCGGGCTGATCGGCCACCACATCCAGACTGACCCCGCGCCCCAGATCCCATTTGCGCGCGTATGCTCCGGCGAACACCGGCGAATCGACCAGCGTGTCATAGGCAACCTCGGCCCAGCGCACCTTGCCCCCGGCATTCGCCGCGCTTTGCCCGTCCAGCGCGGTGAACACGGTCCAGCCTGCGGGGAAGGTCACGCTCGGCTGCACGCGGATCTGGCGCACATAGTGCCCGGCGGGGTACAGGCTCATCTTGTCCCATTGCAGGTTGAGCATCTCGGGCGTCATCGTCACACGCCCTTCGGCGGGCACCAGCGGCGCGGTGTGGATGAACCGCGTCTCTACCATGCGCGCGCCTTCGGGTAGGGTCAGGTGAAAGGCATAGACCTCCACCGGATCGCGCTCCCACGCCAGCGGGCGGCCATCGACGGTAAAGCGCAGGTCGGCCAGCTTGTCGATTCCGCCCGCCACCTTGTGCTCGCCCGGCAGCCATTCGGGCAGCAGCAGGGTGAGCGTGCGCGTGCCGGGGGCGACGGGAATGCGCTCGGTCACGCGGAAAACTGATCGGGTCACATCGGTGGCGTCGATGTCCAGCGTGATCGGCCCGCCGGGATATGGCCGGTCGGCGGCATCAGGTACGCGCGCCGGGGTCACTACCGCTTGCGGGGCGGAAAGGCCTTGCTGGGCACTGGCACTGGCAGGGGCCGGGGCAACAATGGTGATGGCAGAGAGCAGGCAGGCGGCGGCGATTATCGTTTTCATGGGGGCAAGTCTGGCCCCGCTTTTGCCCTTTCGCAACCACCCACTCGACGAGCGGCTTTTCGCCCGCCCCGAAACACTCTAAGCGCGCGGGCCATGAGCATTGAAACCCCACAGGCCATTCGCGGCACACAGGACATCTTCGGGCCAGAGGCGGAAGCCTTTGCCCATGTCGTCGAGACGTTTGAGCGGGTGCGCAAACTCTACCGCTTTCGCCGCGCTGAAATGCCGGTGTTTGAAAAGACCGCCGTATTCTCGCGCAGTCTGGGCGAGACGACCGACGTTGTGTCCAAGGAAATGTACAGCTTCCTTGATCGCGGCGACGAATCGCTGACCCTGCGGCCAGAGTTCACCGCCGGCATCGCCCGCGCATACCTGACCAACGGCTGGCAGCAGCACGCGCCGCTGAAGCTGGCAACACATGGCCCGCTGTTCCGTTATGAACGTCCACAGAAGGGCCGCTACCGCCAGTTCCACCAGCTGGACGCCGAGATCATCGGCGCGGGCGAACCGCAGGCCGATGTGGAACTGCTGGCGATGGCCGACCAGTTGCTGAAAGAACTGGGGATCGCTGATGGCGTCACCCTGATGCTCAACACGCTGGGCGATTCTGCCAGCCGTGAGGCATGGCGGGCGGCGCTGGTCGAATACTTCCGCGCGCACCGTGATGGCTTGAGCGAGGATTCGCAGGACCGGCTGGAACGCAATCCCTTGCGGATTCTCGATTCGAAAGATGCGCGCGACAAGGTGTTCGTGGCCGATGCGCCAAAGATCGACGATTATCTGAATGGGGAAGCGCAGGAGTTTTTCGGCGCGGTGACATCGGGACTGGACGCGGCGGGCGTGGCCTGGACGCGGGCGCCTGCACTGGTGCGCGGGCTGGACTATTACCGCCACACTGCGTTTGAATTTGTGACGGATCGGTTGGGCGCTCAGGGTACTGTGCTGGGCGGCGGGCGCTATGATGGGTTGATTGAAACGCTGGGCGGGCCGCATACGCCGGCGGTTGGCTGGGCGGCGGGGATTGAGCGGTTGGCGATGCTTTTGGATGAAAATTCAGTCGGAATTTCTCGACCTGAATTGGCAATCGTGCTTGAGGAGGATAGCTTCCTCTTTGCTGCGATGGCTTTGTCATCTCGAATGCGAGAACAAGGAATCATAACTGAAATTGTCTCGTCAGGTTCCATTCGGAAGCGTTTCGACAAGGCAGTCAAACTTAATCCTCTTAGCATTTTTACTGTTGAGGCGGGCTTCACGAGAGATGGCGAAGCGGCGTTGACCAAGCGGCCTTTACGGAAATTGGAGGACTCAAGCAGGACACAAGAAATCGAACGCTTGTTAATCAAATTTGGAGCGGCCCCATCAGAATGAATGTGGCCGAAGTGTTAGAACTCATCGTTCGTCACCCTGAACTTGTTTCAGGGCCCATTTCTCGACCATGTACGGAGCGTGGTTTGGCAGTGTGCCCGCGCGGACATGCTACGGGACTGCGGACGCAGCGTTTGTCTGCACGATGGGCCCTGAAACAAGTTCAGGGTGACGAGTGGGGAAGTGGAGTGTTTACCGTAAAGCCCCTCCTCTTCAGGGGAGGGGTTGGGGTGGGGCCTATTCTCATTCGCAAACGCCGTGCTTTTACGAGAAGCCCCACCCCCGGCCCCTCCCCTGAAGGGGAGGGGGGTAAAGCATGACCATCTCCGACACCCGCCTCGCGCAAATCTCCGGCCGGTTCTCCGAACTCGAAGCCCGCCTCGCCTCCGGTACGCTGGAAGGCGCGGATTTCGTCTCAGCCAGCCGGGATTATGCCGAACTGGAACCGGTCGCCCGCGCCGCGCGTGAGGTTTCCGCGATGCGTGATGAACTGGGCAGCTTGGCCCAAATGGCCGAATCCGATCCCGATATGCGCAGCATGGCGGCAGAGGAAATCGCCCGGCTGAATGCCGATCTTCCCGCCGCCGAACTGGCGCTGTCCGTCGCCATGCTGCCGCGCGATTCGGCAGATTCGCGGCCCGCTATGCTGGAAATCCGCGCCGGCACCGGCGGGGACGAGGCCGCGCTGTTCGCCGCCGACTTGTTCCGCATGTATCAGGGCTATGCCGCGACACAGGACTGGCGGGTGGAAGTCGACGCGCTCAGCGCCAATGACCTTGGCGGGTTCAAGGAAGTGATCGCCAGCGTCTCGGGCACCGGCGTGTTCGCCAAGCTGAAGTTCGAAAGCGGCGTCCACCGGGTCCAGCGCGTGCCGGTCACCGAAAGCGGCGGGCGCATCCACACCAGCGCCGCCACCGTCGCCGTGCTGCCGGTGGCCGAGGAAGTGGATGTCGAGATTGCCGATGGCGACATCAAGATCGATATCTACCGCGCGTCGGGCGCGGGCGGGCAGCATGTCAACACTACCGATTCGGCGGTGCGGCTCACTCACTTGCCGACCGGGCTGGTGGTGATCCAGCAGGACCAGCGCAGCCAGCACAAGAACAAGGCCAAGGCCATGACCGTCCTGCGCACGCGCCTTTATGACCTCAAACGCGCCGAAGCCCACGGCGACGAGGCCGAGGCGCGCAAGGCGATGGTCGGATCGGGCGACCGTTCGGAACGCATCCGCACCTATAATTTCCCGCAAGGCCGCGTCACCGATCACCGCATCAACC
>JBDTUQ010000082.1:0-5003 GCA_040007615.1 Novosphingobium sp.
AAGCGGCCCGCGCATGGATCCTTGGCATCGTCGAGGAAGCGGAAGTCGGCAAGGTTTACGACGGCAAGGTCGTCAACATCGTTGATTTCGGTGCGTTCGTGAACTTCATGGGCGGCAAGGACGGTCTCGTCCACGTTTCGGAAATGCGCAACGATCGGGTTGAAAAGCCGACCGACGTGGTTTCCGAAGGCCAGGCCGTGAAGGTCAAGGTGCTGGAAATCGACAGCCGCGGCAAGGTTCGCCTGTCGATGCGCGTCGTCGATCAGGAAACCGGTGCTGAACTGGAAGATACCCGCCCGCCGCGTGAAGCACGCGAACCGCGTGGCGATCGTCCGGGCGGTGATCGTCCGGGCGGTGATCGTCCGGGCGGTGATCGCGGCGATCGCCGTGGTCCACGCTCAGGTGGTGGCGGCCGTGGTGGTGATCGTGATCGCGGCCCGCGCAGGGACGGCGGCGATCGTGCGCCCCGTTCCGACAACGACAGCGAAGGTGGCAACCCCGATCACATGCCGGCCTTCCTCAAGTCGGAAGACTGAGGCTGATGCACAAATCAAAGGGGGCTGCGGCGGCGGCCCCCTTTTTTTGTGCGTGGCATCAGCCCGTTACCGCCAGCCTCGGCGGGCTGTCTTCGCGGGTGCTGCGGCGGTCCGCGCATTGCACGCGATTCTTGCCGTCGCGCTTGGCCCGGTAGAGCGCCGCGTCCGATTGCGGGATGACTTCAGCCGCCGAGGTGGCCGTCGCCGGGACCGATGCGATACCGAACGAAGCGCTGATCCGCGCGCCGTGCGCTTCGGATAGCGATTCGATGCGTTCCCGTAACTGCTCTGTCTTTGCGGCGGCGTCTTCCAGCGGGCAGTTTGGCAGGATGATGAGGAACTCTTCGCCGCCGTACCGGCAGACTACATCCGAAGGACGCAGGCCGCCGACCAGTTGCGCCGCGACATCGCGCAGCACGGCATCGCCCTTGGCATGGCCGTGTTCGTCATTGAGCTGCTTGAAATAGTCGAGGTCCAGCATCACCACCGACGTCGCACCGCCCACCCGTTCGGCCAGGCTGAGATAGCGCTCCAGCGCGTCTTCCATATAGCGGCGATTGTAAAGTCCGGTCAGCGGATCGCGCAGCGACTGGGTACGCAGCTTTTCGCGCAGTGAGATGTTGGATAGCGACAGCGACATCGAATCAGCCAAGGCGCGGGCCAAGCGGCGCACGGCAAGCAGTCGGTCGAACGCGATGTCGCCATCATAAGCCAGTACAAACAAGCCATAGACCGACTCGCGGGCCATCATAGGGATTTCGACTGTGCCCACAGTGGACGCGTGGTGCGCGCAGCACAGCGTGTTGCTGAAAGGATCGTTGATATGAGGCTTGCCGCGTTTGAGCGCCCAGCAGTTGGCAGGGTGCAGAGACTCAGCAGGCTCGTAATCCGCGGGCATATTGACGCTACCGGCAAGGTCGAGCCGGTCGCGTGAATTATTATAAATATACAATGCAGCGCCAAATTCAGGCAGCAGGCGGGTGGTGGAAATCATCAAGATCGCAGTCGCATCATTATGATCGTCCGCGCTTTGCAGCATGTCGGTCATGGCAAACAATTCGTCGGTTTGCGTCTTGGCCTGCTGCGCGTGTTCAAGCAGTTTAGCGTGGCTGTGAAACTCGCGGCGGCCGTAAACGGAAATGAACAGTTCCAACACCAGAGCGGTGCCGGCAAATGTCATCGCCGCCGCAGTGGCGCCGTCCGACGGTTTACCCAGCAGCACGATGTGGCCGATCAGCGCGGCGATACACAGGGCCATAAGCGCCATGACGCTCAGCGAACAGATGCCGATGACCAGCAAATGTCGTTGATCGACGGAAACCTTTGGGAACCTTATCATTATCGACATCCGTCCCGGCCATTTATAATCTGACCATACTCCGGCAGAATTGCGCAAAGGTTAATTCCGAAGTAAGTTATCGACCGTTGAACTCGGGCCTAAATTTTACGCCGCTTTGCTCTCGGCTGGGCGTTCCGTGGCCATGACGATCCGGTTGCGCCCCTGTTGTTTGGCGGCATAGAGCGCTTCGTCTGCCGCTCGCAAAGCCAACCGTGGATCACGGTGCGCCAGAACGTCGGCGAGGCCGGCTGAAAAGCTGACCCGGCCAAACGGCGTGTCATTGGCCCGGTTGACCAGCCGCCTGCCCGCCAGCGCTTCGCGCGTTTCGTCGAGCGTGGCAAAAGCCTCGTCCAGCGATTTTCCGCGAAACAGCACGACAAACTCCTCGCCGCCGTGGCGGGCGACATGGCAGCGTTCGCCGGAGATTTCAGCCAGGCACTTGGCCACAACTTTCAGCACGCGGTCGCCCGCTTCGTGGCCGTGGGTGTCGTTGATCAACTTGAACTTGTCGATGTCGCAGAAGGCCACGCACAGCGTATCGCGATTGGCGCGGGCTTCTTCATATTGCTGTGCGAGCACGGTTTCGAACGCCCGGCGATTGGGCAGGCCGGTCAGGTGATCCATCTCAGCATTGCGCCGTGCTTCGTCGAGGCGGCGTTGCAGCGTCTTGGTTTCGCGTTCTGATCGGACCATCTGCTGTTCGATGTCCTGCGTCCGCTCGATCATCGCCTTGGCTACTCCGGCCAGTTCGGCAATCATGGCCCCGGCCTTGCTCGCTTCGCCCAGTTCATCGACATGGCTGCGCAAGGCGGTGCGATAATCGGTCGTGGCGCTGCGCGCCTCGCGCGTGGTCTTGGTGAAATCGCCGATTGATCGCTGCAAGCGCGCCATCATATCGGTCATCGCGGAGCTCTCATCGCGCGAGGCCTGGCCCAGAGCCTGGTCCAGCCATTCGGCGGTGACAAGCTCACCATCGGCCAGCCGGCGGTTGACCAGTTCGACAAAGCCGCGATTCTGGCCGGAAACGTAATCAAACGCAGCCGCAAGGGTCTGGTTATCGACCGGCAGCCGGTGCTGGAAAATGAACTCCGAAATATCGCCCAGCGATTGCTGCGCGGCAAGGCGCAGTGGATCCACCGCGCGCGCATCGCGTGGCCTGGATTCACTGGTGGGCAAAGCTTCCGGAGGCTGATCGGCAATGCCGAGCCAGCGCCCAAGGCGAGGGATGAATGAGTTCGTGGTCATGATCGCCTATTGAACGGCCAACCATCGCTTCGGTTAAGTGCTCAATCGGTTACTTTTTGGCGGCGAGGAAATATTCCGCACCGGTTGAGCAAATTCGGTCAGCTTACCGGGCGTTTTACGGTCAGGTCAGGCCATTCGCCTTCTGACAGGAAGCTGGAATGCTCTCGGCGCAAATACTCAACCCGGTCACGCGGCATCTGATGATCGAATTCCAGTCCGGCCTGCCCGTTCTTGACCCACCGCACGGTGCCGGTCAGCGCGTCGCCGGTTTCCAGCCGGACCAAAGTGGATTGCCCGACCTGCGCCGCCGCCCCGTTAAGCTTGAGACAGCAGCCTTCCTGCGTGAAATTCACGATCACGACTTCGCTATCCTCGCCGCCAGGTGCCTTGCACTTGGCGAACATGGTGACGCGCAGCCGTTCAGATTTTCGCACTGGCCAGGAACCGCTTGTCACAATGCCTCCGATAAAGGTGATTGTAACCCCGACTGGTAAATCAACGGATAACGACGGCAGGATTCGGTCATGGATTTAGCGGGCTGTTCAAAAGCCCGCTAAATCCATGCGAATTATCTGACTCGTGGGCCGCCAAAGGGCAGCGGTGGAGGTGGCCGCCGGGCGCCGCGCGGCAGCTGCGCCTGATAGGCCCGTCCGCAATGCTCGACGCAATACGGGAAGCCGGGATTGACCTTTTCGCCGCAAAAATGAAAGTCCGCTTCGCCGGGGTGGCCCATCGGCCAGCGGCAGATGCGATCGTTGAGATCGAGCAGCGTGGTCTTGTCGGCGATCTTGGGGCTTGGCTTGGCCGGGACCAGACGGCGCGGCGGCGCGGGCGGGATCGGTGCCTGCTGGTCACCCGGACCCTGACGCAAAAAGCCGCCGGGACCAACCGAGACGATGCGCGGGTGCGCTGATGGAGCCGGAATACTGGGGATGGCAGCTGCAGGTGCTGGTGCAGCGGGTGTGGCGGCAGCAGGCGTGGCGCTCTCCGCACGCGGCGCTGCAGGAGCGGGAGCCGCGACAGTGGACGCAGGCGCTGGGGGAGCGGCAACCGGTTTGGCCTTGGGCGCGGCGGCTTCCGCTGCCGGTTTTGACGTTGTGCTGGCCGTATCTGTCTTTTCGTTGGGCTTGACCGGCGAAGGGCGCGCTTTCAGGCCAAGGCGGTGCGCCTTGCCAATCACGGCGTTGCGGCTGACCCCGCCCAGTTCCTCGGCGATCTGGCTGGCGGTTGATCCACCTTCCCACATCTTGGTCAGTCGTTCGATGCGTTCGTCGGTCCAGCTCATCTCAAATCCTGTTCTCGGTGCCCGTGGTAGCGCCCGCATGTTGATCTCGCCGGGCGAGAATCGGTCCCGAAAGCCGGGGCGGGCTTGCCTTGGCAGCATCCTGCCGATAGTCGCCACGGCATGGTCAATCAACCCACAACGCCCAGCACGTACGATCAGGCTATTACAAACGCAGCACCGACAAGTGCCCGCCGCCTGCGCCGCGACTTTCCGGCACAAGGCGTGCCGGTGATTACCGGGATCAACCAATTGGGGTTGTGGACGCTCTATATCAAGGAAGTGCGCCGGTTTTTCAAGGTGCAGACCCAGACTATCTGGGCTCCGGCGATTACCACCCTGCTGCAACTGGTGATTTTTACCGTCGCGCTGGGCCGGGGCAACCGCGAAGTGCTGGGCGTGCCTTTTGCCGCTTTCGTCGCACCGGGGCTGATTGTCATGGGCATGATGCAGAACGCTTTTGCCAATTCCAGCTTCAATTTCCTGGCGGGCAAGATCCAGGGCACGATCATCGATTACCTGATGCCGCCGCTTTCCGAGGCAGAACTGATGCTGGCCCTGATTGGTGCCGCGATCACCCGTGCGGTGATGGTTGGACTGG
>JBDTUQ010000083.1:0-4993 GCA_040007615.1 Novosphingobium sp.
GCCGGGTGCGGAACACGCGCTGCTGCGGCAGGCTGGCATGTTCGACCATCGCCACCGGGGTTTCGGCAGGCAGCCCCGCCGCGATCAGGTTGGCCGCGATCAGGGCGGCGGATGACTTGCCCATATAGACGGCCAGCGTAGCCTCGGGATCGGCCAGCGCCTGCCAATCGAGCGACAGCTCCTGTCCGGCGCGGGCGTGGGCAGTGACGAAGACCAGCTTGCGCGCAAAGCCGCGCAGCGTCAGCGAAGTACCGAGCGCCGCACTCGCCGCGCTGGCGGCGGTGACGCCGGGGCATATCTGCACCGCGATGCCAGACGCGCGGCAGGCGTCCAGTTCCTCTGCTGCGCGGGCGAAAATGGCGGGGTCGCCGCCCTTCAGGCGCAAGACCCGTTCACCCGCCAATGCCGCCGCGACGATCAGTTGATCGATGGTGGCCTGATCCTTGGAATGGCGGCCAGACCGCTTTCCCACCGCAACCATCCGTGTGCTTGCAGGCACCAGCGCCAGTACGCCTTCACCCACCAGCGCATCGTAAAACACCACGCTGGCAAGGCCGATCAGCCGTTCTGCCTTGCGCGTGAGCAGCTCGGGATCGCCGGGGCCAGCACCGACCAGCCATACGCTGCCTACCGGGAAATCATCCCGATTGCCCTGAGCTTGTCGAAGGGTCATTCCGCCGCCTCCATTGCATCAGGACTCAGGGCATCAGGGGTCAAAGTCTCGGCCAGCAGCCGCGCGATGGCCGGGCGGCAGCTGCCGCAATTGGTGCCCGCGCGCGTTTCCTTGCCGATGCACGCGACCGTCGCCGATCCGGCCAGCGCCGCGCTGGCGATCTGGCACGAACCTACGCCGTGGCAGATGCAGACAATCGCGCCGCGATCCGGGGCAGGCGTGCTGGGCCGCCCGGCGAGAAGTTCAGTTGCCGACGCGCTGTCCAGCCCCAGTTGCTCTGCCGCCCACTCGCGCGATGGCAACTGGCCCGAGCGGGTCAGATAGAGCGCCGCGCACAGCGTTCCCGCCTCATCCCGCACCGCAATCCGCCGCATGCCCTTCGCCGCGTCGGCCACTTCGAGCTGTTCGCCAGCGGGCAGCAGGGCCTCGACATCGATCAAGCCCATGCCCGCCAGTTCATAAAGCCAGCCGCCACGCACTCGAGAACGCGACCAATAGAGCAGACCATCCGGCAGCGGCATGTCGCGTGTCGCCAGAAACGCGCGCCATTCCGGCATGACCGGGGCAAGCCGCGCCGGGGTGTTCTTGAAGCCCGGCTGGCCCGATACCGGATCGCTGGCCTGACCGGGCAGCCGATTGCTGCGCGCGCCGCCCGCCATCACGTCGGTCCAGTGCATCGGCACGAAAATGTCGCCCCGGCGCTGGCTTTCCGTCAGGGAGACGCGGAACACTGTCTCGCCCGCTGCGGTTGTCACAGTCGCCAGCCCGCCGTCGGACAATCCATTGGCAGCGGCATCGGCAGGGTGAACCTCAAGCAGCGCCTCGCGCCGGTGCTGTGATAGCGTGGGCGAAAGGCCGGTGCGGGTCATCGTGTGCCACTGATCACGGTAGCGTCCGGTATTCAGCCGCAGTGGGAACGCGGGGTCGCTGGCATCAGCAGGCGGAGTGACTAAAACCAGACGCGCCTTGCCGCCGGGCAGGGGATAGCCCGCCGCCAATGGCCGCTCGCCGCCCCACTGGAACGGTGCCAGTTCCTCGTATTCCGCATCACTGATCGCGGTATGCGCAGTCAGGTCCAGCACTTTTCCGTGGCGGACAGCCAGCGCGGTCATGCCCGCATATTCGCGGTAGACGGCGGCGGCATTGGCAAAGGCGAAGGCATCGCCCCAGCCCAGCCGCTCAGCAATCTGGCCCATGATCTGCCAGTCGGCACGCGCCTCGCCCGGCGGGGAAAACAGCGCGCGTTGACGGCTGATGCGGCGTTCGGAATTGGTGACGGTGCCGTCCTTTTCCGCCCATGCCAGCGCGGGCAGGCGCACGTGGGCAAAGCGCGCCGTGTCGGTATCGGCGATAACGTCGGAGACGACCACGGTGGGGCACCGTGCCAGCGCCTCACGCACGAAACCGGCGTCGGGCATTGATACAGCGGGATTGGTGGCCATGACCCACAGGAACTTGATCCGGCCGTCATGCACCGCGCGGAACATGTCTACCGCTTTCAGGCCCGGCCCGGAGCACAGGTTCTCCGACTGCCAGAACCCGGCCACATCGGCGCGTTCGCTGTCGGAAAAGCCCAGATGGCAAGCGAGCATATTGGCCAGCCCGCCCACTTCGCGCCCGCCCATTGCGTTGGGCTGGCCGGTAATGCTGAACGGCCCTGCGCCTGCCCGGTTGATGCGCCCCGTGGCGAGATGCAGGTTGATGATCGCATTGCCCTTGTCCGTGCCAGACGTGGACTGGTTAGCCCCCTGGCTGAACAGGGTAATCATGCGCGGATGGGCGGCGACGAGGTCAGTGAGTTGGGCAAAGGTGGCGGCGGAAATGCCTGCCACTTGCTCCCCTCCCGCTTGCGGGAGGGGTTGGGGGAGGGCTTGCTTGGCTGAGGAAGACAGGCCCTCCCCTAGCCCCTCCCGCAAGCGGGAGGGGGATAAGCTGTCCCAAAACCCCTCCGGCACATCCAGACCGGCATCATCGGTCAGCCCGCGCGCGCGCATGTCCGCCAGCAGCGCGTTGAACAGCGCAACATCGCCGTCAGGCGCCAATGGCACATGCAAGTCAGCCAGTTCGGCAGTTTCGGTGCGGCGCGGGTCGATGACCACCAGCTTGGTGCCGCGCGTTGCCCGTGCCTGTTCGATGCGCTGCCAGATGACCGGATGGCACCATGCGGTGTTCGATCCGACGAGCAGGATCAGATCCGCCTCGTCCAGATCGTCATAAGTGCACGGCACCACGTCTTCGCCAAACGCCCGGTTATGCGCGGCGACGGCGCTGGCCATGCACAGGCGGCTGTTGGTGTCGATATTGCCGCTGCCGACGAAGCCTTTCATCAGCTTGTTGGCGACGTAATAATCCTCGGTCAGCAACTGGCCCGAGACATAGAACGCAACGCTGTCTGGTCCATGCTCAGCGATGGTTTCACGTATCCGGCCAGCGACAAGTTCCAGCGCCTCGTCCCACTCGGCTGCCCGCTCGCCGATCATCGGCTGGAGCAATCGGCCTTCCAGACTGACGGTTTCGCCCAGATGTGTGCCTTTTGAACACAGCTTGCCGAAGTTTGCCGGGTGATCATCGTCGCCCGTGATGGTGACGGATCGCTCGCCCGTGACCGTGGCGCTGATCCCGCAGCCAACGCCGCAATAGGCGCAAGTGGTCTTTATCTGGCTCATACCCCCCTCCTCTTCAGAGGAGGGGTTGGGGGTGGTGCGGTCCGCACGCAGCTTGTGCATGGGGCCACCACCCCCCGACCCCCTCCTCTGAAGAGGAGGAGGTGAAGACGTGATGCAATCTTCACGCCGCGCTTTTCCGCACAACCGCCTCGCGCAACAGGTAAATCCGCCCCGCATCCACCCGCAGCGGCACCGTTGGCACGCAGCCCTTGTCCTCACCCAGCGCCTCGCCGGTTTTCAGCGAAATGTTCCAGCTATGCAGAGGGCAAGTCACGACATTGCCGTGGACGATGCCCTGGCTCAGCGGGCCTTGCTTGTGCGGGCACTTGTTGACCAGCGCGTAGAACTGGTTGTCGAGCGTGTGAAATACCGCGATTTCTTCACCGCCGCGAACCGGCAGGGTGCGCGCGTTGCCGGGGGAAATCTGGTCCACCGGGCCAATATCCAGCCAACTTCCCACGCTTTCTTGGCGAATCATGATACAAACTCCAGGGGACGCACTTCGGCAAGGTGCTGGTGCAGTTCGGACTCGTCGCCAGCGGCGCGTTTCGCCCAGGGATCATCCTGCATGAAGCTTTGCGAATAGCGGAACCGCGCGCCCAGCCGGCGGATGGCTTCGGGATCGTCAAACAAGCCCGCCTTGACATGCTCCAGTCCCACCCGTTCGATCCACGGTGCGGTGCGTTCCAGATAGTGCGCCTGTTCGCGGTAGAGCTGAATGAACGCCGCGCAGATGTCCATCGCCTCTTCCTCGGTCGCCGCTTTGCCCAGAAGGTCGGTGACGCGGACCTTGATCCCGCCATTGCCGCCGACGTGCAGTTCATAGCCAGAATCGACGCAGATCACGCCGAAGTCCTTGATCGTCGCTTCGGCGCAATTGCGCGGGCAGCCGCTGACGGCGATCTTGAACTTGTGCGGCATCCAGCTGCCCCAGGTCATATGCTCAAGCTTGACGCCCAGCCCGGTCGAATCCTGCGTGCCAAAGCGGCACCATTCGCTGCCGACGCAGGTTTTTACCGTGCGCAGCGACTTGCCATAAGCGTGGCCGGAAACCATCCCGGCGGCGTTGAGATCGGCCCAGACGGCGGGCAGGTCTTCCTTCTTGATACCGAAAATATCGAGCCGCTGCCCGCCGGTGACCTTGACCATCGGCGCGTTGAATTTCTCCACCACATCGGCAATCGCCCGCAGTTCCCTGGGGTTGGTAAGCCCGCCCCACATGCGCGGAACGACCGAATAAGTGCCGTCCTTCTGGATATTGGCGTGCATCCGTTCGTTGACGAAGCGGCTTTGCTGATCGTCGATATATTCGCCCGGCCATGCACAGACGAGGTAATAATTGAGCGCGGGGCGGCACGAAGCGCAGCCGTCTGGCGTTGTCCAGTGCAGTTCCTGCATGACTTGCGGAATGGCTTTAAGCTGCTTTTCCACGATCAGGCGGCGAACATCGTCGTGGCCAAAGCTGGTGCATTTGCACACCGTTGGCACCGCGCGCGCGCCGTCGAATTCGTCGCCCAGCGTTACCGCCAGCAGGCTCTCGACCAGACCGGTGCACGATCCGCAGCTGGCCGAAGCCTTGCAGCTTGACCGCACCGCATCAAGGCTATGCGCCCCGCCCAAGATGCAGCCAACGACCTTGCCCTTGGAAACGCCG
>JBDTUQ010000084.1:0-3582 GCA_040007615.1 Novosphingobium sp.
CGTCCGACCCTCAGATTCGTAGTCTGATGCTCTATCCAGCTGAGCTACGGGCGCGTTGGAGAGGCGCACATAGGCAGGTGAACCCGGCTTGGCAATGCCCTAAATTGCACCTGCACCCAGAAGTTCGACCAGCCGACGGGCCAGCGGATAATCGAGCGGCGGCATGGCCAGGTTTGCAAGTTCAGCTGGCCACACCCAGGCGATCTGTTCGCCATCAAGGCAGCGCACTTCGCCTTGCCAGCGGCGGCAGGTGTAAAGAAGTATTACATGCGGCGCGCGGGGCATGGGCGGCAGCGCCGGATCGCTGGCAAAGGCAGTGCAGACAAGCGCGCGCGAATCGAGCCGCACGCCCAGCTCCTCCTCAATCTCGCGAAAAAGCGCCGATTCCGGGCTTTCCAGTTGCTCCACCTTGCCGCCGGGAAATTCCCATAGCCCGCCGTGCATGGCGGTCAGGCGGCGCTGCTGCCTGCAGACGCGGCCCTGTTCGTCGATCAAGGCCGCCGCGACGACCGGAATGACTGTCGAAATGTCTGTCACCTTTACCTGCTGTCCTAACGATTTCTTAACCGGAACCGACGAGAATGGAAGTTCGAGGAACCGATTGGCGCGTCACCATGAATAAGAAACCGTTTCTTTCAAGACTGTTGAGTGACGCTACCGCAGCAACCGCTGTGGAGTACGGAATGCTCGTCGGCCTTCTGGCCATGACGATCTTAGTCGGACTCAACGGATTTTCGACCGCCACTGGGAACATGTACACAAAAATTCAGACCACTCTGAGTAACAATACGGCCGCTTAACGAATTCGAAAGGTGTTTCACCTATTCGTCAAATCACTCTTCCGGTGGGACGGACAGAGTTTTGGGTAACCCTAGACTGCAACAGGAGATATTTCATGACTTTTTTCAAAAAGCTCGTCCGTAACGAAGATGGCGCGACTGCAATCGAATATGGCCTTATCGCTGCTCTGATCGCCGTTGCGATCATGACCACCGTTGGCGGCCTGGGCAGCACGCTGAACCAGACTTTCTCGAAGACTTCTTCGGGCATCAGCTCGGCAAACGCCGCTTAATAGCGACGATTGCTGCTAGAATTAGAGGGGCGGCAGGGCAACCTGCCGCCCCTTTTCTATTGTCCGGCGTATGATGATAAAAATGTCCGTCTTGTTAGCTAGGTATTAACCCTAGGTCGCTATCCCCCATTTCACTGATCACATAGCTTAGACCGATCAATTTGATCACAAGCTTTCATGATCGGCGGGAACTGTTGGCATGGGCGACAGGGGCAAGGGACACGAACATGACTTTTTTAAAGAAGCTGATGAATGACGAAGCTGGCGCCACCGCCATCGAATACGGCCTGATCGCAGCGCTGATCGCAGTTGCCATCATGACCACCGTTGGCGGCCTGGGCAGCACGCTGAACGATACCTTCTCGAAGACTTCGTCTGGCCTCAGTAACGCCAACGCCGCTTAATAGCGACGATTGCTACTAGAATTAGAGGGGCGGCAGGGCAACCTGTCGCCCCTTTGCGTATGCAGGCCGGACCGGATAGCCCCCGGCCTTATCGCCCGATGCGCAGAAAGCGTTCTTCTCGCAGTTCGATCCGTTTGTCGGACGCGATCCGCGATGCGGCGTCCAGTTCCTCACCAATCGCCTTGGCCAGCGCGGCTACAGTAGCCGCAGGATCGCGGTGCGCGCCGCCGACGGGTTCAGGTACGATGCGGTCGATCACTTTCAGGCGGAGCAGGTCTTGCGCAGTGACTTTCATCGCCTCCGCCGCATCAGGGGCCTTTTCCGGTGTGCGCCACAGGATCGACGACGCGCCTTCAGGCGAGATCACCGAATAGACCGCGTGTTCCAGCATCAAAACCTTCTCGGCGCTGGCCAGAGCCACCGCGCCGCCCGAGCCGCCCTCACCCACCACAGCGGCAACCATCGGCACCGGCAGGGCAAGGCAAGCCTCGGTCGAGCGGGCAATCGCCTCAGCTTGGCCGCGCTCTTCGGCCTCTACACCCGGAAATGCGCCTGAAGTATCGACCAGCGTCACCACCGGCAGGCCAAACCGCCCGGCCAGTTCCATCAGCCGGATCGCCTTGCGATAGCCTTCAGGCTTGCCCATGCCAAAGTTGTGGCGGACGCGGCTTTGTGTGTCGTTGCCTTTTTCGTGGCCGATCAGCATGACACGCCGATCACCCAACCGGGCAAAGCCGCCGATGATCGCCTGATCCTCGCCAAAACAGCGGTCCCCGCCCAGCGGCATGAAATCGGTAAAGGCCATTGCGACGTAATCGACGAAGTGCGGCCGCTGCGGATGGCGGGCCACTTGCGTCTTCTGCCACGGCGTCAACGCGCCGTATGTACTGGCCAGCAAGGTCGCGCTTTTCTTTTCCAGCCGAGCGATGTCGGCCGAAATATCAATGTCGCCGCTCGCCGCCGCAGTGGCGCGCAGATCGGCAATGCGCGATTCCAGCGCCGCGATCGGTTTTTCGAATTCAAGAAAGGATACCATCGCGGCGGCTCTAATCGCCCGCGCCATCCCCTGCAAGCTCTGCCTTGGCCCCTGCAAGCTCTGGCTTGGCAGCAAGTACGCTCGCCGCGCCAGTTCGGGCCAGCGGATGCCGCGCATTGACCAGCGCCACCAGTCTCGCCGCATCGACATGAGTATAGATCTGCGTGGTGGAAATGTCCGCATGGCCAAGCAGCGTCTGCAACACGCGCAAGTCTGCGCCGCCTTCCAGCAAGTGCGTGGCAAAGGCGTGGCGCAGCACGTGGGGGCTGACCTTTTCGGGTGCCATGTCTGCCCGCGCGGCCAGTTCGCGCAGGCACTGGAACAGCCGCACCCGCGTCAGGTACCCGGCCGCTCCGCGCGATGGAAACAAGTGCCGGCTCCCCTCTGTCCGCCCCCCCTCTGGCCGAACAGCCAGCCAGCGCGACAAGGCGTGGCGCGCGCGCGTACTGACGGGCACCATGCGCTGCTGGCCGCCCTTGCCGGTAACGTGAAGAAAAGGCAGATCGCGCGGTACGGCGGCCAGCGGCAACGAAACCAGTTCGCTTGCCCGCAGCCCCGACCCATAGAGCAATTCCAGCAGCGCCAACATGCGCAGCGCGTCCGGGCGGTCACCACGCGCCTCTTCCTCGGCCTGCACGAACAGCCGGTCGACCTCGGCATGGTCGAGTAAACGGGGCAGCGGACGGCGCGCACGCGGGCGCGGCAGGCCGGGGGATGGATCGTCGGCACGCAAGCCCTCGTCCATCAGGAAGCCATAGAACTGGCGCAGCGCCGAGCATTTGCGCGCCAAGCTGGACGGCGCAAGGTCTGACCACTCCGCCCCCAGCCTGCCCAGCGCCGCCGCATCGGCACCAGCCAGATCGCCCAGAAGCTGGCCCGCGCCTTCCAGATCGCGGCGATAGGCGGCCAGCGTGTTGGCCGCCGCGCCGCGTTCTGCGGCCAGCATCGTCAGGAAGGATTCGATGGCGGGCTGGATGCTAGTATCCTGAATTTAAAGTTCGCATTGTTAAATTCCCGTCATCCCGGCCCATCGACTTCGCTCTGGATAAACTTCCGGCCCCTTTGGCCGG
>JBDTUQ010000085.1:0-3238 GCA_040007615.1 Novosphingobium sp.
CTTCGCGTCTGCCACCTCCCCGTGCCGGGGAGGATTGGATTCGGATTAATGGCACGATACCCTAAATCCTTCTCGCGATTGTGCGCCAAAACCTACGCCTCAGCGCGCGTCCTTCGACAAGCTCAGGATGAGCGGGTTTGGTGGTCTTGGGGATTAGGTAAGAGATTAATGCTGCCTCGCCCCGATCAGGCCCCCGGTGCCTCGATCGCCACAACCTTCTCCGCGCTCGTCCGCTGTGTCGTTTTCAACTGGCGGGGGGCGTTGAAGCTGGCCAGCACCGGGGCGTCGCGCTGGTAGATGTCGGCGAAGGTGGCGACCGATCCGGTGATGTCCTTGGCCATCGTGAAATAGCCGATGTAAACCGGCATCGTCCGCGCCATTGGCACCTTGGTATAGATACCCGAATCGCTGATCGCCACGGTCTCTTCAGGCGTTTTATCCGCGCCGATGATCGCCAGCGTGATCGCCAGTTCTTTGGCCCGTTCGGTACGCACGCAGCCGTGGCTGAGCGCGCGGAACGGGGCGTTGAAAAGTTGGCGCGACGGCGTGTCGTGCAGGAAGATCGCGTGCGGATTGGGCATGTCGAGCTTGACCAGCCCCAGCGAGTTCTTCGCCCCCGGCTGCTGGACGACGGTAATCGTGCCATCGGCGGCCTTGGTCACGGCATAGCCCTCACGCTTGGCTTCGGCCACGTTGCCGATCAGTCGCGCGCCCAGCCCTTCGCCCTTGACGATGGACTGCGGCACAGTCCACGTCGGGTTGAAAATCACGCCCTGCACCGTTTCGGCCAGTTGCGGCGTCGCGGTCTTGCCCGGCTTGCCGACGATGGTGCGATAGGTGCGCACGATCTTGTCGCGCCGCACAAGCCGCAGCTGGAATTCGGGCACGTTGGTCATCAGATAGAATTCGCCCATGTCACGGGTGAACCAGCGCCAGCGATCCATGTTGGCGCGGATCGTCGAGCGGGTTTTCACCGCCGCCACCGGGGTAGAGGCGAGCGCATCCTTCAGCACTGCATAGTCAGGATAAGTCGGGTCCAGCGCGGTCAGCGTGCCGGCAATGTCGTGGCTGGCCAGCGCCCGGGTCATCAGTGCATCGGTGGGATTGACGTCCTGGTCCTTATCGACCGCAAACCACTGAACGCGCGCGGCCATCGGCGTGCGGCCATCGCGCAAGTCTTCGGCCAGCCACGAGAAGCTTTTGCTGGCGGCCTCATCCAGCGCGGGGCCTTCACCAGCGGCAATCGCGGCTGCGAGCGTATCGGGCCGGTAGTCCGCTGGCATCAGACCTTCCGCGCCGATTCCTTTGATAAACGCCAGCAAGGCCCGCGCATCGGCGAGCGACCACGGCATGACCGTTTCCTGCACCACGGTCGGTACTGCGGGAACGGCGGGCGTGCTAACCGCAGGTGTGGCGGTTGGCGCGGACGAAGGCACAGACCAGCTATCGACCGGCCCGGGCGAAGGCTTTGCTGACGGAGCAGGTTCAGCGGTCGTCCCCACGGGCGCGGGGGTGATCACCGGCTGGGCGGTGCGGGCGGCCACGGCGGGTGCAGCCAGAGCAGGCGCAGAGAGCAGGCATAGGCTGGCCAGCGCAATGCCCATCGCCGTCAGCGATGCCGCGCCAAAAATTCGCCGGCTTTCCAGTGTCATGGTAGTGTTTCCGCCTGTATGTCTGACAGCAATGGCGCAATGCCCGCGCCTGAACTGTCATAGTGCCCGTTTCGCCGCACTGCATCAACTTTTGCGGCTTACAGAAAGCTGAATATCCGCAAATAATTAGGCAGCCCGTGACGGCAGCGGCGCACGTCGGTATGGACGGAGAAATGTCCCGCCATCATCACGTCATGCCGCTCGTGTCGGCGGTTGCCGGTATCGCGCTGTTCGCGATCATGGATGCCTTCATGAAGCGCGCTTCGCTGATGGGCGGCGTTTATACCACGCTGCTGCTGCGCAGTGTGCTGGCAGGGACGGTGTGTATGGCGGTCTGGCTGATCCGGGGCGGGCACTGGCCCAAACCGGCGCTGCTGCGGCTCCACGCCTTGCGCGGGCTGGTGGCGACAGCGATGGCGGTGACGTTTTTCTATGGACTGGTGCGTACGCCGTTGGCGCAGGCGATGGCGCTGGGCTTTATCGCCCCGCTGATCGCGCTTTACCTCGCTGCGGTGCAATTGGGCGAGAAGATCAGGCGCGAATCGATTGCCGGATCGGTGCTGGGCTTTGGCGGCGTGCTGGTCATCGTGGGCGAGCATCTGTTCGCGACCGGCGGCGGCATACATCAGGGCCAGTCGATTGCGGGAGTGATCGCAGTTCTGATTTCTGCGCTGTTCTATGCGTGGAATCTGGTGCTGCAGCGCAAACAGGCGCAGCTTGCTTCGCCGCTGGAGGTGGTGACATTCCAGAACCTGTTCGTGGGGCTGGCCTTGCTGCCTGCCCTGCCGCTGCTGTGGCAGGCACCGGCACCCTCGCAACTGGCCGACATCGGCGGAGCCGCCGCGCTGGCCACCGGGGCGCTGGTTCTGCTCAGCTGGGGCTATGCCCGGGCCGAGGCGCAAGTGCTGCTGCCGATCGAATACACTGCCTTTGTCTGGGCGGCGCTGATGGGCTGGTGGTGGTTTAACGAGGCGCTGACCGGGCCGACGCTGATCGGCGTCGCGCTGATCGTGCTGGGCTGCTGGATCGGAACGCGCGGGCCAAAAGTGCCCGTAGTGGTGTAGACTACTTGACGAAAAGGCCGTTCCCGCCCATCGGCAGCGCCGACATAGCGCTGTGCTGCATCCGCGAAGGGGGCGGGTGGCAGGCGCCAGCATCAGGAGCTTTCACGGCATGACCCAGGTTGGACAGGATACCCTTGGAACCCGCAGCACGCTGAAGGTTGGCGCAAAAGAATATAGCTATTACTCGCTGCGCAAGGCTGCCGAAAAGCTGGGCGACATCAGCCGCCTGCCGTTTTCGATGAAAGTCCTGCTGGAAAACCTGCTCCGTTTCGAAGACGGCGGCTTCACCGTTTCTACGGCTGACATTCAGGCCCTTGCTGACTGGCAGAAAAACCCCAGCGAATCGCAGAACGAGATTCAGTACCGCCCGGCCCGCGTGCTGTTGCAGGATTTCACCGGCGTTCCCTGCGTCGTCGATCTGGCCGCTATGCGCGATGCCATTGCCAAGCTGGGCGGCGATACCACCAAGATCAACCCGCTGGTGCCGGTCAATCTGGTGATCGACCACTCGGTCATGGTCGA